>NZ_NOIO01000001.1:0-636979 GCF_014596605.1 Pseudomonas sp. PSB11
TTTTCAGAAGTTTTCAAGGAAACCTTAACAACTTCAACCACTTGCGCTTCAGATCTCTCATCAGCGGGAGGCGAATTCTACAGCGTTACACGCTGCTGTCAACACCTCTTTTTCAACTCCTTGGCGCTTCGATGAACTGAAGCAACCTGCTGCCGAAAACTTCGTAACTCATTGTTTACCAAGGAGTTTTCCGTTTCGACTGCGCCGGAAGTGGGGCGAATTATAGGCTTCCAGAATCTGCCGTCAAGCATTGATTCCGCTTTTCTTTCAATAACTTGCAGCAAGCACCAAAATGCCCCGATTGAACCCTGTATAGAGGAGACAAACTCTCCTCTATATAGAAGAGCCCGTTCAGAGAACTCCTGAAGCCTTGAGTGCAGACACGGCCCCAGCATCCAGATTCAGCACCCGCTGCAAAATCTCCAGCGTATGCTCGCCCAGTAAAGGCGGTGCATACCGATACTCCACTGGCGTTTTGGACAACCGTATAGGACTGGCCACCTGAGGCACCATGCCAGCCAGCACGTGAGGCAACTCGATGGCCAACCCGCGCGCCTTGACCTGGGGATCTTCAAACATCTGCGCCAGGTCATTGATGGGGCCACACGGCACACCGGCCTGTTCCAACTGAGCAACCCATTCGGCGGTAGTCTTGAACACCGTAGCCTGACGGATCAGGGGGATCAGCACCGCCCGGTTTGCCACCCGCAATTTGTTGGTCGCAAAACGCGGATCGTCCGCCCACTGGGGCTGCCCCGCCACTTCGGCAAACTTGCGAAACTGCCCGTCATTCCCGACCGTCAGGATGAAGTCGCCATCAGCCGTAGGGAAGTCCTGATAAGGCACGATGTTCGGGTGTGCATTACCCAGGCGCTTTGGCGCATTGCCCGTTGTCAGGTAGTTCATGGCCTGATTGGCCAAACAGGCGACCTGAACATCCAGCAATGCCATATCGATATGCTGCCCACCACCATCGTGGTCTCGATGCGCAAGCGCGGCCAGGATAGCCACAGTGGAATACAGCCCGGTGAGGATATCCGTCAGTGCCACACCCACCTTGACCGGCCCCGCACCTTCTTCGCCCTCAGGTCGACCCGTCAGGCTCATCAGGCCGCCAAGGCCCTGGATCATGAAGTCATAACCTGCGCGCTTGGCGTAAGGACCGGTTTGCCCAAACCCGGTGATCGAGCAATAAATCAGATCAGGATTGATCGCTTTCAGCGACTCATAGTCCAGACCGTAGGCCGCCAGACCGCCGACCTTGAAATTCTCGATGAGGATGTCCGACTTGGCCGCCAAGTCACGCACCAGCTTCTGCCCCTCTGGACGCGTGAAGTCGATGGTGACCGATTGCTTGTTGCGGTTGGCCGACAAGTAATAGGCAGCCTCGCTGGTGTTCTCGCCATAGGCGTCCTTGAGGAACGGAGGGCCCCAGGCGCGCGTGTCATCGCCATTGCCCGGACGCTCGACCTTGATCACCTCGGCGCCAAGGTCGGCGAGGATCTGGCCGGACCATGGCCCAGCCAACACCCGCGATAAATCCAGTACCCGTAGATGTGAAAGCGCGCCCATGACGTTCTCCTATTAATAGAACGCCTGGATGCCGGTCTGTGCGCGACCGAGGATCAGCGCGTGGACGTCATGCGTACCCTCATAGGTATTCACCACTTCCAGGTTGACCAGATGACGAGCAACCCCGAACTCATCCGAGATACCGTTACCACCCAGCATGTCACGGGCCATGCGAGCGATATCCAGGGACTTGCCGCAGGAATTGCGCTTCATCATCGAGGTAATTTCAACCGCGGCAGTGCCTTCGTCCTTCATGCGACCCAGACGCAGGCAGCCTTGCAGCGCCAGGGTGATTTCGGTCTGCATGTCAGCCAGCTTCTTCTGGATCAACTGGGTAGCGGCCAATGGGCGACCGAACTGTTGACGATCCAGGGTGTATTGGCGAGCGGTGTGCCAGCAGAACTCAGCGGCGCCCAGCGCTCCCCAGGAGATGCCGTAACGGGCCGAATTCAAGCAGGTGAAAGGACCTTTCAGGCCACGGACGTCAGGGAAGATGTTTTCTTCCGGAACGAACACGTTGTCCATGACGATCTCACCGGTGATCGATGCCCGCAGGCCAACCTTGCCGTGAATCGCCGGAGCGCTAAGGCCTTTCCAGCCCTTCTCCAGAACGAAGCCGCGGATGTCGCCGGCATCGTCCTTGCCCCAAACCACGAATACGTCGGCGATTGGGCTGTTGGTGATCCACATCTTGTTGCCGGTCAGGCTATAGCCGCCTTCCACTTTCCGTGCACGGGTGATCATTGCACCCGGATCGGAGCCATGGTTTGGCTCGGTCAGGCCAAAGCAGCCGATCCACTCGCCCGACGCCAGTTTTGGCAGGTATTTCTGTTTCTGGGCTTCAGTACCGAATTCATTGATCGGCACCATTACCAACGAGGATTGCACGCTCATCATCGAGCGGTAGCCGGAGTCGACGCGCTCGACTTCACGCGCAATCAAACCGTAGCTGACGTAGTTCAGGCCGCTGCCGCCGTACTGCTCGGGAATGGTTGCGCCCAGCAGGCCCACTTCGCCCATTTCACGGAAGATCGCCGGATCGGTCTTTTCATGGCGGAAGGCTTCGAGCACACGCGGTGCGAGACTCTGCTGAGCGAACTGCGCAGCGGTGTCGCGGATCATGCGCTCTTCTTCGGTGAGCTGTTGATCCAGCAGCAGGGGATCGATCCAGTTGAAGCTAGCTTTACCGGCCATGAGTGTGTCCTCTCGAAACAGGTCAAATAACGTGGAGTGATCCTAGGCCGGGTTCGCTGTCTGGGCAAACGAGGATTTCGCATACTGTTGTGCTAATTTCTCACTCCGAGACGTCGCAAAAGCCATTTGAGGCGACGTATTAGTGAGGTTGACGTACATGCGCAGGAAAATACCCAGCACAACGGCCCTGATCAGCTTTGAGGCCGCCGCCCGCCATGAAAGCTTTACCAAGGCAGCCCAGGAGCTTTCGCTGACCCAAGGGGCAATTTGCCGACAGATCGCCAGCCTCGAGGAGTTCCTGGGCGTGGAACTGTTCCGACGCTCCCGACGCGGGGTCAAGCTGACGGAGGCGGGTCTTTCCTACAGTCGCCGAGTTGCCACCCAACTCGATGCGGTTGAGCGCGACACCTTGTCCGTGATGGGCCAACAGGGGACCAACGTCATAGAACTGGCCGTAGTTCCAACGTTCGGGACCCAGTGGCTGCTGCCCAGGCTCAAGGACTTTCAACAGAAACACCCGGAAGTAACAGTCAACCTGACCAACCGCACACGGCCGTTTCTGTTTGCCGACACCGATTTCGACGCGGCGATCTACTTCGGTGATGCGGATTGGTCGGGTACTGAATCCCACAGGCTGATGGGCGAAAATCCGATGCCCGTGTGCAGCCCCAACCTATTGGGCCAAAAAAATGCCCTGACAGCCGCTGAAATCGCCGAACTTCCCCTTCTGCAACAGACCACCCGCCCCTACGCCTGGCGCCAATGGTTCGACTCTCAGCACCTGAACGTCCCACGCGACATGACAGGGCCGCGCTACGAGCTATTCTCCATGCTGGCCCAGGCGGCGATGCACGACATGGGGATTGCACTGATCCCGCCATTTCTGATTCAGCGCGAATTGGCCGAGGCTCGCCTGGTGATCGCCAGCCCGCAGGCGCTCTCCAGCATCAAGGCCTATTACCTGATGATTCCGGAGAGAAAGGTCGAATCGGCGTCTTTGAGGGCTTTTCGGGACTGGCTGGTAAATCAGGCCCATGGCTACAGCCTAGAAGGATAAAGGCCTGCAGAACTTATCTGACCTCGTAGTCAAAAAAATGAAAACCCTACAGATATAAGTATTTGTCGCATAGAGAGAAACTGTACGAGAAAGCAGTAAAAACGTGCCACAAGCGCCTGAAGACGCGGCTTTGCGCCACTATTCCAGGTCGATTCCGCATCATTCATATGGCCGATGTGTAAATTGTTGGATTTGCGCCAAAATGCCCGAAAGGCACGGCCTAGAAGGGATTGAGCCGTTTGGTTGCGACATTCGGTCACGGGGTGACTTGTAGTTAATTTTCCGTCACCCGTCATAATCCCTTGTAAGGGCACAAAGTTCGCCTGCAAAATGCCGCGCCCCGCCTGAATTTGGCGGGGTCGTGCTGATCGGCCGCCCCAGCCGCACCATCCGTAGTGCATGGGTTTACTCAATAAGATCACGCAGGAGATTTGACGTGCACATTGGTGTTCCTCTCGAAACCCAGACCGGTGAAACACGGGTTGCTGCAACCCCCGAAACCATCAAGAAGCTGATCGGCCAGGGTCACAAGGTCACTGTACAAAGCGGCGCCGGCATCAATGCCAGTGTTGTCGACAGTGCCTATGAAGCCGCAGGCGCGGCCATTGGCAGTGCCAGCGAGGCGTTTGGTGCAGAGCTGATTTTGAAGGTGGTCGCCCCCAGCGACAGCGAGCTTGCGCTGATTAAGAGCGGCACCGTTGTGGTGGGGATGCTCAATCCGTTCAACAACGAAACCATCGCCAAGATGGCTGAGTGCGGCATTACTGCCTTTGCCTTGGAGGCTGCTCCTCGCACCTCTCGCGCACAGAGCCTGGACGTGCTGTCCTCGCAAGCCAACATCGCCGGCTATAAAGCCGTGTTGCTGGCCGCTCATCACTATCCGCGCTTCATGCCGATGCTGATGACCGCCGCGGGCACCGTGAAAGCGGCGCGGGTGCTGATTCTCGGCGCCGGTGTTGCCGGGCTGCAGGCCATCGCTACGGCCAAGCGCCTGGGTGCGGTGATCGAAGCGTCTGACGTGCGTCCGGCGGTAAAAGAACAGATCGAATCCCTGGGCGCCAAGTTCGTCGACGTACCTTACGAGACCGACGAAGAGCGCGAATGCGCCGTCGGTGTCGGCGGCTACGCTCGCCCGATGCCGGCCAGCTGGATGCAGCGCCAGGCCGTGGCCGTGCACGAACGCGCCAAACAGGCCGACATCGTCATTACCACGGCGCTGATTCCGGGTCGCAAGGCGCCGACGCTGCTCAGCGCAGAGACCGTGGCCCAGATGAAACCGGGCTCGGTGGTCATCGACCTGGCGGCTGCCCAAGGCGGTAACTGCCCGCTGACCGTGGCCGACCAGGTGGTTGTCGAGAATGGCGTAACCATCGTTGGCCCGACCAACCTGGCGGCCGCAGTCGCTGCCGACGCCTCGGCACTGTATGCACGCAACCTGCTGGACTTCATGAAACTGTTGTTCGATAAAGAAGGACAACTGGTGATCAACCTTGAAGACGATATCGTCGCCGCGTGCCTGATGTGCCGCGACGGCCAGATCGTGCGCAAGAACGGCTGAGGATAAAAACAATGGAAGACATGCTGATCTCTCACGGTATCTACAACCTGATCATCTTCGTGCTGGCCATCTATGTCGGCTACCACGTGGTCTGGAACGTGACCCCTGCACTGCACACCCCCCTGATGGCCGTGACCAACGCGATCTCGGCCATCGTCATCGTCGGCGCCATGCTGGCTGCCGCCCTCACCGTGACCCCACTGGGCAAGACCATGGGCACCCTCGCCGTGGCCCTGGCTGCGGTCAACGTGTTCGGTGGCTTCCTGGTTACCCGGCGCATGCTGGAAATGTTCAAGAAGAAAGCGGCTCCAGCAAAAGCTCCGGCAGCCAAGGCCGAAGCAATCAAGGCTGAGGTGCAGCAAGCATGAGCATGAACCTGGTTACTTCCCTGTATTTGATCGCCTCGGTCTGCTTCATCCAGGCGCTCAAGGGACTCTCGCACCCAACCACGTCGCGTCGCGGCAACCTGTTCGGCATGCTTGGCATGGGCCTGGCGATCCTCACCACGGTTGGCCTGATCTACAAGCTGGGCGCCGAGCTGGCCCACGACGGTATCGTCTACGTGATCGTCGGCCTGCTGATCGGCGGCACTGTCGGTACGATCATGGCCAAACGCGTTGAAATGACCAAGATGCCCGAACTGGTCGCCTTCATGCACAGCATGATCGGCCTGGCTGCGGTGTTCATCGCCGTGGCCGCCGTGGTCGAGCCACAGTCGCTGGGCATCGTCCAGAACCTCGGCGATGCGATTCCGGCCGGTAACCGCCTGGAGCTTTTCCTGGGCGCTGCCATCGGTGCGATCACCTTCTCCGGCTCGGTCATTGCCTTCGGTAAACTGGCGGGCAAGTACAAGTTCCGCCTGTTCCAAGGCGCGCCGGTACAGTTTGGCGGTCAGCACAAGCTGAACCTGTTGCTGGGCCTGGCCACACTGGCCCTGGGCGTGACCTTCATGCTCACCGGCGACTACACCGCTTTCGCCGTGATGCTGGCGCTGGCCTTCGTGCTTGGCGTGCTGATCATCATCCCGATCGGCGGTGCCGACATGCCGGTCGTGGTGTCCATGCTCAACAGCTACTCCGGTTGGGCGGCAGCAGGTATCGGCTTCTCGCTGAACAACTCGATGCTGATCATCGCCGGTTCGCTGGTAGGTTCGTCCGGTGCGATCCTCTCGTACATCATGTGCAAGGCGATGAACCGCTCGTTCTTCAACGTATTGCTCGGCGGTTTCGGCAACACGGCAGACGCAGGCCCTGCAGGCTCGAAAGAAGCGCGTCCGGTGAAATCCGGTTCGGCTGACGATGCAACCTTCCTGCTGACCAACGCCGACACCGTGATCATCGTTCCGGGCTACGGCCTGGCGGTAGCCCGTGCCCAGCATGCGCTGAAGGAACTGACCGAGAAGCTGACCCACCGTGGTGTGACCGTGAAGTACGCGATCCACCCGGTTGCCGGTCGTATGCCTGGCCACATGAACGTACTGCTGGCCGAGGCTGAAGTGCCTTACGACCAGGTGTTCGAGATGGACGACATCAACTCCGAGTTCGGCCAGGCCGACGTGGTGCTGGTGCTGGGCGCGAACGATGTGGTCAACCCGGCCGCGAAGAACGATCCGAAATCGCCGATTGCCGGTATGCCGATCCTCGAAGCGTTCAAGGCCAAGACCATCATCGTCAACAAGCGCTCGATGGCCAGCGGTTATGCCGGTCTGGACAACGAACTGTTCTACCTGGACAAAACCATGATGGTCTTCGGCGACGCCAAGAAAGTCATCGAAGACATGGTTAAAGCCGTCGAGTAAGACCGTTTCGCAGTACCAAAACGCCCCGACTCGTCGGGGCGTTTTTGTTTGCGATAATCAATGGCCAAACCGTCGCGTTGTTACCGAAACGGTAACGGTGTTTTGTCTGAAAGCACCGGAATAGACACCTCGTTTGCGACCTTGGTAGCGGGACACAGCGCCGTGAAATTCACTAGACTGCATGTCCTGCTACCCGTTGCCCGAGATAACAATCCATGTACCGTGACCGTATTCGCCTGCCTTCGTTGTTGGATAAAGTGATGAGCGCCGCCGAGGCTGCCGCTCTGATTGAGGACGGCATGACCGTCGGCATGAGCGGCTTCACCCGCGCCGGCGAAGCCAAGGCCGTGCCCCACGCACTGGCCGAACGGGCCAAAGTCACCCCGCTGAAGATCAGCCTGATGACCGGCGCCAGCCTGGGCAACGACCTCGACAAACAGCTCACCGAAGCTGGCGTATTGTCACGACGCATGCCGTTCCAGGTGGACAGCACCTTGCGCAAGGCGATCAACGCTGGCGATGTGATGTTCATTGACCAGCACCTTTCGGAAACCGTCGAGCAACTGCGCAACCAGCAACTGAAGCTGCCGGACATCGCGGTGATCGAAGCCGTGGCCATTACCGAGCAAGGCCATATCGTGCCGACCACTTCCGTGGGGAACTCGGCCAGCTTCGCGATTTTCGCCAAGCACGTGATCGTCGAGATCAATCTGGCGCACAACCCCAACCTCGAAGGTCTGCACGACATCTATATACCGACCTATCGTCCGACCCGTACGCCGATTCCCTTGGTCAAGGTCGACGATCGCATTGGCAGCACCGCCATCCCGATTCCACCGGAAAAGATCGTCGCGATCGTGGTCACCAATCAGTCTGACTCACCGTCCACCGTGCTGCCCCCGGACGTGGATACCCAGGCGATCGCCGATCATCTGATCGACTTCTTCAAGCAAGAGGTCGACGCGGGACGCATGACCAACAAGCTCGGCCCACTGCAAGCCGGGATCGGCACCATCGCCAACTCAGTGATGTGTGGTTTGATCGATTCGCCATTCGAAGACCTGACCATGTACTCCGAGGTGCTTCAGGACTCGACGTTCGACTTGATCGATGCCGGCAAGCTGAGTTTTGCCTCTGGCAGTTCGATCACCTTGTCGAGCCGCCGCAACGCTGACGTATTCGGCAACCTGGAGCGTTATAAGGACAAGCTGGTGCTGCGACCTCAGGAAATCTCCAACCACCCGGAAGTGGTCCGCCGTCTCGGCATCATCGGCATCAACACCGCCCTTGAATTCGATATCTATGGCAACGTCAACTCCACCCATGTCTGCGGCACGCGGATGATGAACGGCATTGGCGGCTCGGGCGACTTCGCGCGTAATGCGCACCTGGCGATTTTCGTCACCAAGTCGATCGCCAAGGGCGGGGCGATTTCCAGCGTGGTGCCGATGGTCAGCCACGTTGACCATACCGAACATGATGTCGACATCCTCGTCACCGAAGTCGGCCTGGCGGACCTGCGCGGCCTGGCACCCCGGGAGCGGGCACGCGTCATCATCGACAACTGCGTACACCCGGATTATCGCGAGGCACTGAACGACTACTTCACGGCTGCCTGCGCCATCGGCGGACACACGCCCCATATCCTGCGCGATGCACTGAGCTGGCACATGAACCTGGAAGAAACCGGGAGAATGATCACTGTTTGATTGATACAGATGGCAGCTGACGCAAACACAGTTTCGTCAGCTCGCTGTTGCTACTTCAAAATCTGACAAAAACTGTACTGCTGTACCGGTCATTTCCTACCGAATTTTCCTACCTCTCTCATGAAAATCAGCAAAATCGCACCATAATGGCGCAGACAGGTACAGTTGCCTCATTTTCGACCAGTACACCCCCTATAAACAGTTAACTGAGCTCTCACAATACAGGTGAACTGTATCTACAGAGGCTAGGCAAACAAGAGGATCATGGGCACCAGTTAAGCCACTACCTAATCCCGCCACAAGCGGAAGGATGAAAACCATGGAACGTACACTCAGTTCCGATCTGTTCTTCGAAGACACTGCTGCAAAAACCCAGGCTTCCATGCCTTTGCGCGTTATCGCCAACCTGATGCTGTGGCAGCGCCGCATCTCCAGCCGCCACCAACTGGCTCGCCTGGATTCGCGTCTGCTGGCTGACGCCGGGATTAGCGAAGCACAACGCTATGAAGAGCTGAGCAAGCCGTTCTGGCGCTAAGTTAGCGTCGCTGGCTCTGACCCGCAGGGTCCACCGCCAGCAACCCGAATTGCACAAACAAAGCCCGTCGTGGGATTCCACGACGGGCTTTGTCGTTTCAGGTGATATCAATGCGCAAACAGGTACAGTTTTCGTATTTGAAGATTAGACCGATACAGCTTGCAATCGACGATCAACCGCTCGAACCGATTTTTAGCAACCTTTTCTCTTATAGGCTGTTCGAAACGACCTGCTAAGGCCTAATATCAAATCAGAACGTGGCGCCACCCCCGAGTGCCTGGTGTCTGAATCACCAGACACTGCATCACCTTTATCGTCTTATCCAAAGGAGTTACACCATGTCCCGTCTTCGTCTGCTCAGCGCTGCAGCCCTGCTTGCCGTCGCGGCCAATGCCCACGCCACCAGCTTCATCGTGACCACCGATGCCGTCGTCAATGCACTCAAGGCCACCTCCGACGCAACCTCCGATGTCACGTCCTCGTTCAAGGATGACAAAATCGTGCTCGCGGCCCGTGACGACGCCGCCAGCTTCGTCGCCAGCGAAGGCAGCATCCGCGGGGTGAAACTGGAAAGCGCACTTGACCACATTCGTCATCAGGCTCCACAGCTGAACGCAACAGACGCACAGTTGGCCCAGGCAATCCTGACCATCTAAGCGTTTACCTGATGTGGGACACGGGTGACGTGTCCCAATGTTTCAGCACTGGCTCTAGCCCGGGCCGTGCGCTAGCCTTGGGACTCACTTTCAACTATCGAGTCTCATGCGTTTTCTTCCAAACCTGCTGATTGCTCCAGTATTACTAGCGGCCAGTTACTCGGGGGTTGTCCATGCCTTCGACGCGTTCAACCTGTCTACCCAGGGCGTTGTGGCCAGCAGTTATGCTTCAAGCCTGGTGACCTCCGCCCCCTTCGACCATAAACTGCTCGCCGCCCGGGATGATGCCGCGGTATTCATCGCCAGTGATGGTCGAATGAGAGGCGCACGACTGGAGTCGGCCTTGGATTACCTGCGCCAGGCCCAGCCAAAACTTCATGCCAGTGACCTTGAACTGGCACAAGCAATTCTCGTCCAATAGTTATCCCATGTTTCTCCGGAGTCGTTCCATGCGTAACCCGCTGATTGTCGCCACCCTTGGCCTATTGTTGTTGGCTGATGTGGCCCAGGCCCAAACCCTGGTTGCCACCAGCAACATCCTTATTCGTGCCACCCAGCGCACACTGGATTTCACTTCCGACACCACGACGTCGATCCGCGACTCTAAAATCGTCCGTGAAGCCCAGGACGATGCCGCCAGTTTCGTCGCCAGCAACGGCGATATTCGTGGTGCACATCTGGAATCTGCTCTCAATTTGTTGCGCACTCGCGTTCCTGAAGCCCGCGATGCCAGTGATCAGGATCTCGCCGAAGCCATCCTCGCACTGTGAGGTCTCCAGCTTCCTGGCTGTTGGCCGGGGCCCTGCTGCTGTTTGGCAGCACGGCCCACGCCGACCTCGAACTACACCTCAAGACCGAAGGCCTTAGCCCCGCGCAACAGCGGGCCAGCCAGGCTTTGCTTGATGAAGCCATGCAGGCATTGCCGCCACGGTTCGTCGAGCAGCTTGACCGGCGTATCGACGTCGGCTGGACCGATAACATGCGCAGCGATGCCTACGGTCAGGCGTCGCTGGTTTCCGAACTCGATCTGAATCGCAATTTGTTGGCGAGCCTCACCGATGGCAGCGCCGCCACCAAGAAAACCTATCGCCCCCATGGCACTGTACGCCGGGAAATGCTCGCCACGGTGCTGCATGAGCTGACCCATATTTATGATCGCTCGCGCCTTTGGCCAAACGCGGAACGCACGCTGATCCAGCGCTGCACCCAACGCAGCGGCAGTTCAGGGCTGATCGGCATTCCCGATCAATGCCGTGGGCAGTCCGATAGGCGCTTTACTTTCAGCGATGATCCGCGCCTGCTCGACCTTGCCGGCTGGCAACAGTACGTTGGCCGTCGGGGCGAGCGCGAACAACACAACCGCCAGATCGCCCGCAGCCCGGATATCTACGAGACCAGCAGCCCCAAGGAATTCGTCGCGGTCAACATGGAGTATTTCCTCCTCGACCCGAGCTACGCCTGTCGTCGCCCTGCGCTGTACCGCTACTACAAGGAGCGTTTCGGCTGGGCACCGGCGGCCAAGAACGATTGCGGCAAGACCTTCGCCTTCCTCAACGCCGGCAATGACTTTGCCAAGACGCCTTTGGGCCAGGTCGATCCGGAGCGGGTCTACTCCGTCGATTATCTACTGGCAGAGGCCAATCAGAACTGGGTCAGCCGTTGGGGCCACAGCATGTTGCGCCTGGTGATCTGTGCACCCGGACGGCCACGCGGGCCGGATTGTCGCCTCGACCTGGACCAGCACCTGGTGTTGTCCTACCGTGCGTTCGTGGGCGACGTGCAGCTATCGAGCTGGGATGGACTGGTGGGTAAATACCCCTCACGCCTGTTCGTGTTGCCGCTGGCCCAGGTGATCGACGAGTACACCAAGACCGAGCTGCGCAGCCTCGCCTCCGTGCCGCTGAAGCTGTCACGTGACGAGATTGAAAACGTGGTGGAGCGTGCCGCAGAGATGCACTGGAGTTATGACGGCAACTACTTCTTCCTGTCGAACAACTGCGCTGTCGAAGAGCTGAAGTTATTGCGGGGCGGCACCAACAACTCAAAACTGGTTGCCCTGGACAACATCATGCCCAATGGTTTGCTGGAGGTGCTCAAGGGGCGCGGGCTGGCGGATACCAGCGTGCTGGACGATCCACGTGAGGCGCTTCGCCTGGGCTATCGCTTTGACTCTTTCCGCGATCGCTATCAAGCAATGTTCGAGGTATTGAGAAAACAGCTACCGATCAAACAGGAGAAGGTCGAAGACTGGCTGTCCCTGACCGCCGCACAACGCCGCCAATGGTTCGATCAGGCAGATTTGCGCACCAGCGCGGCATTGCTCTTGCTGGAACAGGCAAGCTATCGCCAGCAGTTGCTACTGGCCCAGGACGAGGTCAAACAACGTTATCTGGGTGCCCGTGAGCTGAAAAACGGTGGAATGGACAAAGCCAACGCGACACTGAGGCAAATTCTCGATAACAGCGGTTTCCTCAGTCGTCCGGCGGAATTACTCGGCAGCGGCGGGTATGGTCTGCCACAACCTGCTGAATGGCAACGCCTGGAATCGGAGACCAGCCTGCGGCAGAAGCAGCTTCAGGCACTGACCGGGGATCTGGACAAGGAAGTCCGGGCCCTGCTCGATCCAGACCGCGCAGCCGAAATGGCGGCCAACGAAGCCAACGTGAAACAGATCGGGGAGCATCTGCGTAAATTGCACAAGGCAGCAGGTGGTCTTCAATTGCCTTGAGGCTAAAAAAGCAAAAGGGCTTCAGAACAGGGTCCTGAAGCCCTCGGTCTTGCTGATCAAACTGTGACGAGAGGGTCTGATTCCTCTGTATGGCAACTGTTCGGTTAGCTGACGCGGGCCTTACGCACGCCATCGGCCAATGCCGAGCACAGGCTCAGCACACCATCGATCGCCTGTTCCGGCGTCGTGGCATTGGCGATGTGATCGATCAATGCCGAACCCACCACCACACCATCCGCCAGGCGCGCGATGGACGCCGCTTGCTCTGGCGTGCGAATGCCGAAACCGATGCTGATCGGCAGATCGGTGTGACGGCGCAGGCGAGTGACCGCTTCTTCGACGTGTTCCAGGGTTGCTGCGCCAGCACCGGTCACACCGGCCACCGATACGTAGTAAACAAACCCGGAGCTGCCATTAAGGACTGTTGGCAGACGCACATCGTCAGTGGTCGGGGTAGTCAGGCGAATGAAATCGAGACCGGCGGCCTGGGCCGGGTCGCACAATTCACCGTTATGCTCGGGCGGCATGTCCACCACGATCAGGCCATCGACACCGGCCTCTTTTGCATCGGTGATGAAACGCGGTACACCGTACTTGTGGATCGGGTTGAAGTACCCCATCAGCACGAGTGGCGTCTCGTTGTTGTCCTTGCGGAACTCACGCACCATTTGCAGGGTTTTCGCCAGGTTCTGCTTGGCTGCCAGCGCGCGAATGTTGGCGAGCTGGATCGCCGGGCCGTCGGCCATCGGATCGGTGAAAGGCATGCCCAATTCGATCACGTCGGCGCCAGCGGCTGGCAAACCCTTGAGGATCGCCAGGGAGGTGTCGTATTCCGGGTCGCCGGCGGTGACGAAGGTCACCAGGGCGGCGCGGTTCTGTTCCTTGAGTTCGGCAAAACGCGTTTGCAGGCGGCTCATCAGTGTTTCTCCTGCTTGGATTGCTCGTGTTGAGAGTGTTCCATGTGGTGCATCACGGTCTGCATGTCTTTGTCCCCGCGGCCCGACAGGTTGACCACCATCAGGTGATCCTTCGGCAGCGTTGGCGCGCGCTTGAACACTTCAGCCAGGGCATGGGCGCTTTCCAGGGCAGGAATGATCCCTTCCAGACGGCAGCACTGGTGGAATGCAGCGAGCGCTTCGTCGTCGGTCACCGAGGTGTACTGGACACGGCCGATGTCATGCAACCAGGCGTGTTCCGGGCCGATGCCCGGGTAGTCCAGGCCAGCGGAGATCGAGTGGGCGTCGATGATCTGGCCATCGTCGTCCTGCAGCAGGAAGGTCCGGTTGCCGTGCAGCACACCCGGTACGCCGCCGTTCAGGCTGGCCGCGTGCTTGCCGGTCTCGATGCCGTGGCCAGCCGCTTCCACGCCGATGATCTCCACGCTCTTGTCATCCAGGAACGGGTGGAACAGGCCCATGGCATTGGAACCACCACCGATGCACGCCACCAGGCTGTCCGGCAGGCGGCCTTCCTGGGCTTGCAGCTGGTCACGGGTTTCCTTGCCGATTACGGCCTGGAAGTCGCGGACCATTGCCGGGTAAGGGTGTGGACCGGCCACGGTGCCGATCAGGTAGAAGGTGTTGTCGACGTTGGTCACCCAGTCGCGCAGGGCTTCGTTCATCGCATCCTTCAGGGTGCCGGTGCCGGCCACGACCGGAATCACTTCAGCGCCCAACAGCTTCATGCGGAACACGTTGGCCTGCTGGCGTTCGATGTCGGTGGTGCCCATGTAGATCACGCAGTCCAGGCCAAAACGCGCAGCCACGGTCGCGGTCGCCACCCCGTGCATGCCAGCGCCGGTTTCGGCAATGATACGTTTCTTGCCCATGCGTCGCGCCAACAGGATCTGGCCGATGCAGTTGTTGATCTTGTGCGCGCCAGTGTGGTTCAGCTCTTCGCGCTTGAGGTAAATCTTCGCGCCGCCACAGAATTCGGTCAGACGTTCGGCGAAATAGAGCGGGCTCGGACGACCGACGTAGTCACGCTGGAAGTACGCCAACTCTTCCTTGAATGCCGGATCTTCCTTGGCCGCTTCGTATTCGCGGGCCAGGTCAAGGATCAGTGGCATCAGGGTTTCAGCGACGTAACGGCCGCCAAACGCGCCGAACAGGCCGTTGGCGTCAGGGCCGTTGCGCAGATTAGTCTGGGTCATGGAGCGCTCCAATTGAATGCGTGATATGACAATGGGCTTAACTCTACCCCTGACGCCAGCCTCTGAAAACCGATAAGATCGCCACAACCTGTCAGGAAAACTCACAGATATCATGAGCCACGATCTGCCACCACTGAACGCCTTGCGCGCCTTCGAAGCCACTGCGCGCTTGAACAGCGTCAGCCAGGCCGCCGAGCAGCTGCATGTCACCCACGGTGCTGTCAGTCGCCAACTGAAGGTGCTTGAAGAACACCTCGGGGTGAGCCTGTTCACCAAGGAAGGTCGTGGCCTGAAACTCACAGATGCCGGCATGCGATTACGCGATGCCAGTACCGACGCCTTCGAACGCCTGCGCACGGTGTGCGCCGAGCTCACGCAAAGCACTGCCGATGCACCGTTCGTCCTGGGCTGCTCAGGAAGCCTGTTGGCCCGCTGGTTCATACCGCGCCTGGGACGACTGAACGCTGATCTGCCTGATTTGCGCCTGCACCTGTCAGCCGGCGAAGGCGATCTCGATCCCCGTCGCCCCGGCCTGGATGCCCTGCTCGTATTTGCCGAACCGCCCTGGCCTGCAGATATGCAGGTGTTCGAACTGGCCAGCGAACGGATCGGCCCGGTCATGAGCCCACGGTTCGCCGGTTATGAGCACCTGGAAACAGCGCCGGCTGCAGCGCTGCTCACTGAATCCTTGCTGCATACCACTTCGCGACCGCAAGCCTGGCCCAGTTGGGCGCAGCAAAGCGGCCTCGACGCCAAAGCGTTGAAGTACGGGCAAGGTTTCGAGCATTTGTATTATTTACTGGAAGCGGCCGTAGCCGGTCTGGGTGTTGCGATTGCTCCCGAGCCGCTGGTGGCCGAGGACGTGAAGGCAGGTCGCCTGGTCGCCCCTTGGGGATTTTGCGAAACACCCGCTTATCTGGCCCTGTGGCTACCCAAGCGCGCCGCGGACGGGCGCGCCAGGCAACTGGCGCAATGGCTCAAGGCTGAGCTGCGCCAGACAGATCATTCCCCGCGTTTAAACAGCAAATAGGCCGCCAACAGGCCCAGCGCACCAACGGCAACACCAGCAGTCGTCCAAGGGTGTTCCTGTGCGTAATCCCGAGTGGCAATTCCGGTTTCACGGGTTTTGACCTTGACCTCTTCGTAGGCATCCGAGAGCAGATGGCGTGAATGCCTCAGAGCGTTCTCGGCATTGCCTTTAAGCACCTTGAGGGTTTTACGCGACTCGTCCGAGGCGTCGTCCTTCAGGCTTTCCAAGGATTTGAGCAGACTCTCGATCTCCGCTTCCATGCTTTGCAATGAGGCTTTACGTAACGAGCTGTTGGCCATGGTGGCTCTCCTGCATTGTTGATGAGTGGCGTGTGTTGGTTGGGACTTCAGGGACTCGAGAAAGTGCAGTAAATGTGAGTATCGATGTCACAGCGACCGAAGGGAGTAAGACAGAAAATCACTGCTAGGCTGTATTTCACACCCTAAGGAGAACGCCATGACTGACCATCACACCTATAAGAAAGTCGAACTCGTCGGCTCGTCCACCAGCAGTATTGAAGACGCGATCAACAACGCATTGGCCGAGGCCAACAAAAGTCTCAAATACATGGAATGGTTCGAAGTCACCGAGACCCGAGGCCATATCAAGGACGGCAAGGCGGCGCACTTCCAGGTGACGCTCAAGGTCGGGTTCCGGATTGCCAGTAGCTGACGTTAGTCTAGTCTTCTGAACTTGAGCGCTGGCCGAATGCCATAGGAAGTGGCAATACGCTATGTGCGTTTTTCCGGCCAATGGCTGGATGCCTTTTTTGATCCGACCAGAGATTGCGACCGATGAAGAAGTTTATTTGGGCAGTGGGTTTATTGAGCCTGGCGGGGACTGCCTTAGCTGACGGCAAGTCCTGCGAAGAATTGAAAGCCGAAATCGCAGCAAAGCTCGACGCCAAGGGCATTTCCGGCTATTCGCTGGAAATTGTCGATAAAGGCAATGCGTCTGGCGGGAAAATCGTCGGCACCTGCGAGAAGGGCAGCAAGGAAATAGTCTATAAGCGGTAGCCTCAGAAAACGGCCACCAACCGATTGCCCGCAAAAAGCCGACGCCATCGCGTCGGCTTTTTTGCGGTCAACGTGTTCAGCCCTTCATGACTTGCGCCAGCAGCTCATAGGAATGCAGCCGATCCGCATGTTCGTACAGGTCGCAGGTAAAAATCAGCTCGTCGGCCTGGGTCTGCTCGATCAGCACGTCCAGCTTGGCGCGGATTTTTTGCGGGCTGCCGATCATCGCCAATCCCAGGAAATCGCTGACCGCCTCTTTCTCATGAGGCAACCACAGCCCTTCCATCGTCTTCACCGGCGGGCGCTGCACCAGGCTCTGACCACGCATCAGCGCAAGAATACGCTGGAATACCGAAGTCGCCAGATAATCGGCTTGTTCATCCGTGTCGGCGGCGACCAAAGGCACGCCAAGCATCACGTAAGGCTTGTCCAGCACGGCGGAAGGCTTGAAGTGATTGCGATAGACGCGAATGGCCTCATGCATGAAGCGCGGAGCGAAATGTGACGCGAACGCATAAGGCAAACCGCGCTCCCCTGCCAGCTGCGCACTGAAAAGGCTTGAGCCCAGCAACCAGACCGGCACATTCGTTCCGGTACCCGGCATTGCAATGACGCGCTGGTCCGGGGTGCGCGGGCCGAGATAACGCACCAGTTCGGCCACATCTTCCGGGAAGTCGTCGGCGCTGCCGGAACGTTCGCGACGCAGCGCACGGGCTGTCATCTGGTCGGAACCGGGCGCACGGCCAAGTCCCAGGTCGATGCGCCCTGGATACAGACTTTCCAGCGTGCCGAATTGTTCAGCGATGACCAGCGGTGCGTGGTTGGGCAGCATGACCCCACCGGACCCGACACGGATGGTCGACGTACCACCGGCCAGATAGCCAAGCAGCACGGAGGTTGCAGAACTGGCAATACCGTCCATGTTGTGGTGTTCAGCCACCCAAAAGCGGTTATAGCCGAACTTCTCGACGTGCTGCGCCAGGTCCAGCGAGTTGCGCAACGACTGGGCGGCGCTGCCGTTTTCGCGCACGGGCACCAGGTCGAGGGTCGAGAACTTGATATCGGACAGTCGTTTCATAAACCTGCTTCTCCAATTGAGGACGCAGGTTTTTCATACAAACGAAAACCTGCCGAATCCATAAGCGTGTTTCATGCAATGAGGGCATATACCCGAGTTTCAATAGCAGGGCGAAATTTAGCGACAAAAAACCGAACGATCAGATGCGCTGAACTTTGCTCCCCGGTCTACCCTCAGAACCCTAACGACCGAAACCACAACGGCGCGACGCTTCGCGCCGGATCTTGAGGAGACAGGCATGGCTATCACCAAGAAAGCATCGGCCCATTGGGAAGGTGATCTGAAAACCGGCATCGGCTCGATTTCCACCGAAACCGGTGTGCTCAGGGACGCGCCCTATGGCTTCAAGGCCCGCTTTGAGGGCGGAAAGGGCACTAATCCGGAAGAGTTGATCGGTGCGGCCCATGCGGGCTGTTTCTCCATGGCGTTTTCGATGATTCTCGGTGATGCCGGCCTCAAGGCCGACAGCATCGATACCCACGCCGAAGTGACCCTCGACCAGGTAGAAGGTGGTTTTGCGATCACCGCCGTGAAATTGATCCTCAAGGCAAAAATCCCCGGGGCGAGCCAGGCGCAGTTCGATGAGTTGAGCAACAAGGCCAAAGAGGGTTGTCCGGTCTCCAAGGTGCTGAATGCGAAAATCAGCCTGGAGGCCACGCTGGTCAGCTAAGTTCGCATGATCGCAGCCTTCGGCAACTCCCTGATCCTGTAGGAGCTGCCGCGGGCTGCGATCTTTTTTGATTTGAAACAGATTTGCCCGGTAAAACTGTGGTCGAATAAATGACAGCAGCACAAACGCATGACCTATGCGCGCTGCCTCAAGGAGCTTCAACCATGAAACGTTTTACCTTGGCGATTATCTGCTGCGCCCTGGCCACCTCGGCCCTGGCGGCACCCAAACCTTGTGAAGAGCTCAAGGCCGAAATCGAAGCCAAGATCCAGGCCCGAGGGGTGACGTCCTACACCCTGGAAATCGTTACCAACGACGAAGTGCACGATCAGAACATGGTCGTTGGCTCGTGCGAAGGTGGCACCAAGAAAATCATCTACCAGAAGAATGACCGCTGACCTGAATCAAGGCACACAGTTGATCTGACTCGCTTCGGCGACGATCTCGCGCCTGGCGTTATACAGGCGCGCTTCAGGGGTGAACGCCATGGAGCGGGCTTGTAACAGATAACGCTGACCGGCTTCGAAATGATCGTACTTAACGATTATGTAGCAAAGCCGCTCCGTAGTACCGCCGAACAAGTCCGAGCTCCCGCCTGGCACTTCAAAATCGAAGCGCACGGTCAGCTCGTGTCTACCGGGAGTGACCTGGAAAAAACGCCCGTCACGCAAGCGCTGGTTATCCAGTCGCTCCGCCATCAGCAATTTATCGTTAGGAAATGGCGTAGAGAAGTCTACCCACGCCATATGCGGATTGGCCGCCGGCATAGGCGTCGAACAGCCGGCCACGGCACCTGCAGCCAGTAACAGCATCAACCTGCGCATGATAAATATCCCAATGTCAGGATATTCAGGATAGCGCCGATCAGGTTCGTTGGCAGCCCGCTGGTGTGCCCTGGCCAATCACTTTTCGCTGTTGATCATACAGCTTGGCCCATGGCCGGAAGCCAATATTCCCCGCCTGCAGTTGATAGCGCTCGCCTGCATTGAAGTCGTTGAATTTCACATTCATCTGGCAGTCTCGCCACAGTGGTTGGGCATCGGGACCAATATTGGTGGGCTGGACGGGGAACTGGTAGCGAACGGTCAACTCATGGCTGCCGGGTTGAACCTCGAAATAGCGCTTGTCGGTTGCCGCTTTGTTGTCCACTTCAAGCGCCAGCAGGGCCGTGTCTTCCTGATGTGACTCCAGATCGATCCATGCTTGCGTCGGATCATGGCGAGGTAATCCGAATCCAGCACATCCGGCCAGCATCAGCAGGCCTCCCGTCAGCATCAACTTGCGCATAGCGGAGCTCCAGTCAAGCGGGATAGTCTTGCGAGCAGACTTTCCAGGGATTTTTTTATTTTGATCAGGCCGCATCGAAGCCTCGGGTTACTTGATCGCGTTTTACGCATTTTGTTTCCGGGTGTGCTGTTTTTGTTACTCAACGGTTGTTCCAGCGTCAGCTACTACAGCCAGTTGGCCAGTGGTCAACTGCAACTGCTGCGGGCCCGGGAACCCGTTGCCCGCGTCATTGCCGACCCACAGCGCGATCAGAAACTGCGCGCGCACCTGGTCCAATCACAAAAAGCCCGGACCTTTGCCACCCAGCAACTGCACCTGCCGGATAATCAGAGTTACCGCCTGTATGCCGACATTGGCCGTCCCTACGTGGTCTGGAACGTGTTTGTCACACCGGAATTTTCCCTGAAGCCACAAAACCATTGCTTCCCCATAGCCGGTTGTGTGGCGTATCGCGGCTATTACAGCCAGAGTGCGGCTCGCGGTGAGGCGGCGCTGCAGCGCCTGCAAGGCATGGACGTGTCCATCGGTGGCGTAGAGGCCTATTCGACCCTGGGGTGGTTCAACGATCCGATCATGAACTCAATGATGGGCTGGGGCGATGAACGACTGGCCACGCTGATTTTTCATGAACTCGCGCATCAGCGTGTTTATGTGAAGGATGACACTGAGTTCAACGAGTCATTCGCTACCTTTGTCGAGCAGGAAGGCACTCGCCAATGGCGGGCTTACCGTAGCCTTGCGCCCGAAAACAAAACACAGGAGAAACAACGGGGCCAATTTATTCAGCTGATCCTGGACACCCGCACCCGGCTTGAAAAGCTATACACACTGCCGCTGCCGCCCGAGCAAATGCGTCAGCGTAAAGCTGAGGCGTTCGAGCAGTTGCGCGCCGAATACCGTCAGATGCGTGACAAACAATGGGCCGGGGACAAACGCTACGACGCGTGGATTAATGCACCGATGAACAATGCGCGATTGCTGCCGTTTGGTCTGTATGACCAATGGGTGCCGGCGTTTGCGGCGCTGTTCAGGCAAGCAGGTGGGGATTGGGTGAAGTTTTATGCACAGGTCGAAAAGTTGGGTGCGTTGCCGGTTGAACAGCGTAAAGCGGCGTTGAAGGCGTTGTAGGAGCCAGGCTCGCCGGCGATCCGGGTGCCGCGGTGTATCTGCTGCACCGCGTCATCGATCTTCGCGGGCAAGTCGGATCGCCGTCCGCTCGCTCCTACACGCGCAAAAACGCCTGATGCATCTCGTCCAATGTTTCAAAATGATAAGTTGGCGCTTCGGCACTCAACTCCTCCCGACTACCGAACCCATAACCCACCGCTGCCGCATCCAGCCCGTTGCTGCGCGCGCCGATCAGGTCGTGCTTACGGTCGCCAATCATCAGGGTACTGGCCGGGTCGAGGCCTTCTTCGGCCATCAGGTGGGCGATCAGTTCAACCTTGTTGGTCCGGGTGCCGTCCAGTTCGCTGCCATAGATCACCTTGAAGTGTTTGGCGAAGTCGAAATGGCGAGCGATTTCCCGGGCGAAAACCCAGGGTTTGGAGGTCGCGATGTACAGCTGTCGTCCTTGCCCACCCAGGGTTTCGAGCAGCGGCGTAACACCGTCGAATACGCGGTTTTCGTAAAGCCCGGTGACCTTGAAGCGTTCGCGATAGAAGTTCACCGCCTCCCAGGCCCTGGCCTCGTCAAAGCTATAAAACTGCATGAAAGCCTGTAACAAGGGCGGACCGATGAAGTGTTCGAGCTTGGTCAGGTCGGGTTCCTCGATGCCCAGCTTACCCAGGGCAAACTGGATCGAACGGGTGATGCCTTCGCGCGGGTCGGTCAGGGTGCCATCAAGGTCGAACAGAACGGTTTGGTAATGCATGAAGATTCCTGGGCGATAGCGAGACATTTCAGATCTGGTCGTAGCCTTCGGCCAGATGCAGATCCTTGAGTTTCACGTAGTTCGCCGCGCTGTAGGTGAAAAAAGCTTGTTCCTTGTCAGTCAGTGGCCGGATCTGTTTCACCGGGCTGCCCACATACAGGAAACCGCTTTCCAGGCGTTTACCCGGAGGTACCAGGCTTCCGGCACCGATAATAACGTCGTCGGCGACCACCGCGCCGTCCATGACGATGCTGCCCATGCCTATCAACACCCGGCTGCCCACCGCACAGCCGTGCAGCATGACTTTGTGGGCGATGGTCACGTCGTCGCCAATAAGTAACGGGAAACCATCCGGATTGAACGGCCCGGCATGAGTGATGTGCAGCACACAGCCATCCTGCACGCTGGTACGCGTGCCAATGCGGATGCGGTGCATGTCGCCGCGGATCACCGTCAATGGCCATACCGAGCTGTCTTCGCCGATTTCAACATCGCCGATCACCACCGCCGAACTGTCGACAAAAGCGCCTTTGCCGAGCAACGGCGTGTGGTTCTGGTACTTGCGAAGGGACACGATAGGTTCTCTCTCTGTCGCTGATAGCTGCGGTGAGTGTCGATTGTAATTAAGATGGCTGCATGTTTCTTCCAGCCAAGGTGCCAACCGTGAGCGTGAACAACCCTCTTTTGCAGTCCTACGACCTGCCGCCGTTCTCCGCGATCCGTGCCGAGCATGTGCAACCGGCCATTGAACAGATCCTGGCTGACAACCGCGCCGCCATTATCGAGATCCTCAAGACCCAGGGCAAACAACCGACCTGGGCCGGCCTGGTGCTGGCCATGGACGAGCTCAATGACCGCCTGGGTGCGGCGTGGAGCCCGGTGAGCCATTTGAATGCCGTGTGCAACAGTGCCGAACTGCGTGAAGCCTATGAGGCTTGCCTGCCTGCCTTGAGCGCCTACTCCACGGAAATGGGCCAGAACCGTGAATTGTTCCAGGCTTATGAGGCCTTGGCCAACAGTCCGGAAGCCGCCGGTTTTGACGTAGCGCAGAAAACTATCCTGGAACACGCCCTGCGCGATTTCCGTCTGTCGGGTATCGACCTGCCGGAAGCCGAGCAGAAGCGCTACGCCCAAGTGCAGAGCAAACTGTCGGAGCTGGGTAGCCGCTTCTCCAACCAATTGCTGGATGCCACCCAGGCCTGGACCAAGCACATCACCGACGAAACTGCCCTCGCCGGCCTGACCGATTCGGCCAAGGCGCAAATGGCCGCCGCCGCGCAAGCCAAGGACCTCGATGGCTGGCTGATCACCCTGGAATTCCCGAGCTACTACGCGGTGATGACCTACGCCCACAACCGCGCGCTGCGTGAAGAAGTCTACGCTGCGTACTGCACCCGCGCCTCGGACCAGGGCCCGAATGCCGGCCAGAACGACAACGGACCGGTCATGCAGGAAATCCTCGACCTGCGTCAGGAGCTGGCCAAGCTCCTGGGGTTCGCGAGTTTCTCGGAACTCAGCCTGGCCACCAAAATGGCGGAATCCAGCGATCAAGTGCTGAGCTTCCTGCGCGACCTGGCCAAGCGCAGCAAGCCGTTCGCCGCCCAGGACCTGGAACAGCTCAAGGCCTACGCGGCCGAACAGGGCTGCCCGGACCTGCAAAGCTGGGACAGCGGCTTCTACGGCGAAAAACTTCGCGAGCAACGTTACAGCGTTGCCCAGGAAGCCCTGCGAGCCTACTTCCCAATCGATAAAGTACTGGGCGGCCTGTTCGCCATCGTGCAACGCCTGTACGGCATCGAAATTGCCGAGCAGCAAGGCTTCGACACCTGGCACCCGGATGTGCGTCTGTTCGAAATCAAGGAAAACGGCCAGCACGTCGGCCGCTTCTTCTTCGACCTCTACGCCCGCGCCAACAAACGCGGCGGTGCCTGGATGGACGGTGCCCGCGATCGTCGCCGCACCGCCGAAGGTGTGCTGCAAAACCCGGTGGCCAACCTGGTGTGCAACTTCACTCCGGCCGACAGCGGCAAGCCTGCGCTGCTAACCCACGATGAAGTCACCACCCTGTTCCACGAGTTCGGTCATGGCCTGCATCACCTGCTGACCCGCGTCGAACACGCCGGGGTGTCCGGCATCAACGGTGTGGCCTGGGACGCGGTCGAGCTGCCAAGCCAGTTCATGGAAAACTGGTGCTGGGAGCCCGAGGGGCTGGCGCTGATCTCCGGTCACTATGAAACTGGCGAACCACTGCCCCAGGACCTGCTGCAGAAAATGCTCGCGGCGAAAAATTTCCAGTCCGGCCTGATGATGGTCCGCCAACTGGAGTTCTCGCTGTTCGACTTCGAACTGCACGCCACCCATGGTGACGGTCGCAGCGTATTGCAAGTGCTAGAAGGCGTGCGCGACGAAGTGTCGGTGATGCGTCCTCCGGCCTACAACCGCTTCCCTAACAGCTTCGCGCACATCTTCGCCGGTGGTTACGCGGCGGGTTACTACAGCTACAAATGGGCTGAAGTGCTCTCGGCCGATGCTTTCTCCAAATTCGAGGAAGAGGGCGTGCTCAATGCCGACACGGGCCGGGCGTTCCGCGAAGCGATCCTGGCGCGCGGCGGTTCTCAAGAGCCGATGGTGCTGTTCGTCGATTTCCGTGGTCGTGAGCCGTCGATTGACGCACTCTTGCGCCACAGCGGCCTGAGTGAGGGCGCGGCAGCATGAGTGAGAGTCCCGTGATTACCAAACGACGCTTTATCGCCGGCGCGGTTTGTCCAGCCTGCAGCGAGCCGGACAAGTTGATGATGTGGAGCGAAGACGACGTACCGCATCGCGAGTGCGTGGCTTGCGGTTACTCCGATACGCTGAATGAACAAGGCCTGTCCGTTCCCAAGGAACTGGGCACCCGGGTCAACACTTCCGCGCTGAAACCTGCAGATACCAAGGTTCAGGCCGTGCAGTTTTTTCCGAACCCGAAGCTGAAGAAAAAGCCTGACGAACAACACTGAGTAGAAAACAACACCTCCCACGGCGCAATGCCGTGGGAGGTGTCGCTTATGGACTTTCAGTCAAGGCGTGGAAATGCTGACGTAGGCTTTAGCCAGCGCCAGAAGTTTCATCAAGTCTTCGGCGTCAATATCGCCGTCACCATCGACATCTTTCTTGAAATTACGGATCTTGAATGATTGCCCCCCATCATTTGAGGAGGCAATGAGGGTAGTGGAGTCCAGCAAAGCGGTGGTCGTCGCGAAATTTTTGTTATCCCAAGTCTCTTCTTTCAATGCGAACTGCATTGATACAAGCACTTCATTTGGATCGACGACAGTCGGACCAAGCTTTTACAAAAAAATACCGCGGCGATTAAACATCGACATCATTAAATCCTTTTAATTGATACTCATGTCAGTGGGTGGGGCGACCACAACAATACCGGTACCTGGAGCGATTCAACCAGACACGATATGTATCGTTCGATGACTTCGAAAACCCCGCCGATGTGCTGCCAAACGGCACTGGTCACACGAACCTTTCACGTATACTGTATGGGCATACAGCACTCGAGCTATCCCCATGAACGCGCCATTGCCCCCACGCGGTCGCGGTACAGCGACCAACCCGCACAACCGCTTTGCACCCCATCGCTCGGTCGCCGAGGATGACGGCTGGTATCAGGAAGCGCCGATGACCCAAGGCACCGAGGTGTCCATCGAGACTGCGAAAACCATCATCACCCGCAATAATTCACCGGACCTGCCCTTCGATCGCTCGATCAATCCTTATCGTGGCTGCGAGCACGGCTGCATCTACTGTTATGCACGGCCCAGTCA
The DNA here is from genome assembly GCF_014596605.1 of Pseudomonas sp. PSB11. NCBI lineage: Bacteria > Pseudomonadati > Pseudomonadota > Gammaproteobacteria > Pseudomonadales > Pseudomonadaceae > Pseudomonas > Pseudomonas sp. PSB11. The sequence goes on from NZ_NOIO01000001.1 coordinate 25,732, forward strand.
CGCCTATTGGGACATGTCGCCAGGCCTGGATTTCGAAACGAAGCTGATTGCCAAGACCAATGCCGCGGACATATTGGAGGAACAGCTTTCCAGGCGTGGCTACCAATGTGCACCCATCAACCTGGGGTCCAACACCGATCCTTACCAGCCCATCGAGCGCGAGTACAAGATCACCCGCCAAACCCTCGAAGTGCTGCTGCGCTATCGTCATCCGGTAACCATCGTGACTAAAGGCTCGTTGATTCTGCGCGATCTGGACCTGCTGGCCGAACTCGCCCGTCAAAGGCTGGTGGCAGTGATGATCAGCCTGACCACGCTGGACGACGAGCTCAAGCGCATCCTCGAACCCCGCGCTGCGGCCCCCAAGGCCCGGCTGCGGGCGATCAGGGTGCTGCACGAAGCGGGAGTTCCTGTGGGCGTTCTGTGTTCACCCATGATTCCGATGATCAACGACAGCGAAATCGAAAACCTGCTCACAGAAGCCCATGCCGCCGGAGCACAAAGCGCGGCTTACATGATGCTGCGATTGCCCCTGGAAGTCGCGCCCCTGTTCGAAGAGTGGCTGGCGGCCCACTATCCGCAACGTGCGACCCATGTCCTGAGCCTGATTCGCCAGAGCCGCGGCGGCGAGTTGTACGACAGTCGCTTTGGCGCACGCATGCGTGGTGAAGGCCCTTTTGCCGATTTGTTGGCACAACGTTTTGCCAAAGCCATCAAACGCATGGGGCTCAACCATCGGGAAGGTTTCAACCTGGACTGCGATGCCTTCTGTCCGCCGGGTCGTCAAATGTCGTTGATTTAAGGGCAATTAGCCTATGGTTGAGAACGGGGGATCGCGCTCAGCTTTTTCACCAGTCACGTTTTTTGTGACCTGGAACACAGGTTCTAGAGCGGTCTTTTCAGTTTGAGTTAAGATTCGGCGGTTACCTTGTTCATCGAGTGACTGACGGGTCGATCGACGACCTGGATGTTTTTTTAGGCAGCCACTGGCTTCACACCGGACAGAACGGGAATATCCCTGACTCCGCCAAAGAGGATGAATCATGAGTGACAAGGATAAACAGCCGTTGGCTGCGTCGGCTTCTGCCCAACCCGGGGCGGAAACCGCCGATGCAGCGCTGCAGCATATCGTTGACGGCTTTTTGCATTTTCATCATGAGATCTTTCCGCAACAGGAAGAACTCTTCAAAAAACTTGCCACGGCCCAGCAGCCACGGGCGATGTTCATTACCTGCGCTGACTCGCGCATCGTCCCCGAGCTCATCACCCACAGCTCGCCGGGCGACCTGTTCGTCACTCGCAACGTCGGCAATGTCGTACCACCTTACGGCCAGATGAACGGTGGTGTGTCCACCGCCATCGAGTACGCAGTGCTGGCGCTGGGCGTACAGCACATCATCATCTGTGGCCACTCCGATTGCGGAGCGATGCGTGCGGTACTCAATCCCGATAGCCTGGAAAAAATGCCTACGGTCAAAGCCTGGTTAAGGCATGCGGAAGTCGCGAAAACCATGGTGCACGACAACTGCAACTGCGCCGACGAAAACGAACGCATGCACATCCTCACCGATGAAAATGTCATCGCACAGTTGCAACACTTGCGGACCCATCCCTCGGTAGCCTCGCGCATGGCGAACGGTCAGCTGTTCATCCATGGCTGGGTCTATGACATCGAAACCAGCGAAATCAAAGCTTACGACGCGGATCAGGGTCGTTTCCTGCCGCTCGACGGCAGCCATCCGATTCCGGTGGCGACGCCCAAAGCGCGCTTCTAAATCCTCCTAACCATCTGTGTGGTTTGATGCCGGCCGCTGTTTCAGCGGCCCGGCCTTGCCATGCCTGAAGAAAACTTCGGGAGAATCATCATGCGTGCTGCGCAACTTAAAGCTGTGCTGCCACGGGAGCTGCTGGCTTCGGTGGTTGTGTTTCTGGTTGCCCTGCCCCTGTGCATGGGCATTGCCATTGCTTCAGGATTGCCACCGGCCAAAGGCCTGATCACCGGGATCATCGGTGGACTGGTGGTCGGTTGGCTGGCCGGCTCGCCGCTGCAGGTCAGCGGCCCGGCGGCCGGCCTGGCGGTGTTGGTATTCGAGCTGATACGCCAGCACGGCGTGGTCATGCTCGGGCCGATCCTGCTGTTGGCGGGCTTTTTACAGTTGGTCGCTGGTCGCTTGAAACTGGGCTGTTGGTTTCGTGTGACTGCGCCTGCGGTTGTCTACGGCATGCTCGCGGGGATCGGGGTGTTGATCGTCCTGTCACAGCTGCATGTGATGCTGGACGCCACGCCCAAGCCTTCGGGGCTGGATAACCTGGCAGCCTTCCCGGCCGCCGTGGCTCAGGCTTTGCCATCCTTTGGCTGGCAGGCCGGTTTGCTTGGGTTGGGAACGATCGCCGTCATGTGGTTGTGGGAAAAGCTGCGTCCCCACTCCCTGCGATTCGTTCCCGGCGCGCTACTGGGGGTTGGGATCGCTACCGTCGTCAGCCTGGCCTTGGCGCTGCAAGTCAAACGGGTGGAAGTACCCGCAAACCTGGCCGAAGCCATCGACTGGCTGAAACCTGCTGACTTGCTGAACCTGGCTGACCCTGCATTGCTGATCGCGGCATTCGCGGTCGCATTCATTGCCAGCGCCGAAACCTTGCTATCCGCTGCCGCAGTCGACCGCATGCACAGTGGTCAACGCTCAGACTTCGACCGCGAGCTGTCCGCCCAAGGCGTCGGTAACATGCTTTGCGGATTGCTCGGCGCGTTGCCGATGACCGGGGTGATCGTACGCAGCTCGGCGAATGTCCAGGCCGGTGCCACCACGCGCTACTCAACGATTTTCCATGGATTGTGGCTGCTGGCGTTCGTGATGCTGCTGTCGAGCGTGCTGCAAAGCATTCCCGTGGCGAGCCTGGCCGGTGTGTTGGTTTACACCGGTTTCAAACTGGTCGATCTCAAGGCTTTTCGCGGTTTGGGTCGATACGGTCGAATGCCGATGTTCACCTACGCCGCGACAGCGCTGGCGATTATTTTCACCGACTTGCTGACAGGCGTGCTGATCGGCTTCGGCTTGACCTTGGTGAAGCTGGCGCTGAAAGCCTCACGGCTGAAAATAAGCCTGATCGACCTTCCACGGGACGGCGAAATGGAGCTGCGCCTGGTGGGGGCGGCGACTTTTCTCAAGGTGCCGGCTTTGACACAGGTATTGGGCAGCATCCCAGCGGGCTCAACGGTGCATGTGCCGCTCAATAACCTGACCTATATCGATCACTCCTGCCTGGAATTGCTGGAAGAGTGGGGTCGGGCCAACGCGGCAAAGGGTTCGAAGCTGTTGATCGAATCGCGCGGGTTAAAGCGCAGGTTGGAGGGGCGGGTGCGGACCAATATCGGTATTGGTGCGGCTGGCTGAATAACCCTGTGGGAGCGGGCTTGCTCGCGAAGGCGGTGTGTCAGTCAACATCAGCGTCGACTGACTTGACGCCTTCGCGAGCAAGCCCGCTCCCACATTGGGATAGGGTTGGCCTTTGAATCAAGCCACCGGCTGTTCCAGCTCCAGGCCCACGCCCAGGCGGCGGGACATGCACGGCCAGCGCTTCCATGCTGCGCCGGTGTCCGGGCTGCTGAGTTTCTCGCGGTAGGCTTCGACCGACTCCAGCGCAAAGCTTTCGTCGTTAAGCATCTCGTCCACGGCGTGATGCACCGCCTCGTCCAGTTGGTTGGCAAATTCCTCACCGATCAACTGGTGAGCAATCAGATTGGCGACCGTCATGTCCAACGGGATCAGTGGCTGGCCGAAATGCTTGATATACAGGTCGTTGACCTCTTCGACGAACCGATGCGCCAAATAAGCTTCGTCCAGAAGACCATCGAGCCCGACGTGCCCGGTCATGATCGCTGGCGGCTGCAGGAAGTACTGTTCGGCGATTTTCAGCACCGGCTTGATCTGTGACTCGATACCCGCTTCCCTGGCAACTTCATTGGCTGCATCCAGCAGATCAGGTACTTCCTCGATATAGGCGGTGACAAACCGCGTCAGCACGCCGTTGGCGTCCGTCTCCGGCAATTGAATCGCCGGGTGTAGATGAGGCAATTTGCTTTCCAGCTGACGCGTCAGCAGGCTGGTTTCAGCTTCGTGTTGTTGTGCTTTTTGGATCTGCTCGCGCAATGCGGCGGTGTTCATGAAAACTCCAGGAAACAAAGGCAATGAAATAGGGAAGACATAACTTAGCTGGCGCGTGAAAAACGCTAAGACGCATTTGTCATAAATATTTCATCCTTGAGACGCCAAAGCTATATCGAATGGCCACCACTCGTCTGCATCCTTCTCCATTCGTGCCCTGCAAAGCAAGTTAATGCTGTTTCAGATGATTTACGTCAGCACGTTGCGAGGTGAGAGTCGCTGTCTATACTCGGGTTGGAATGGAGTTAGCTGATGACGCCCGACTGCAATGCAGCAAGGCCCGGCGATTCAAGTTCGTAGTCTGATGCAGCCGCTCCCTTGCCGCAGGTGAAAGCCGGCGGGATAACAAGAACGATAAGGGGAACCCGCAATGATGCGACATCCACATGTCTGGATGGGCCTCCTGTTGTGGTCGATTTTCAGTCAGGCACAAGCGGCCTGGACTGTGAATATGGCGCCTGGAGCGACTGAAATCAGTCACGCTGTGTTTGACCTGCACATGACCATTTTCTGGATCTGTGTAGTGATCGGCATCATCGTCTTTGGCGCCATGTTCTGGTCGATGATCTTGCACCGCCGCTCTACCGGGCAGGTGGCGGCAAAATTTCATGAAAGTACCACCGTCGAAATTCTCTGGACCATCGTGCCCTTCATCATTCTGGTGGCCATGGCGGTTCCGGCGACTGCCACCCTGATCAAGATGTACGACGCCAGTGAGCCGGATATCGATATCCAGGTCACCGGCTATCAGTGGAAATGGCATTACAAGTACCTGGGCCAGGACGTTGAATTCTTCAGCAACCTGGCCACTCCAGCCGATCAAATCCACAACAAGGAAGCCAAGAGCGAGCATTACCTGCTCGAGGTCGACAAGCCCCTGGTGCTTCCGATCGGCGCCAAGGTGCGCTTTCTGGTGACCTCTGCCGACGTGATTCACTCCTGGTGGGTGCCGGCCTTTGCGGTCAAGCGCGATGCGATCCCGGGGTTTGTCAACGAAGCCTGGACCCGTATCGAAAAACCCGGCGTCTACCGCGGCCAATGCGCGGAGCTGTGCGGCAAGGATCATGGGTTCATGCCGATCGTGGTTGAGGTCAAGGACAAGCCCGATTACGAAAAGTGGTTGGCTGAACGCAAGGCTGAGGCTGCACAACTCAAGGAGCTGACCAGTAAGGAATGGACCCTCGACGAGCTCAAAGAGCGCGGCGACAAGGTCTATCACACCACCTGCGTGGCCTGTCACCAGGCAGAAGGCCAGGGCCTGCCGCCCATGTTCCCGGCACTCAAAGGCTCAAAAATCGCCACCGGCCCCATCAAGGAACACTTGAGCATTGTCTTCCATGGCAAGCCTGGCACCGCCATGGCGGCGTTCGGCAAGCAACTGTCGGAAGTCGATATCGCAGCGGTCGTGACCTACGAGCGAAACGCCTGGGGCAACAACAAGGGCGACATGGTCACCCCCAAAGAAGTGCTGGAGCTGAAACAGGCGGAAAGCAAATGACCCAGTCTATTGCGCACCCAAGGAACCAGTCGGAGCATCACGCCCCGACCTGCCCAGCCCATCTGTTTGCAGGAGACAGGACATGACTGTTGTAGTCGATGACCATGTTCAGACCGGCACCGCCCACGAGCACGCCCATGGCCCCGCCAAAGGCCTGATGCGCTGGGTGCTGACTACCAACCACAAGGACATCGGTACGCTGTACCTGTGGTTTGCGTTTTCCATGTTCCTGCTCGGCGGCTCGTTCGCGATGGTGATTCGCGCCGAACTGTTCCAGCCAGGGTTGCAGATCGTCCAGCCGGAATTTTTCAACCAGATGACCACCATGCACGGCCTGGTGATGGTCTTCGGTGCGGTGATGCCGGCCTTTGTCGGCCTTGCCAACTGGATGGTTCCGCTGATGATCGGCGCACCCGACATGGCACTACCGCGGATGAACAACTTCAGCTTCTGGCTGTTGCCAGCGGCATTCATCCTGCTGGTTTCGACCCTGTTCACCCCCGGAGGCGGACCCAACTTCGGCTGGACGTTCTACGCGCCGCTGTCGACGACCTACGCGCCGGAAAGCGTGACCTTCTTCATCTTTGCCATCCACTTGATGGGGATCAGTTCGATCATGGGTGCGATCAACGTGATCGCCACCATTCTCAACCTGCGCGCCCCCGGCATGACGCTGATGAAAATGCCGCTGTTCGTCTGGACCTGGCTGATCACCGCGTTCCTGCTGATCGCGGTAATGCCGGTACTGGCCGGTTGCGTGACGATGATGCTGATGGACATCCACTTCGGCACCAGCTTCTTCAGCGCCGCCGGTGGCGGTGACCCGGTGCTGTTCCAGCATGTGTTCTGGTTCTTCGGCCATCCCGAGGTGTACATCATGATCCTGCCGGCCTTTGGTGCCGTCAGCTCGATCATTCCGGCCTTCTCGCGCAAGCCGCTGTTCGGCTACACCTCGATGGTCTACGCCACGGCGAGTATCGCGTTCCTGTCGTTCATCGTCTGGGCGCACCACATGTTCGTGGTCGGTATCCCGCTGGTGGGTGAGCTGTTCTTCATGTACGCCACGTTGTTGATCGCGGTACCCACCGGGGTCAAGGTGTTCAACTGGGCCAGTACCATGTGGCAAGGTTCGCTGACCTTCGAGACGCCGATGCTGTTCGCGGTGGCGTTCGTGATCCTGTTCTCCATCGGCGGATTCTCTGGCCTGATGCTGGCCATCGCCCCGGCGGACTTCCAGTACCAGGACACCTACTTCGTGGTGGCGCACTTCCACTACGTGTTGGTGCCTGGGGCGATCTTCGGGATCTTCGCTTCGGCGTACTTCTGGCTGCCAAAATGGACTGGCCACATGTACGACGAAACCCTCGGCAAGTTGCATTTCTGGCTGTCGTTCATCGGCATGAACATGGCTTTCTTCCCGATGCACTTCGTCGGGCTTGCGGGCATGCCTCGACGGATTCCGGACTACAACCTGCAATTCGCCGACTTCAACATGGTGTCGTCGATCGGCGCCTTCATGTTCGGTGCAACGCAGATTTTCTTCCTGTTCATCGTGATCAAGACCATTCGCGGTGGCCCGCCAGCACCGGCCAAACCGTGGGATGGGGCCGAAGGCCTGGAATGGAGCATTCCCTCACCGGCGCCGTACCACACCTTCACCACGCCGCCGGAAGTGAAATGAAATGAGCGCCATGGCCTTTGTGGGAGCGAGCCTGCTCGCGAAAAACGATGACGCGGTCTACCTGCCAAACCGTGGCGTCTGCTTCGCGAGCAGGCTCGCTCCCACAGGGCTCTCGGCGCAGGTGAGAAATCATGGCTGACTCGATTTCAATGAAGAAGCTGGTCACCCGCCTGTTACTGGTGGTGGTCGCGATGTTTGTCTTCGGTTTTGCCCTGGTGCCGATCTACGACGTGATGTGCAAGGCATTCGGCATCAACGGCAAGACCGCCGGGCAGTATGAGGGCGAGCAAACGGTCGATACCTCGCGGCAGGTTCGCGTGCAGTTCCTGTCGACCAACTCCGCCGACATGTCCTGGGATTTCTATCCCAAGCATGATGAATTGACGGCCAACCCCGGGGCAGTGAACGAGATGATCTTCATCGCGCACAACCCTACCGATCGCCCGATGAGCGCTCAGGCGGTGCCGAGCATCGCGCCCAGCGCGGCGGCGGCGTACTTCCATAAGACCGAATGCTTCTGCTTCACCCAACAAGTGCTGCAGCCCGGTCAACGGATCGAGATGCCGGTACGTTTCATCGTTGACCGTGACATGCCCAAGGATGTGAAGCACCTGACGCTGTCCTACACGCTGTTCGATATCACCGCCCGACATCCACCGGTCGCAGTAAATACTGGCGGTTGAGCGTGCCCGATAAGGAGAACAATAAATGGCAACTCATGAACACTATTACGTTCCGGCCCAGAGCAAATGGCCGATCATCGCTACGGTCGGGATGTTCGTCACGGTGTTCGGCCTGGCCACCTGGTTCAACGATCTGAAAGCGGCGCGGCCGGAATCCCACGGCCCGCTGATCTTTTTCGTCGGTGGCCTGTTGCTGGCCTACATGCTCTTTGGCTGGTTCGGCACGGTGATCAAGGAAAGTCGCGGCGGCTTGTACAGCGCGCAGATGGATCGTTCGTTCCGCTGGGGCATGAGCTGGTTCATTTTCTCGGAGGTGATGTTTTTCATCGCCTTTTTCGGCGCGCTGTTTTATGTGCGCCATGTGTCCGGCCCCGCACTCGGCGGTGAAGGTGCCAAAGGCCTCGCTCACATGCTGTGGCCTGCCTTCGAGTGGACCTGGCCACTGCTGAACAACCCCGACTCCAAGCTGTTCCCACCCCCCAAGGAGGTCATTAGCCCCTGGGGATTGCCACTGCTCAATACCGTGATACTGGTGAGCTCCAGCGTCACCGTGACCATCGCCCACCATGCCTTGAAGAAGGGCCATCGCGGTGCGCTGAAAATCTGGCTGGCGCTTACTGTGCTGCTCGGCTGCGCGTTTCTCGGCTTTCAGGCCGAAGAGTACATGCACGCCTATCACGAACTGGGCCTGACCCTGGGTTCGGGCATCTACGGCGCCACGTTCTTCATGCTCACCGGGTTCCACGGCGCCCACGTGACGATCGGCACCATCATCCTGTTCGTGATGCTGATGCGGGTCATGCGTGGGCACTTCGACAGCGAACATCAGTTCGGTTTCGAGGCAGCGAGTTGGTACTGGCACTTCGTGGATGTGGTGTGGATCGGGCTGTTCGTTTTCGTCTATGTGCTGTAGGAGCGAGCACGGTCGCGATGGTACCCAACGATAACGCGGGGAACCTGACACCCCGCGATGCTTTCGAGTTTTTCGCGAGCATGCTCACTCCTACGGTTACCAGGGTGCGTGAGATACAAGCTGGCCGCTGAAAAAGCCCCAGGCGATCAAGCCGACGGTAATGGCGGCAAGGGCTACACGAACACTCAAGGCAATGACGAGGCGGTTCGAGCTGCTGTCGTCCTTGACCAGAAAAAACAGGCCGCTGAACAGGCTGACAACCGTGGCAATCAGCATCAGGACGATGGCTGCTTTGAGCATGGTGGGACTCCGGGGGGACAAGCGATGCATCTGAGTATAGCTATCGCGACGACCGACTTTCTGGCGATGCCATGAAGCGCTTTCGGCCGGGCATCATTCCGACATTGGTGGTTGCGCTGTTGCTGCCCCTGCTGGTGTCGCTCGGGTTCTGGCAATTGAGCCGGGGCGCGGAGAAAAGCGCGCTACTGCAAACCTACACTGAACGCCGGGCTGCAGAACCGATGGCCAGCACCGAGCTGCAGCACACCGCAGACCCGGCCTTCAGACGGATTCACCTGCATGGCCAGTTCGATTCCGCGCACAGCCTGTTGCTGGATAACCGTCAGCGTGGCGGCAAAGTCGGCGTCGAGCTGCTGCAACCGTTTCAGGATCAGGCAACAGGGCTGTGGCTGCTGGTCAATCGCGGCTGGCTGCCTTGGCCCGACCGTCGGACGCCGCCGCAATTCACCACACCGACCGATGCCTTGAGTCTCGATGCATGGGTCTACGTTTCACCCGGCGCGACCTTCCAGCTCCACGCCGACCCAAGCACCAGCACCTGGCCAAAACTACTCACGGCCATTGACCCGAACGCACTCTGGGCAGCCCTGGGCCGTGAAGGTTTTGCCTACGAATTACGCGCAGAAACCGGACCCGCGACGTACCAGGCCGATTGGCCGGTAGTGGCCATGGGGCCGGAAAAACACATCGCTTATGCCGTGCAGTGGTTCGCCATGTCGATCGCCCTGTTCGGTCTTTACCTCTACCTCGGCTGGCACAACGCAAAGGAGAAACACCATGGGAACGGCCATGAATCCACCCAGCATGTCTGAGGCCAAAACGCCGGTGAACCGGCGCAAGGGACGGTTGCAGTTACTGCTGATTGTGCTCGGGGTGGTCGGTCCGATGATCCTGGCGACCGGCATGTACAAACTGAATTTCTGGGTGCCGGAAGGACGCAGTTATCACGGCGAACTGATCGGCAACGGACAGAGCCGCGCCGACCTTGGCGTACGGGCGCAGGAAGACCGCTGGCAGTTGCTGGTGACGGCACCGAAAGAGTGCTCGGTGGACTGCCAGCAACTGGTTTATCTGGCGCGCCAAATCCAGATCGGCCTGGGTCGCGATGCCGGTCGCGCCAGTCACGCACTGGCGGCGACACAGCCGCTGAGCAGTGATTACGAGACTAAACTTCAACGCGAGTACCCGCAGTTGCAGCGCTATCCACTGGACCTGCCGACCTACACCAAAGGAGCTCAGAGTAATGACTCTCCACACCTGTGGATCATCGATCCCCACGGCAATCTGGTCTTGCGCTACGACCCGTCAGTCAAGGGCAAGGACCTGCTCAATGACCTGCGGCACCTGCTGAAACTGTCGAACATCGGATAAGGGCATCGTCATGGCCAAGCCTGGATTTCGCCTCGCGCTGTTTGCCACCTTGCTGGCACTGATTGTGGTGTTGCTCGGTGCCTATACCCGCCTGACCCACGCAGGCTTGGGCTGTCCGGACTGGCCTGGCTGCTACGGCTTTATCAGCGTGCCCAAAAGCGAAGCACAACTGGCCCATGCCGAATTGCATTTTCCGGACACGCCTGTAGAAGCCCATAAAGGCTGGAACGAGATGATCCACCGCTACTTCGCCGGCACGCTGGGGCTGCTGATATCGGTGTTGGCCGGTAGGGCCTGGGTCCATCGCCGGCATCCAGGACAACCGGTGAAGCTGCCGTTGTTCCTGCTGGCGGTAGTGTTCGCTCAAGCCGCGTTCGGCATGTGGACGGTGACACTCAAGCTCTGGCCGCAAGTTGTCACCGGACATCTGCTTGGCGGCTTTGCGACCCTGAGCCTGCTGTTTCTGCTGACCTTGCGCCTGTCCGGCGTACTGCCCGCATTGACGGTGCCGCGACGCCTGCAGTACTGGGCGACGGCGGGGCTGTTGCTGGTGATCGGGCAAATCGCCTTGGGTGGCTGGGTCAGCTCCAACTACGCCGCTGTGGCCTGCATCGACTTTCCGACGTGCCACGGGCAATGGCTGCCACCTGCGGACTTCGCCAACGGCTTTCACCTGACCCAGCACATCGGCCCGAACTACCTCGGCGGGCAACTGGACAGCGACGCTCGCACCGCGATTCACCTGACACACCGGATCGGCGCGTTGTTGGTGACCCTGGTGTTACTGGGCCTCGCCTGGCAACTGAAAGTCGTCGGCATGACGCGACTCGCCGGGTTGGTGCTGATCGCCCTCGCGGCGCAAATCACCCTGGGCATCAGCAACGTGCTGTTGCACCTGCCGCTACCGATTGCCGTCGCCCATAACGCCGGGGGCGCAGCGCTGTTGCTGACGATGGTGTTGGTCAATTACCACGCCCGGACCAGCCTGGTTCGGGTCAAGCAGCCGACACGCTGGCGTTTCAGCCCGCGTAAACATTCAGCCGGGCCCATAACAATAAAAGGAGAGACGCCATGGCGATTCTGATCGGCGAGCGTCACAGCCAGGCAATCTGGCGTGACTACCTGGAGCTGACCAAACCAAAAGTGGTGGTGCTGATGCTCATCACTTCACTGGTAGGGATGTTCCTCGCAACGCGCGCCGGAGTGCCGTGGACCGTGCTGGTGTTCGGCAACCTGGGCATTGCCTTGTGTGCAGGCGGTGCGGCAGCGGTCAACCACGTGGTGGACCGCAGGATCGATGCGGTCATGGCACGCACCCACAAACGGCCACTGGCCGAAGGCCGGGTATCTCCGGCCGCCGCGCTGACTTTTGCCCTGGTGCTGGCACTGCTGGGTCAGGCCTTGTTGCTGGCCTTCACCAATCCGCTGACCGCATGGCTGACCCTCGCCTCCCTGCTCGGCTACGCAGTGGTCTACACCGGTTTCCTCAAGCGCGCGACGCCGCAGAATATCGTGATCGGAGGCCTGGCCGGGGCCGCTCCGCCGCTGCTCGGCTGGACCGCCGCCACCGGCCACGTCAGCGCCGAACCGCTGCTTTTGGTGCTGATCATCTTCGCCTGGACCCCGCCACACTTCTGGGCCCTTGCGATCCATCGCAAGGAGGAATATGCCAAGGCCGACATCCCGATGCTGCCGGTGACCCACGGCGAGCACTACACCAAGATCCACATCCTGCTTTACACCGGCGCGCTGCTGGCCGTCAGTCTGATGCCCTACGTGATCCACATGAGCGGCCTGCTGTACCTGACTTGCGCCATCGGTCTTGGCGCCAGATTCCTGCAATGGGCCGTGGTGCTGTACCGTGGCACTCGGCCGCACGCGGCGATCAACACCTTCAAGTACTCTATTTACTACTTGTTCCTGCTGTTCATCGCCCTGCTCGTTGACCACTACTTATTGTTGAACCTATGACCCGAACCCAGAAAACCGTCTTCATCCTTGTCGCCCTGATCGCGCTGGTCCTGGGCCTGACCATCAACAAAGTGCTCTCCGGCAAAGGCCAGGGCGACCCGACGGCACTGATCGACGCGGGGATCATCCTGCTGCCGCAAAGCCGCAACCTGCCGGATGTGAAGATGACCGATCAGGACGGCAAGCCGGTGGCAATCAACGAACTCAAAGGCAAGTGGAGCCTGCTGTTCTTCGGCTACACCTTTTGCCCGGACATCTGCCCGACCACCCTCGCCCAACTGCGTCAGATCAAGAGTGAACTGCCGCCGGAGGCTGTGGATAAGTTGCAGATCGTGCTGGTCAGTGTCGATCCACACCGCGATACGCCCAAGCAGCTCAAGCAGTACCTGGGCTACTTCGATCCGCAGTTTGTCGGGCTGACGCCAACGTCGGTAGAAGAGCTGCAGAAAGTCGCCAATGCGGTGAGCATTCCGTTCATTCCAGCCGATACCGGCAAGCCGAACTACACCGTCGACCACAGCGGCAACTTGGCGGTGATCGGCCCGGACGGAACCCAGCGCGGGTTTATTCGGGCTCCCTTGAACAATGTGAAACTGGTGGCGCAGTTGCCGGTGATGCTCAACCGCAAATAACCACCATAGCGCTCCCGTAGGAGCCAGGCACAAAAAAAGGGGACGCTTATGGCATCCCCTTTTTCGTTGCGTCAGTAGATCAGAACGCCGGCACGACCGCGCCTTTGTACTTCTCGAGAATGAAGGCCTTCACTTCCGGGCTGTGCAAGGCAGCCACCAGCTTCTTCATCGCTTCGCTGTCCTTGTCGTCCGGGCGGGCAACGAGGATGTTCACGTAAGGCGAGTCGCTGCCTTCGATGACCAGCGCGTCCTTGGATGGATCGAGCTTGGCTTCCAGGGCGTAGTTGGTGTTGATCAGCGCCAGGTCGACCTGGGTCAGCACGCGCGGGATGGTCGCGGCTTCCAGCTCACGGAACTTCAGGTTTTTCGGGTTCTCGGTGATGTCCTTGACCGTCGACAGGATGTTGTTCGAATCCTGCAGCTTGATCACTCCGGCCTTGGCCAGCAGCAACAGCGCACGCCCGCCGTTGGTGGCGTCGTTCGGGATCACCACGGTGGCGGTGCTTGGCAGCTCTTCCAGGGTCTTGTACTTGCTGGAGTAAGCACCCAGTGGTTCCAGGTGCACGCCGGCCACCGAGACCAGGTTGGTGCCCTTGGCCTTGTTGAACTCATCCAGGTACGGCTGATGCTGGAAGAAGTTGGCGTCCAGGCGTTTTTCCGCGACCTGCACGTTCGGCTGGATGTAATCGGTGAAGACTTTAACCTTGAGGTCCACGCCTTGCTGGGCCAGGGCCGGTTTGACGAACTCGAGGATTTCCGCGTGCGGAACCGGAGTCGCTGCGACTGTCAGGGTGTCGGCGGCGTGGGCGGAAAAGGCTGCAACAGCAGCGAATGCGGCGAGTAGTTTTTTCATTCAGCTAACTCCATGTGAGGCGCCCGATTGGCGCCTGCCAGCGAATGGCCGGCTCATGTCTTACTTACGAGAAAAGTGGACGACCAATTTGTCGCCGACGGTTTGCAATACCTGAACCAGCACCAGCAGTAACACCACCGTGACCACCATTACGTCAGTCTGGAAACGCTGGTAGCCGAAGCGGATCGCCAGGTCACCCAGACCACCGGCACCGACCACACCGGCCATTGCCGTGTAGGACACCAGTGTAATGGCAGTCACCGTAATCGCCGCGAAAATGCCCGGGCGGGCTTCGGGCAGCAAGGCATTGGTGATGATCTGCCGCGTCGTCGCGCCCATGGCCTGGGTCGCTTCGATGATGCCGCGATCCACTTCGCGCAGAGCGGTTTCCACCAGTCGCGCGAAAAACGGCGTGGCACCGACCACCAGCGGCGGGATCGCGCCGGCGACCCCCAGGGAAGTACCGGTGATCAATACGGTGAACGGAATCATCACGATCAACAGAATGATGAAGGGCAGCGAACGCAGGATGTTCACCACCAGAGACAACATCGCGTAGACGCCTTTGGCTTCCAGCAACTGACGCGGGCTGCAGAGGAACAACAGCACGCCCAGCGGCAGGCCCAGCAACACGGTGAACAACAGCGAACCACCGAGCATCAGCAGCGTATCACCGGTGGCCAGCCAGATTTCGAACCAGTCGATGTTGGCGAAAAAACTAGTCAGGGCTTCCATTAGCGCAGCACCTCCATGTGAACGTCGGCCGCGGTGAAGCGGGCAAAAGCCGCTTCCATGTCACCACCGGTCACGGCCAGGGTCAGTTGCCCATACGGGACGTCCTTGATGCGATCGATCCGACCAGCCAGGATGCTGTAGTCCACACCGGTCTCCCGAGCGACGGTTCCCAGCAGGGGCGCGTAGGTCGCTTCGCCCTGGAAGGTCAGACGCACGATGCGGCCTGGCACGTGTGCGAAGTCGTCACGCTGTTCGCTTTCGTCGATGTGCTCGTCTTCTTGCACGAAACGCTTGGTCGTCGGGTGTTTCGGATGCAGGAACACCTGGGCCACCGAACCTTGCTCGACAATCACGCCAGCGTCCATGACGCCTACCTGGTCGCAGACTCGGCGGATCACGTCCATTTCATGGGTGATCAGCACGATGGTCAACTTCAGCTCACGATTGATCTCAGCCAATAATTGCAGGACCGACGCCGTGGTCTGCGGGTCCAGTGCACTGGTGGCTTCGTCGCACAGCAGGATTTTCGGCTTGGTCGCCAAGGCGCGGGCAATGCCGACACGCTGCTTCTGGCCGCCGGACAACTGCGCTGGATACTTGTTGGCATGATCGGACAAACCGACCCGGGCCAACAACTCGGCCACGCGCAGATCGATGTCGCGGCGGGACAGTTCACCGGCCAGCGTCAGCGGCAGCGCAACGTTGTCGGCAACGGTCTTGGACGCCAGCAGGTTGAAGTGCTGGAAAATCATTCCGACCTGCTGACGGAAACGGCGCAGTCCGTTGGCATCAAGCGCAGTGACTTCTTCGCCGTCCACGATGATCTTGCCGCCGCTGGAATTTTCCAGGCGATTGATCAGACGCAGCAGGGTACTTTTTCCCGCACCGGAATGGCCAATCAGACCAAAGACCTGACCATTTTCTATCGTCAGACTGGTCGGATGCAGGGCGGGGATATCCTTACCGGCGACGCGGTAGGTTTTATGGACGTTTTGAAACTCGATCACGTAGCGAACCTTGTGGGGCGCGTTGGAAAAGGATCAGCGGTTAGCCGGGCGCGCATTTTAGCCTGTCCGTATAGCAGTTCTTAGCATTTATTTCGTATTCAACCAGTCATTTGGCAATAACGCGATCAAAGGTCAGATAAAAGGAACGGCTCGAAACGTCATCAGTCACTAATTAGGTCACTCGAAACAATCCCCGAGGAGTCATGCCTGATGAGCACCAAGAAGCCTGCCGCCCCCAAGAGCGCACTGGCCGGGACCGATACCCTGGACCGCAGCAACACCAATACCAAGCTCGATAGCCTGGAAAAATTCCGTTCCGACGCCACCGGTCAGGCCTTGCGTACCAATCAGGGCGTGAAGGTGGCGGACAATCAGAACACCTTGAAAGCCGGCGCCCGAGGGCCATCGTTACTGGAAGACTTCATCATGCGTGAAAAAATCACGCACTTTGACCATGAGCGCATCCCCGAGCGCATCGTGCATGCCCGCGGCACGGGTGCCCATGGTTTCTTCCAGTCTTACGAGAACCATTCAGTACTGACCAAGGCCGGTTTCCTGCAAGACCCGGCGCAGAAAACGCCGGTATTCGTGCGTTTTTCCACCGTGCAGGGGCCCCGTGGTTCAGGCGATACCGTGCGGGACGTACGGGGTTTCGCTGTGAAGTTTTTCACCGATGAAGGCAACTTCGACTTGGTGGGCAATAACATGCCGGTGTTTTTCATCCAGGACGCCATCAAATTTCCCGACTTTGTCCATGCAGTAAAACCCGAGCCTCACAACGAAATCCCTACTGGCGGCTCGGCCCACGATACGTTTTGGGACTTTGTCTCACTGCAACCTGAATCAGCCCATATGGTGATCTGGGCCATGTCCGACCGGGCCATCCCGAAAAGCCTGCGCAGCATGCAAGGCTTCGGCGTGCACACCTTCCGTTTGATCAATGCCGAGGGTAAATCGCGTTTCGTCAAATTCCACTGGCGCCCCGCCGCCGGGACCTGCTCGCTGGTGTGGGATGAAGCGCAGAAACTGGCGGGTAAAGACACTGATTATCACCGCCGCGATCTTTGGGAAGCCATCGAGATGGGTGACTACCCGGAATGGGAACTCGGCGTGCAGATCAT
Organism: Pseudomonas sp. PSB11; assembly: GCF_014596605.1. NCBI lineage: Bacteria > Pseudomonadati > Pseudomonadota > Gammaproteobacteria > Pseudomonadales > Pseudomonadaceae > Pseudomonas > Pseudomonas sp. PSB11. The sequence continues at coordinate 42,660 of NZ_NOIO01000001.1, forward strand.
TGAGGAGGAAAACGAACACGCCTTCGATTTCGACATCCTCGACCCCACCAAGCTGATTCCTGAAGAGCTCGTGCCCATTACGCCGCTGGGGAAAATGACGCTCAACCGCAACCCGGATAATTTCTTCGCCGAAACCGAGCAGGTTGCTTTCTGCCCAGGGCATATCGTGCCCGGAATCGACTTCTCCAATGATCCGTTGCTGCAAGGTCGGCTGTTTTCCTACACCGATACGCAGATTAGCCGACTTGGTGGACCAAATTTTCATGAAATCCCGATTAACCGTCCGGTAACACCACTCCACAACGGCCAGCGTGATGCATTACACCGCACCACCATCGACAAAGGGCGTGCGTCCTACGAACCCAACTCCATCGACGGCGGATGGCCGAAAGAAACCCCTCCCGCAGCCCAGGACGGCGGTTTCGAAAGTTATGCGGAGCGCATCGACGCCAACAAGATCCGTCAGCGCAGCGATTCGTTCAGTGATCACTTCTCCCAGGCACGGCTGTTTTTCCACAGCATGAGCAAGCATGAGCAAGAACACATCATCGCGGCGTACAGTTTTGAGCTGGGCAAGGTTGAGCGTGAATTCATCCGCGCCAGGCAAGTGAATGAAATCCTGGCCAACATCGATCTGGAGCTGGCCAAACGGGTGGCACAGAACCTCGGGCTTGCGGCGCCGAAAGCGGGGACCGTCGATGTACCGAAAACGTCCCCGGACCGCTCGCCGGCCCTGAGCCAGGCCAACCTGCTGCCAGGCGACATCAAAACCCGAAAGGTAGCGATCCTGGCGGCGGATGGCGTGGACGGGGCAGCAATCGATGCCATGAAGAAAGCGCTGGAAGCTGAAGGGGCGCATGCCAAATTGCTCGGCCCGACCTCAGCCCCGGTGAAAACCTCCGATGGCAAGTCGTTGCCGGTAGATGCGTCCATGGAAGGCTCGCCTTCAGTAACATTCGACGCTGTGTTCGTGCCTGGAGGCGCGGCATCGATCAAGGCACTGAGCACTGACGGTGTGGCGTTGCATTACGTACTGGAGGCTTACAAGCATTTGAAAGCGATTGCGCTGCACGGCGAGGCGAAGCAGTTGCTGGATGTGTTGAAACTGGAGGTTGATGCGGGGTTGGTCGTAGGGGCGGACAGCAAGTTGGCCAAGCCGTTCTTTGCTGCGATTGGACAGCATCGGGTTTGGGACAGGGAGCCGAAGGCTAAAGCGATTCCGGCCTAGAAAGCTTTTTCGTCGCATAGGATGCCATCGCGGGCTAGCCCGCGATGCTTTCAAGGGGCTTTGCGGGGACTCAATACCATCTGCGCCGGAACGCTGCGCAGAATCTGCCGATCCAGCTTCAGATCAAACTGCGGATCAAGCTTCTTCACCCGCTTGGTCAGCAAGTTGGCCACCCAAGGATAATCATCGGTACGCGGAACCTGAATGCTCACATCGCACTGAAAATTCACCACATCGGCGGCAATAGCATCCAATTGACGACGCATTTTCCCCATATCGGTGATTTTCAGTTTCACCGTAGTGCTTTCTGCCTCAGGGTCGATGACCTTGGCCTTGCGCTTGGCTTCGGCGGACTTGAGGTCTGCTTCGGCCTTTTCCAGTTCAGCCTTGCGTGCTTGTGCGATGGCGCCGTTGACGCCACCAGTCAGCGCAGGCGCTTTAGGCATCAGGACCCGCGCCCGGGCCAATGCAGTGGCAGCAGCATTTACATCGCCCTTTTGCAAAACGATCTGGCTGCGCAGCAGATAGGCTTCGGCCAGTTGGCGCTGGTATTGCTCTAGGGACTGATCGTTGGGGGACTCGGCCTGCAACGCTGCCAATTGATTCTCGGCTGTGGCCAGCTCGCTGCTGGCCAGGCTTCGTTCCAGCTGTGCAATGGCCGTGGCCCGCTCATCCGGGGCCTCGGTGGCTGCCGGTGGCGTGCTTTGGCAAGCGCCCAGCAGCAAAGAAAATGCGACAAGGAGCAGATAACGGGAGGCGAACGACTTCATTCCTGCGACTCTCTATTTGCGCAAAAAACGAGCAAGTCTACACCCCTCGACGGGGCAGAACAAAACTCAGCAGAAACAGCGCGGCGGCCGCCACTACAATCGACGGGCCCGCCGGGGTGTCCTTGAACCAGGACAACGCCAACCCGCCACACACGGCGAGCACGCCCAGCAGGCTGGCTCCCAGTGCCATCTGCTCCGGTGAACGGGCGTGACGTTGTGCCGCGGCGGCCGGAATGATCAACAACGATGTGATCAGCAACACACCGACGATTTTCATCGCCACGGCAATCACTACGGCGATCAACAGCATCAGCGCCAGGCGCAATCCCGCCACCGGCAGCCCTTCGACCCTCGCCAACTCTTCGTGCACCGTGATTGCCAGCAACGGCCGCCACAACGTCACCAGCAACGCCAGCACCGCGGCGCTACCCCCGAGGATCCATGCCAGATCGGTCGGGCTGATCGCCAGCAAGTCACCGAACAGATAGGCCATCAGGTCGATCCGCACTTCGTGCATGAAGCTTAGTACCACCAGGCCCAAAGAGAGGGTGCTGGGTGCAAGAATTCCCAAAAGCGTGTCGGAGGCCAGCGGCTGACGCTGTTGCAAGGTCACCAGCAACACCGCCAACAGCAAGCAGCCGACGGTGACGGCTACAGTCGGGCTGACATCCAGCAAGAAGCCCAGCGCCACGCCCAGCAATGCCGCGTGGGACAGGGTGTCGCCGAAATAGGCCATGCGCCGCCAGACCACGAAGGAGCCCAACGGGCCCGCCACAACTGCCAGAGCCAATCCTGCAAGCAGGGCGTAGAGCAGAAAATCAGCCATGCTTGCAGCTATCTCCGTGAATATGGGTATGACCCGATGTCGGCGCCTTGACCACCGAGCCGTGCAGATCGTGGGCGTGGTCGTGGTGGTGGTGATAAATCGCCAGGCTTTGTGCGTTTTTTCCGAAAAGCTCGACAAATGCCGGATCGCCGCTGACCTGCTCGGGGTGGCCCGAGCAGCAGACATGGCGATTCAGGCAAACGACCTGGTCGGTGGTGCTCATCACCAGGTGCAAATCGTGGGAAACCATCAACACACCGCAGCCGTGACGGTCTCTCAGGCGGGTGATCAGGCTATAGAGTTCAGCTTGGCCGGCCACGTCGACGCCTTGTACCGGTTCGTCGAGCACCAGCAGCTCAGGCTCACGCAACAAGGCCCGGGCCAACAGGACACGTTGCATTTCACCGCCGGAAACACTTTGCACGGGGCTGTCGATCACCTGCTCGGCGCCGACTTCCTTGAGCGCGGCCAACGCCATCGCGCGGTCCACACCCGGCACCAGGCGCAAGAAGCGCAGCACCGAGAGCGGCAGGGTCGGGTCGACATGCAGCTTTTGCGGCATGTAGCCGACCCGCAGTTTCGGCTTGCGCCAGACGCTGCCGCTGTCGGGCTTCAGCAGACCGAGCACGGCGCGCACCAGTGTGGTCTTGCCGGCGCCATTGGGGCCGATCAGGGTCACGATCTGCCCCGGCTCGACGCTCAGTTCGATGTTATCCAGCACCGGTTGCCCGGCAAACGTGACGGCAACCTGCTCGAGGCGGATCAGCGCGTTGCTCATCAAGCCCCCTGGCAGCCCGAACAGAGACCGATCACTTCAACGGTTTGGCCTTCGACGACAAACCCGACGTCCCTGGCACTGGCGATGATCGCGTCGCTGATGGACTTCTGTTCGAGTTCGATGGCGGCGTGGCATTCACGGCAGATCAGGAACTGACCCTGGTGGGCGTGCGTCGGGTGATTACAGCCGATGAAGGCATTGAGCGAGGAGATACGGTGGACCAGGCCGTTTTCCAGCAGGAAATCCAGCGCGCGGTAAACCGTTGGTGGTGCGGCCCGGCGCCCGTCCTGTTCACTGAGGACCGCAAGAATGTCATAGGCGCCCAGTGGCTTATGGCTTTGCCACACCAGTTCCAGCACCCGCCGACGCAACGCGGTCAGGCGCAAGCCCTGGCGCGCACACAGGGCATCGGCCTCAGACAGTGCGCTGTGAACGCAATGAGAGTGGTCGTGGGGACGGCTGGCTATCGGTGTTTTAGGCATGAGCGGCGACGAGTATTGTGAGAGACGTTATTATGTTACCCGTTCTCGCCTCTTCGAGTGGTCATCGTGTCCCGACTTTTTTCCATCTTTGTCGCATTTTTCACAAGTTTTCTGCTGATCGGCACGGCGCAAGCCGAGGTCAAGGTCCTCACCAGCATCAAGCCGCTACAGCTGATCGCCGCTGCCGTACAGGACGGTGTGGCGATCCCGGAAGTCTTGTTGCCACCCGGCGCTTCGCCGCATAACTATGCCTTGCGTCCATCCGACGTACGGAAGGTGCAATCGGTGGATCTGCTGTACTGGATCGGGCCGGACATGGAAGGTTTCATGCCGCGGGTGCTCAATGGTCGAACGCTGCCGAGCGTTGCCGTGCAGGACCTTCCTGGCCTGAAACTGCGACATTTCGCCGAGGACAACCACTCCCACGCTGAAGAAGCGGACGAACATGACCACGACCATCGCCCAGGCAGCCTGGATGCGCATTTGTGGCTATCGCCGGCCAACGCCCGGGTTATTGCAGCGAAGATGGCGGCGGACCTGAGTGCAGCCGACTCGGTCAACGCGGCACGCTACCAGAGCAACCTGAAGGCATTTGACGAGCGCCTCGATGCGCTGGATGCACGCCTGAAGAAACGCCTGGGGGGTATTGAAGGCAAACCTTACTTCGTGTTCCACGAAGCGTTCGACTACTTCGAAGACGCCTACGGCCTGAAGCACGCCGGTGTGTTCAGTGTCGCCGCTGAAGTACAACCTGGTGCCCAGCACGTTGCGGCAATGCGTGCGCGGCTGCAGGAAGTTGGAAAGACCTGTGTATTCAGCGAACCACCACTGCGCCCGCGCCTGGCGGAAACCCTGGTGGCCGGGCTCCCGGTGAAACTGGCGCAACTGGATGCGCTGGGCGGGTATACGCCGGCGACCGCCCAAGGGTATGAGCAGGTGCTGGAGAAGCTGGGTAACGATTTGGCGGGGTGCCTGGAGTCGTTGTAACAACCCAGCTCTCTGTAGGAGCGAGCATGCTCGCGAAGAAATCCCCAGCACCGCGGGGTGTCAGGCACCCCGCGTCATCGTTAACCACCATCGCGACGGTGCGACGATTCGACATGCTCGCTCCTACAGGGCGAAAGGCAGCGGCGTATTGACCGTCTGCCGCTGCGCCAACCGCAGCTCAAACTCCATCGGATCGTGAATCAACACGTCCTGCCCGGCAAACGACTCCGCCGCGATCAAGCGCGACAACCAGAAGCGCACGCACGCCACCCGCAACATGGTCGGCCACAGCTCGGCCTCGGCCGCGGTGAATGGACGCAACGCGGCATAAGCCCCCAGCAACGCCCGCGCCCGAGGGCCGTCGATCAAGCCGTCATCGCCCGAACACCAGTCATTCAAGGCGATCGCCACGTCGTAGAGCATTGGCCCCGAGCAGGCGTTGTAGAAATCGATCAGACCGGTCAGGTGCGTGCCTTCGAACATCGCGTTATCGCGGAACAGGTCGGCGTGGATATTGGCGCGCGGCAACGCCAGAATTCTCTCTTTCTGCTGTGTGATTTCTTCCAGCGCCCGCTCCAGCAAAGCTTTCTGCCCGGCGTTGAGGTGCGAGAGAAATTGCGTGCCCTCTTCCAGCATCCAGTCCAGGCCACGATCGGTCTTGCGCTTGATCATCTTGGCCTGGGTCGCCAGGTGCAGGTGGGCAAGCAACTCGCCTACTTGCGCGCAATGCTGTGCGTTGGCTTGCTTGATGTGCTTGCCGGCCAGGCGCGGTTGCAGCAGCGCAGGCTTGCCAGCCAGCTCGCGCAACGCGACGCCGTCGGTAGTGCGCAGCGCGTAAGGCACCGGCAAGTCGGCTTCGTGCAACACGTCGAGCAATTCGATGAAGAACGGCATCTCCTGGACCGGGCCGCGCTCGACCAGGGTCAGGACGAATTCGCCCTGCTCCAGGCTGATAAAGAAATTGGTGTTTTCGCTACCGGCGGCAATCCCCTGGAAATCAAGCAGGCGGCCTAGGCCATAAGGGGCGAGAAAAGCTTCCAGCTCGGGCCGAGCCAGGGGGGTAAACACAGACATGATTAAAACTGCCAGTAGGAGGCGCCGCCCTTGAGTCAACGCCGATTGAAATTAAGAAACTACTTCCACTCAAAGATCTTCCACGACGGTATCAGCATATCCGGCTGATCCGAGCGGATGAAATTACCGTCTGAACCATCGGCGCGCACCAGAAAATAGGGCTTACCCACTGACGGCGTAACTTTGATGGCGTAAAGAAAACCATTCTGTCGGTACTCCTGAATCGTTTTGTCGCCTTCCGTGCGAATGGTTACTTCCGGATCTGGCGATGGCGCATCGTCCGCCGCCATCACGGCCAGCGGTGTAATTGCAAACAAGCCAGCCAGCAACAGGCGATTTAGTGTGCGCATGATAACCTTGTCCCTTTGTCGTCAACGGTCCCGCTATTCTAGCGCCGGACCCGCCGAAAAGGTTGATCCTGCTCATGAGCCAAGCCCCCCTCGTCCTGGTGGACGGTTCTTCTTACCTGTACCGCGCCTTTCATGCGTTGCCACCGCTGACCACGTCCAAAGGCCTGCCCACCGGCGCGGTCAAGGGCGTGCTGAACATGCTCAAGAGTCTGCGCAAGCAGTACCCGGACAGTCCCTTCGCCGTGGTATTCGATGCCAAGGGCGGGACATTTCGCGATGACATGTACGCCGAATACAAGGCCAATCGGCCGAGCATGCCCGACGATATGCGCGTGCAGATCGAGCCCCTGCATCAAAGCGTGATCGCCCTGGGCTTCCCGCTGCTGTGCGTAGAAGGCGTCGAGGCCGATGATGTAATCGGCACGCTGGCCCGCAGCAGCGCGGCGGCCGATCGCCCGGTGATCATCTCCACCGGGGACAAGGACATGGCGCAGCTGGTCGACGGCCACATTACCTTGGTCAATACCATGACCGGTAGCAGCATGGACGTAGAGGGCGTGAAGGAGAAATTCGGCGTCGCTCCCGAGCAGATCATCGATTATCTGGCACTCATGGGCGATTCGTCCGACAACATCCCTGGCGTTCCGGGCATCGGTCCAAAGACCGCTTCCGGCCTTCTGGTGGGCGTGAATGGCGGCTTGACCGAGCTCTACGCGCAGCTCGACATCGTTCCAACCCTGCCGATCCGCGGCGCCAAGACCCTGCCGGCCAAGCTCGAAGAGCACAGGGAGATGGCGTTCCTCTCCTACCAATTGGCGACCATCAAGGTAGATGTGCCGCTGGACATTGGCCTCGATGACTTGCAAATGGGCCCGGAAGATCCGGCCAAGCTCTACGAGCTCTACACCCTGCTGGAATTCAAAAGCTGGCTGAACGATCTTGATCGGGACGCCAAGCGTCTTGAATTGAGCGGTGCTGCCTCCGAGCCTGCTCCAATCGTCGATCTGTTCAGCGCCGCCGAAGCGGGCCCTGAAGCTGAAGTACCCGCGACAACGTCAGAAACCCGCTATGAAACCGTCCTCGATCAAGCGCGATTCGACGTTTGGCTGGATAAACTGAACAACGCCACGCTGTTCGCCTTCGACACCGAAACCACCGGCATCGACGCACAGCAGGCACAACTGGTGGGCCTGTCTTTTGCGGTGCAAGCCAACGAAGCGGCCTACATCCCGTTGACCCACTCGTACATCGGCGTACCTGAGCAACTGGATCGCGACACGGTCCTGCGCGCCCTCAAGCCGATCCTGGAAGATCCAAACAAACTCAAGGTCGGCCAGCACGCCAAGTTCGACATGAACATTCTCGCCAACTGCGCCATCGGTGGCGATCAGGCAAACGGCATCACCGTGCGCGGGGTCGCTTTCGACACCATGCTCGAATCCTATGTGCTCAATTCCACAGCCACCCGCCATGACATGGACAGCCTGGCGCTGAAATACCTGGATCACACCACCGTGAGTTTCCAGGACATTGCCGGCAAAGGCGTAAAGCAACTGACGTTCGATCAAATTGCGCTGGAGCAGGCCGGGCCTTACGCCGCCGAGGACGCGGACATCACCCTGCGCCTGCACCAGGCCTTGTTCGACAAGCTGACCGCCATCCCGACCCTGGCCAGCGTGCTTACGAGCATCGAAATGCCCTTGGTGCCTGTTCTCGCACGTATCGAACGCCAAGGTGCATTCGTAGATGCCGCCCTGCTGGGCGTGCAGAGCATCGAACTGGGCGACAAGATGGTGGCGCTGGAGCGTGAAGCCTTCGAGATTGCCGGAGAGGAATTCAACCTGGGCTCACCCAAGCAGCTCGGCGTCATCCTTTACGAGAAGCTCGGGCTGCCGGTACTGAAAAAGACCGCCAAGGGCCAACCGTCCACCGCCGAAGAAGTGCTGGCCAAGCTGGCCGAGGACGACTATCGGCTGCCCAAGGTGCTGATGGAATACCGTTCCATGAGCAAGCTCAAAAGCACCTACACCGACCGTCTGCCGGAACAGATCAATCCGCGCACCGGGCGCATCCACACCTCCTATCACCAGGCCGTGGCGTCCACCGGGCGTCTCTCATCCAGCGACCCGAATCTGCAGAACATCCCGGTGCGCACAGCGGAAGGGCGGCGTATCCGCCAGGCCTTTGTTGCCCCGACCGGCTACAAGCTGCTGGCGGCCGACTACTCGCAGATTGAACTGCGGATCATGGCGCACCTGTCTCGCGATGAAGGCCTGATGAATGCCTTCCGCAATAACCTGGACGTGCACACTGCAACCGCTGCCGAGGTGTTCAAGGTCGAACTGGACCAGGTCACCTCCGATCAGCGTCGCAGCGCCAAGGCGATCAACTTCGGCCTGATCTATGGCATGGGTGCGCAGAAACTCGGCAAGGACATCGGCGTCGATACCAAGACCGCCAAGGCGTATATCGACACCTACTTCGCCCGTTACCCCGGTGTGCGCGAATACATGGATCGCACCCGCGCGCAGGCCGCGGATCAAGGCTACGTGGAAACGTTCTTCGGGCGACGGCTGTACCTGCCGGAGATCAATTCCAACAAGCCGCAAGAGCGTGCCGCAGCCGAACGCACGGCCATCAACGCGCCGATGCAAGGCACGGCAGCCGACATCATCAAGAAAGCCATGGTGGCCGTGGATGAATGGCTGACCTCTTCCGGCCTGGACGCCAAGGTCATCCTGCAGGTCCACGATGAATTGGTACTTGAAGTGCGCGAGGACCTTGTCGATCACGTCAGCAACGAGATTCGCCTGCACATGGGCGGCGCGGCGAAACTGGATGTGCCACTGCTGGTGGAAGTCGGGGTCGGCAATAACTGGGATGAGGCGCACTGAGCATGAACGCTGCTGCGGCATGATGCCGCGGCAGGCCCCAATCTGCGCTGCTTAGTCCAAAAAGTGATTGGGTTTATTCCAAAGCTTCTGAAAATAAACTGAACTAATCTCGCCAAGACCACTCAGATTTACTGAATGGCTGGTGAAGCCCTTCGATGCTCCTATGTTGTGTTAAGTGTTGGCAGATATCTGGACCCCGCCCTAGCGGTCTAGAACTTGAACCCCGGAACTTCCCCCTCCCCATAGAAGTCCGGGGTTTTTTTTGCCTGAAAACTGCCTGATGCGGTCATGCCACGCTGGCCTGACCGCTCCTGAGACAGTTTTTTCACGCTTATCCAGTTACTTCGTCAGCGCCTTTGTCCGGCAGTTCCATCCAGTTTGCCAATACAGTGTAGGCGTCTTCCAGGCCCATGCGCTTGGGTGCCGAAAACAACTGGATCGTCACGCTGTCGCCCCAACCCTTGCGGATTTGCGCCTGCACCTTGAGCAGGGTGTTCTTGGCCGCGCCGTAGGTCAGCTTGTCCGCCTTAGTCAGCAAAATGTGCATCGGCATGCCGGCTGCAACGGCCCAATCGAGCATCAACAGGTCGAAGTCGGTCATCGGGTGGCGGATGTCCATCATCAGGATCAGACCTTTCAAGCTCTCGCGACCGCCCAGGTAAGCTTCCAGGTGACGTTGCCAGTGTTGCTTGAGCGGGATCGGTACTTTTGCATAACCGTAGCCCGGCAGGTCGACCAGACGGCGTTCATCGTCTAGCTTGAAGAAGTTCAACAGTTGCGTGCGCCCCGGTGTTTTCGAGGTGCGCGCCAGGCTGGCATGCGTCAGGGTGTTCAGAGCACTGGACTTGCCAGCGTTGGAACGCCCGGCGAAGGCGACTTCAAAGCCCTCGTCATCTGGACATTGGTCGACTTTGGCGGCGCTGAGCATGAAGGTGGACTGTTGGCACAGACCGAGGATGGGATTCTTGAGTTGCATGGGATTTCCGATGTGGGCGGCGCCAGGAATGGGCGCGGCAAGCAGTGTCGCTTCCGTTTCAGTGACGCCAGTATATAATGCCGCAGATTTTGTGTGCGCTTTGTCCCGACGCAGGATGAAGTTCACGAGAGCGACAGACCTTGATTGCGCACTAGAACGCAGATCGCTCTCAACCCTGAAAAGGTCGTTTTATGACGAAATGGCTGCTAGTTGCCGGAGTCTTGATGCCGCTTTACAGCGCTCAGGCTACACAGGATCCGGAAACTGTGTACAACCGTGTTTGTGGTGCCTGTCATTCCGGCCAACTACCCACGGCGCCCCGCAAGGGCGTTCAGGAAGCTTGGACGCCGAGGTTGGCGAAAGGTATGGAGACGCTGGTGCAACACGTGACCCAGGGTTTCAAGGCGATGCCGCCGCGTGGTTTGTGCATGGACTGCAGTGCCGAGGATTACCAAGCCATCATCCGCTGGATGAGCGAGTAAACCCGGTCCATAACTTAACCCTTAGCCGTAGTTGGATTAGCTGATGAACAAATTGATCGTGAGTCTGCTGTTGACCGTGGGGATCTCCGGCATTGCCCATGCTGCAGGTGAGCCAGTCAAACCTGGTGACGCCGCCGCAGGCCAGGCAAAAGCCGCCGTATGTGGCGCCTGTCATGGCCCGGATGGCAACAGCATGGCACCTAACTTTCCAAAATTGGCAGGCCAGGGTGAACGCTACCTGACCAAGCAGTTGCACGACATCAAGTCGGGCAAGCGCACCGTCCTGGAAATGACCGGCCTGCTGACCAACCTGAGTGACCAGGATCTGGCGGACATCGCCGCCTACTTCGCCAGCCAGAAGGGCAGCGTCGGTGCCGCCGACCCGAAAGTCGTGGCTCGCGGTGAAGCACTGTTCCGTGGCGGCGACCTGGCCAAGGGCCTGCCATCGTGCACCGGCTGCCACTCGCCAAACGGCGCGGGCAACGCGGCCGCCGGCTTCCCACACCTGGGTGGCCAGCACGCTCAATATATCGCCAAGCAACTGACTGACTTCCGCAAGGAAGAAGGCGGTCGCAATAACGACGGCGATACCAAACCGATGCAGAGCATTGCCAAAAAGCTGAGCGACGAAGACATCGCCGCAGTGTCCAGCTATATCCAGGGCCTGCACTAAGAGCGATGGATCGGGCGTTGCGCAAGGCATGGAACCCTCGCAGCGTTAACGCTCGATTAATCCGTCACAGCAAGTATAAAAAGGGTGGCTTTGGCCGCCCTTTTTTGTGGCCGCTGCCGTTACACTACAGAACTAAGGCCCGCCATGACCTGTCTGAAATCAGGTCTCGCGAGGCGAAAAAATTGTCCAGGAGTAAAGCATGCGTAATCTGATCATCAGCGCCGTTTTTGCCGCTGCCAGCCTGTTCGGCATGACTGCCCAAGCCGCTGAAGCCCCCGCTGCACCTTATGTCGAGCTGAGCAATCCGGTTCCGGTCGCCGTGCCCGGCAAGATCGAAGTGGTGGAGCTGTTCTGGTACGGTTGCCCGCACTGCTACGCCTTTGAACCCGTGATCAACCCATGGGTTGAAAAACTGCCTTCGGACGTGAATTTCGTACGTATTCCGGCCATGTTCGGCGGCCCATGGGATGCACACGGCCAGATGTTCCTGACCCTCGAAGCCATGGGCGTCGAGCACAAGGTCCATGCTGCAGTGTTCGAAGCCATCCAGAAAGAACACAAGAAGCTGACCGACAAGAACGACATGGCGGACTTCCTGGCCACCCAGGGCGTCGACAAGGACAAGTTCCTCGCCACGTTTGACTCCTTCGCCATCAAGGGCCAGATCAACAAGGCGCGTGAGCTGGCGAAAAAATATGAAATCACCGGGGTTCCGACCATGATCGTCAACGGCAAATATCGTTTTGACGTAGGTTCGGCTGGCGGCGCTGAACAAGCCCTGCAACTGGCCGATAAACTGGTCGATCAAGAGCGAGCGGCTAACAAGGCTGCCGCCAACTAAGCGAGGCGCCTGCCATGCGCCGCTGGGGAACCGAACGCATCGTTGGCCTGCATGATCCGCGGGTCAACGAACATCATCTGGAATCGACAGGCCTGCCCGCCGACAGCCGTCTGCGCTTGCTCAGCTTCAATATCCAGGTGGGTATCAGCACCGAGCGGTATCGGCATTACCTGACCCGGGGATGGCAACATCTGTTGCCGCACACCGGGCGTGCCGACAATCTGCAAAAAATCGGCAATCTGCTGGGTGACTTCGACCTGGTCGCCCTTCAGGAGGCCGACGGTGGAAGCCTGCGTTCAGGCTACGTCAACCAGGTCGAACACCTGGCCCAGCTCGGCGCCTTTCCCTACTGGTATCAACAACTCAATCGCAATCTCGGACGCCTCGGCCAGCACAGCAACGGCGTGCTCAGCCGCCTGCGGCCTTGGGCGATCGAGGATCATCCACTGCCAGGGCCGAAGGGCCGCGGAGCGATTCTGGTGCGCTTCGGCGAAGGTCCGGAAGCGCTGGTGGTGGTCATGATGCACCTGGCACTGGGCGCACGAGCCCGCAGCATGCAATTGGCTTACATTCGTGAAGTCATTGGCGGTTATAAGCATCAAGTGCTGATGGGTGACATGAACACCCACGCCAGTGACCTGCTGCAACACTCTCCATTGCGCGACCTCGGGCTGCTGGCCCCGCAAATGGAAGCGACGTTCCCAAGCTGGCGCCCGCAGCGCTGCCTGGACCATATTCTACTGAGCCCGAGCCTGACCCTTGAAAAGGTCGAGGTGCTGGCACAACCCATTTCCGATCACCTGCCGGTCGCGGTAGAGATTCGTCTGCCGGGTTCGCTCACGGCCGATGCATTGCCCGCGTTGAGTCCTGCCCCCCCGCGGATCCCATGAATGAGCGACGAAGCACAACGCTGGAAAGAGAAGTACCTGCAAAGCATCGAACACCAGGAAAAGCTCGAACGTCGCTGGGATGCCAGGCTAGACCTGCTGCGCCGGGGACTGGTGCGCAGCACGCTGGCGGCGGAAGGCACCGACCGCGCCGTTGACCAATGCATGAAGGAGATGCGCGAAGTCGTGCGTACCGACGACATGGACGCCGGACTCGCCGCCCTGCTGCCTCGCCTGGAAAAAGCCGTACTCGATTCCGAGCAGCGTCGGGAAACCCGGGCCAACCAGACCAGCGCCGCACTCACCGCTCTGGTCACGCAGCTGCAAACATTACCGCTACCCCGAGAAGTGAGCCGCCCCCTCAAGCACTTCGCCAAACAACTGGACAGTCGCGTCAGCCAGGCACGCGAGATCCCGCTACTGCTCGGCGAGCTGAGCGGACTGCAGGGCAAGGCCCTGAGCCAGCTGGAGAGTCCGGCGGAACCGGAACGACCGGGACTGCTGCAGCGGCTGTTCGGTCAGCGTGACACCGAAGAGGCGACCGTCCCCGCAGGACACGCTCTTATCGCGCAGACGGCCGAAACCGTTCCGGCGTCCGTCGTCGCAACCCCACCGGTCATTGCAGACACCGTGCCGCCGTTGCTGCACGAAACGCCAGATGTAACCCAGCCCATTGCTGTTGCGCCAACCCTCGAGCCGCAGCACGCGCCAGCCCGGCCTGCGCAAGTCATGCCCGAAGCCGAAACGCTACAACCCGTGAGACTGTCCGAACCTGTCGGCACTCCCACCCTCCCGGCTGAAATGGCAGTCAATCCCGACGAATTGAGCCCGGCGGTACTGCTCGATACCCTGCCACTGCCCTCGCCCATTGCCCAGGCACTGGCTGCCATCGATCCGCAGCAGCCCGAGCAAGACACGCTCTACGCCCTGCCCGACTCGCCCGAGCCGTCCTACAGCTCGGTGGCCAAACACATCGAAGATACCTTGCTGGGATTGCTCGATGATCTGACCGTACCGGAACGTCATCGTCCCCAAGCCGAATCCATGCGTGAACGGCTGAAAAATGGCCTTAACTGGTACGAGTTGCTGCCGATTCTCGACGATCTGGCGACTTTGATGCTGGCGATCTCCGACGGTGGCCAACACGAATTCGAAGCTTATCTGCAGCGGCTCAACGAACGCCTGGAATCGTTCCAGAGCAACTTGCAGGCCGCCAGCGCCGGCCATGCCGACAGCCGATCCGCCGCACAGGCGATGGACACGCAGATTCGCGAACAGGTCGACGGCCTGCAGAGCAGCGTACAGGAAGCGGCCGACCTGGATGATCTCAAGCACGTGCTGGAAAATCATCTGGAAGTCTTGCTTGGCACCATGGACCAGCACCGCCAGCAGCGCGATGAGCGTGAGCAGGAAGTGGCGGCCCGCCTGCAAAGCCTGGCCGAGCGGGTCGCCCACATGGAGCAGGAAGCCCAGGGATTTCGCGAACACCTCGAAGAGCAACGCCAGAAAGCCTTGATCGATCCGCTGACCGGCCTGCCAAACCGCGCGGCCTGGAGCGAGCGCCTTGAGTATGAGATCGGCCAATGGCAGAAACACGGCAACACCCTGATGCTGGCCATGCTCGACCTCGATCACTTCAAGCGCATCAATGATAATTATGGGCACCTGGCAGGCGACAAAGTCCTGAAAATCATTGCCAATGTGCTGCGCAAACGCCTGCGCCCAACGGACTTCATTGCGCGTTTTGGCGGCGAGGAATTTGTCCTGCTAATGCCGTCCACAGTCCCGGCGGACGGCATGAAACTCCTGGAAACCCTGCGCGCCTCTATCGAAGCCTGCCCATTTCACTTCAGGGGTGAACCGGTGACCGTCACCCTCTCCATAGGCTTGGCAACATTCAGGCATGGCGAGCATGGCGATGTAGTGCTCAAAAGAGCCGATCAGGCGTTGTACCGGGCGAAAAATGCCGGGCGCAACCGGGTCGAGCCAGGCTGAGCGATTGTCGCTCCATTTTATTCAAATCATTGCGGTGGCCCAACACGCACCAGCCAGTACGTTACACTGTTGCATTACTGTCTCTAGCGTGTTGGCTTCCCCCATGAAATATCTTTCTCTCATCGTGTCGCTGATCCTGTTGGCGGGCTGCGCCAGCGGCCCCCGCTACGACACAAGCCATGCTTCGGCCAATCACGACAGTCGTATTCAGTTCGTCGTGCTCCACTACACCAATGCATCGCAGGAGCGCTCGCTGCAACTGCTGACCCATGGCGAAGTCAGCAGTCACTACCTGATTGGCGACGACAAGAAGGCGACCATCTACAAGCTGATGGATGAAAACCTGCGGGCCTGGCACGCCGGGGAAAGCCAATGGCAAGGCCGCACCTGGATGAACTCCAGTTCCATCGGCATCGAAATCGTCAATCCGGGCTTCAAGGACACCCCGACCGGGCGCCTGTGGTATCCCTACTCCGAAGCGCAGGTCGAGTCCCTGATCGTCCTGCTCAAGGATATCAGCCAGCGCTACGCAATCAGTCCTCGCAGCATTGTCGGCCATAGCGACATCGCGCCCTTGCGCAAGCTGGATCCGGGCCCCCTGTTTCCCTGGAAGCGCCTGGCCGAGCAAGGGTTGGGTATTTGGCCGAACGAACAAGCCGTAGCCCGTCAGCAGACCCGGTTCGAAACACAGCTGCCGAGCATCAGCTGGTACCAGGCACAACTGGCACGCGTCGGTTATGACACGCCACAAACGGGCGAACTGGACGTTGCCACCCGCCACGTGCTGGCGGCCTTCCAGATGCATTTTCGACCGTCGCGCTTCGACGGTACGCCGGACGCACAAACGGCAGCGCTGCTTCAGGTTTTAAATCAGACAAAATAATGACGATCGCCCGACGGTCAGCGCGTTTCTCAAATAGCAGCTATAACTCATTGGTAATTCGTCGGATATTACATAATGACTGTTGCTCGAGAGACACTTCGCAGCTGGTTCTATCGCCCTTGGTTTCTGGCGATGCTGGCTGCTGTCTTGAGCGCTACGTTGATGATGGCCGGCAGTTACTTCGTTGCCATTCACCAGGTTGAGCAAAACGAAAGCTGGGAAATGAACGCCCAGGGTGAACGTTTTCTCGCTCGTCTGGAGCAACTGTTCGGCCAGTTGCGTGAAAGCCTTGACGACCTGGAAGCCCAGCCGTTGCGCAGCTGCGACGACGACATGATCGCGACTTTGCAGCAGGTCACCTTCAATTATCGCTTCGTCTATGAGGCAGCCTACATGGACGCCTCGCGAATCTGCTCCAACCGTCCGCGCCAGGAAGGTTTGTCATTGATACGCCCACCGGACATCAAGGGCCCCACCTATAGCTACTGGTTGAATACCACCACCGAACCTGATGAAAACCGTGCCGCGCTGATGCTCGGACGCGGCAATTTCCGGGTTGCGACGTCTCGCGGCCATTTGACCGACATGGTCGACCTTTCGCCGGGAAGCAGCCTGCTGGTCGTACTTGACCATGGCACCCGGGCCATTCCGGTACTGGGCGTCTCGCAAGCCTGGCCACCGAGCCATTGGCCGCCAAAAACCCGCGATGCTCTGCAAGTCACCCAGACACGCTTGATTTACCGCATGCCTACGGACAACCCGGAATACCAACTGGTGCTGATCAGCCCGCGCAGTGGCACCCATATACCGCCCGTGTGGTGGTGGTTGCTACCCGCCTGTCTGCTACTGGCTCTTTGCGTGGGTTTCCTGGTGTTTTTGCTGGTGCGCCAGCGCCAGTCACTGGACGCGGAGCTGACGGGAGCCATCCGCCGAGGTGAGCTGCAGGTGCTCTATCAGCCGATCTTTGATCTCGACAGCCGCAACTGCGTCGGGGCCGAAGCCTTGCTGCGCTGGAGAAGGCCGGACGGCACCCTGACCAGTCCCGACCTGTTTATCCCGATGGCAGAGAACACCGGGCAGATCCGCCAGATGACCGACTTTGTCCTGCAACGCCTGCTTGAGCAACTGGGGCAACTGCTGCGGGCCAACCCGCAGTTGTACATCTCGGTCAACCTGGCAGCTTGCGATGTCATGATCCCGCGGATCGGCCAAGTGATGGCTCGCTTGCTGACCCTGCACCGGGTGGCGGCCAAGCAGATTGCCTTTGAAGTCACCGAACGCGGATTGATCGATGTGGTGGTGGCCCGGGAAAACCTGCAAGCCTTGCGGGATGTCGGGCACCAGGTACTGATCGATGACTTTGGCACCGGCTACTGCAGTCTCGCCTACCTGCAGACCCTGCCGGTGGATTGCCTGAAAATCGACAAAGCTTTCATCGATGCGCTGGGCCACGACGCAGCGAGCAGCGGTGTTGCGCCGCATATTATTCACATGGCCCAGTCACTGCATTTGAAGGTGATTGCCGAAGGCATCGAGCATGAAGCCCAGGCGGCGCTCCTCAGCAGTGAGGGGGTGAGATTCGGCCAGGGCTGGCTGTTTGCCCATGCACTAAGTGCGGTGCAGTTCATTGAATTGATAACCCGAGGTCGCCGACTGGCTGGTCGACGCCTGGATGACGAAGCGTAAAAAGCGCCTACACCGTCAACGTCATATAAAACTGAGTCCCCTGCCCCGGTCGCGAGTAAACACCCATTCGCCCTCCATGCAGTTGCACGATTTCCTTGCACAACGCCAAACCGAGTCCAGCCCCGCCTTTCTTGCGGCCGACCTGGACAAACGGCTCGAAGATCCGGCCTTGTTGGCCATAGGCGATGCCTTCACCGTTATCTTCGACGCTGATGATGACCCGTTCCCCATGACGCCTGGCTTGCAGGCGTATCCGCCCGCCGGTGGCGGTATGACGCAGTGCATTATCGATCAGATTGTCGAGCACCCGGTCCAGTTGCGCCTGATCGGCTTGCAACCTAGGCAAGGGTCCCTGGACTTCTATCAACAGCTCGACACCCTTCTCTCGGGCTCCGTCGGCAAAGCGAATCTGCGCTTGCTCCAGCAAATCCTCGATGGAGCATGGCGCCAGGGTCAGTTTCTGCAAGCCGTTCTGGTAACGGGAGAAATTCAGCAAGTCATTGATCAGTTGCATCAGCCGCTGCATTTCTTCGTTGACCGTGTCCAGCAGGTCCGCCTCGCGGGACTCCGGTGGAAAATGCGAGCGCTCGCGAAACAGCCCAAATGCCATGTGCATGCCCGTCACGGGCGTGCGCAGTTCATGGGAGGCGCGCAAGACGAACTCGCTACGCACCCGTTCGAAGGCACGCTGTTCAGTCACATCGTGCAGCACCATCACTGCACCGAGGATATGCCCTTGGGTGTGGATGACCGGCGTCAGGCTATACGTCAGCAACCGCGTCTCGCCATCGACCTCGATGCTCAGGTCATCCGGCATACGTTCCAGCGTACCGCCACGCAGTACCAGCTGCAGTTGCTCATCGAGTTCGGGATGCTCCAGCGCCTCACCCAAGCCTCGCCCGAGCCGATCGGAGTCCCAGCCTAACTGGCGCTGCGCTACAGGGTTAAGGTGCTCCAGATGCCCCTGGCGATCAATCATCAGCAAGCCATCGTCGATACCATCGAGCACCGCTTGCAAACGCTGCTGTCCCGCCAGCAACTCATCGACGTTAGTGGCCTGATGTTCACGCAATGCCTCGGCCATGATCCCGAACCGACGAGTCAGCTGATTCAGCTCCACGGCCGATGACACCGGCAGTGTGACGTCGAAATTTCCCTGGCCAATATTATCCGCTGCCTGCGCCAGGGCCTCGATGGGCTCACCGAATCGCCGGGCGATGGCGTGTGCGGTAATGAAGCCGATGATCAACACCGCCAGCCCAACCAGGCCAAGCAGCCCGGCAATCAGCAGTGCACGCTCACGGGCTTTGCGTTCGACAGTGCTGATGTCATCCAGCGCCCGCTTGTGCTCCGTAATCAAGCCATTGCGCAATAGATTGAATTTTTCGGTCAGCTCATCGTTGCCACTGAGTACGCGCGTCGGGTCAGGGGACACTTCATACGCACCTATAAAGCTCAAATAATCAGCCTTGGCCTTTTTGAAGCCGTGGGTTTCATCTGGCGGTTCCTGGGCAATGCCTTCCTCCAGCAGCTCAAGGTAACGCTGCCTGGACGCCTCGAGGGCGGCAGGATCGCTTTTTTCACTGAGCATGATGAGCAACTGATCGCCCAGTGTTTGTCGCAACTTGAGCCCCAGATCCAGAGTGACGAAATTGTTGCGCACCAACGCTTCCTGGCTCCCGGCCATCTGCAACACACTGACAAGACCGAGCAGTAGCCCAAGCAGTGCGACAGTGATCAGTGCAGAAATGCTGAGGAACAGCCGGGTCTGCAACTTCATCGCCGGTTTCATCGCCGCGAACTCACAGGTTGTACTGCTTGCGCTTGCGATACAGCGTCGACGCATCGATTCCCAAGGTCTTGGCGGCTTGATCCAGCGTGCCTGCGGTGGCGAGGACGGCGCCGATATGGGCCTTTTCCAGCTCATCCAGGCTTAACGGCGCACCAATACGCGGTGCGTTGTTGATCGGCGCTTCGGCCATGCCCAGATGGCTGATCTCGACCCGCTCCTGCGGGCAAATAATGCTCGCACGCTCCACTACGTTACGCAGTTCGCGAATGTTCCCCGGCCAGCGGTAACCCAGGAGCGCTTCACGAGCTTCGTCGCTGAAACCCCGTGCCGGGCGCGCGTATTCCTTGACGAAACGGGCCAGAAACCGGTCTGCGAGGTTGAGAATGTCTTCCCGGCGCTCGCGCAGTGGTGGCAGGTGCAACGTAATGACATTGAGCCGATACAACAGGTCCTCGCGAAAGCGCCCGTCGCGGACCATGTCTTCCAGGTTCTGGTTGGTGGCCGCAAGAATGCGCACATCGGCCCGACGCGTGACGGGATCACCCACCCGCTCGTATTCCTTGTCTTGAATGAAGCGCAGCAACTTTGGTTGCAAAACGAGGGGAAAATCGCCGATTTCGTCGAGAAACAAGGTTCCGCCATCAGCTTGGTTGACGCGCCCCAAGGTGCTTTCGCTGGCACCGGTAAATGCCCCCCGGCTGTGGCCGAACAACTCACTTTCCATGAGCTCGGCCGTCAGCGACGGACAGTTGATAGTGATACAGGATTTTTTTGAGCGCTTGCTCCAGCCGTGAATCGCTTGGGACAACTCGCCTTTACCGGTGCCGGACTCGCCGAGGATCAAGATGTTGGCGTCGGTATTAGCCACCTGGCGGGCGGTCTCGAGCACGACCTTCATGGCCGGGCTGTGAGAGTCCAGACCTTCCTTGGGTTTGCGCACCTCACCTTCCAGGGCCTCCAGACGAGCCGACAATTGCCGCACTTCCAGCTGTTTGGCCGTGGCCAAGCGCAATTGATCGGGGCTGCACGGCTTGACCAGATAATCGGCGGCACCCGCCTGAATTGCGTCAACGGCGGTGTCTACGGCCGAATGCGCGGTGACGATCACCACGCGCATCCATGGGGCCTGGATGCGCATCTGTGCCAACACGTCCAGACCGTTATCCTCCCCCAGGCGCAAATCGAGGAAGCACAGGTCGAAAACTTGACGTTGCAGCAAGGCTTCAGCTTGCGCAGCGCTGTTAGCGGTCGCAACGCTGTAGCCTTCATCTTCAAGGCAATAGCGGAAGGTTCGCAGGATGGCAGACTCATCATCCACCAGAAGAATGCGGCCTTGATGCTCAGTGGCGGATTCCATTTTCCTACGCTCCTTAAAGAATGATCTTGGTTAGTCCCGGAAAAATCGGGCAAGTTGCATGGTTTATTCTGATCCATTCCTGCCTTAGCAGGGTAGCTAACTCTTGTCCCCTCGCTGCAGCGCCCGAAAGCAGCTGATTGGAACGCACCCCCTATTTATTAGAGATGCCTTGCGTCCATTTCTGACAGCCGCGCCCTACTCTCAATTCAAAAAGATTGCGATGTGTTTGCCAGGCGTCGTGCATTACGCACGACCGGACGAGGGCTCATCGTGCAGGATGCGTCGATTCACATCCGCACGATAAACATAACTAATTGTTTTTTAAGGCTTTTTTTAGGAAAAAAAACTGGCATGCAGGCTGCAATAACCTGGTTAACGCAGGGCAGACAACAAATGCCCTCAGCCCAATTTCCCCAGCGTGGGAGGAGCTTCAGGATGATTCGCCAACGTGCCGCCCAATTGCATTTCTCGCCACTGCATGTTCAGCAAGGCCTGTTTGCGATACTTGCGCTGGTGATCACCTTGATCGCCGGTCAACAGTTTCTTCTATGGGAACAGAGTCAGCAGCCAGAAGCCCCGCGCATTTCGTTTGAACTTCCGACCCAAACCCATTTCAGCGCGGCAGGCAGCGGTTCGGTAGATATCACCCCGATGAGAATGATGGACGTCGACCAGGCGCAACCGGCCAATGAGATGCCCCGTCAAGAACGTTGGGTGTTCTGAGCACGTCAACTTGGTGCGCTCGACGCGCCGGGATAGCAATACCTCTTAATAGAAGCGTAAGGAGAATCATCATGTTGAGCTGGGCAATCACGTTCCTGATCATTGCCATTGTCGCCGCAGTTCTGGGCTTCGGTGGTATCGCGGGCACCGCCACGGGTATCGCCAAGATTCTCTTTGTCGTGTTCCTGGTGATGTTCATTGCGTCCTTCTTCTTCGGCCGTCGCGGACGAGGTTGAACAAAGTTCAAGACGCGAAAGAAGCGCATCGCTTCTTTCGCGCTGCGCCACCTGAGGAAGGCAGGCGCATGACCAAGGGGTCGGGACGTTCTGCCTGCTTCAGGGGCGGAGTGACCTACGGGTACAGGGAGTGCCTGCGCAAGGGCCGGGTCAGGTAAAGCTGCCACGCAAGTTCGCCGGCCGATCTGGGTTCGACGAGCTTGCGTAGTGCTTGAAGGTTGCAGCACCTGCGGGAAAAGTCTCCAGGAGCGTCATGAGCGACCGTACATCGAGAAAAATCGAGTTTCTTTTGCGCTCATATCTGTGCGCAGATCTGCTGAAATCCAGTCATTTTGACACCCTTCCCCACTGCTCAAAAAACATACAATCTGCTCTGTGATGGCCGGTTCACGGCACTTATGCCTGCCAATATGTCGTATTCGAACCGGTTGGGACGCGCGTTTCAGTCAAAAAACCTCATGCCGATTCGGCATAGGGTAGGCGTTTACGGCATTAGACGTCGCTTCCTTGCATCGGAATAGTTGCGCCTTTTTTCGCCTGCCAGAGAGCCACTAACAAGCGCTCCGGGGCTCCTTATACGGGGGCAAGTGCTCTGACGTTTTCGCCACAAGCGAGGCCGTTCATGCATCTGCCCGAGTCAAACTGAAGTAAGGGTAAAGATATGAAGAAGGCAAAGCTTAGCCTCGCCTGGCAGATCCTCATCGGTCTGGTATTGGGGATTGCAATCGGTGCGCTGCTCAACCATTTCAGTGCCGAAAAAGCCTGGTGGATCAGCAACGTCCTGCAACCGGCAGGCGATATCTTTATCCGTCTGATCAAGATGATCGTGATTCCGATCGTCATCTCTTCCCTGATCGTCGGCATTGCTGGCGTCGGTGACGCCAAGAAACTTGGGCGCATCGGCCTCAAGACCATCATTTACTTCGAGATCGTCACCACCATCGCCATTGTAGTGGGTCTGCTGCTGGCCAACCTGTTCCATCCAGGTGCCGGTATCGACATGAGCACCCTGGGCACTGTGGACATTTCCAAGTACCAGGCAACAGCTGCTGAAGTTCAGCATGAACATGCGTTCATCGAAACCATCCTCAACCTGATCCCGTCGAATATCTTCGCGGCCATGGCCCGCGGCGAAATGCTGCCCATCATTTTCTTCTCTGTGCTGTTCGGCCTCGGTTTGTCGAGCTTGCAGGCGGACCTGCGCGAGCCGCTGGTGAAGATGTTCCAGGGCGTTTCGGAAAGCATGTTCAAGGTCACCCACATGATCATGAACTACGCACCGATCGGCGTATTCGCACTGATCGCGGTGACCGTGGCCAACTTCGGCTTCGCTTCCCTGCTGCCACTGGCCAAACTGGTCATCCTGGTTTATTTCGCCATCGCCTTCTTCGCCTTCGTGGTGCTGGGCCTGATCGCTCGCCTGTTCGGCTTCTCGGTGCTCAAGCTGATGCGCATCTTCAAGGATGAGCTGGTACTGGCCTACTCCACCGCCAGCTCCGAAACCGTGCTGCCGCGTGTGATCGAAAAAATGGAAGCCTATGGCGCGCCCAAAGCCGTTTGCAGCTTCGTCGTGCCAACCGGTTACTCGTTCAACCTGGACGGTTCGACCCTGTACCAGAGCATCGCGGCCATCTTCATTGCCCAGCTCTATGGCATCGATCTGTCGATCAGCCAGCAATTGCTGCTGGTGCTGACCCTGATGGTCACCTCCAAAGGCATTGCCGGTGTACCGGGCGTGTCCTTCGTAGTACTGCTCGCTACCCTGGGCAGCGTCGGCATCCCCCTCGAAGGCCTGGCATTCATCGCCGGTGTCGACCGTGTCATGGACATGGCACGTACCGCTCTGAACGTGATCGGCAATGCCCTGGCCGTGCTGGTCATCGCTCGTTGGGAAGGCATGTACGACGACGCCAAGGGCCAGCGCTACTGGAACTCCCTGCCGCACTGGCGCAGCAAGGAAAAGCTGCCAGCGGGTGAAACCTCCAGCAACTAATGTAATACCCCTGTGGTCATCGAACTCTGTGGTGAGGGGATTTATCCCCGTCGGGCTGCGAAGCGGCCCCAGAAACGGGACTGCTACGCAGCCCGACGGGGATAAATCCCCTCGCCACAGGTTGCTCCCACATGGGGCCGCTATGCCACACCAGACAAACCCTGGAGAAAATCCGGGGTTTGTCGTTTCTGGCCACCCCGCTATCATTCGCGCATCTTTTGGGGGGATTTGACTGATGCTTAATGGCCTGTGGCTTGGCTTCTTCATCGTGGCTGCCGTGTCGGCGCTGGCGCAATGGTTGATCGGCGGCAACGCCGGGATCTTCGCGGCGATGGTCGAAAGCATCTTCGCCATGGCCAAGTTGTCCGTCGAAGTCATGGTCCTGCTGTTCGGTACCCTCACCCTTTGGTTGGGCTTTCTGCGGATCGCCGAGAAGGCCGGGATCGTCGAATGGCTGGCCAAGGCCCTGGGGCCGCTGTTCTTGCGCCTGATGCCGGAAGTCCCGCCTGGCCACCCCGCCATCGGCCTCATCACCCTGAACTTCGCCGCCAACGGCCTGGGCCTGGACAATGCCGCCACGCCGATCGGCCTCAAGGCCATGAAGGCGCTGCAGGAGCTCAATCCCAGCGATACGATTGCCAGTAACGCGCAGATCCTGTTCCTGGTGCTCAACGCCTCCTCCCTGACCCTGCTGCCGGTGACGATCTTCATGTACCGCGCCCAACAAGGTGCGCCCGACCCGACGCTGGTGTTCCTGCCGATCCTGCTCGCCACCAGTTGCTCGACCATTGTCGGCTTCCTGGCCGTGGCCTTCATGCAACGCCTGCGCGTCTGGGACCCGGTGGTGTTGGCGTACCTGATTCCCGGCGCCCTCGCCCTCGGTGGTTTCATGGCGCTTCTGGGGACGATGTCAGCGAGCGCACTGGCAGGTTTGTCGTCGATCCTCGGCAACTTGACGCTATTTGGCTTGATCATGCTGTTTCTGGTGATTGGCGCGTTGCGCAAGGTCAAGGTCTACGAAGCGTTCGTCGAAGGCGCCAAGGAAGGCTTTGACGTGGCGAAGAACCTGCTGCCGTATCTGGTGGCGATGCTGTGCGCCGTGGGCGTGTTGCGCGCGTCCGGCGCCCTGGATTTCGGCCTGGACGGGATTCGTCACCTGGTGGAATGGGCCGGCTGGGACACGCGCTTCGTCGATGCGCTGCCAACGGCAATGGTCAAACCCTTCTCCGGCAGCGCTGCCCGGGCGATGCTGATCGAAACGATGAAAACGTCGGGTGTGGACAGCTTCCCGGCGCTGGTGGCGGCGACGGTT
Source organism: Pseudomonas sp. PSB11 (assembly GCF_014596605.1). Classification (NCBI taxonomy): domain Bacteria; kingdom Pseudomonadati; phylum Pseudomonadota; class Gammaproteobacteria; order Pseudomonadales; family Pseudomonadaceae; genus Pseudomonas; species Pseudomonas sp. PSB11. Next base: position 67,885 of record NZ_NOIO01000001.1, read on the forward strand.
CAGGGCAGTACAGAAACCACGTTCTATGTGCTGGCGGTGTACTTCGGCGCAGTGGGCATCCAGCGAGCGCGGCATGCGGTGGGGTGTGCGTTACTGGCGGAATTGGCCGGTGTATTGGGCGCCATTGGCGTCTGCTACTGGTTCTTCGGCTAACCACAATCCCTGTAGGAGCGAGCATGCTCGCGATGAGCTGAACGATAACGCGGGGGTGTCTGGTAACCCGTGTTGTTTTAGCGCCCATCGCGAGCACGCTCGCTCCTACAGGGGTTTTGCGCCAGGTTCACGGCCTTGGTGGCGGTGCGACCTTTTTCCCTTGCTCAACCGCCCACGCCACCACCTGCGTCGTCAGTTGATCGCTGGCCTGGCCAAATCCGGCCACCACCGCCGGCACCTTCACATCGCTCAAAGGCTGGCGCACTTCAAAACGTCTGCTGGCGAGGATTCGCTGGTCATAACCACGCACCAGTAAGGCGTCCAGGCGCACGATCACGTCGGCGTTGGTACCCTGATATTCGGTCTGAAACGCCTGCAAGCTGCCACCCAGCTCCAGATCCGCCTGAAAGTTGCTGTCATCGGTGCTAAGCAGCGTCACCCGACCATCACGCTGGAAACCATCGAGCAGGCGATTGCGCATCAGCACCGGCGCCGGGTCGCTCCAACGTGCACCCTTGTAGCTGCTGATCACGTCGCCTTGGGGGATGACGGCGATGTTCGGACTGTTCAACGCTTCACTGGCCTGGGGTTTGTTCAGGCGCAACGACCAGTGCTGCGGCGTGGCGTGAGCAGGCGCCACACTGCTTTGCGCCGAAGGCAATCGATAGAGATCGAAGGGTTCTGGCTTGGGCAGGATCGAGCAGGCGCTGATCAACGTGAAGCTGGCGAGGAGGGCGAGGGTAGACAGCTTCATGGGGTGAACTCCTTGTTCTTGTCACTGCCCAGCAGGTAACCGCTGGGGTTGGCCTCGAGGCGCTGGGAGATGGAGCGCAACGAGGTCAGGGTTTCCCGCAGCTCGCGTATTGCCGGCGCCAGGCCATTGAGGCCCTGCATGCCGCTGTTCAACGAGTCCTGATTGGTGCTGAGCAGCTTGCTGATCGTCGCGCTGCTCTGTTCCAGCGATTTCATGGCCTGTTCGGCGCTGCCGAACATCTGCTTGCCCTGATCATTGAGTAAGCCGTTGGCGTTGCGCATCAGCGCCGACGTCTGTTCCATCATGGTGCCGGCCTGTTTGCCGACTGCCGCCAGTTGCTGCATGGCCTGACGGATATCGCCACGCTGGTCGGCGATGGTGCCGGTGGTGACTTCAAGATGCTCCAGGGTCTTGCTGATGCGCTCGATGTTTTCCGTGGAAAACATCAGGTTGGCGTTGTGCATCAGCATGTTCACCCCGGCCATGAGGTCGTTGCTGTCATTGAGCAACCGGGCGATGGGCGAGGGCGAAGCGACAATGGTCGGCAGTTTGCCGTCCTTGCCCTTGAGGGGCGGGCTCTGGGGCGTACCGCCGCTGAGCTGGATGATCGATGTTCCGGTGACCCCAGTCAGCGCCAGCTTGGCCTGGGTGTCTTCCTTGATCGGTGTTTCGCCGCCCAGACGAATCCTGGCCAGCACCCGACGCGGGTCTTTCGGGTCCAGCCGCAACAGCACCACGTCGCCGACCTTGATCCCGCTGTACTGCACCGGGCTGCCCTTGGATAGACCACTGACCGCCTCGTTGAATACAACCTCGTAGTCCTTGAACTCGGTGTCGACACTGGACTTGGCCAGCCACAGGCCAAAGAGCAGGGCGCCTGTCACCACAATCACGGTGAACAGGCCGATCAATACATGATGGGCTCGGGTTTCCATGTCAGACCTCGTTGAGCTGTTGAGCGGCCGTCAGCGCCGCGCGGCCGCGAGGGCCATGGAAGTATTCATGAATCCACGCGTCGTCGGTTTCCGAGACGACATCGATGGCATCGGCCACCAGCACTTTCTTCTGCGCCAGCACTGCCACTCGGTCGGTGATGGTGTAGAGCGTGTCGAGGTCGTGGGTCACCAGGAACACGCTAAGGCCCAAGGCATCGCGCAGGGTCAGGATCAGTTGATCGAAGGCGGCGGCACCAATCGGATCGAGACCGGCGGTGGGCTCGTCGAGAAACAGGATGTCCGGGTCCAGCGCCAAGGCCCGTGCCAGTGCCGCACGCTTGATCATGCCGCCGGACAGGGACGCGGGGTACTTGTCCGCCGCCGACAGCGGCAAGCCAGCCAGGGCCAGTTTTACCGCCGCCAGGTGCTCGGCATCGTCACGGCTCAATCCCGCGTGTTCGATCAGGGGCAGGGCGACGTTCTCGGTCACCGTCAACGAAGAGAACAGGGCGCCTTTCTGGAACAGCACACCAAAGCGCCGTTCGATCAGGGAGCGCTCGTGCTCGGGCAGGGTCGGCAGGTTTTTACCGAAGACTTTCACCACGCCCTCGCTGGGCTGGCGCAAACCGACGATGCTGCGCAGCAGCACGGATTTACCGCTGCCGGATCCCCCGACCACGGCCAGGATCTCGCCCTTGTACAGATCCAGATCGAGGTTTTCGTGCACGCTCTGGCTACCGAAACGATTGCACAGCCCGCGGACTTCGATCACCGCCTCGGCGGGCGCTCGGGGTAAACGACTCACCAACTCATCTCCATGAAAAACAGCGCGGCCACGGCATCGAGCACGATCACCACGAAAATCGACTGCACCACGCTGGAGGTGGTGTGGGCGCCGACGGACTCCGCACTGCCGCTGACTTTAAAGCCTTCCAGGCAACCGATCGCTGCAATGAGAAACGCGAAGATCGGCGCTTTGACGATCCCCACCAGAAAGTGCTGGACGCCGATGTCCGACTGCAACAGCGACAGAAACATCGCCGGCGAAATATCCAGCGCTACCGCGCAGACGACGCCGCCACCGATAATCCCCGAGACCATCGCCAGAAAGGTCAGCATTGGCAAGGCGACCAGCAACGCCAGGACTCTCGGCACCACCAGCAACTCGATCGGGTCGAGGCCCAGGGTGCGAATGGCGTCGATTTCCTCGTTGGCTTTCATCGAGCCGATCTGCGCGGTGAACGCACTGGCGGTGCGCCCGGCCATCAGGATTGCGGTCAGCAGCACGCCGAATTCGCGCAAGAAGGCAAACGCCACCAGGTCCACCGTGAACACACTGGCGCCGAACGTGGTCAGCACCGTCGCCCCGAGAAAGGCCACCACGGCGCCCACCAGAAAGGTCAGCAGGGCGACGATGGGCGCGGCGTCGAGGCCGGTCTGTTCGATGTGCGCCACCATCGGCGTGATGCGCCAGCGGCTGGGGCGAAACAGACCACGCACGATGGTTTCCAGAATCAGGCCGACGAACCCCAACAATTGCAGGGTGTCCTGCCAGACCGCGTCCACCGCGCGGCCGATGCGGGTCAGCAATTGAATGCCGACGCTGATTTCCGGCTCCTTGAGCGGCACACAGAAATCCGTCATCGACTGATAGACGGTTTGCAACAACGCGCGGTCGGCAGTGGAGAGGGTGCAATCGGGATGTTCGGCGGATCGACCCAGGCGCTCGGAACCCAACAGTTCCACCAGCAGCGAGGCGCCGGCCGTATCAAGGGCGCCGAGGCCATTGAGGTCGATGTGGGTGCTGTCGTCGTACTGGCCTTCGAGCTTTTCACTCAGGTGCTTGAGGTCGGCGTAATGGGCAAGCGTCCAGTCTCCCGTCACCCGAATCTGAGGCGGGGAGTGCGAGGTGTCCAGTTGGGCATTGCCGGCCACTGTGCTGCTGGTCATAAGCTCCGTGCTTTTTCGGCTATTACGCAGAGCTATGTAATAACACGAACTCACTCACTTTTCTTTGACCGGTGTGCTGTCTAATACCTTGAAGCGCAGCACACCGATCAATTGGCCGTCTTCGGTCAACACCCGCACCTGCCATTTGCCTGCCGGATTGCCAGGGAAGTTCTGCTTGTGAGTCCAGGCCCGGTAGCCTTCCTTGCGTCCACCGTGAATATCGAGAGGGATGCGGTCGACCTCTTTGCCGTTGAATTGCCACACGTGATAAATCCGCTCGTCCAGTCCGCGTGGCGCGTTGATCGCCGTGTAGGCATAGAGGCCACCGCCGCGGATCTGCTCGGCGCTGACTTCTTCGAGGCTGGCGCCGGGGGTGCGATCCTGCATCTGCGTGCTGATGGCCACGTCGGTCATCCACAGGGTCGCGGGCGGTACCCACGAACGCAGTACCCAGCCGACACCGCCGATTCCCACGGTAATACTCAGGATCGCCAGGGCATTGCGCACGGTGCGGATCGGAAAGATCGACGCCAGGCTGGGGAACGACAACAGCACGGCGATGCCCAGTGCCCATTTGAAGCTTTGCGAGGTGGTCAGGTGCATGATCACCGGCAATGCGGTGAGCAGGGCGGCGAACAGGGTCAGGGTGTGCAGCGCCAGAAACGCCCAACGCCGGGGTGCCAGCCACTTGTAGTAGAGCGGGTCGATGATGGAAATCAGCGCCGCGATACCCAACAGCCCGGTGAAGAACAACTGGCCGCTGTTCCACGTCGTGGTGATGAAAAAGAACGGCAGGACGAAGAACAGGCTTTCCTGGTGAATCATCTGCGTCGCGTAACGCAGCAGTGGCTGGGGGATTTCCCGCTTGAAGATTCTGGTGAACAGCTTGGTCAGGCTGTTTTCCAGCATCAGCCAGACCCAGCTGATCAGCATGATGGTGGTGATCCAGCTCGCCAGACCCTGCTGGCGATCCACCAGAATGAAGCTGCCGATTCCGGAGATAAAGCCACCGGCCGCGATGACCCCGGGGTAACGCTTCATCAGCTCGAGGATGCGCTGGACGAAGAGGGTCAGGGTCGGCATTCGGCGGTTCACATTAGTCGTAGGAAAAATCCCTGACAGATTACCGCCTCATCGGCGAACGTGCTTACTTTCTGCGATGAAAACGCCACGCCGCCAGGCTCAGCAGCAACAATCCCGACAACCCGGCGATCATCCACATCAATTGGTCATAACTCACCAACGGTTTTTCGATCCGCATATAGCCCGGTTGCAAGAGCAATTCGCGCATGGCCTTGTTCGCTTGCGCCAGCGTGACGGCTTGCAACTCCCTGACCGGGTTGGCGAAACGGCCGTCTGCATAGTCTCCCAGAGAACTCCAGTAGTAATCGGCCAGGGCGCTGTTGCCTTGAACGGCCCACGACTGGCGGGCGATGGCGGCCTGCTTGAGACGATTGAAGGTCTCGGCGTTGAGACCATCCTTGAGCAAACCGGCCTTCAGCTCATCCAGCACCTCTTGCGCTTCGGCCACGTCGTCGCGATCCAGGTCGGCATTCAGGCTCATGAAGCCAACGCCGCCAAACACCTCGCGCTCGGCCCAGGGACCATAGGACAAGCTGTGCGCCAGGCGCAGTTGGCGATAGAGTGCCCAGTCCAGATAGTCCTTGAGCAGGTCGAAGGTTTCGTCGTGCTGATTGTCCAGTACCGGCTCCGGTACCAGCCAGTGCAGCTTGGCCCCACCACCGACGAAGCCGCGAATCAGGTTGCGCTCATGGGCCGCGCTGGCCTGGATTTGTGGCAGGGGCGGGTGCTCTGTCGGGTCGATGGCGGTCAGCGCGCCATAAGCCCGATCCAGATAGGCCGGCAGCAAGCGGTCGAGGTCGCCGACGACAATCAGCGTCATGTTGTTGGGCGCGTACCAGCCCTTGCGCACGTTCTCCAGCTGTTCGCGGGTCAGGTGATGGACTTGCGCACGCTCAGGGCATTTGAGGCCCAGTTCCACGGCCAGTTGTTTGCTGGCGGTATTGCCCAGGTCCTGGCGATCCAGCCAGCGTTGCAAGTGGGTGTAGTGGCCACCATCTTCACGCTCGACCACTTGCTTGGCGGCGTGGATGGCGTCGTCGTCGAAATGAGTCTGCGTCAGCAACGCCAGTAGCAGATCGAGCACCTTGCGCTGGTTTTTCGCCGGGGCTTCGATCACAAAGGTGGTGTCGGCGTTGCTGGTGAAAGCATTCCACTCGCCGCCCAGCGCCTGCATGCGCTCCTCCAGGCCGCCTTCACCGCTGGCGTCGATGCCGCTGAACAGCAGGTGTTCGAGCAGATGTGGCAGTTCTTTATCGGCGCAACCGAAATCATCCAGGCCTACCCCGACCACCAACCGGATCGCCACGTGGCCGCGCTCAGGGGCGGGCTTGAGCAACAACTGCAAACCGTTGCGCAGGGTGTAGCCTTCGACCTGGAAGCGATCCAGGGCAAACGAAGGGAATGAGCCAAGCAACAGACAGGCGAACAACAGGCAACGCATAACGAGCTTCCATACGGCTGATTGGAGATCCGTGTCGCTTTCCAGGCAGCCATCGCGAGCAGGCTCGCTCCCACAGGGTTCTCAAATCAACTGTGGGAGCGAGCCTGCTCGCGATGATCTTGAACCCGAAACCAATGTTACTGACTGACCACCGTGCCAGACGTTCAAGGCGAATGCGTGATATCAGCCAAATCGTCGACCGCCAGCGCGCCAGTGTCGGAAGTTTCCAACACCACGTAGGCACTGCTGCAAAACAGCGAATTCAAACGCTTCATGTCGGCAATCAACTCCAGGTGCAGCGAACTGGTCTCGATACTTTGCACGATCTTACGTTGCAAACGACTGACATGCGCGTGGGCCAGGCGGCGTTCCTGTGCGCGAAAGCGACGTTTCTCACGCAGCAACTGGCGGGCACTTTCCTTGTCGGCACTCAGGAACACCGACAAGCCCAGGCGCAGGTTGGAGATCAACTGGCTGTGCAGCCCGGCCAACTCTTCCAGCCCCACTTCGGAAAACGACCGGCGCTGGGAGGTTTTCTGTTGCTGGACTTTGCGCAGCATGCGCTCGATCAAGTCACTGGCAAGCTTGAGGTTGATCGCCAGTTCGATGATTTCCGCCCAGCGCCGGCTGTCCTGGTCACTCAAGTCTTCCCGGGGCATTTGCGCCAGATACAGCTTGATCGCGCTGTAGAGCGCCTCCACGTCATCACTCAGACGACGCATCTCCTGGGTTACTGCAGTTTGCTTGCCGTGCAGCACGTCGAGCATGGCTTCCAGCATGTTGTCGATCAGATCGCCCATGCGCAGGGTTTCCCGGGCCGCGTTGGCCAATGCCAGGCTTGGCGTGACCAATGCTGTCGGGTCAAGGTGTCGGGGTTTGGCCATACCGTTGGTTTGCGGACGTTCGGGCAGTATCCACGCACAGAACCTGGCCATCGGCCCGACACTGGGCAGCAGGATCAGGCAACGCGCGGTGTTGTAGAGCAGGTGGAAGCCGATCACCATTTCCTGGGGGCTGAAGTCGAGGCTGTCGATCCAGTGCACCAAGGGGTCGAGCACGGGAATGATCAGCAACAGCCCGATCATCTTGTACAACAGGCTGCCCAACGCCACTTGGCGGCCGGCGGCGTTCTGCATGCTGGTGCTGAGGAACGCGAGAATGCCGCTGCCGATGTTGGCGCCGATCACCAGGCCGATGGCCACCGGCAGGCTGATCACGCTGGCGCCGGCGAGGGTCGCGGTCAGCAGGACCGCCGCCAGGCTGGAGTAGGAAATCATCGCGAACAACGCGCCGACCAGGGCGTCGAGCAAAATATCGCCGGTCAGTGAGGCGAAAATCACTTTCACCCCTTGAGCGTGGGTGATCGGCGCGGCTGCTTCGACAATCAGTTGTAGCGCCAGAATGATCAACCCCAGGCCGATGCTGACCCGGCCCATTTGCCCTAGTCGCGTCTGTTTGCGCGACAGGAAGAAAATCACCCCGAGAAAAATCAGCAGTGGCGAGAGCCATGACAGATCAAAGGTCAGCACCCGTGCCATCAACGCCGTACCGACATCGGCGCCCAGCATGGTTGCCAGGGCAGGGGTCAGCGCCATCAGGCCCTGGCCGACAAACGACGTGACGAGCATCGCCGTGGCGTTACTGCTCTGGACCATCGCGGTCACGACGATCCCCGAGATGAACGCCAACCAGCGCTTGGACATGTTCTGGCCGATGACGTGGCGCAGGTTGGAACCGTAGACCCGCAAGATGCCGGTTCGGACGATATGCGTGCCCCAGATCAGCAAGGCCACGGCTGAAAGAAGATTGAGCAGGGTGAGCATACAGGCCCCCTGTGGTGGTAGCGCCCCAAAGGAGCAAGTTGGCGGTGCCGCGCGACATTCTACGTTCTGTAGTTAAGCTGTAGTTGGCTAACGGTCTGGACGCCAGCATCGCATAGCTAAAGACGCGATTGAAATGAAACTGTCATGAAAACAGGCCGGACCGGCCCACCCAAAACAATTGTGGGAGCGGGCTTGCTCGCGAAAGCGTTGTGTCAGGCAACAATGATGTCGACTGACACTCCGTCTTCGCGAGCAAGCCCGCTCCCACAGGTTTTGCGTATTACCGCATTCGGCTTACTGCCCCGGAATGTCCTTGCGCAGTTTCACCGGGTCTTGCTGCTTCTTCTTTCTCGCAATGGCGGTGCGCATCTTGATATTGATCGCCTCCACTGCCAGCGAGAACGCCATGGCAAAGTAGACGTAGCCTTTTGGCACGTGCACGTCGAAGGATTCGGCAATCAGCACCATACCGACGATCAACAGGAACGCCAGCGCCAGCATCTTCAGAGAAGGGTGCTTGTCGATGAACGCGCTGATAGTGCCCGAGGCTAGCATCATCACCAACACCGCCACGACAATCGCCGCCACCATGACCGGTACATGGGAAACCATGCCGACGGCAGTGATCACCGAGTCCAGGGAGAACACGATGTCGATGATCGCGATCTGGATGATGGTGTAGAGAAAGTTGCCGCCCTTCATCGAAGGCTCGTCATCGCTTTCGTCTTCACCTTCCAGCGCGTGGTACATCTCTTGCGAGCTCTTCCACAGCAGGAACAAGCCACCGAAGAACAGGATCAGGTCACGCCCGGAGATGCCCTGGCCGAACACTTCGAACAGGTCGGAGGTAAGGCGCATGACCCAAGTGATCGACAACAGCAACAGAATCCGCGTGACCATGGCCAGCGCCAGGCCGAAAATCCGGGTGCGCTGTTGCATGTGCTTGGGCATGCGGCTGACCAGGATCGAAATCATGATGATGTTATCGATACCCAGGACGATTTCCAGGGCAGTCAGGGTAAAGAAGGCAACCCAGATTTCAGGGTTGGTCAGCCATTCCATGTGTATTCCTTTGAGCGATTGTTAAACCAAAAAGGGCCCCGACTTCAAACCGCGAAGCCTGGACCCGAAATGGTGAGTCTTGGGCTTATAGAGTGCTGAACAGCGGAAAAATCCCCATCAGCAATGCAGCAACCAGTATGCACATGCAAACCAGCACTGCCCACTTCAGGGTGAAGCGCTGGTGATCACCGAAGTCGATGCCAGCCAGGGCCACCAGGAGGTAAGTCGATGGTACCAGCGGGCTCAACAAGTGGACGGGCTGACCGACGATCGAGGCACGTGCCATTTCCACCGCGGTAATACCGTAATGGCTGGCGGCTTCGGCCAGTACCGGCAACACGCCGTAATAAAATGCATCATTCGACATGAAGAAGGTGAATGGCATGCTCACCAACGCCGTGATCACTGCCAGGTATGGGCCGAGGAAGTCCGGAATCACCGACAGCAGGCTTTTGGACATGGCATCGACCATGCCAGTGCCCGACAGGATACCGGTGAAGATACCCGCGGCAAAGATTAGCCCGACCACCGCCAGCACGCTACCGGCGTGGGCCGCGACGCGATCCTTCTGCTGTTGCAGGCACGGGTAGTTGACGATCATCGCGATACTGAACGCCACCATGAACAGCACCGGCAGCGGCAACAGGCCGGCGATCAGGGTGCACATCAGGACCAGGGTCAGGGCGCCGTTGAACCAGATCAGACTCGGCCGACGTGCATCCGGGAATTGCGAAACGGTGATCTCGCTGTGATCGACCTCATCGCCGACCAGATGCAACTCCCCCAGACGCGCACGTTCACGCTTGCCGTAGAAGTAGGCAATGGCAAGGATGGCCAGGACCCCGGCGGCCATCGCGGGAATCATCGGCACGAAGATGGCCGATGGATCGACGTGCAGCGCACTGGCGGCACGGGCGGTCGGGCCACCCCACGGAGTCATGTTCATCACGCCACCGGCGAGGATGATCAAGCCGGCCATGATCCGCGGGCTCATGCCGATACGACTGTAGAGCGGCAGCATGGCGGCCACGCAGATCATGTAGGTGGTCGCGCCGTCACCATCGAGGGAAACGACGAGCGCCAGGACGGCGGTACCCACCGACACTTTCAACGGGTCGCCCTTGACCATTTTGAGGATCTTGCGCACGGCCGGGTCAAACAGGCCGGAGTCGATCATCAGGGCAAAGTACAGAATTGCGAACATCAGCATCACGCCGGTTGGCGCGAGCTTGGTAATGCCTTCGAGCATCATCGGGCCGATTTTCGGGCCGAAACCGCCAAACAAGGCGAAAACGATCGGGATGATGATCAAGGCGATCAACGCGGACAGGCGCTTGGTCATGATCAGGAACATGAACGTGATGACCATGGCGAAGCCAAGGAAAGTCAGCATGGGAATACTCCAGGCGTAGCGCGGCTAGGGAAATGGGCGGATCGGATGGGATCAGCGCAGAACGGGAAGCACGAGACGTACGGGCGGAGTTGCAGCGAAGCGGCGAAGAGAAGAGGACATCAGGGTCACCATTGTTGTTGTTTAATGGGCTGGGCGAACAATCGAACATTCGCTTTAGCCAACCGGTCTGTTGCCGGCAGTGAGGGCGATCCTAATCGGGGAAGCTTTCAGCCAGCTTTCGCCGATGAAAGCATTGACCGGATGCGCAACCGGTCGTCGGACCGGGGCAGGGAGGGGAGACCGAGTTGTGCCCTTCGCGAGCAGGCTCGCTCCCACAATGGTTTTGATCCCCTGTGGGAGCGAGCCTGCTCGCGAAGACGTCAGTGAAAATGCATCAGGAGAAACAGCATGGTCGATATGCATACCGGCGGCTGCCATTGCGGACAGCTTCGCTATCAATTCAGCGGCCCATTGCACGATATCGCCCATTGCCATTGCTCGATTTGCCGGCGGGTCAGCGGCGGTATCGTAACCACCTGGATCACAGTGCCGGCATCGACCTTTCAATGGCTGGCGGGAAAACCGGCGCGTTACGAGTCTTCGCTAACCTGCGCGCGCTTTTTCTGTGGTAACTGCGGGGCGCAACTGGCATTGGTGACTCACCTGAGCCCGGGCAGCATCGACGTGACCATCGCTACCCTCGATCACCCGGAACAGGCCCCAGCCGAACGCCACATCTGGACCGACAGCCGCCTGCCGTGGTTGCATCTGGATGAGCATTTACCGGGCGAAGCCGAAGAAACACTCTGATCAGAAAATAGACAGGTCGAGCGGGCGAATCGCGCCCATCCAGATCGCGTGCTCGCTGTGATCCAGCAAATCGTCCCCGGTGTCGGGGTGCAGGAACACCACCAACCCCTTGCGGTTGAGTGCCAACCACGGCAATACCTCACCGATGAGCTCAGGGCCGAACGCCAGTTGGCAGCTCCAATCCGGGTGTGGGCCAACGGGGCGTTCGTGTAGCCGGCCCATTTTCAGCGGGAACAATTGCGCCGCTTGCTCACACAGGGCCCGCGCCTGGTCGATGGTGCTGGCATCGAAATAGACATGGGCGTGGTAACCCTTGATCCGTTGCATCTGAATCCCTCCAAAACCGAGTCGAACCCTCACCATTTCCTGTAGGTCGAATGCCATACAGGAAGGAAAACAAGGGAGTTCAGCCATGAAAAATGCCGAAACCCCGGTGGTGAAAGTGGTGCTTTATGGTGCCATGAGTAGCCTGGGCAGTGCGCTGATGGCTGAAATGCTGCGGCGCCAACATGAAGTGATCGCCATTCTCGATGACTTGACGGCACTGGCACCGCGCCCGGGCTTGCGAACCAAGACCGGCGATCTTTTCGACGCGCAACGGGTCAAGCAAAGCGTGGCCGGCAGTTCGGCGGTTATCTGTTTATTAGACGCACCCGGTTTGCCATTCAACAGTGAACACGTGGAGAAAAACATTGTGCCCGGCCCGGTCGAGCAGGTGTTGGCGGTGGATGCATTGCTCGATGGCATGCAGGCAGCGGGTATCGCTCGGTTATTTCTAGTGGGGGACTTTGAGATCCTGGACGATCCTGAAATCGAAGACGGGTTGCAGCGCCACGCTGCGGAAGAAATCCGCGAAGCGCTACAAAGCAGTGCCTTGCACTGGACGATGGTGAACGCCCCGCGCGGAGTGCCTGGCTTGACCATCGAACATTTCAGCCAGATTGGCGGCAACCTTGAGCCGGGGCTGGCCGAGCCGCTGGCACGTTTGGCCCGCACGGCAGTGGGGATCGCTGATGAGTTGCATCTGAACCTGCATATTGGCGAGCACGTAAATTTTGTTGCCACCGATAGCTAGATCGCAATTGAGGGCAGTGCCATCCCGCTCAACGATTGCGCACTGCTGGCCTGCTCGGCCATCAACCAATCGACAAACTGCTGGATCAAGGCGCCACGCCGTTTGCGTTGTGGTAACACGACGTAATAACCCAGCCTGGAGATCACCGTTTCGGCAATCGGTCGACACAACAAACCTTGTGCCAGCAAGTTATCCACAAGGTGCCGCCAGCCAATCGCCACGCCCTGGCCGCCAATGGCGGCCTGAATCAACAAGGTGTAATTATCGAAACGCAATTGGCCGGGCGCCGGGGGCGAGGTGATGCCCAACTCGCGGAAGACCCCGCTCCAGTCAAACCAGAGGCTGCTGTTTTCGCCACGCAGGTGCAGAAGTGGAAACTCCAACAATGATCGAGCGGGTAGGGGCAGGGCACGATCATTCAGTAGTTGCGGGCTGCACACCGGGAACACTTCCTCGCTGAACAGCCAACGACTCTCGCCTTGCTTGAAGCGGCCATCGCCGAACAGCACTGCTACATCGATATCGCTGCGCAACATGTTATGGCTACGTTCACTGGTCACCAGACTGACGTCGACCTGTGGGTTGGCCGCGTGAAAGCGGTGCAACCGAGGCATCAGCCAATAGGCGGCAAAGGCAAAATCGGTAGCGACTTGTAGCACTTCATGCTGATGTTGGGCGCTAATTGCGCTCAATCCTGCATCGATATTCTGCAAACCCAGCTGAACTTGTTCGAATAGGATAGCTCCCGCCTCAGTCAGTTCGATGCCGCGATAGATGCGGTCGAACAGTCGAGCCCCCAACTGCTCCTCCAGTCGTTTGATTTGCTGGCTGACCGCCGGCTGCGTGGTTCCCAGTTCGACCGCCGCCGCCGTAAAGCTGCGTTGCCGGGCCGCTGATTCGAAAGCGCGGAGCAAATCCAGAGAAAGGTCACCAAGCGCGTCATACATAAGCTGTGCTTATCCTAGTCATTGCCGCCCGTGGGCTTTACCGCAAAGTGTATGGGTTACATCCTCGATCCCAGCACTCTCGCATAAACATCCACTATGGAATGCCGCGATCACATGAAGCGCAAGAACATTCTTTTCATCATGGCCGATCAAATGGCCGCGCCAATGTTGCCGTTCTACGGCCCTTCGCCTATCAAATTGCCTAATCTGAGCCGCCTCGCCGCCGAGGGCGTGGTATTCGACAGCGCTTATTGCAACAGCCCGCTGTGCGCACCTTCGCGCTTCACCCTGGTCAGCGGTCAGCTGCCGAGCAAGATCGGTGCCTATGACAACGCAGCGGATTTCCCCGCCGATGTGCCGACTTATGCCCATTACCTGCGGCGCCTAGGCTACCGCACCGCGCTGTCAGGCAAGATGCATTTCTGTGGTCCGGACCAACTGCACGGTTATGAAGAGCGCCTGACCAGCGATATCTACCCGGCCGATTACGGTTGGGCGGTGAATTGGGACGCACCGGATGTGCGTCCGACCTGGTACCACAACATGTCCTCGGTGCTGCAGGCAGGCCCCTGCGTGCGCACCAACCAACTGGATTTCGATGAAGAGGTGGTGTTCAAGGCGCAGCAGTACCTGTTCGACCACATTCGCGAGGATGGCGACCAGCCGTTTTGCCTGACGGTCTCGATGACTCACCCCCACGATCCCTACACAATTCCCAAGGCCTTCTGGGACCTGTACGACGACGCTGACATTCCGTTGCCGGCAACACCGGATCAACACGACCTCGATCCACACGCCCAGCGATTGCTCAAGGTCTATGACCTGTGGGACAAACCGCTGCCTGTGGATAAAATCCGCGACGCTCGCCGTGCCTACTTCGGTGCATGCAGCTATATCGACAGCAACGTCGGCAAACTCCTGCAAACCCTTGAGGATACCGGGCTGATCGATGACACCATCATCGTATTTTCCGGCGATCACGGTGACATGCTCGGCGAACGGGGCCTCTGGTACAAAATGCACTGGTATGAGATGGCCGCTCGTGTCCCCCTGTTGATAAGTGCTCCAGGGCAATTCGGCGCCGGCCGGGTCAGTGCATCGGTATCCACCGCCGACCTGTTGCCGACCTTTGTGGAACTGGCCGGCGGCACTCTGGATCCGGGCTTGCCGCTCGATGGCCGTTCGCTGGTTGCGCATCTGCGAGGGCAGGGCGGACACGATGAAGTGTTCGGCGAATACATGGCCGAAGGCACTATCAGTCCATTGATGATGATTCGTCGTGGCGCTTACAAGTTCATCTACAGTGAAGATGACCCCTGTCTGCTCTTCGATGTAGTCAATGACCCGCGAGAACTGGAAGAACTCAGCCAATCGCCGCAACATCGTCAAATTTTCGACGATTTTCTCGCCGAAGCTCGCGCCAAATGGGACATTCCAGCCATCCATCAACAGGTGCTCGCGAGCCAGCGGCGCCGGCGTTTCGTCGCCGATGCCCTGACCATCGGCAAGCTGAAGAGCTGGGATCACCAGCCACTGGTTGATGCCAGTCAGCAATACATGCGCAATCACATCGACCTCGACGATCTGGAGCGCAAAGCACGTTATCCACAACCCTGCCAAAACCAATAATGTTAAGGGGAAGTCCATGCAAAGGTTATCCACAGTACTGACGGTCGGACTTCTGGCCCTGGGCAGTGCATCGGTGTATGCCGATCAAAGTTGCGAGACGGTGAAAATGGCCGACCCTGGCTGGAGCGATATCGCCGCAACCAACGCGATCACCGGGTTTCTGCTGGACGGCATGGGCTACAAGGCCAAGGTCGACACCCTCGCGGTGCCGATTACCTTTGGCGGGCTCAAGGATGGCCAGGTGGATGTTTTCCTCGGCAACTGGATGCCGGCGCAGCAGGGTTTCTACGACAAGTTCGTCGCCACCGGGGACGTCACGCAACTGGCGAAGAACCTCGACGGCACCGAGTTCACCCTCGCTGTCCCGGATTACGTCTGGGACGCGGGTGTGCATAACTTTGCCGACCTGAACAAATACGCCGACAAGTTCGACCACAAGATCTATGGCATCGGGTCTGGCGCACCGGCGAACATTTCGCTGCAAGAGATCATCAAGAAAAATGATTTCGACATGGGTCAGTGGAAACTGATCGAATCCAGCGAGCAGGCCATGCTTGCGGAAGTGTCCCGCGCGGTGAAGAAACAGAAGTTCGTGACCTTCCTCGGCTGGACGCCGCACCCAATGAATGTGCAGCTGAAAATGCATTACCTGAAGGGTGGCGAGAAGTACTTTGGCGACACCGGCAGCGTCCACACCCTGACCCGCAAAGGTTATGCACAGGCCTGCCCGAACGTCGGCAAGCTGCTCACCAACCTGAGCTTCACCCAGGAGATGGAGAACAGCATCATGGCCGAGGTGGTGAACAAGAAAGTCAGCAATGCCGATGCGGCCAAGGCGTGGATCAAGGCCAACCCGGCAGTGCTGGACAAGTGGCTCGATGGCGTGAAGACCGTGGATGGCAAAGATGCGTTGCCGGCAGTGAAAGCCAAGCTCTGACCACCCGACCTGTGGCGAGGGGATTTATCCCCGCTGGGCCGCGAAGCGGCCCCAAAGCATGCAATTAATTAACGACTGCTTCGCAGCCGAACGGGGATAAATCCCCTCGCCACATGGATTGCATCGTCCTGATACCCTTGTGCAAAACCCAATCCGAGAGGACCCATGGCCCTTCCCAGCCGCCATTCACTCTTCCCATTCCTCACATGGTTACCCAGGCAAACCCGCGCCAGCGTCGGTCGTGACCTGATCGTCGGCCTCAGTGGCGCGATTCTCGCGTTGCCGCAATCCATCGCCTACGCGCTGATTGCCGGCCTCCCACCGGAATACGGCTTGTATGCGGCGATCATCCCGGTGTTGATCGCTTGCCTGTGGGGCTCGTCGTGGCATTTGATCTGCGGTCCGACGGCGGCCATTTCCATCGTCCTGTACGCCAGCGTCAGTCCCCTGGCCATTCCTGCAACGCAGGACTACGTCACCGTGATCCTGTTGCTGACCCTTCTGGCAGGGATTTTCCAGTGGCTGCTGGGGTTGCTGCGCTTTGGTGCGCTGGTCAATTTCGTCTCTCATTCGGTGGTGCTTGGCTTCACCCTTGGCGCGGCGGTGGTCATTGCCGTCGGCCAGTTGCCCAACTTGCTGGGGCTGGAGCTGCCCAGCCAAGCCACCGCACTGGACAGTTTCATCACACTGACCGCACACCTGGGTGAAGTGGATAAACCTTCGCTCATTCTCGGATTGGCCACCGTGGCGGTCGGCTTGATCCTCAAGCTGTGCTTGCCGCGCTGGCCGACGCTGCTGATTACCCTGGTGCTGGCTGCCGTGCTGGTCTGGCTCTGGCCCTCCATGTTCGGTCACGTAAAGTTGGTGAGCGCCTTCACCGGTAAGCTACCGCCTTTTAGCCCATTGCCGTTGGACCTCGACCTGATCCTGCGCCTGTTGCCCAGTGCCGTGGCGGTCGGAATGCTCGGGCTGGTCACCAGCCTGTCGATTGCCCGTTCGCTGTCGGCGCGCTCGCAACAGTTGCTCGACGCCAATCAGGAAGTCCGCGCCCAAGGCTTGTCCAATATTGTCGGCGCGTTTTTTTCCGGTTCGCTGTCGGCCGGCTCCTTCACCCGTTCAGGCCTGAGCTACGAAGCGGGGGCCTGTTCGCCGTTGGCGGGAGTCTTTTCGGCTTTGTGGGTAGCGTTGTTCGCCGTTTTCGGTGCCAGTCTGATCGCACGCATTCCCATCCCGGCCATGGCCGGCAGTATTTTGCTGATCGCCTGGGGCCTGGTGGACCATCGTGGCATTCGGGCGTTGCTACGGGTCAGCCGCGCCGAGTTCGTGGTCATGGGCCTGACCTGTGTCGCCACGCTGCTGTTGGAACTGCAGACAGCGATCTATGCCGGGGTGCTGGCATCGCTGTTCTTTTACCTCAAGCGCACCTCGCAACCAAGGGTGCAGCATTTGCGTGACGGCGATGAAGACATTCTGCGGGTCGGGGGCTCGATCTTTTTCGGCGCAAGCCACTACCTGCAAGTTCGCCTGCAGCGAATGCAGGGTGCACGCGTGGTGATCGAGGCGCAGCAGATCAACTTCATCGACTATTCAGGGGTTGAGATGCTGCATCAGGAAGCACGGCGGTTACTGCGCCAGGACCGCAGCCTGACCCTGCGCCGGGCTCGGCCGCAGGTGGTGGATGAATTGAGGAAGCTGGAAGGGGCAGAGAAATGCCCGATCCGGTTTGAAGACTGAAACAACCTGATACGTGTAGGAGCGAGCCTGCTCGCTCCTACAGGGGGGCTTACGCAGCCAGTTGCCGACGAAGCTCGGCCAACACCGGCGCGGTATCCGGTCGGACCCCGCGCCACAGGAAGAAGGCTTCCGCCGCCTGCTCGGCCAACATCCCCAGCCCATCCATCGACACCGCCGCGCCATGCTCGCTGGCCCAACGGCAAAACGAGGTCGGCTCCTTGCCGTACATCATGTCGTAGCACACCGTCTTGCCCGGTTCGATCAGGCTGGCGGCAATCGGCGGCACATCGCCCGACAAACTCGCGGACGTCGCATTGATGATCAGGTCTACCGACTCTTGCAGCCAGTCATAACCACTGGCCGATACCGGGCCCAGATCGCAGAACAGTTCGGCCAGCAACTCGGCTTTGTCCACCGTACGGTTGGCGATGACCACCGACGCTGGCTGCTCAGCCAACAACGGCTCCAGCGCACCGCGCACTGCGCCACCGGCACCGAGCAGCAGGATGCGCTTGCCCTTGAGGCTGAACCCGGCATTGACCGTCAGGTCCCGTACCAGGCCAGCACCGTCGGTGTTATCGCCCAGCAAACTGCCATCTTCCAGCTTGCTCAGTGTGTTCACCGCGCCGGCCCGCTGTGCCCGCGCCGTGAGGTTGTCGGCCAGGCGATAAGCCTCTTCCTTGAATGGCACTGTCACATTCGCACCACGGCCTTCGAGGAAAAACGCCCGGGCACAGCTCGAAAAATCATCGAGGGGCGCCAGTGAAGTGCTGTAGTCGAGTTTCTGCCCGGTCTGCTCGGCGAACAGACGATGAATCAACGGCGATTTGCTGTGGCCAATCGGGTTACCGAATACGACGTAACGGTCCATCTGGATTCCTCGTTCAGGCCTTGGCCAACCAATCGCGATCTTGCAGGAAATACTCAGTCAGGCGCGCTTCTTCGCTGCCAGGCTCGGCTTTCCAGTCGTAACCCCAGCGGACTTGCGGCGGCAGCGACATGAGAATCGACTCGGTGCGACCGCCCGATTGCAGCCCGAACAAGGTGCCACGGTCGTAGACCAGGTTGAATTCGACGTAACGCCCACGACGGTACTCCTGGAACTCCCGCTGCTTGGCGGTATAGGCGTCGTTTTTGCGGCGCTGCACGATGGGCAGGTACGCCTCGATGTAGGCGTCACCGATAGCACGCATGAACGCGAAGCTGGTGTCGAAATCCCACTCATTCAGGTCATCGAAAAACAAGCCGCCGATTCCCCGCGGTTCGTGGCGATGCTTGATGTGGAAGTAGCTGTCGCACCAGGCCTTGTAACGCGGGTAGACGTCCGCACCGAAAGGCGCACAGGCCTGTTCGGCGACGCGGTGCCAGTGCACGCAATCTTCTTCATTGCCGTAGTACGGTGTCAGGTCGAAGCCGCCGCCAAACCACCAGACCGGCTCTTCACCTTCTTTTTCGGCGATGAAAAACCGCACGTTGGCGTGGGAAGTCGGTACATGCGGGTTGTGCGGGTGGATCACCAGCGATACACCCAGGGCCTCGAAACCGCGTCCGGCCAGTTCCGGCCGGTGGGCACTGGCCGACGGTGGCAAACCGCTGCCGAAGACGTGGGAAAAGTTGACGCCGCCTTTTTCGATGACCGCGCCATTTTCGACCACTCGGGTGCGTCCGCCACCGCCGGCAGGCCGGGTCCAGGCGTCTTCGACGAAGCGCGTACCGCCGTCTTCGGCCTCCAGGGCAGCGCAAATACGGTCTTGCAGATCGAGCAGGTAGGCTTTAACGGCCTCGGTGCGGGTAGTCATGGCATCACCTTGGATCGGGCAAAGCTACGCGGCGCTCCACAGGAGCCAGCCTGCGCAAATGGGCGCGTAGCATACCACCGCCGAAGCGCTCGTCGCAGTTGACGCAGATCACGCTTCGCAGTCCCATAGGTCGCTTGGTAAAACAATCTCAGGAGAGTGCAGATGGCAAAGCGTATCCAGTTCCGTGCCCACGGTGGCCCCGAAGTGCTTGAGTATGTCGATTATCAGCCCTCCGAGCCCGGCCCGCAGCAGGTCCGCGTGACCAACAAGGCCATCGGCCTGAACTTCATCGACACCTATTACCGCAGCGGCCTTTATCCGCCACCGGCTCTGCCATCGGGGGTCGGTTCGGAAGGCGCGGGCGTTGTCGAAGCGGTCGGTAGCGAAGTGACCCGATTCAAGGTCGGCGATCGCGTGGCTTACGGCAGTGGCCCGTTGGGTGCCTACAGCGAGGTCCACGTCTTGCCCGAGGCCAACCTGGTACACCTTCCGGACGCCATCAGCTTCGAGCAGGCTGCGGGTGTGATGCTCAAGGGCCTGACCGTGCAGTACCTTCTGCGCCAGACCTATGAACTCAAGGGTGGCGAGACCATCCTGTTCCACGCCGCTGCCGGTGGCGTCGGTTCCCTGGCCTGCCAATGGGCCAAGGCCTTGGGCGTAAAGTTGATCGGCACCGTGAGCTCGGCGCAGAAAGCCGCGCTGGCCAAGGCCAATGGTGCCTGGGCGACCATCGACTACAGCCATGAAAACGTCGCGCAACGCGTACTGGAATTGACTGACGGCAAAAAGGTCCCGGTGGTGTACGACGGCGTCGGCAAGGACACTTGGCTGACCTCTCTGGACTGCGCGGCGCCCCGTGGGCTGGTCGTGAGCTTCGGCAATGCGTCCGGGGCGGTGGACGGGGTGAACCTGGGGATTCTGGCGGGGAAAGGCTCGTTGTACGTCACTCGGCCGACGCTGGCGACCTACGCCAATAACGCGGAAAACCTGCAGCGTATGGCCGATGAACTGTTCGAGATGATCATCAGCGGCAAAGTGAAGGTGGATATCAGCCAGCGTTATCCATTGGCGGACGCAGCGAAGGCGCAGACAGAGTTGTCCGCGCGGCGTACGACCGGATCGGTCATTCTGTTGCCTTGAGGACGCCTTCGCTGGCAAGCCAGCTCCTACAGGTTTTGTGTCGATCACAGAACCCTGTAGGAGCTGGCTTGCCAGCGAAGAACGATGACGCGGTATCAGTCCGGGCGCACAACATGCCCGGTCGCCAGATCCCGGATAACACTCGGGTTCTTGCGCCCACCCAGGTTCCCACCCAACACCAGATCAACCTGACCACGGAAATACTGCTCCACGCGAATCCGCGTGCGCGCTGCCGGCCGGCCCTGGGGGTTGGCGGACGTCGACACCAACGGCCCGACCAGTGCGCACAATTCCCGCACCTGCGGGTGATCGCTGACCCGCAGCGCCACCGTTTCATGCACGCCGGTAATCCACTGCGGCAGCATGTTCTGATGCGGCACCAACCAGGTGTTCGGCCCCGGCCAGGTGCTGGCCATGCGATCCATCCACAGCTCGGGAAAATCGTCAAAGAGGAAGTCGAACTGGCGGATATTGTCGGCCACCAGTATCAGGCCCTTGTCCACGGACCGCCCCTTGATCAGCAGCAAACGATCCACTGCCTCTTCATCCCACGGGTCGCAACCCAGACCCCAGACAGCTTCGGTTGGGTAGGCAATCACCGCCCCTGCGCGAATTGCTCGTGCGGCTTGCTGCACACGCCAACTGTTGACCATGAAAAATTCTCCAGAATAAGGCTCTGCGCAGTTTACCGATCTTCCTCGTAAAACCTAGCTTACCCGCGCAAACCAGCGCCCGTTTTCGCAGACTGCGCGGCCATCCATTTCCAGTTCCGTCAACGTTGCCAGGACCTTGGGCAAGGTCCAACCGCTGGCATCGGCCAGTGCTTCACTGGTGTGGGGGGCCGCGTGGAGCAGTACAAGTAGCGGATGACTCGTTACGGTCGCGAGTGTTTCTGTTGAAAACGGTAGCTGCTGCCAGCCGCGCAAGGCTTCGAGGATATGCTCGATGGTTTCCACCAGCACGGCGCCGTCGCGGATCAACTGATGGCAACCGCGAGCACCGGGATGATGAATCGACCCTGGAATCGCATACACCTCGCGCCCCTGTTCCGCCGCCAGCCTGGCCGTGATCAACGAACCACTGGCAACACTGGCTTCAACCACCAGCACGCCGAGGGACAAACCGCTGATGATCCGGTTGCGTCGGGGGAAGTTGCTGGCGCTCGGAGCGGCGTCCAGCGGAAACTCCGAGAGCACCGCGCTGCCCGATGCGATCATTGCGTCCGCCAGGCGCCGATTACGCTGTGGATAAAAATTTTCGAGGCCCGTGCCAAGTACCCCGACCGTTCGCCCGCCAACATCCAGTGCCGCCTGGTGCGCGGCTGCATCGATCCCCAAGGCCAGACCGCTGGTAATGACAAACCCGGCACCCGCCAGGCTGCGAGAAAACGCGGCAGCGGTGTCCATGCCTGGCCGTGAAGCACGACGACTGCCGACCATCGCCAACTGCGGTTTTTCCAGGATCTGTGGATCGCCCGCCACGAACAACAACGGTGGCGCGTCGCTGATTTGCGCCAGCAGCGCCGGGTAGTCGGGCTGGTCCCACATCAGTAAATGCTGGTCCTGACGCTCTATCCAGGCCAATGCGTGGCTGGCTCCGTCACGAATTTCAGGGGCGCGCCGGGCCTCGCCACACACCTGCGGCAAGCCCAACGCTCGCCACGCACTGGTGGGCGCACTGATGGCTTTGGACGCCGAACCGAAGGCTTCCAGCAATTTCCGGAAACGCGCCGGACCAAGTTCCGGTAATCGGTGCAGACGTAAACGTGCTTCCAGCTCCGCAGGGGAAACCGATGAAACAGCGGGTATCGACATGGATCATCCTTGATCGTTATGAGCCCCCATCGAAATGGGAATAAGCTGTGGATAACTCTGTTGGTAACTTGTGAAGTTCGCTAAGGATTCTGCACCTTGTCCAGCACCGCCAAAGAACGCGAGGCCTTCAGCACCAGTCCGTAGCTGAGCTTGTCGTAGGTGCGAAAAACCATCAGAAGACCGGCGCGTTCATCCGGAATTTTCAATGGCTGTCCGGTGATCCGGTCACGCACGGTTTCACCGGTTTTCATCACTACCAGGACATTCCCTTCGGCCAGGCCATCGCGTTTTCCCTTGTTCAAGGTGACTACGTCCAGCGCACCGATCTGCGTGACCCCGCGCGGTACATCGATGATCAGGCCATTGACCTGGGTGTGGGGAGCGCTGGGCATGAACGTCGAATTGATCGACCGTTCTTCGCCGCTGAACAGGCGGTCGCCGAGACGCACCTCCTGGGTGGTGCGTTGCAGCACCAGCGTCGCGACGTCACCTTCAGTGGCGACAATCTCACCACCGCCTATGTCATCGGCGTTGATGCCCAGGAATTCCTGGGTCTGCGGATCGGTGTAGACCTTGCCCTGACGAAAAATGCCATACACCGGTTGAGCCGGGTCGACGAGGCCGCGGGCGAAGATACGGTCGCCGGTGCCACTGAGTACGCGTTCGGCATCACCGGCAACGATATAAGGCGCCTTGTCGAAATCCTCGGCGTTGTCGACGATGCGGTTACTCAGCAAAAAGCTGTTGATCGATTTCAGCGGGATACTCGATATGGCGTCGGCCACAGGGCTGCTGCGCACCCGTGGCGAAAGCTTAATGGTGCCTCGCGAGGTGCCGCGGGTGAGGGTCAGTCGTGGTTGGCCGTTGAGGTAGACCAGCGATAGCGTATCCCCGGGGTAGATGAGGTTCGGGTTTTCAACCTGTGGATTGACCTGCCAGAGTTGCGGCCACTGCCAGGGCTCACGCAGGTACTTACCCGATATGTCCCAAAGTGTGTCGCCCGCGGCGACGGTGTACTGCTGTGGAAACCCTTCCCGAAGTTGCACTTGCCCATGCGCAAAACCTGCCGAGGCCAGAAGGAGCAGGGCGAGTAGTGATTTCCTCATGCGATGAATCCCTTTATTATGTATGTTCGCGTGAAACGCCAGAGCCCTCGGTGGCTCGCTCCCCGCTTGCTTATGAAAAGAAGGGAGCTACGTTTTACAACGGTAGCCTGCATCTTCTCTGGAGCAGCCAGGCCATCGACCCGACTTTACTTCACACGTGCAGTAATCAGAGCTTATGGCCATTTTAAACATCCTCGAATTCCCTGACCCGCGCCTGCGTACGATCGCCAAGACAGTGACCGTAGTGGACGACGAAGTGCGTCAGCTGGTCGATGATATGTTTGAAACAATGTATGAAGCGCCAGGCATCGGCCTCGCCGCGACCCAGGTCAACGTGCACAAACGTATCGTCGTGATGGACCTCTCCGAAGACCGCACCGAACCACGGGTGTTCATCAACCCCGAGTTCGAGCCCCTGACCGACGAGATGGAGCAATACCAGGAAGGCTGCCTCTCGGTGCCGGGTTTCTACGAAAACGTCGATCGCCCGCAAAAGGTCAAGGTCAAGGCCCTGGACCGCGATGGCCAGCCATACGAACTGATCGCCGAAGGCCTGCTCGCCGTTTGCATCCAGCACGAATGCGACCACCTCAACGGCAAATTGTTCGTCGACTACCTGTCCACGCTCAAACGTGACCGTATCAAGAAGAAACTGGAAAAACTTCATCGCCAGAACGCTTGATGCCCCTCTTCAAAGGCTTGCCGCGGCAAGCCTTTTTCTTTTCAAGATGCTTTGTAATCGAGAGCTTTCATGACTGAGCCACTGCGCATTGTCTTTGCCGGCACCCCGGAATTCGCCGCCGAACACCTCAAGGCCCTGCTCGACAGCCCTTACGAGATCGTTGCGGTCTACACACAGCCGGATCGTCCGGCGGGGCGTGGGCAAAAGCTGATGCCGAGCCCGGTCAAGCAACTCGCCCTTGAAAACAATATTGCGGTATTGCAACCCCCGACCTTGCGCAATGCCGACGCCCAGGCCGAATTGGCCGCACTGAAGCCGGACTTGATGGTGGTGGTTGCCTACGGCCTGATCCTGCCGCAAGTGATACTGGATATTCCGCGCTTGGGTTGCATCAATAGCCACGCTTCCCTGCTGCCTCGCTGGCGCGGTGCGGCGCCGATCCAGCGTGCCGTCGAAGCCGGTGACAGCGAAAGCGGCGTGACGGTGATGCGCATGGAAGCCGGCCTCGACACCGGGCCGATGCTGCTCAAAGTCATCACGCCGATCAGCGCCCAGGATACCGGTGGCAGCCTGCACGACCGTCTGGCCGAAATGGGTCCGCCCGCCGTGCTCCAGGCGATTGCCGGCCTCGCCGCCGGTACGCTGGAAGGTGAAGTGCAGGACGACAGCCTGGCCACCTACGCACACAAATTGAACAAGGATGAGGCGCGCATCGACTGGACGCGGCCAGCAGTTGAGCTGGAGCGTCTGGTTCGCGCTTTCAATCCTTGGCCGATCACCCACAGCACACTGAACGGCGAAGCGCTGAAAGTGCTGGCGGCGAACGTGGCCGAAGGGCAGGGGACAGCGGGTGAAATTCTTGCTGCCAGCAAAGACGGGCTGATCGTTGCCTGCGGTCAGCAGGCCCTGTGCCTGACCCGCCTGCAATTGCCCGGTGGCAAGGCGCTGAACTTCAGCGACCTGTTCAACAGCCGTCGTGAGAAATTCGCCATCGGCACCGTCCTCGGTCAAGCGGTGGACGCTCAATGAACCCGCGTTTGGCCGCCGCCAAGGCACTCGCCGCTGTCCTGAGCGGCAAAGCTTCGCTCAACAGTTCATTGCCGACACAACTGGACAAAGTCGAAGACCGTGATCGCGGTTTCACCCAGGATCTGGCGTTTGGCACCGCTCGCTGGCAGCCGCGCTTATCGGCGCTGGCGGCCAAGCTGCTGCAGAAACCGTTCAAGGCTGCCGACGCCGATGTTGAAGCGCTCTTGCTGGTGGGCCTCTACCAACTGCTCTACACCCGAGTCCCTCCCCACGCCGCGATCGGCGAAACCGTGGGTTGCGCCGACAAGCTGAAAAAACCTTGGGCCAAGGCCTTGCTCAATGCCGTACTGCGCCGCGCGCAACGGGAAAGCGAAACCCTGTTGAGCGAGCTGGAGCACGACCCCGTAGTGCGTACCGCTCACCCGCGCTGGCTGCAAAAGTCGCTCAAAGCTTTTTGGCCCGAACAGTGGGAAGCCATTTGCAAGGCGAATAACGCGCACCCACCCATGATCCTACGGGTCAACCGCCGCCATCACAGCCGTGAGGCCTACCTTGGCCTGCTCAGTGAAGCGGGTATCGCCGCCAATGCATGCGTTTACAGCCGCGACGGCATCATCCTCGATGCAGCCGCCGACGTGCGCAGCCTGCCAGGCTTCGCCGAAGGGTGGATCAGCGTGCAGGACGAAGCGGCACAACTGGCTGCCGATTTGCTGGACCTGGCGCCGGGCCAACGCGTGCTCGACGCTTGCTGTGCACCCGGCGGCAAGACCTGCCATATCCTCGAAGCCGAACCCAAACTGGCCGGCGTCGTCGCCGTGGACCTTGAAGCCAAACGCCTGGTGCGGGTGCGCGAGAACCTCGAACGCCTGAAATTGAGCGCCGAACTGATCGCCGCCGACGGCCGCGACACCGCCACCTGGTGGGACGGCAAGCCCTTCCAGCGCATCCTCCTCGATGCACCGTGCTCGGCCACCGGCGTGATTCGCCGCCACCCGGACATCAAGCTGACGCGCCAGGCCGATGACATCGCCGCGTTGGCGTTGCTGCAAGGAGAATTGCTGGACGCCCTGTGGATGACACTGGAAGTCGGCGGCATTCTGCTCTATGCCACCTGTTCCACGCTGCCGACCGAAAACACCGAAGTGATCGAGGCCTTCCTCGCTCGCACCCCGGGTGCCCGCGAACTGGACTTGGCCACGACGGCCGGGATCAAGCAGCCCCATGGTCGGCAACTGCTCGCCCAGGAAGGCGGCCACGACGGGTTCTATTACGCAAAGCTGATCAAGATCGCCGCCGCACGCGGCTAAACGGATTCAACGGAGTGACTGGATGAAAATCATCATCCTCGGAGCGGGGCAGGTCGGCGGTTCGCTGGCGGAGCACCTGGCAAGCGAAGCGAATGACATTACCGTGGTCGACACCGATGGCGAACGCCTGCGTGACCTCGGCGACCGGCTGGATATCCGTACGGTACAAGGCCGCGGTTCGCTGCCCAGTATTCTGCGCCAGGCTGGCGCCGATGATGCCGACATGCTGGTCGCCGTGACCAGCAGCGATGAAACCAATATGGTGGCCTGCCAGGTTGCCCATACCCTGTTTCATACACCGACCAAGATCGCCCGCGTGCGTGAAGCGGCGTACCTGACCCGCAACGAATTGTTCGACAACGAAGCGATCCCGGTGGATGTGCTGATCAGCCCCGAGCAAGTGGTCACCAACTACATCAAGCGCCTGATCCAGCATCCGGGCGCCTTGCAGGTGATCGACTTCGCCGAGGGCAAGGCGCAGTTGGTTGCGGTGCGGGCCTATTACGGCGGGCCGCTGGTGGGTCAGCAACTGCGCCAGCTGCGTGAACACATGCCGAATGTCGAAACCCGCGTGGCCGCCATTTTCCGTCGCGACCGACCGATCCTGCCCCAGGGCGATACGGTGATCGAAGCGGATGACGAAGTATTTTTCATCG
Organism: Pseudomonas sp. PSB11; assembly: GCF_014596605.1. Lineage (NCBI taxonomy): Bacteria > Pseudomonadati > Pseudomonadota > Gammaproteobacteria > Pseudomonadales > Pseudomonadaceae > Pseudomonas > Pseudomonas sp. PSB11. Next base: position 95,144 of record NZ_NOIO01000001.1, read on the forward strand.
CCGCCCGGGCGAATATTCGCGCGGTCATGAGTGAAATGCGCCGTCTCGACGAGACCTACAAGCGCATCGTCATCGCCGGTGGCGGGCAAATCGGCGAACGCCTGGCCGAAGCCATTGAAAGCCGTTACCAAGTGAAGATCATCGAGATGAACCCGGCACGCTGCCGGCATCTCTCGGACACCCTCGACAGCACCGTGGTGTTGCAGGGCAGCGCCTCGGACCGTGACCTGCTGCTGGAAGAGAACATCGCCGACGCGGACATCTTCCTGGCCCTGACCAACGACGACGAGGCCAACATCATGTCGTCGCTGCTGGCCAAGCGCCTGGGGGCGAAGAAGGTGATGACCATCATCAATAACCCGGCCTACGTCGACCTGATCCAGGGCGGCGACATCGACATCGCCATCAGCCCGCAACTGGCAACCATCGGCACCTTGCTGGCACACGTGCGGCGCGGCGATATCGTCAGCGTGCACTCACTGCGCCGCGGCGCTGCGGAAGCCATCGAGGCCATTGCCCACGGCGACGCGAAATCGAGCAAGGTGATCGGCAAGGCCATCGAAAACATCGGCTTGCCACCGGGCACGACGATTGGTGCGATTATTCGCGATGAAGAGGTCATTATCGCGCACGATGACACCGTGATCGCCGCCGGTGACCATGTGATCCTGTTCCTTGTGGATAAAAAGCATATTCGCGATGTGGAAAAGCTGTTCCACGTCGGGTTGAGCTTCTTCTGAACCTTTAGGACGCCTTCGCTGGCAAGCCAGCTCCTACAGAGGATCGCGCATAACCTGTAGGAGCCGGCTTGCCGGCGAAGGCGATATCGAAAACGACACCTATTCGGAGTTTATTCCATGATCGAATCCCTGGAAAAAATGCTCGCCAAGGGTGTGGATAACTCATTGCTGCGCTTCGGCCTGGGCAAGGGTTACCTGGATCTCGGGGAAAACGCCAAGGCCGTCGAGCATTTCCAGCGTTGCGTTGAGATCGATCCGAAGTACTCGGCCGCCTGGAAGCTGTTAGGCAAGGCTCATCTGGCGCTGGCGGATGTCGCGGCTGCGCGACAAGCCTGGGAGAAAGGCCTGGAAGCCGCCCGAAACCACGGCGACAAACAGGCCGAAAAAGAAATGACAGTGTTTCTGAAGAAACTCGACCGTCAGGCGCACTGACTGCAGATAGCGCAAGCCATCCGGTTCAGTACCAGCGTTCTTCACCCGCAGGACGCTTCTTGAAGCGCTTCATGCTCCACATGTACTGGCTCGGATACGCCCTCACATAGCGCTCGACGACCTGGCTCATGGCTGCGCAAGAAGTGGCGGTATCGGTGCTGTACATGGCCTCGGGCGCGGCTTCCAGGATCACCTTGTAGCCCGAACCGTCCGGCAACCGCAACGCATGCAGGAACACGCCCACCGCTTTGCCACCGGCGAGCATGTTCGGCACAAACTTGCTGGTCAGCGCCTGTACGGCGAAGAACGGCACGAAGATCCCCGCGGATTCGGCCGGTTCCGGGTCGGCTGGAATACCCACCGCACCCCCTCTGCGCACTTCCTTGATCACGCTGAGGATGCCTTCCTTGGTGGAAGCGGCCACCTTGTTGCCCAGTTGAACCCGTTGCTTTTGCAGCAACTCATCCACCGCCTTCAATTTTGGCGGGCGATAGAAAATGATCGGTTTGCACTGGCTGCAGTAGAAGTGGTTGAGCACTTCCCAGTTGCCCAGGTGACTGGTAATACCCACCACGCCTTTGCCGGAGGCGAGGGCGTCTTTCAATACGTCGAGGCCTTCCACCTCGCGGACCAGGTCGATGGAGCGCTGGGCCGGCCAGATCCAGGCACAGGCGCTTTCAGTCAGGGACTTGCCAATGTCCCGCAAGCTCTGGCCCACCAGGTGCTCACGCTCGGCGGGGTCCATGTCGGGAAAGCACTTGGACAAATTGATCCGCACCACATCGCGGGAACGGTTCGGGGTTTTCCACATGACCCAGCCTATCGCCGAGCCCACGGCTTGAACGGCCCGCCACGGAAGCAGGGCAAACAGCCGCAGAGCGCCTACCAGCAAGGCGCCTTTCAACTTATCCACAGGTCACTCCTGATCTTGTGCTGTGCGCGAGGCGGCCATTCTAACCGCCGTTGACCAGCATCGCGTAGCGATCGCAATCGCGGGTGTGGTCCATGACCATGCCCGATGCCTGCATCAGTGCGTAGCAAATGGTCGGGCCAACGAAGGTGAACCCGGCCTTTTTCAAGCCTTTGCTCATCTCCACTGCCTCGGGTGTGATCGCCGGCACTTCGCTGCGATCCTTGAAATGATTGATCTTCGGCACACCGCCGACAAAGGACCAGAGAAACGCCACCGGATCCTCCAGTGCCATCCAGGCCTGGGCATTGCGTCGGGCCGCGTTAAGCTTGAGGCGATTGCGGATGATCCCCGGGTCGAGCATCAGTTCATCGATTTCCGCGTCGCTCATCTGCGCCACGCGCTGGACGTCGAAGCCGTACATCACCCGGCGATAATGCTCGCGCTTGCGCAGCACGGTGATCCAGGAAAGGCCGGCCTGGAACCCTTCGAGCAAAAGCAACTCGAACAATGCCTGCGCATCGCGTAGCGGCGTGCCCCACTCCTGATCGTGATAGGCCATGTACAGCGGATCTTCGGTACACCAAAAGCAGCGTGGCATAGGGCTCCAGGGGGCGTGCGCAGCAACGAATCGGGTATACTCCCGCTCTTTAAATCGCAGCCCAAGAAACAGGTGAATTTCGTGAGCCAGCCTACGCCAGCCGTGCGTACCTTCCAAGACTTGATCCTCGCCCTCCAGCAATACTGGGCCGAGCAAGGTTGTGTGGTACTTCAGCCCTACGATATGGAAGTAGGCGCCGGCACTTTCCACACCGCTACATTCCTGCGCGCCATTGGCCCGGAAACCTGGAACGCCGCTTATGTACAGCCAAGTCGTCGCCCGACTGACGGCCGCTACGGCGAAAACCCGAACCGTCTGCAGCACTACTACCAGTTCCAGGTGGTGCTCAAGCCGAACCCGGACAACTTCCAGGAACTGTACCTGGGCTCCCTCAAGCACGTGGGCCTGGACCCATTGGTGCATGACATTCGGTTCGTCGAAGACAACTGGGAATCGCCGACCCTCGGCGCCTGGGGTCTGGGCTGGGAAGTCTGGCTCAACGGCATGGAAGTGACCCAGTTCACCTACTTCCAGCAAGCGGGCGGCATCGAATGCTACCCCGTGACCGGCGAGATCACTTACGGCCTCGAGCGCCTGGCCATGTACCTGCAAGGCGTGGATTCGGTCTATGACCTGGTCTGGGCTGACGGTCCGTTCGGCAAAGTGACCTACGGCGACGTGTTCCACCAGAACGAAGTGGAGCAGTCGACCTACAACTTTGAACACGCCAACGTCGAGAAGCTGTTCGAACTGTTCGATTTCTACGAAAGCGAAGCCAAGCGCCTGATCGAACTCGACCAGCCGCTGCCGTTGCCGAGCTACGAAATGGTGTTGAAGGCCTCCCACACCTTCAACCTGCTGGATGCGCGCCGGGCGATTTCCGTGACTGCGCGTCAGCAATACATCCTGCGTGTTCGCACCCTGGCGCGTTCCGTTGCGCAAGCCTACCTGCTGGCTCGCGCCAAGCTGGGCTTCCCGATGGCGACCCCGGACCTGCGTGACGAAGTACTGGCCAAGCTGGAGGCTGCACAATGAGTGCTCTGGATTTTCTGGTTGAATTGGGCACTGAAGAACTGCCACCCAAGGCCCTGAACACCCTGGCCGAGGCATTCCTTGCCGGTATCGACAAGGGCCTGCAAGCTGCCGGCCTGAACTACGAGACCAAAACCGTATACGCCGCGCCACGCCGTCTGGCGGTGCTGATCACCTCGCTGGCCACCCAGCAGCCGGATCGCAGCATCAACCTCGATGGCCCGCCACGCCAGGCCGCGTTCGATGCCGAAGGCAACCCGACTCAAGCGGCACTGGGCTTTGCCAAGAAATGCGGGGTCGACCTGAGCGAAATCGATCAGAGCGGTCCGAAACTGCGTTATAGCCAGAGCATTGCCGGCAAGCCGACCGCGAGCCTGCTGCCGACCATCGTCGAAGATTCGCTGAACGACCTGCCGATCCCTAAACGCATGCGTTGGGGTGCGCGCAAGGAAGAATTCGTGCGTCCGACTCAATGGCTGGTGATGCTGCTCGGCGACCAGGTCATCGATTGCACCATCCTTGCCCAGAAGTCCGGCCGCGATTCCCGTGGTCACCGCTTCCACCATCCAGAAAGCGTGCGCATCGGTTCGCCGTCCAGCTACCTGGCCGACCTGCGTGCCGCTTACGTGCTGGCCGACGCCAACGAGCGTCGCGACATCATCAGCAAGCGCACCGAAGAGCTGGCCACCCGCCAGGAAGGCACGGCGATCGTTCCACCAGCCTTGCTCGATGAAGTGACCGCGCTGGTCGAATGGCCGGTGCCGCTGGTGTGCTCGTTCGAGGAGCGTTTCCTCGACGTGCCGCAAGAAGCGCTGATCACCACCATGCAGGACAACCAGAAGTACTTCTGCCTGCTGGATGCTGAAGGCAAGTTGCTGCCACGTTTCATTACCGTGGCCAACATCGAAAGCAAAGACCCGCAGCAGATCATCGCCGGTAACGAAAAAGTGGTTCGCCCACGCCTGACCGACGCCGAGTTCTTCTTCAAGCAAGACAAGAAGCAGAAGCTCGAAGAATTCAACCAGCGTCTGCAGAACGTGGTGTTCCAGGAAAAACTCGGCAGCGTCTACGACAAAGCCGAGCGCGTTTCCAAGCTCGCCGCCTACATCGCTGCGCGCATCGGCGGCAACGCTTCGTGGGCCGCTCGCGCAGGCTTGCTGTCAAAATGCGACCTGGCCACCGAAATGGTCGGCGAGTTCCCGGAGATGCAAGGTGTCGCCGGCTACTACTACGCCCTCAATGACGGCGAGCCGGAAGATGTCGCCCTGGCCCTGAACGAGCAATACATGCCGCGCGGTGCCGGTGCCGAATTGCCTGCCACCCTGACCGGTGCGGCCGTGGCCATCGCCGACAAGCTCGACACCCTCGTGGGGATTTTCGGGATCGGCATGCTGCCAACCGGTAGCAAAGACCCCTACGCCCTGCGCCGTGCCGCCCTGGGTGTGCTGCGTATCCTGATCGAGAAACAACTGGATCTGGACCTGAACGACGCCGTGGCGTTCGCCGTGAATGCGTTCGGTGCCAAGGTCAAGGCTGCCGGCCTCAACGATGCGGTACTGGAATTCATCTTCGACCGTCTGCGTGCTCGTTATGAGGATGAAGGCGTCGATGTGGCCACCTACCTGTCGGTTCGTGCCTTGAACCCGGGTTCGGCCCTGGACTTCGACCAGCGCGTGCAAGCGGTGCAGGCTTTCCGCAAGTTGCCGGAAGCGGCGGCCCTGGCGGCGGTGAACAAGCGCGTATCGAACTTGCTGAGCAAGGTCGAAGGCTCGGTACCGACCGTGGTGGAAGCCAAGTACTTCGACAATGCCAACGAGTTCTCCCTGTACTCGGCGATCCAGCAGGCTGACCAGGCTGTCCAGCCTATGGCCGCGGCACGTCAGTACAGTGAATCGCTGGCTCGCCTGGCTGCATTGCGCGAGCCGGTGGATGCGTTCTTCGAAGCGGTGATGGTTAACGCCGAAGATGCCAATGTGCGTGCCAACCGTTATGCACTGCTGGCGCGCCTGCGTGGCTTGTTCCTCGGCGTCGCCGATATCTCGTTGCTGGGGTAAGACTGTTTGAAACTGCTGATTCTCGATCGGGACGGGGTGATCAATTACGACTCCGACGCTTACATCAAGTCGGTGGAGGAGTGGATTCCACTTCCCGGTTCGATCGAAGCCATCGCGCAGTTGAGCAAGGCTGGCTGGACGGTGGCGGTTGCCACCAACCAGTCGGGCATCGCTCGCGGCTATTACGATCTCGCCACCCTCGACGCCATGCACGAGCGCTTGCGCTCACTGGTGGCGGAGCAGGGTGGTGAAGTCGGTCTGATCGTCTACTGCCCGCACGGGCCGGACGACGGCTGCGATTGCCGCAAACCCAAACCCGGGATGTTGAAAAGCATCGCCGCACATTACAACGTATCGCTGACTGATCTATGGTTTGTCGGCGATAGTCTCGGTGACCTGGAAGCCGCCAAAGCCGTCGATTCTCAGCCAGTTTTAGTTAAGACCGGGAAAGGCGAAAAGACTTTGGGCAAGACCCTACCGTCAGGCACTTTGATTTTCGACGATCTGGCGGCGATTGCCGCAGAACTTATCCACAATTAGAGCGCTTTCGACAGATCGGGAGTGCGCTTGAACAGTCGGGCAGTGCCCGTAACGGTAAACGTCGCCATGTCGATACTGCAGGCCATCAGAACATTTCTCTTTTACCTGCTGCTGGGCACCAGTTCCCTGCTGTGGTGCAGCCTGAGTTTTTTTATCGCGCCCTTTCTGCCGTTCAAGGCGCGCTATCGGTTCATCAACGTGTATTGGTGCCGCTGCGCCTTGTGGCTGAGCAAGGTGTTCCTGGGCATTCGCTACGAAGTCAAGGGTGCCGAAAATGTTCCGGCACAGCCCTGCGTGATTCAGTCGAACCACCAGAGCACCTGGGAGACTTTCTTTCTCTCGGCCTATTTCGAGCCCTTGAGCCAGGTCCTCAAGCGCGAACTGCTCTACGTGCCTTTTTTCGGCTGGGCCATGGCCATGCTGCGCCCGATCGCCATCGATCGGGACAACCCGAAAGCGGCACTCAAGCACGTCGCCAAGAAAGGCGATGAATTGCTCAAGGATAACGTCTGGGTGCTGATTTTCCCCGAAGGCACGCGCGTTCCCTACGGCACCATCGGCAAATTCTCGCGAGGCGGTACGGCGTTGGCCGTAAATGCCGAGCTACCGGTGCTGCCGATTGCACATAACGCTGGCAAGTTCTGGCCAAAAAACGGTTGGGCGAAGAAGCAGGGTGTCATCACCGTGATCATCGGCGCGCCGATGTATGCCGAAGGAAGCGGACCACGCGCCATCGCCGATTTGAACGATCGGGTTCAAGCCTGGAACGAGCAGATGCAGCGGGAAATGGGCTCTCTGCCACCGGCTCCACAAGCCCCTGCTGCCAACGATCAGGTGGTTGTCTGAGGTTCTGTGGATAACCTGTGTACCGTTTGTGAGAAAAGTGCTGTTTTTTGATTCTAACTTGATGATTTATATAGATATTTCTTAAACCATAAAAAAACCGAAAAACGTGCATAAGTTTTTTTTGGGCGCAAAAAAACCGGCTGATATAGCCGGTTTTTTTATGCCTGTAATGTGGGTGTTTCACACTCGCAGAGGATTTATTTTTTGCCACAAAAAAGGCCAACGCTCGACGTTGGCCTTTTTTGTTTGGCGATTGAACCGGGTGTAGGGTCACAAAATAGCCGATCTGGGAGCCCCAACAAACGCTGGCGGAAAATCATCTTTTTTGTGAGTCCGCTCGTTGGGATTCTCAAAATAAATGAGAAAAGCCTACTCGCCTAACAGAATAGATGCTTCCGAGTAAAAGCGTGCTCACTACAACCTTCAGCCTTCAGCCATTCATCCAACGCGTTTGTGTATATAAAGAAAGGAAACGAAAATTTGCCGGTGGAGAGCGCATGCCACTGACCCTAAAATTAGACATCCCTCAGTATCGGTATCAATAATGAGGATTGGCAGTGTCCGCAAAGGAACTGACAGAGGTGGTACTGAGAGTGGCAAAAATAAGAATTTTGGCAGATTTCATTGGATTCCTTATTTTCACATCTAGGAAAATCGTAATTTTCCACGACTACTTTACCTGCCCCTGAATCACCCCGAAAAGGCCGCCGCACTAACAAATTGAATCGATGCATCCTAAGTGATGTGCTGCCTTCCAAGACAAGTAATCGACCAATTTTTTGCCTCGGGGCCAGGCGTATTGCCGGCATAGATTCATCAAGATCGAAGGCCCCGCGACAGGCCGATTCTCGTTCGTCCAATGATGCTAACGGCATATATTGCGCCGCTACCGTCATAAGACATTCATTGCTGTAGGTAAAGATGGAGGCCATGCTTGGTGACTGATACCAAATCTTATTTATTTTCCTTACGCAAAATCGCACCGACCATTTTGATCTCTGCTTTCAGGAGAAAAACTGCTACGATAAATCTCATGTATGGTCTGAACTGAATTGGGATAGACATTTGACAACGATTGTTTGGGATAAAAAAGTGCTTGCAGCCGACAGAGCACACACAAGCGTATTTAAAACAACTTATAAAAGAAAGATTTTTTCGCCGGAAATCGAAACTTTTTTTGAAGGCTCGCAACTGATAGCTTTTGGCGGCGCAGGTCTATCAATGTATCTAATCACCTTCGAAAATATGTTACTGAATCAGCGTAGTACTTCGGTTAGCCAAGTAATGAATCAGCTAGCACAAGATGCTGCGCTTTCCGTGAAAAATATTAACACCAGCCTTCTTATCCTTACTGTGGATGCATGTTACAAAGTTTGGCTTGATGGGAAAAACCCCTTGTATGAGAACGTTACAAATACCTCAGTTGCCATTGGTTCAGGCGCTCGTTATGCACGCTCAATTTTGCCAAAAGCTGGAGCTTTCGCAGCTCTTGCAAGAGCTGCTCGTCTTGACAAGAAAACAGGCTACCGCATCGACTGGATTGGCAAGGCTACGGGAAGTAAGATTAACTCAGCCTCGTTTCGGGATCAGATTTTGGCACTGCTTAAAGATCGTATTCTGCTACGAAATTCATTCTCAGAAAATGATTAAGACTATCACCTCTTTGAAATGGCTTCTCCCTTGCCACCGGTTAGTAGGCCAGTAACCAAATTTGGACTTGTTCAAGCCTCTCGGATGGCGCCCAGCAGCTGGCTTGGGCTATACGTCAACTTGCTAGCAAGGCCCTACAGCTCTAAGATCGAACTGTATCAAGGGATAGCGCCGCACGCGATGAGCTGTGGATAAGTAGTATGACCGAATCCTTGGATTAGGCTATCAGGAAGGTAGATTTCAATGGATATCCCATCTCAGCATGTTTTTGAGGTGCTTTCAGGAAAAGGTGTAGACGAGCTACATCATGCAAATAGTATCGCGACTGCTTGCCAGTTCTTAAGAAGCAAAGCTTTGATGTCTCGGGGCACCGTAGAGCGTATGGGATTGGCGCAGACTGCGCAGTCCTCTGACGATGTAGATAAGCGATACAGCATCTGGTTTGATGTCTTTCTTGACTCCGTAGATATTCATGCGAGAGCAGGTCGTGCCAACGCCTATGGTCCTGTTCTTTTTGTCTTCGATCTCGCACTCATTGATCGAAACAAGACAGGCCGAATCTGGGTAACAAAGGAAAATCCGACAAAATGGGCAGGGAAGTCGGACGAAGAAAGATGGTTCCAGGGCAAAGAAGAGCTAAATGACGATTTCGTCAGAGGAAGGTTCGATCAGATGATCGTATTGCGACACTGTGGTGGATCACTGCCATTCGGTCGGCATCTGAAGAAAATCATCCTGGATGATCCAAAGCTGAAAACAGATGAGAACGTCAACATCTATAGCATGGCAGTTGGAGCTCTTAGGCTTGCGATGCAAGATGCCAACATCGATGTTCCCATTGAGCGCAGGAGGTGCAAAGCGCAATGTAAATGCAAGGCTCACTGGAGCGGTGACGATGAGCGTCTCTTTAAAATGTTTGATCCAAAGACCTAACTGACATTTCAATGTCGATGCTCAACACACTTTAAAAAAGCCCCGAAAGATCAAAAAATCTAGCGGGGGTTTTGTTAAAAGACAAAATTTAGCTGCGCACCGAATTTACAACCTGTCAAAAATCGACCCTTTATGAGGGTAATAGATCTTTTCGTACAAACGGGTTGCATATTCATCTGTCATGCCAGAGATATAGTCACAAATAACTCGATTTTTTTGACTGGCACTTTCTCCGCTGACATATCGCTTCCGAGTAGATGATGGCAAAAGCCGCTCGGGATCAGAGCTAAGAGCATCGAAAAGCTCAATCACCAGCTTCTGACCTTTAAATTCCAACTGCTGAACATTTGGGGTCTTAATTACCTTTGTTTTTACAAGATCAAAGATATGATCCAACAACGCTCTATGATTGTGATCCATATAGGCATTCCACTTGATAAGCGCCGTGGTCGCTGATGACATGCTGGATCGCTTTACCTCTGTTTTGAGAATAAATTGGTGGACTAGACCACCGATAGCTTTCTTTCGCTCGTAACTTTCTTCTGAGAACAGCTGTTTCGCCAATGTATTGCTATTCAGCTCACAATTACTGAAAACACTCTCTTTATCTTGATTCTGATCATCCCATGATTTTCTGGTGATCATTCCTAAAGAGATAGCATCCTCAAAGTCATGTAGGCTGTATGAAATATCATCAGCCAACTCCATGATCGACGTATCCAGCCCCTTGTATATTGGCTTTTTATGACCAGACTTGTGTTCTTTAAATGTTGTGAATTCAGCTTTTTCCGCTTCAGTTAGAGGCGCTAAAACCCAGTCCACCACATCACGCTCATCATCTAGGTAACACTTTGGAGGGTGCTGCTCTTGAGCCTTACACAGCCAGCGCTGAGGTGGGACTTGGCCATACGCAGTCGCTCCCACCAGGTCACTATACGGTGCGGGATACTTCAGGATGCCTAAAAGAAGGCGGCGAGTCGGATTTAAACCATGATCGGCAGTGTATTTATCCAATTTTGATAGGATGCGCAATGTCTGACCATTCCCCTCAAAACCACCGAAGTCTCTCATACACAAATTCAAGGCAACTTCGCCACCATGCCCAAAAGGAGGGTGCCCAATATCATGGGCCAAACAAATAGAACTCATGAGCGCTGAACGCGGCAGAGCCTCTATGATTTCCTCGTCATCCTGATGGTGGTCTTGAAGCCATCGCACAATCCCGACACCAATCTGCGCTACCTCCATCGAATGGGTAAGACGCGTGCGGTAAAAATCGCTCTCTCCCAAGCCCAACACCTGTGTTTTTGATTGCAAACGACGGAATGCCGATGAGTGAATCAGGCGGGCGTAATCACGCTCCCACTCCGAACGAACCTCACCACTACGGCGAGGATCTTCAGACAGGCGCATTTCCCAAATATTTCCAGCCATAAAACCTTCCCTGTCAGTTAATTTGAACGCTTATATTATCGGCTGTCATTATTGCTAATTTGAGGATTTTTCCGGCCTCGATTTTACCAATAGCACCCAGCTTAATTAAATCGCCGTGGGTTAGCAGCCTTCTCTGTTCTCGTTGATTGGAAATTGCCCCACTCCACTCTGCCGATTAATATTCGACCCCAGGCAAGTTACTTACTCCGTATCAGATTAGCCTACGCTCCCCTATTCAAAAGCTGAGCATGATCCGTTGAAATACCAGAGTCACACCCCCTCAGCAAGACAGCAGTTATTAAGGCAGCTTTTCGTCAGCGCCAACACTCCACGTCATCCTTGCCCGGTCATAGAGTTCCACCATCTGACTCCTCCTCAAGTCCGAACTCGTTGAGTGGAGCGATCAAACCGTCCGCCCCGCGCCCGGCGGCACATCGACTGTAGTAGCCAGGCAACCTACCAACGGCGCGTTGCCTTTAATTGCCTCAGCCTCTTGCGGGGTTCATCCACATTTCACTACTAATCCTCAACCGAACTCCACGCATGGTGGCCGTTCGGCGCTCCGCCTTGACGTCATCGTCATTTCTGACGATGCTTGGCGCATGAGATATCCAGGCGGAAAAGGCAAGTGCTACCAGCGCTTGATCAACCTGATGCCACCGCATCAGACATACATCGAATCCCACCTTGGTGGCGGGGCCGTCATGCGCAACAAAAAGCCTGCGCAGAGGAACGTTGGCTTGGACCTTGACACCGAAGTGATTGAGCTTTGGCAAAAGGAGCATCCAGACATCTGCGAACTCCACCAAGTCGACGCAGTTGCGTTCCTCGAAGGGTACTCGTTCGAAGGCCAGGAGCTGGTCTATGTCGATCCACCCTACGTTCCGGAAACTCGCCGTAGAGCGAAGGTCTATCGCTGCGATTACTCGGAAGAAGACCACACCCGCTTGCTGCGGTGCTTGGTCGCATTACCTTGCAAAGTAATGCTTTCGGGCTATGACTGTGATCTCTACAACCGCGAGCTCATCGGGTGGCGCAAGGTGAGTTTTCCGGCTAAGACCCATGTAGAGCTGCGCGAGGAGACGGTGTGGATGAACTTCGAACCTCCCAGCCGTTTGCACGACAGTCGATACATGGGCGAAACATTCCGAGACCGCCAAACCATTCAGCGTCGCCAAACCAGGCTCCGCACTCGTATCGAGAGCCTAGACCCAATTGAGCGACACGAGTTACTGCAATGGATGCAGGAACACTACGGCATTGCCGAGGAGGTAGCCTGATGCAATTAGGCGCTATTTTCATGGACCAAGCGGTCTTCAATGTCGAGCTGCCCACAGCAGACGCAGAAGTTATTCCGGGCGTCCCGTGGGGAGCCATGGAGGCGTTCCCAACTCCTGCCTACTGGGCCTACCAAGTGTACGCACGCCGTCTCACTGGCGATCGGATCAACTACAAGCTTGGGGCAACGCTGAAAGAAGAAGTTGGCGCGTGCTTGTTGGGGGGGCATGGCATCCCCGCTAGCGTCGGGCTCGCCGCCTTTCACCACGTTAAAGAACGCGGTGCCTTTGGTGACCAACCACCTTCAGAAGAAAACCTTCTCGAGTGGCTGAAAGAGCCGCTAACTATCGATGGTCGCCAAGTGCGGTATCGCTTCGCCACACAGAAGGCTCGCTACCTCTGCGCGGCTCTTCAGAAGCTGTCTGCTGAACGGCCTCCATTAGGCTCCGGCAAAGCGCTGCGCGACTGGCTGCTGGATATTCCAGGCATCGGTTACAAAACCGCATCTTGGGTTGCCCGTAACTGGCTGGATGCGGACGATGTGGCAATCTTGGACATCCACATTCTCCGTGCCGGTCTACTGGGTAGGTTCTTCGAGAGCAACTTGACCGTTGAGCGCCACTACTTGGAGCTCGAAGAGCAATTCATCCGCTTCAGTAAAGGACTTGGCGTCAGGGCATCGGAGCTCGATGCCTTGATGTGGTTGGAGATGATGTCATCGCCCGCAACGGTGCACAGCATCATGGGCATGGGGCACCACGCACCTGATTCAGGTTCTCGTAGCAGACCCAAGAAGAGCAAGGCCAACCCCAGCCAACTTTCCCTGATCGGCTAGGGTACTGGCCCAAGGCTCACCGGTGATGCCCAGCGGACAGAAGTTGAGTCCTTGGGCTGTCGCAGTTAATGCCATGACCGCGAGTAGCCCCCCCGCGTCACGCCAAACAAGGCTGCAACCATCTTGGTATTTACTTAATGTTTTTCTGGGCTCGGCAAGAAACAGAATGCGTGTTGCCTCATCACCGCCCAGAACCCGCAGACTGTGTTCATAAAGGCCTGCAAGCTTACCGGTCGCATGTCGGAGCTCCACCAGTTGGTGGGCCCTGGGATCATACATCCACCATCGATCATCTCCGGGCCGCTTAACGACGATGTGTATAGGGTGGATCGCGCCAGCCGAGGGGGCCGCTCGATGCTCCAGATCAAAACCCAGATTTGACGTACCGGATCCTCGAGTTCTGCAGGCATGCCAGAGGAAGGCTCCGAGTTGCTGGTCATGGACGACGCCGAACTCGCGATACGACGCACGCGCATCCAAAACATCGCCGAACGGCCGGTCTAATGCCTCCGAGGAAACAGGGAGCGGGCAGACATCACCCATTTCCCACTCGAGAGGCTCATACCGCTCAGGAGCCAGCCTTGGAATAGGGTCACCCAAGTCGATCCAGGTCATACCCCACCTCTTGAAACACTTCCATGTATTTGTTGCAGCCGCGGCAGTTGCCACATGCAACATGCGACTTGTGGCAGCTGTGCGCCCAGGCCAGGAGACTCGCAGGGATGCCCGATTTGCGGACAAGCTCAGCAGTAGAAAACTCAATTGCAGGAGCCTCCACCACCATGCCGCCCTCCTGAAGGGAAAGCAGATGGCTGATCGCCGACATGAACTCTGGGGACCCGTCCCTATGAAAGCCATCCGATTTCACGGTACCCAACCACAGGTGCGTCACACCGAACGAGATTGCCTTCATCGCCGCCAGCGTAACCAGCATCTGGTTCCGATACGGCCACCAATCCGATGCTGGCGCCAAGCTGTCGGCTTGGCTACCTGCCATGTCTCCCGAGCCCAGCTCACGGCAGTCAATCTCAATCACATGATGAGGGATTTCCAACTGTTGGCAGATTGTCCTTGAAGCCTCGATTTCGGCCTGCGCCGCGAGTTGACCGTAGTTCAGGGTGAACGCGATGTCCGGGCGCTTCCACCAGGCAATCGTCAAGGAATCCATCCCGCCAGACAACAATAATCCCGTCTTCATAGCACCACCGCTTCCCAGACCGTCTGATAGATCGCACTCACGTAGTCATCGGTGATGCGGCAGTCGGAGCCTTCCATCATTTTCTTGTCCTGTTCGGACTCATTTTCCGCGTAGAAGACGACAGGTTTGTTCAACGCCCGAGCGTAGCCAATCTCGTAAATCGTGCCCGAGTCGAGCCCATCACCAATCGCAAAGAGAACGTCGCAATCACGCACCCCTTCAAGGTCCTTTTCGACCACGTCATCAGCGGAACCAAGACCGACGTCATGGTATGGGGAAAATACATTCAGCCCCATTGCCAGCAGGTCTCTGCGGGCCTGCCCGACCATCCACAGCTCTGCGAGGGTGAAGAATGGCCCTGCGAGGTACACCTTAGGGGCGTAGCCATCGCGATACCGCGCTGATGGTTGCAGTGGGGTCGGCTTGAAGCCAGCAAGCAAATCCTGGTCGGGGAAGCCTTGATTTTCGCAATAAAAGGCCGTCGCAATAGAGGCAACCGAGGCTGCATCGTGAGCCGAAAGACCTTTGTCCATCCAGCCCAGTGCGAAGTGGGCGGCGAAGGTATCTCCCGAGCCGATCTTCCATACCCTTTCAGTGCGGTAGGCAGGTACCGTCGAGATTGCGCCGTTGTCATACACCAACGCACCCAGCGGCCCCATCTTGATAACAACTACCTCCGCGCGCTCCTGCTCGGCAAGCACGATTGCGAGCTCTTGTGCGGTCAAACCACTGGAAGAGGGCACCAACAGATTGGCTTCATGGCGGTTCAGGACCAGAGCCAGGTGCTTTGCTTCAGAGCCATTGGCCCTGAAGGACTCCGTACCGTCGGCATTCTGTGGGTCAAACACCGCGTACTCAGCATCAACTACTGCCGTTCCATCGATCATGCCGAATCGAAGCACCTTCTCGGCGTTAACCTGCAGCTTCGATTTGACGTGAGTACCACGTCGAATATCTGGATTGGCGAGGCCATGGATGTACTCGAATGTCACCGGTGCCTGCGCAGCCGTAGCATTGAACTGGAAACCTTCCGCGGCTGCGCGGGCATCAACGACGATCTGGGTATCGCTATCTACACAGGCGTGTAATTGGGCCTGACCACCGAAACGAGCAATCGCCGTTGCTGCCCTCCCTGCCGACCCATAAATATCGTCCCACGCCGGGCGCATGCAGCGCTCTCGGTAGACGCCTCCTACGATGGTGATCATAGAGCTCTCCTTGCTCGAAATTAAATGTGGTAAACCCGAAGGCGTACTTGCCCGCCACCAACGTGCAGCACACGTGCCTGGTACTGTTCGCCCTGGCTCATGCAGCTTCGCAATTGGTTCAGATGTGGGTCGACAATCCCTCCTGCCTCAGCGCCGTTCCACAGTGCGGTGACAACCTGCTGATTGCCAGACTGCGAAAAGACAATGTCGAGGATTGCGTTGACGCTCAACTGACCGACCACCTGTGCTTTCGGTGAAGCTAGCTGGGTATCAAACTGAAGGGCCGCACAGGAAGTGGTGGGCGTGAATGGACCCAGATAGCTACCGCCAGAACCAGACATTCGCATTTCCTTTCGCTAGTCAAAATGAGCGCAAAGCAATAGCACATCTAGCAGGCAAAAGGCCATACTGAGTCGGCTCTTGTTCTCCTGAACACATCCACCGGCATGGCCAGCCCCTTCAAAAAAAAGTCCTCAACTACTGGTTAAATAAACAGGAAGCCCCCATCTTGTATTGAAGGGGCAGTACACCCGCTGCCACCCACAGAGAGGAAAGACCTATGCGTTTGACGCTTCAGGCCGTGTTTTCGTTGGCTGTTCCCCTGACGGTGCTCGCTGGCACCAGTGAAGCGAGCGAAATCGCACGTGTTGAGATTCCTTCGAATCAAGGGAATTACGTTCAGGCCTAGCAAATCGATCCTTCCGCCCAGCCCGGTACTTTCCTGACGACCGATCAGCATCCACTCATCCGACAGTACGCGCGGAGCGCTGACGATCATGTCTTCCAGCAACTGCTCGCTGGGGAGCGATGCACTCTATAAGCTGGTGAGGCCGCCATTTACTGTCCAGATTTAAGTTTTGATGGGCATAGGAATGTTTTTACCTGAAATCCTAGAAGGCCATGCCTTAAGCGACAGCTTGCTCCACTAAGGTGCAGGCTAACTGCTCGTTGAGCTGGCGGGCTTGGGTCAGGCGGTTTTTCAGTTGGTTGCAGAGGGCCATTAGTTGATCGACTTTGATGACGATGCGTCGTTGTTCTGATACAGGGGGAATTGCTATCACAAGCTTTCTGAGAGTCCCCAAAGCCACAAATGGTTGCGCTCCTCCAGTTGCAGTTCCTTGGAGATCTAGCGCAATATTCTCAGTGATTAATTTGATGAATGGCGGATAGGTTAAATTTTTATCGTAATACTTAAATAACGCAACATTTTTTATTCCAAACTCCACATCAGTATTGACCATTATTTGATTACCAATATTCCCCCCTATCATGGAGAATAAAATATCAAATTTTTCTACGTAGGATCGCTTTGCAATTTCAATGTAGTCGCCCTGAGAAATTCTTTTGGCACCTTCGAAGTTAATACTTCCGTTGTAAAAATCCTTACTAGTAACCAACGGATAAGTGTTTTCCCCAAAAGCCTGTTTGGGGGAGTCGTGGGTGCCATCTCTAACATCTATAGCTGACTGCATTCTGGCCCACTCCCATCCGTTAGGTAGGCGGTATGGCTTTTCATCGTCTGAGACAGTAGGTAGAGGTTTGTCTTGTTTTATTGAGCCTGCGTCAACCAAACGAGACCTAGCTTCCTGTAATTTAGCCAAGAGTCTACTAGCTGGTTCGTCGCTGGGATCTTGTGCCACCAGTTTGCCCATCACGGCCATTTGCAGCAGGTTTTGCTTGAGGGCGTCGACGCTGGATTCGGTAGTGAATAGGGTATGGAAGTGTTCGGCTAGGCGCAGCCAACTAGTGGCGAAATCAGTTGCGTCTCTTGCCTCGGTCAGGCTATCAAGCAGCGCTTGTATCAGTCGGGCGTGGGCGCTTTCGGCACCGGCTTGTTGGGCTTCCAGCCGGTCACACAGGGCCATAAGTTCATCAACTTTGGCGACGATGCGGCGTTGTTCGGCCACAGGTGGGAAAGGTATAAGGAATTGAGCCAGCTTCCCAATGCTGAGTCCTTCACGCGAAACCCCTACCTGCACATCCATCACTGTCTGCTGAACCAGTTGCGAGACCAGCACCACATGAAGGAACGGTTGGGTCTCGCCTGAAACTGGCCGAATGATAGTTACGTGCTGACTTACGTTACCCGTATCGAAGTCAGTTGGAACTGCGGCGCACCGACCAATAGACGCCCCTGTTATGTTGAAAAGTAAATCACCTGCTTCAACACGTGTTCCCGACATTTTTTGGTGGGTTTCTTCAGGTATGAAAGCAACTTCATTGAGGCGAAGCCCTTCATTCCAAATGTTCTGAGACCGAAGAAATTTGACCCCATCTGCGACGTAAGCTTGTTTCCCGCCCAAGGGAGTGCTTCCGGCCCCAATTTTCTTAAGCAGCGCATCAAGTCGTACCCACTCCCAATTGGCGGGCATAGCAAATGGTTTTTCCTCTTCAGCAATCTTAGCCAGCGGCTTCTGCTTCTTGAGCTTCCCCTCAGCCACCAATCGGGCCTTTTCCTCGGTAATTCGCTTTAGTAACTCACTGGCCGGCTCATCACTCGGATTTTGCGGCACCAACTTGCCGCGCACTGCCAACTCTAAAATCAGCTCGCGCAGTTTTTTGATGCCATTGGGCGCGCCGGCCAGCAGCGGGAGATTTTCGGTCAACAACGCCGTCATACCTGGCGCTCCAGGGCTTCGACCAGCACACCTTTGAGCTGGTCACGCAGTTCTGTGATTTCGCCTTGTAACTGGGCGAATTCACGCAGTAGCTCATCCGGGTCGTGGCTGATCAGCTCACCGATATGCGGGTTCTTGCAGTCCAGACTCCAATTACGGGCCTGCAGCTCTTCAACGCTGACTTTCCAGGCGAATTCATTTTCCACTCTCGCGGTAAAGCCATCGGCCTCGCTGCCCCACCAAGCCTCTTCCACGGCAAACTCTTCGATGCGCATTGGGCGTGTCTTGGAGTAGTTCTTCACCCCTGCCGGGTACTGATGTTCGTAAAACCAAACGTGCTTAGTTGGTAGACCCTTGGTAAAGAACAGCAGGTTGGTTTTAATCCCGGTGTAGGGGTTGAACACACCATTGGGCAGGCGAACGATAGTGTGCAGGTTGCACTCGGTCAGCAGCTTTTCCTTGATGCGGCTCTTGATGCCTTCGCCAAACAAGAAACCATCGGGCAGCACCACGGCGGCGCGACCGCCGTCCTTGAGCAGCTGCATGATCAGCACCAGGAACAGGTCGGCGGTTTCGCGGGTACGGAAGGTGGCGGGGAAGTTGGTTTCGATGCCGTCCTCCTCCATGCCACCGAATGGCGGGTTGGCGACGATGCAATGCACGCGCTCACTCGGTCCCCAACTGATTAACGGCTTGCTCAGGGTGTTGTCGTGGCGGATCTGGTTCGGCACTTCGATGCCATGCAGGATCATGTTGGTGGTGGCCAACAGGTGCGGCAGCGGCTTTTTTTCTACGCCGAAGATGCTGGCCTGCAAGGTGCGCTCGTCTTCGGCGGTTTTTACGTAGCGGCTGCGCTTGTGTTCGATGGCGCAGGTGAGAAAGCCACCGGTACCGCAGGCGGGGTCCATGACCTTTTCATCCAGCTTGGGGTCGACCATGCGCACCATGAACTCGGTGACTGGGCGCGGGGTGTAGAACTCACCAGCGTTACCCGCGTTTTGCAGGTCGCGTAGCAGCTGCTCGTAGAGGTTGCCAAACTCGTGGCGTTCCTGGGCCTTGTTGAAGTCTATGCCTTCCTGAATCTTGTTGATCACCTGCCGTAGCAGTTGACCCGACTTCATGTAGTTGTAGGCGTCCTCGAACACGCTACGCACCACGAAGGCGGAGGGGGTAGTGCTGTATTCGTGGAGGTTTTGCAGCTGCGGGAACAGGTTGTTGTCGATGAAGTCTTTCAGGGAGTCGCCGGTCATGCCTTCCGGGTCCGCGGCCCAGACGCGCCAGCGGCAGCTCTCGGGGATCGGCGAGCGGTAGTGGTCGTCCATCAACTCCCACTCCATCTCGCGGTCATCGAAGATTTTCAGGAACAGTAGCCAGACTAATTGGCCGATCCGCTGGGCGTCGCCATCGACACCCACGTCTTTACGCATGATGTCCTGGATGGATTTTATAGTGCTGCTGATGGACATGGGAATCTCACTGGCTTAACGCAAAACAGAGGGTTCAAAGTGCAGGCAGCCTTGAGGCTACCTGCACCGAAAAAACAGGGGCGGGAGCTTAACTGGCGTAGAGCTCATCTTCCAGTTCATGGATGGCTTTGTTGTAACCGGCTTTGCCGCCAAATGCCTTGACCAACTCGATGGGCGCACCGATCTGGCTGAACGGGTCGAGCTGGAGGATTTTGATGTCTTCGATATGCTCGATGCCGGTGTCGGCGTACTTTTCGAGCAATGCCTCCAGCACTTGGCGTGCGGCGCCGGAATACTTGCCGAAGTAGTTGCGTTTTTTCACCTGCTCAGCGCGTTCCTTACGCGACAGTGCGGGCTGGTCGAAGGCTACATGGCAGACGAGGTCGAATGGGTCGAGGGACTTGCCCTGTTTCTTGTCCACCTCCTCGGCCAGGGCTTCCCACATCACACCCTGGGTGGCCATTTCCTCGATGATCACCTTCTTCTGATCGGCATCACTCCAGCGACGCAGAAAGTCGTCCAGCGAGGCGAACTGCTTTTGCACGCAGACACGGGTGTAGTCGTGCAGGGATTCAGTGATCAGCCGGCCATCCGGACCGTAGTACTGCACACGTTCGGCGATGACGTAAATTGGGACGCTGTCGATGATGTATTTGATGCGTTTTTTGTCATCATCACCGGTGAACTCAAGGTCGTCGAGCTCTGCCGTAGTGCCAGCGGTGACCCCATCTTCATCCGTCGCCAGGTCACCAGGTGGTACGGGAGACTCTTCACATTCCGGGGCATATATCACGACGGGGTCACCATCGAAAGCCGGGTCGGCAAACAGTTCGGTGGCCTTCTTGAAGTCCATGATGGTGAACCAGTACTTGCCGAAGTCTTCGTTGATGCGGGTACCACGCCCGATGATCTGCTTGAACTCGGTCATCGACTTGATGTGCTGGTCGAGCACGATCAGCTTGCAGGTCTGGGCATCAACGCCAGTGGTCATCAACTTGCTGGTGGTGGCAATAACTGGGTAACGCTCTTCTGGGTTGATGAAGTTGTCCAGTTCTGCTTTGCCTTCCTTGTCATCCCCGGTAATGCGCATAACGTACTTGCGATTCTCGGCAATGCGCTCCGGGTTGAGGTTGACCAGCGCCTGGCGCATGCGCTCGGCGTGGTTGATGTCGTCGCAAAAGATGATGGTTTTCTGGAATGGATCGGTGGCTTTGAGGAACTCCGTCACCTTTTGCGCCACCAGTTGGGTGCGTGCCTCGATGACCAAATTGCGGTCCATGTCCTTGAGGTTGTAGATGCGGTCTTCGATCAACTCGCCATTTTTGTCGAGCATGCCCTTGGGCGGGCGCCAGCCTTGGAGATCCTTGTCGAAGTCGATGCGCACCACTTTGTAAGGCGCAAGGAAGCCATCTTCAATGCCCTGCTTGAGGGTGTAGCTGTACACCGGCTCACCGAAGTAGGTGATGCTGGACACCTCTTTGGTTTCCTTCGGTGTTGCGGTGAGGCCAACATGGGTGGCGCTGTTGAAGTAGTCCAGAATCTCGCGCCAGGCGGAATCTTCGGCAGCACTGCCACGGTGGCATTCGTCGATCACGATCAGGTCGAAGAAGTCACGGGAGAACTGCTGGTAGACGTTCATTTCCTCTTCGGTGCCCGTTACTGCCTGATAGAGCGACAGGTAAACCTCGTAAGACGTATCTATCTGGCGTTTGGCGATCTTGGTCATCGCCTGACCGAAGGGTTTGAAGTCGTTGTTCTTGGTCTGGTCGACCAGGATGTTGCGGTCGGCCAAGAAGAGAATTCGCTTCTTCTGCTTGGACTTCCACAGCCGCCAGATAATCTGGAAGGCGGTGTAGGTCTTGCCAGTACCGGTGGCCATGACCAACAGGATGCGTGACTGCCCCTTGGCGACGGCCTCGACGGTACGGTTGATCGCGTTGGTTTGGTAATAACGCGGCATGCGCCCGGAGCCGTCATCATAGTAGGGCGACTCGACCTTCTGGCAGGCATCACCGTTCAAGCCTTTCCATTGGCAATAACGCTGCCAAAGCTCGTCAGGAGAGGGGAACTGGTCAAGGCTCAGTTCGGTTTCGACCTGTGTGCCAGTGCCGGTACGGTCGTGGAATAGAAAACCATCTCCATTGCTGGAGAACACAAATGGCACGTCCAGTGACTCGGCATAACCGAGGGCTTGTTGCATACCGGAGCCTATATCGTGTTTGTTGTCTTTCGCTTCTATGACCGCGATCGGCAAGTTGGCTTGGTGATAGAGAATAAAATCGGCACGGCGGGATTCGCCACGGCTGTGCAACTTGCCGCGGACGATGATGCGTCCTTTGGTAAAGCTGACTTCTTCGCGTACTTGCTTCTGGATATCCCAGCCGGCTAACTGGATCGCAGGCGCGATGAACTTGGTGCAAATGTCCCGCTCGGTAAGCGACTTTTTGTCCATACCCAATTCCCTTTCAAGCCGGCATGATCGCTCGATCCCAGCAGTGCTGACCTTATTTGATAGACGTAAATGTACCTTGAAACGTATTGCTAGGGTGAGTGGCGGCTAACCCCTTCTCCTGATGCTTGGCGGCGCAAGATGATGTCCTTGTTAACTAACCCACGTTTGTCTAGGTAATAGCCCGAAAATCACCGGAGTCCGTTAGGGTACCCATTGCGTAAACATTTCTTCCTGACGTCCGGACGACCAGCGTCATATTCGTCAAAAATCAGCGCCTGGGGCCGGCAGTGCCTGTGATAGCCTCAATTTTGGTGTAATCACCGAAGGCCTGAAAATGAAAAAGATAGCGCGGTCACTCGAAGAGCAAGAGTTCCTGCACGCGCTGGAAATTAAAATGCACGCTCGCAATCGCCTCATTGCAGCTGTTTATGCTGCATCCCCTGCGGAGCTTGAGCGTGCGGCGGATGCCATAAAGGCAGTACTTCGCGGGTCTGGCCCACTGGCCCGCCCCAGAAGCTTTAAATCGCTAGAGGACGAAGAGAGGAATTCGAAACCTGTTGGTTGAAAGGATTTCATCCGATCATCGTGCTGCTTGTTTCTCTTCGTGAAAGCATCTCGATACGGCATCCAGCGAGGTCAAAGCTTTGCCTGAAGAAACACAGCGAGCGCTCGGGAGGAATAGTCTTCGGTTTCCGAGACCTTTCCCTTTTTTCATTGGTCAGAAGTGACCAACTGCCGATTCCAGATTGAGCAATATCCTGTCAGAACCTCACCTCGGGTGGGTATTTCAAGAGGGGGCAAATTGGGTCACTGATACATCGGTGCTACGGGTAGTCCAATATCAGCGGCGCAGTGCCAGCCAGTACCGCTCTATAATCGCTCTATAATCGCTCTATAATTCCCTATAAACCCCTATTCGTAAGGGTCCAACACACCTTCCTACGCCTGTCGTGGACTAAACGAGCAGATCAGAAACCCGCGCTCGACACGCAGCGTCACAGCTCAAATCCCCAGGATTAACCCGTCTCTATCCTTTTGAGCAGCATCGGCAGTACGTCGGCGGCAGCCCCCATCAGCATGAACTCCTTCTGCTCACCCATGGCGACGTCAGCCTTGTTCACATGTATAACCGAAGCGCCAGACGCCAACGCAAGGTCGGGAAGGCCACCGGCAGGCATAACGATCCCAGAGGTGCCCACCGAGATCAGAAGATCGCAATCCTTCACCAGGTGGACTGCGGCCTTCCAAGCCTGGGACGGCAGATCCTCTCCGTACCAGACCACCGCAGGACGCATTTTGCCGTTACAGCGCTGACACCGAGGAGGCTCGATCAGAGCGCCGTGATCCGGCACAGCGGATTGATCGGGTGAAATTACCGCAGTCCGATGGCAGGCGAAGCACTTGGGGAATGCCAAACTGCCATGCAAATGCACAACATTTAACGAGCCGGCTCGCTCATGAAGGTCGTCAATATTCTGAGTAATAACAGAAATTTGGCGTTGTGAGTCAGCCATGTGGGATATCGCGAGATGTGCCGCATTGGGCTCTGCTTGAGCAACCCGGAGCCGCCGCCACAGATACCATCCCCACACCAATGCTGGGTTTTCCCGAAAGGCCTTGGCCGTCTCTAAATCCCGCGGATCGTAGCCTGCCCAGATTCCAGAAAGTTTTTCGCGGTACGTGGGGATACCGCTATCGGCGGAGATACCGGCACCCGTGAAAAAGACCACCTTTTTGGCCTTCTGCAGTGTGTCTACAGCTTGCTCTATGATAGTCATTGTACCAATGATCTCCTGCCTACCCGCTTTGCATTACAGGGAATAGAGCGGTTACTGAGCTTTTCGTTGATATCCTATCTCATGCGTTTTTGGCAATAGCTCCGAGCCCGCAGAAAAGACCGACTGCAAATCCTCATTCTTCGACTGACTGCTGCTTTTCGATCATGAGCGTTCAACCTCGCAAGCTGACCTTATGGAGGCAACAACTGCTCAAGATCGTCAAAGCTCCGGCAGGCCTGCTAGCGCGGCGCCATAGCGGTAACCGCGCCTAAGTTCAGACCAGCTGAAAATCCCAATTTTTCAACAGAACCGGTAGGTAGCGACCCGTCGTGATGGCAGTCTACCAATCTTCAGTTGATGAGCAAAAAACGGGACCAAATGTACCTATCCCTAATTTTTTCGCTTGCTCTTCAATACGGCCAGCCTGCAGAACATCCTGCTTAGTGGGAAAGTGACGTAAAAGGAAATGAGCGTTTTGTCTAATGCGTTCGGGCACTTCTGTATCGCGAGCAAGCTCCGTCAGGAACGCGTGAGTTTGTGCGACGGACCTGGTCCGTTCAAATGGCATCGTCATTTAATCCTCCACGAGTGAGATCGTCAGTCCAGGGTAAGGCGGCGCGTGAGTGTGTGTGGCTCAAGCGTGTCGCAAAGTGAGGCTGTCGAAGATAGAAAAGCTACGAGTCTTTTGCTCCGACGCCATACATACTGCCGGCAGTGTGCATCTGAAAGAGTAGGTCCAACAACGGGAGAAAACCCTCTTTTTCGCAAATGGGGTAAAGCATTAACGACTGATATCCCCAAGATCTTCGCCACTTCCGGGGCAAATATATAGTTACGCTTGAAATGTTGTACTGCTCCGAGCGTTACGACCTTTGCCGCCCGCCTAGAGCATTGAACAGTTTCGCTACGAAGTCGACCGAGACGGACAAGGGCATAACAAACTTCGGATTTTACACCCAGCATCTTCGCCGCTTCGGTGACGGACATACTCCGTGTGTGTGATGACATAGCGTGTTTGATAGCTTTTCGTTCAAGCTCGCCAGGGTCAATAAGCCATTTGCCAAAATTTAAAAGCTCAGATTCAGCTTTGCAAAAAACTGAAATTTCCCCTGACTTAATCGCGTTAGCTAATTCAACCAAACCACCAGATGTCGGAAGGTAGTATTTAGCGACTTGCGATATCGTTTTGAAGTCATCGCGTGCAGATATCAGAAAATTATCAGGAGCTAGAGCAGCTATCGAAGTATAGTCGACCAGCCATCTTTCACCAGCTCGCGGTATTCCACCGACAAATTTTAATACTTTAGCGGCTATGAGTTGTTTAACGCGCTTTTTGCTTAGCCATAATAAACGAGATACCTCAAGCAAATTTAGGGGCTCACGTGCAACTGAAGAGAACCTCCGTGCCTCTTCAATATCTACCACCGTAACAGTTTTACCACAGGAATAATTAAATTCACGAGCGTCAAGTTCACCTGAAGAATGCATTCTGCGAAGAAAATTTTTGGGGAGACCAGTTATCTCCGCCGCTTTATTATATGGAAGCCAGCGATGTTCAATCAGCGTACATTCGCTCAACCGCCGATTCCGCATCGCCAGTGGGCCCGTCCAGTTTTTAACAACGTAATTCTCGAATTCAAGACGAACAAAATCATAACATCTGTCAGTCAGTGATAAAAAAACGTCATTGTAAATTAGCCCAAATGCAGCACCTAATTTTGATGATAGCTTTGGTCGACGACGTTGCATTAGATCAGTAAGCAAATCATGAAATGCTTCGGGCCATCCCATCAAAATCTGTCCAGCCGAGTTGGCTAGAACAGGAACTACGTTTTGAGAGGCCATTGATGCAACTGTCATGTTCATATGGCATTTACGACTTAACGCTCGCACACCAAAGCGAACAGCTAAAAAATGGAACTGACTATAGGTTAAGGAACTCATATTTGTCGAAACTTCATTAAGCCTATGCTTCAAGCGCCTATTAAGTTCCTTCGAAAGCCATAATTTCGATTCATCTACTTCAGTAATAGCTGACTTTTCTGAAACCACAGATGACCCACAGTCTTCACAGGTCCTCGTATGCAGTATTTTTGGCGTAACCCTTGCTTGACAAATCGGGCATTCATACAGAAGTTCTATTGTATGGATTGTGCAGACCGTATATAGGGTGAGGTCCCATACCTCACGCCAATAACAACTGGAAGCTAAGCAATCAGGACAGTATTTTGAATACGCTAACGACCAAACTTTCTGATTATTGAATTTTGGCTTTCTGATTTCATTAACGACATCATACCAACTTGGGGGCCTAGAGCATAGACCCAACCACGAGCTCACTTCATCATCTGTAAGACCTTTGAATAGCTTAACGAGCTCACCATTCCATAGGCCATTACAAATCCCTAAGCGATGTAGGTAACCCAACAAACTTTCGTCATGCTCCGGTTCAGGATTGATCAAAAGGCCGAACATGGAATACTTCCTTCACACTGTATTGACGAAAAATTTTTAATCTTCAGTACCAGGAATCAAATTCCTGGCACTGAACTCAATCAAGCTGCAATGGTGTCAAAGTTTTCGAAAGGCTCACGCTGGCCGGTTAAAGCCTTGAAATCAAATGCTGGATCAAATGGATTACGCTCATTCGTCGCAGAGCTCCAAACCTCATCCTTAAAAGCTTCCGAAAGTATTTCTAAATTAATACCCTCTGCATGGCGATGCTGGACCAGCCATACAGAGCGATCTACGACCTTTATTAGATAGTCTATCAACCCAAATGAGCCTAGATAGAAACGTTGGATCATTTCTTTATTTGAAAAACTAATGGACTTCACCGGCAGCAATTCGCGAATTACCCGGAGTAGCGCCGCAAATTGGGCCCAACAGGTTTCCGTGATCATGAACCGGTTGTAATCGACTGTGGCGGAGAATCTTCGTCGTAGTTGTTCGTTCGCCAAAAGTAAGTTTTCAGTTCGCTTTAGGCCAACGAGGACAAACGTAATGCTTGTTTCGTTCATCAAACTCTTGATCCAATCCGCCGCCTCGTATGCATCA
The DNA here is from genome assembly GCF_014596605.1 of Pseudomonas sp. PSB11. NCBI lineage: Bacteria > Pseudomonadati > Pseudomonadota > Gammaproteobacteria > Pseudomonadales > Pseudomonadaceae > Pseudomonas > Pseudomonas sp. PSB11. Next base: position 122,206 of record NZ_NOIO01000001.1, read on the forward strand.
TTACGCTTGTAATCCACGAGATGCTGAGCCTCGTCCAAGACGACGACCTCAACGCCGAGACTACTCAAAAGCAGAACAATCCTTGAAAATTTCGTTTCCGCAGAATGGCTACGGGAATCTGCGTAAGGATCGTTCATTGCGGTCAGCAAAGCCGTTGCCAAATTCTTCTTGGTTGGAGAGGAGGGAATTTCGACGCTGAGCACAGCGCGGTGGCCAGGTTTAGGAGGGTTGGTAGATTCCAGCTCCCTGACATATTCTGTGATCAATGTGCTTTTCCCCACACCGCTCGGCCCCTGGATAACAAGCCCCTTGCTGGTACCTGTGCGACGTGTGTCTCCATGTACCTCCGTAAGCCTGGTCAGGGCCCGCTCCGCTTGCGGACTAACGATGAAGTGATGCCTCAAAGAAAACTGGATGTGATCTTCCTCACGACTGCTCATTATTCAGTCTCCCTGTAGGTTGACGATGGACGACTCTGAACATTGTGGTTTCATCAGTCGTAATGGGCATATCCAACCATTCCATGCTGACCGGAGAGAGTGGCAACTTAACGTTGGGGAGTTTCCAACCATCTTTATCTAACTTGGCACGAGTTACTGCCCGGCGTTGCCGCAGCTTTTGAGAATGGCGAGCGTGGTCCACGTCTTTTTCCAAATCGCGATAGCACTGATTGATCTTTTCAAAACTAGGTTTATCGTCACCTTTCGCACGCAATGTATTTTTTGCCGCTTTCCATAGATCACGACTCACTCCAAGCATGCGTTTGTCTTTAACCGGCACCTGTAAAAAGACATTTCTAAAACGATCGTGCACCCAAACATGGCCTAGTTCGTCACGAAATCGGACACTGATTTTCTCTTTAGGAGCCATGCGCATACTTAATTGAGCAAGTTCAGGTGAGTGGTAACCGTGACCGTCTACTTCAATGCCGTAGTGATGGACACACACCGACCTGCGGCGCGCGAGAATGCATTCAAGTTCATCTAGATCAACGGGCAGTTTGATCAGCCGATTTGCCTCTGCCGAAGCCCAAACTTGGGCAGGGGTCCTTTCGTCAAGAGAACGGTGAGGGGTTTGATGATATCCATCGACAATCCATTTCACGACGCTGCGTTCAATCTGATCAAATGTGAAGCAAGCATGCTTCTCCGAATCGTAATCTCCCTTTTCTTGAATATTCGAAAACGTCGTTCCAGGTAAACCATGAATCAATCCGGTATTCAGAGTACGGAAAAATCTTTCGACCGAACCTTTCATCTCTGGACCTCTAGATCGGGGATACATAATCTCAATCCCTAGTTCGTTAAACCCAGCAATCAAATCATCGGCATGGAACTCAGCTGCGTTATCAGGAACGACTCGCGTGGGTAGTCCATGTGCTCGCCACTCACCCTTTACCTCAGGGAAGCGTTTCAACAATTCCGCTTTAGGACGAATGGAGCGTTCGATGACGCGAAGAACGGTCTCAGTATTTGGAGCAGCTAGATGAATCAGGTAACCCATGATCATTCGCGAAAACTTATCAAACACTATGGAAATGTAAGGACGACCAATAATTAGTCCTGTTTCTTCGTCCACCAACAACACATCCATAACGGTATGATCAATCTCCCATCGATCAAGAATATCGTTAACTGTGAGCACTCCGATTGCCGTTCGATGTTTTTTTCTCGCTGCGTGTGTACCCAATCGATGAACATCAACCTCATACGGATCAAGTTTTGCAATGTACCTACGAATGGTCATACCACAAGGTATTTTCAGGTGGTGAGAGGGGAGGCGAGTTGCGTTTTTCTCATCTACACGTTTTTGATACTCGAGAACTACCTTCGAGATATCTGGGCGTTCAGGTTTGAGATAAACTTCATAAATCACGTCCGTCAATATTTCTTCTAGCTCACCAGATATTGCGCAGGCCCTTCCTTTTTTCGAGTGTTTTGGAACGAGCTTTACAACGTCTCGACCTGAGAATTTTGAAAACCATCTTCTAATTGTAGATATTGACGGGACTCGAATATCTTCCAAGCCTTTTGCTATTTCTTGTATTTTTTCTCGTAAAACGCTTAAACTGGGTAACATATCTTGTCCCTCTGTAAGGTTTTCTAAATATTTACGCCGACGTAAAGCTTCTTCACTGTGCCTTGGTGGAAAACAAGTGAGATCCGGAGCTACGTTTCTGATAACTGGAATTTCTCCGAGATAAGGTTGGTCTTCGCAGATTTCTATCTCACGGCGCTCATAACCTATATAGAATTCACTTTCCTTTAACTTCGTTGGCTCTCCGAGTTCATCAACGAAAAGTAAGCGTCTATCCACAAGACGCCGCTGTAATGTCATTCTCGTGTGGTTGATAACCACGACTAATCTCAACTTAAGCGAAAATGTTTGCATGGCGATGTCCTCCTGAAAGAAAGACCTGTGACTCTTCGTCCAAGGGTTCTTCTAGATTTATCCCGATAACGCACAGCCCCAACAAACGCCAAGCTTCCATTCGCCCAAATAATGAAATTACGTCGTGAAAAAAGTGAGGTTTGTATTTATTAAGTTTTAAGCTAACTTCCGCGTGTTCGTCCGACGACAGCAATGGTCCACGTCGGTGATATAGGATTTTCTGCAGATTTGTCGCTAAGGGCTCTCGCCAAATAAGCTCGTCCGTTACAACTAAAAAATTTCGATTTGTGGCAGGGAAATGTATTGAGGCTGCGCTCAGCTTCTGCTTAACGCTAAGGATTGAAAGCTTCCTCGATGGTTTGACCTCGATCCACCACTCGCTCCCATTTGCTAGAAACACACGCAGATCAGGAACGTAATCTAGGAATGTATCGCCCAAAGGAAGTCGTTCCCTAGAAGGTTGTACTTCATAGCGTAGAACGAACGGAGAAAGCTCCAGCAGACGGAACAAACCGCCCTCTAACTGGGACTCCCACGCCACAGGATGACCGTTTTTCAGGGAAGGGAAATACCCCCTGAAATGACAGGAACTGCGGGTAACTACTTTACGTACTGCCATCGCACACCTCCACAGACGTGCACCATCGCTGCGCCTGAAAAACCAGGTACAGACCGGTGCTTGAGATCCACAATCGATAGGCAACACTCACCCGTCGAGCGGCCTCGATAAAGTCGAAATGATGGGAGGGGATTGACAGGCGCTGAAAAAAAGCCGAAATTGCGGTTTCCAAGCCTGCAATATCGCTTCAAATCTGCGCGGTCAAAACCCCTTGGTTTTGGTCGCGTTTTACATTTCACACCTCCAATTGTTCATTTTTTATCCTCTTTGGGCTTCATAGCTGTTTAATTTAAGCTCCTGTTTTTTTATAGGGTTAGGCTCTAAACCTGCGGGCTTCAACTGTTGCCGAGTCATGGTTCACCCGAGCACCTTCAAACAACGTCTTGATTTACCTTATAAGTTTGTGATTTTTGAAGATAATATCGTCTTCAAATAGTATTCCACGGTACGCGTAAAATCTACGATTTGCCACCGAAAAACCTGCACTTTTTTAGCGTTCGCCAGGCAACTTTTGCATTTTTTCTAAGTTAGCAATGTATAGTATTACTCAAAATAGCTAACTTCATTTAGATGCTGTTTTTCAACAAAACGGTGCATTTCTTCAAAGCATTTTTTCGACTGACATATATCCGCAATTGAAATTCTTCGCATCTTAGTCAATTGATACGCTCAGACTTTTAAGACCCTTGGATTACAAATCCTCGGAAACATTTGCTCAATTTTTACCTTCGGTTTTGTTACTTCTTTTTGAGTCCAAGACTTACCAAATCGATAGTTCACCCTTTACCGGGGCAAAAAAAACCCGCTTTATTAGCGGGCTTTCTTTGTAATGGCTAACTGATATACAGATAGCGCACCATCTATTTGTAAAAATAAGCAACTATTCTGTGATCCTACACCGGGATCAGAAGTCCAGGTTGGAAACCGCCAGGGCGTTGCTTTCGATGAAGTCACGGCGAGGCTCGACCGCATCACCCATCAGGGTGTTGAAGATCTGGTCCGCGCCAATGGCGTCCTCGATGGTTACTTTCAGCATCCGGCGAACGCTTGGGTCCATGGTGGTTTCCCAGAGCTGGTCCGGGTTCATTTCACCCAGTCCTTTGTATCGCTGAATGGTGTGGCGCTTGGTGCTTTCAGCCATCAACCATTCCAGGGCTTCCTTGAACTCGGTGACCGCTTTCTTACGTTCGCCACGCTGGATGTATGCTCCATCGTCGAGCAGAGTGCTCAACTGAGCGCCCAGGGATACGACGGTCTTGTAGTCGTTGCTGCCGAAGAAGTCGCGGTTGAACGTGACGTAGTTCGACAGGCCGTGGGAGATCAGCTCGACCTCTGGCAGCCAGACATTACGCTCACGGTCTTCACGCAGGCTGGCCTTGTAGACCAGGCCAGACTTCTCGACGGTGCGCAGACGCACTTCATACTGGGCCAGCCAATCCTGCATCGCTGCGTGATCGGACAGTTGCTCCAGGCTCACGGCCGGCAGGTAGATGAAGTGCTCGGTCAGTTCCTGTGGGTACAGGCGCGACAGACGCTTGAGGGTCTTCATCACCAGGCGGAAGTCATTCACCAGGCGCTCAAGGGCTTCGCCGGAGATGCCCGGTGCCTCTTCATTCAGGTGCAGGCTCGCATCTTCCAGGGCCGACTGCGTCATGTACTCTTCCATGGCGTCGTCGTCTTTGATGTATTGCTCTTGCTTGCCTTTCTTGACCTTGTACAGCGGTGGCTGGGCGATATAGATGTAGCCGCGCTCGATCAACTCTGGGAGCTGACGGAAGAAGAACGTCAGAAGCAGGGTACGAATGTGCGAACCGTCGACGTCAGCATCGGTCATGATGATGATGTTGTGATAACGCAACTTGTCGATGTTGTACTCTTCGCGACCGATGCCGCAGCCGAGCGCGGTGATCAAGGTGCCCACTTCCTGGGACGAGATCATCTTGTCAAAACGTGCCTTCTCGACGTTCAGGATCTTACCCTTGAGCGGGAGGATCGCCTGGGTCTTGCGGTTACGTCCCTGCTTGGCGGAGCCGCCAGCAGAGTCACCTTCCACGAGGTATAGTTCGGAGAGGGCAGGGTCCTTTTCCTGGCAGTCAGCCAGTTTGCCCGGCAGGCCGGCAATGTCCAGCGCGCCTTTACGGCGGGTCATCTCACGGGCCTTGCGCGCCGCTTCACGAGCACGTGCCGCGTCGATCATCTTACCGACAACCAGCTTGGCTTCGTTCGGGTTTTCCAGCAGGAAGTCGGAGAAGTACTTGCCCATTTCCTGTTCGACCGCGGTCTTCACTTCGGAAGAGACCAGCTTGTCCTTGGTCTGGGAGCTGAACTTCGGATCCGGCACTTTTACCGAAATGATCGCAGTCAGGCCTTCACGGGCATCGTCACCGGTGGTCGCGACCTTGTGCTTCTTCGCCAGGCCTTCGGCTTCGATATACGTGTTGAGGTTACGCGTCAGGGCGGAACGGAAACCCACCAGGTGAGTACCGCCATCGCGCTGCGGAATGTTGTTGGTAAAGCACAACAGGTTCTCGTTGAAACTGTCGTTCCACTGCAGGGCGATTTCCACGCCGATGCCGTCTTCGCGCTGGATGTTGAAATGGAACACCTGGTTGACCGGGGTCTTGTTGGTGTTCAGGTATTCAACGAACGCGCGCAAGCCGCCTTCGTACTTGAACAGTTCTTCCTTGCCGCTGCGCTCATCCTTGAGGACGATGCCGACACCGGAGTTGAGGAAGGACAGTTCACGAATCCGCTTGGCCAGGATGTCCCAGCTGAAGTGGATGTTCTTGAAGGTTTCGCTGGAAGCCTTGAAGTGGATCTGGGTGCCGGTGGTTTCGCTGTCACCAACGATCTTCATCGGTTCCTGCGGAACACCATGGACGTAGGTCTGTTCCCAGATCTTGCCGCTGCGGCGAACGGTGAGGACGAGCTCTTCAGACAGGGCGTTCACTACCGACACGCCTACACCGTGCAGGCCGCCGGATACCTTGTAGGAGTTGTCATCGAACTTACCGCCGGCGTGCAGCACGGTCATGATGACCTCGGCTGCCGAAACGCCTTCTTCCTTGTGCACGTCTACCGGGATGCCACGACCGTTGTCTTTGACGGTGATGGATTCATCCGGGTGAATGATGATGCTGATGTCGTCGCAGTGGCCGGCGAGCGCTTCGTCGATCGAGTTATCGACCACCTCGAACACCATGTGGTGCAGACCGCTGCCATCGTCGGTGTCACCAATGTACATACCGGGACGTTTGCGTACGGCATCCAGGCCTTTCAGCACTTTAATGCTCGTTGAGTCGTACGTATTTTCTTCGCTCAATGCCTTCACTCCCGATGGTCGTGGGTCTGGGTGATACGGCCCTGTTCCACGTGGAACAGGGCGACTGGCGTTTCCGTCTGCCAGCCTTCCCTCAATAATTCGTGGTCTACACAGGTGATAAACACCTGGCAGCGTAAGTCTTCCAGCAAGCGGCAAAGCGCACGGCGATGCTGCTCGTCCAGTTCGGACGGCAAGTCATCCACCAGATAAATACACTGACCGCGTCGGGCCTGGCTGACCAGGTGACCTTGGGCAATCCGCAATGCGCAGACCACCAACTTTTGCTGTCCTCGGGACAGGATGTCCGCGGCATTGTGAGCGCCCAATCTGAGGCGCAAATCAGCTCGTTGCGGTCCTGCCTGGGTATGCCCCATCTGCTGATCCCGCTGAAGGGATCCGGCGAGCACAGCGCTCAGTTCACGGTCTTTGTCCCAGCCCCGGTAATAGCTGAGCGTTAGGCCCTCAAGCTCAACCAGTTCGCTCAAGGTCTGTTCAAACACCGGTTTCAAGGCTTTGATATAGGCGCGGCGGTATTCATCTATTTCAGCGCTGGCCTGGCACAGTTCCCTGTCCCAAACCGCTTGCGAAACGGCGTCAAGTGTACCATGCCGCAGCCAAGAGTTTCTCTGGCGCAGGGCCTTCTGCAGGCGTTGCCAGGTAGACATGAAACGAGGTTCCACGTGGAACACGCCCCAGTCGAGGAACTGTCGGCGAATCTTCGGCGCCCCCTCCAGCAAGCGGAAGCTGTCCGGGTTGATCAACTGCAGCGGCAGGATCTCGGCCAGTTGCGCCGCGCTACGCGCGTTCTGCCCGTCGATCCGGATCTGGAACTCCCCCTGGCGGTCCCGCGAAATGCCCAAGGCGCTGTGTCCGCCTTCGGCGAGTTCGACCTGGCCGAATACCGTGCACGCCAATTGTTCGTATTGAATGACAGGTAACAGGCGGGTGCTGCGAAACGAACGCGCGAGCCCCAGCAGATGAATGGCTTCCAGGACACTGGTTTTGCCGCTGCCGTTGGCGCCGTAAAGAATATTGATTCGGGGGGAGGGGGAGAAGGTCACCGGATGCAGATTGCGCACCGCGGTGACCGAGACGCGACTTAAGGACATCTAGCTTCTGCTGAACATGATTACAGACGCATCGGCATGACGACGTAGGCCGAGTCGTCGTTGTCAGACTCTTGTACCAGCGCACTACTGTTGGAGTCGGACAGGATCAGGCGGACCTGCTCGGTGGTCATCACGCCCAGTACGTCGAGCAAGTAGCTGACGTTGAAGCCGATTTCCAGGGAGCCGCCGTTGTACTCCACGCCAACTTCTTCTTCCGCTTCCTCCTGCTCCGGGTTGTTCGCCTGGATCTTCAGCTGACCAGGAGCCAGTTGCAGGCGGATGCCGCGGTATTTTTCGTTGGACAGGATCGCGGTGCGGCTGAATGCCTCGCGCAGCGCCTGACGATCACCCAACACCAGCTTGTCCCCGCCTTTTGGCAGAACACGCTCGTAGTCCGGGAATTTGCCGTCTACCAGTTTCGAGGTGAAGGTGAACTCACCGGTGGTTGCGCGAATGTGGTGCTGACCCAGGACGATGCTGACGATACCGTCCGGCTCGGTCAGCAAACGTGCCAGTTCAAGGATACCCTTGCGCGGCACAATCACCTGATGGCGGTCCGGTTGGCCGATATCAGCCTGCATCGAACACATCGCCAAGCGGTGACCGTCGGTGGCCACGGCGCGAATAACGCCTGCCGAGACTTCCAGCAGCATGCCGTTGAGGTAGTACCGTACGTCCTGCTGGGCCATGGCGAAGCTGGTGCGCTCGATCAGGCGACGCAGTTTGGATTGTTCCAGGCTGCACGTCAGCGAACCCGGACCTTCTTCCACGGTAGGGAAATCGTTGGCTGGCAAGGTCGAGAGGGTGAAGCGGCTCCGGCCGGCCTTCACTACCAGCTTCTGTTCATCGACCTTGATGTCGATCAGCGCGTCGTTCGGCAGGCTTTTGCAGATATCCATCAGTTTACGTGCAGGCACGGTGATGGAACCTGTTTCAGCAGGCTCTTCGAGCTGCACTCGACCAACCAGCTCGACTTCAAGGTCGGTACCGGTCAGCGACAATTGCTGGCCTTCGACAACCAGCAGCACGTTGGAGAGCACCGGCAAGGTCTGTCGGCGCTCGACGACGCCTGCGACCAGTTGCAGGGGTTTCAACAGGGCTTCGCGTTGAATGGTGAAATGCATGGTCTAGTCCCTTGCCTTAAAAGCTGCGCTGGTGTTCATCAAGTGGTCAGTGTACGCAGCAGGTTCTTGTAGTCCTCGCGGATGTCCGCGTCGGATTCCTTAAGTTCGTTGATCTTTCGGCAGGCGTGCAAAACAGTCGTGTGGTCACGCCCACCAAACACATCACCGATTTCCGGCAAGCTGTGGTTGGTCAGTTCCTTGGACAACGCCATGGCGACCTGACGTGGGCGGGCAACCGAACGTGAACGACGTTTGGACAGCAAATCCGAGATCTTGATCTTGTAGTACTCGGCGACGGTGCGCTGAATGTTATCCACAGAGACCAGTTTGTCTTGCAGCGCCAACAAATCCTTCAGGGACTCGCGAATCAGCTCAATGGTGATATCGCGACCCATGAAGTGCGAATGGGCGATCACGCGTTTGAGCGCGCCTTCCAGTTCACGGACGTTGGAGCGAATGCGTTGGGCAATGAAGAACGCTGCATCGTGGGGCAGATCGACTTTGGCCTGGTCGGCTTTCTTCATCAGGATCGCGACACGGGTTTCCAGTTCCGGCGGCTCCACAGCCACCGTGAGGCCCCAGCCGAAGCGAGACTTCAGGCGTTCTTCAAGGCCTTCAATTTCTTTCGGGTAGCGGTCACTGGTAAGAATGACCTGCTGGCCACCTTCAAGCAGAGCGTTGAAGGTGTGGAAAAACTCTTCCTGGGAACGTTCCTTGCGGGCGAAGAATTGAATGTCATCGATGAGCAATGCATCCACCGAACGGTAGAAGCGCTTGAATTCGTTGATCGCGTTCAACTGCAGAGCCTTGACCATGTCGGCCACGAAGCGCTCGGAATGCAGGTACACGACCTTGGCGTTCGGATTCTTCTTTAATAGGTGGTTACCCACAGCGTGCATCAAGTGGGTTTTACCCAAGCCTACACCACCATAAAGGAACAACGGGTTGTAACCGTGCTTGGGGTTGTCCGCCACTTGCCAGGCTGCGGCCCGGGCCAGTTGGTTGGACTTACCCTCGACAAAGTTCTCGAAGGTAAAGGTGCGGTTCAGGTAGCTGGTGTGCTTGAGCGCGCCTTCCACCTGGACGGTACGTTGCTCGGCGCGAACCGGAGCCTGTTGCGAACTGGCGCCGGCCATGGGGTCGAAGCTGTCACGCGAAGGTTCTTGCTCGCTGACTTCAGCGGGCTTGGGCGTCGAACGCTTGTTCGACGGTGCAGGAGGTGGCACAGCCGCAGGCGCGGCAGCAGCCTGAACCTGGGAGGCCGCCGCTGCGGCCAGTGGTGCATTCGGCGCAGCGCGCGGAGCAGAACTGCGTTTGCTGCCTATTAATAAGGAAAGCGCAGGCGCCATACCGTTGCCGTGCTCGTCGAGCAACTCGAGGACGCGACTCAGGTACTTCTCGTTGACCCAGTCCAGGACGAAACGATTGGGTGCATAGACACGCAACTCGTCGCCTTCGGCTTCGACCTGTAGTGGACGGATCCAAGTGTTGAATTGTTGGGCAGGCAGCTCATCGCGCAAAAGCTCCACGCACTGCTGCCAAAGTTCCACTGACACGGAGATCCCCTAAGTTGAAAGCCGGTGAGGCAAAAACAAGCGGCCATTGTAACGGCCAGACGCCGACTTATCCACACGTAGGTGAGTCGTGCACCGAGAAGAATCAAGGTTCTATACGGCAAAAAGACGACCAATGGTCTGTGCATAAGGTCTGTGGATAACCCCCTCTAAGCTCATTGCACAAGTGGGGGCGAAACTCGGTGGATAACCTGGCTGTGGATAAGACTGCCTTTCACACACAGGTTTTCCGACAGCGCAGCACAGGCTGAACACGGTTTTCCACTGTAGTTGTCATTCTCTGTACAGCTTGTACAACAAGGGCTGAGGCCAGTTATCCACAGATGAGGGCGACCCTAGCCTTTATAAGCTTTACAGAAAAGCTTTAAATACTTTCCTTCTTTATTTTTATGTTTGTCGAAGGATCAGGGCCGAACAAAACCTCTGGAGATCTATTTATAAGGAAACGTTGGTTGGAAATTGACCTAGAGGCTTGCTTTCTCTAGAATCCCCGGTCTCTTAAAACGGGGGCCATTCCGGCCCGTTGTGGACGAACCAGGTAACACGACAATGAAACGTACTTTCCAACCAAGCACTATCAAACGCGCTCGTACCCACGGTTTCCGTGCTCGCATGGCTACCAAGAACGGCCGTGCCGTTCTGTCGCGTCGTCGCGCCAAAGGTCGTGCGCGTCTGGCAGTTTGATAAGCCGGCACTGGAGGTGAGTCAGGACTTCAGTCGGGAAAAGCGTCTGCTTACTCCCCGGCATTTCAAGGCAGTCTTTGACTCCCCTACCGGCAAGGTACCGGGGAAAAATCTCCTGCTCCTTGCGCGCAACAACGATCTTGATCACCCCCGTCTCGGGCTGGTTATCGGGAAAAAGAGCGTAAAGCTCTCCGTCGAGCGCAATCGCCTCAAACGTCTGATGCGCGAATCGTTTCGCCTGAACCAGGATTTGCTGGTCGGCTGGGACATCGTTATCGTCGCGCGCAAAGGTTTGGGTGACGTAGAAAACCCCGAATTGATTCAGCATTTCGGCAAACTCTGGAAGCGTCTGGCACGCAGCACGCCGGTACCAGCAGTCAAAACCGAAACTGTAGGGGTAGACAGTCCAGATGCGTAAACTGGCACTCGTTCCGATCCAGTTTTATCGCTACGCCATTAGTCCCCTAATGGCCAGTCACTGTCGTTTCTACCCCAGTTGTTCCTGCTACGCGTTAGAAGCCATTGAAAATCATGGCCTTCTGCGCGGTGGCTGGCTGACCTTTCGTCGTTTAGGTCGCTGTCATCCGTGGAATCCCGGTGGTTATGACCCGGTTCCATCTATCCCTACCTCCCGTTCTTCTTCGATGGCCGAGTAATCATGGATATCAAACGCACGATCCTGATCGTCGCCCTGGCAATCGTGTCCTACGTTATGGTTCTTAAATGGAACCAGGACTATGGCCAAGCTGCCTTGCCGACTCAGAATGTTGCTTCCAGTACGACCGCACCGGGCCTCCCGGATACGGCCACTGGCAATAAAGCGTCCGTCAGTGACGACATTCCACACGCCGCAAACGATACCAGCGCACCTGCCGAAACTCCGGTTGCTGCAAGTACCGACCTCATCCAGATCAAAACGGATGTGCTCGATCTGGCCATCGATCCACAAGGTGGTGATGTCGCACAACTGAGATTGCCGCTGTATCCACGTCGCCAGGACCATCCGGAAATTCCATTCCAGCTGTTCGACAACGGCAACGAGCGGACATATCTGGCGCAAAGTGGCCTGATTGGCAGCAACGGCCCGGATGCAAGTCCTGCTGGTCGTCCGGTTTACTCGGCGGAGAAGAAGGTTTATCAACTGGCTGATGGCCAGAACCAACTGGTCGTGGATCTGAAATTCAGCAAGGACGGCGTCAACTACATCAAGCGTTTCACCCTGAAACGCGGCCTGTATGACGTAACCGTTTCCTACCTGATCGACAACCAGAGCGCACAGCCCTGGTCGGGTGCAATGTTCGCGCAATTGAAGCGCGATGCCAGCTCCGATCCGTCTTCCAGCACCGCCACTGGTACCGCGACTTACCTGGGCGCTGCCCTGTGGACAAGTTCGGAACCGTACAAGAAAGTGTCCATGAAGGACATGGACAAGGCTGCGCTTAAAGAAACCGTTACCGGAGGCTGGGTTGCCTGGTTGCAACACTACTTCGTGACCGCGTGGATTCCGGCGAAGGGCGAAAACAACGTCGTTCAGACCCGTAAAGACAGCAAAGGCAACTACATCATCGGTTACACCGGTCCATCTTTGACCGTTGCACCGGGTGCCAAGGCTGAAACCAGCGCTGTCCTGTACGCCGGGCCGAAAAGCCAGGCTGTCCTGAAAGAGTTGTCCCCAGGTCTGGAACTGACCGTCGACTACGGCATCCTGTGGTTCATCGCACAACCGATCTTCTGGTTGCTGCAACACATCCACGCGATTGTGGGTAACTGGGGCTGGTCGATCATCTTCCTGACCATGCTGATCAAGGGGATCTTCTTCCCTCTGTCGGCCGCCAGCTACAAATCCATGGCGCGCATGCGTGCAGTAGCGCCGAAACTGGCTGCACTGAAAGAGCAACATGGCGATGACCGGCAGAAAATGTCGCAAGCCATGATGGAGCTGTACAAGAAAGAGAAGATCAATCCGCTGGGTGGTTGCTTGCCAATCCTCGTGCAGATGCCGGTATTCCTTTCGCTGTACTGGGTTCTGCTGGAAAGCGTTGAAATGCGCCAAGCGCCGTTCATGCTGTGGATTACCGATCTGTCGATCAAGGATCCGTTCTTCATTCTGCCGATCATCATGGGTGCAACCATGTTCATCCAGCAGCAGTTGAACCCGACTCCACCGGATCCGATGCAGGCCAAGGTGATGAAGCTGATGCCAATCATCTTCACCTTCTTCTTCCTGTGGTTCCCGGCCGGTCTGGTGCTGTACTGGGTAGTGAACAACTGCCTGTCGATCGCCCAACAGTGGTACATCACTCGTAAGATCGAAGCAGCTGCCAAAGCGACTGCCTGACTTACACTGTGGGTAACCACTCAAAACGCCCCCTAGTGGGGCGTTTTGCTATCTGTCACTTTTGTCTGGATACCGGTTTATGAGCGCTCCTCGTGAAACCATTGCCGCCGTCGCCACCGCTCAAGGTCGGGGTGGTGTAGGCATCGTTCGTATTTCCGGGCCGTTGGCCAGCGTTGCGGCCGAGGCCTTTAGCGGTCGTGTGCTCAAGCCGCGATTCGCTCACTACGGCCCGTTCCTCGGTGAAAACGACGAAGTGCTCGATCAGGGCATCGCGTTGTATTTTCCCGGACCGAACTCTTTCACTGGCGAAGATGTGTTGGAGTTACAGGGGCACGGAGGCCCGGTTGTTCTGGATATGCTGCTTCAACGCTGTCTTGAACTTGGCTGTCGTCTGGCCCGACCGGGAGAATTCAGCGAACGTGCGTTCCTGAACGACAAGCTAGACCTGGCCCAGGCCGAAGCCATCGCCGACCTGATCGAAGCCAGTTCTGCTCAGGCGGCCCGCAACGCATTGCGCTCCCTGCAAGGCGCCTTTTCGGCTCGTGTGCATAACCTTACGGAGCAACTCATCGGGTTGCGTATTTATGTCGAAGCGGCGATCGACTTTCCGGAAGAGGAAATCGACTTCCTGGCCGACGGTCACGTACTGGGCATGCTCGACAAGGTGCGCGATGAGTTATCCACCGTGATGCGGGAGGCCGGACAGGGCGCCTTGCTGCGCGACGGCATGACCGTGGTCATCGCCGGTCGTCCGAATGCGGGTAAGTCCAGCCTGCTCAATGCGCTGGCCGGCCGTGAAGCGGCCATCGTCACCGAGATCGCCGGCACCACGCGGGACGTCCTTCGCGAACATATCCACATCGATGGCATGCCGCTGCACGTGGTGGATACCGCCGGGTTGCGCGATACCGACGACCATGTGGAAAAAATTGGTGTTGAGCGGGCATTGAAAGCCATCGGCGAGGCCGATCGGGTGCTGCTCGTCGTCGATGCAACCGCGCCGGAAGCGCTCGATCCATTCGCACTATGGCCTGAGTTCCTCGAAACCCGCCCAGATCCGGCGAAAGTCACGTTGATCCGCAACAAAGCCGACCTTACAGGCGAAGCCATGGCCTTGGAAGTCAGCGATGACGGGCACGTCACCATTAGCCTCAGCGCCAAGTCTGCAGGTGTTGGCCTGGAGTTGCTGCGCGACCACCTGAAGGCTTGCATGGGCTATGAACAAACCTCGGAAAGCAGCTTCAGTGCTCGCAGGCGCCACCTGGAAGCATTGCGTCATGCCAGTGCATCCCTTGAGCACGGCCGCGCGCAATTGACCCTGGCGGGTGCCGGAGAATTACTTGCCGAGGATTTGCGCCAGGCTCAGCAGTCGCTGGGAGAAATCACTGGTGCATTCAGCTCCGATGACCTGTTGGGACGAATTTTTTCCAGCTTCTGCATCGGTAAATAGTCTTTCTGTTATCTACAGGCAGGCCGTCCTGGCCTGTCTGCCCCCTCCATTTTCAAAACCATCCCTCCAGTGCCGAGCAGATTTTTCTGCTTGAGCGGCTTTTCCTTGCCCGACTTTCTTTCGATCGACGCTTTTCTGTGGATTAAGCCCTGTTAATAACCGCGGCTAAGGGCAGTTGATAACAGGGCCTCAAAACTGAAGATAACCGCCCCTGTGGATAAGCACCCCATTCATCCACAGGCTTAAACCGGTTATCCAAGGGCCTCATTGGCACATGACCACAGGGTTTTGAATCTCTGTACACAACGTATTTATTGGGCTGTAGCAATCTATCCACAGAAAGGTCGGTCAGTAGAAATAAACATAAAAACAAAGATTTAATAAATTTCTCTCTTTTTAATTTCTATAACCGCCACTTTTCCACAGCTGGTTAAATTTTGTGCAAAGGGTTCTTTAGGAAGGGCGAAGTCCCTATACTTGTCGACCAGGTCCGAAAACCTGAGCTCAAACTATTCCTGAATTACCTAATTAAGCAGGCACGAGGTGCGTGGTGGATTTCCCTTCCCGTTTTGAAGTGATCGTCATCGGCGGCGGTCATGCCGGTACCGAGGCAGCACTGGCCTCAGCACGTATGGGGGTCAAGACCCTATTGCTGACGCATAACGTGGAAACCCTCGGTGCCATGAGTTGCAACCCGGCCATTGGCGGGATCGGCAAAAGCCATCTGGTCAAGGAAATCGACGCCCTCGGCGGTGCGATGGCCATTGCTACCGATAAAGGCGGCATCCAGTTTCGCGTGTTGAATAGCCGCAAAGGCCCAGCCGTACGTGCAACCCGTGCTCAGGCGGACCGGGTTCTGTACAAGGCGGCCGTACGCGAAATCCTGGAAAACCAGCCGAACCTGTGGATATTTCAACAGGCAGCTGATGACTTGATCGTCGAGCAAGAACAAGTCCGGGGTGTTGTCACCCAAATGGGCCTGCGTTTCCTCGCCGATTCGGTGGTTTTGACCACAGGTACCTTCCTTGGTGGACTTATCCACATCGGTTTGCAGAATTTCTCCGGCGGTCGCGCGGGTGATCCGCCATCGATTGCGCTGGCTCAGCGTCTTCGGGAATTGCCACTGCGTGTTGGTCGCCTGAAAACCGGAACACCGCCGCGTATCGACGCACGGTCTGTGGATTTTTCCGTGATGACCGAGCAAGCAGGCGATACACCGATTCCGGTGATGTCGTTCATGGGGTCCAAAGAGCAGCATCCGCGACAGGTCAGTTGCTGGATAACCCACACCAATGCACGGACTCACGAAATAATTGCCGCGAACCTCGACCGTTCGCCGATGTATTCCGCTGCCGGTGAGATCGAAGGCATCGGTCCGCGTTATTGCCCATCGATCGAAGACAAGATTCATCGTTTTGCCGACAAGCAAAGCCATCAGGTTTTCATCGAACCGGAAGGCTTGACGACAAACGAGCTGTACCCGAACGGAATCTCCACCTCCTTGCCGTTCGATGTGCAGTTGCAGATCGTGCAATCGATCCGCGGCATGGAAAACGCACACATCGTGCGTCCTGGCTACGCGATCGAATACGACTATTTCGACCCGCGTGACCTGAAGTACAGTCTGGAAACCAAAGTCATCGGCGGTCTGTTTTTTGCCGGGCAAATCAATGGCACCACCGGTTACGAAGAAGCTGGCGCCCAGGGTTTGCTGGCCGGGACCAACGCCGCACTGCGTGCCCAAGGAAAAGACGCCTGGTGCCCGCGTCGGGACGAAGCCTACATCGGCGTATTGGTCGATGACCTGATTACGCTCGGGACCCAGGAGCCGTACCGGATGTTTACCTCCCGTGCCGAATATCGCCTGATCCTGCGTGAAGACAACGCTGACCTGCGCTTGACCGAAAAAGGCCGCGAATTGGGTCTGGTCGATGACGCGCGTTGGGCGGCGTTCTGCAAAAAACGCGAAAGCATCGAGCTGGAAGAGCAGCGTCTGAAAAGCACCTGGGTACGGCCGGGCACCGAACAGGGCGATGCGATTGCCGAAAAATTCGGCACGCCACTGACCCATGAATACAACTTGCTCAATCTGCTGAGCCGTCCGGAAATCGACTACGCTGGTCTGATCGCCGTGACCGGTGGGGGCGCAGAAGATCCACAGGTTGCCGAGCAGGTCGAAATCAAGACCAAGTACGCGGGTTACATCGACCGCCAACAGGATGAAATCGCCCGTCTGCGGGCCAGCGAAGACACCAAACTGCCTGTGGATATCGATTACACGAACATTTCCGGCCTGTCCAAAGAGATCCAGAGCAAGCTCGGCGCGACCCGTCCAGAGACATTGGGTCAGGCGTCACGCATCCCGGGCGTGACACCGGCAGCCATTTCCCTGTTGATGATTCATCTGAAAAAACGCGGCGCGGGCCGTCAGTTGGAGCAAAGCGCTTGAGTTCGTTGGTCACCCCGCAACACGCAGAAGAGTTATCCACAGGCGCTCGTCAGCTCGGAGTCGCTCTGACCGAAACCCAGCATGCACAGCTGCTGGGTTATCTGGCCCTGTTGATAAAATGGAACAAGGCCTACAACCTCACCGCGGTCCGCGATCCCGACGAAATGGTGTCCCGTCATTTGCTCGATAGCCTGAGCGTGATGTCGTTCGTCGAAAACGGTCGCTGGCTCGACGTTGGAAGCGGTGGCGGTATGCCGGGCATTCCCCTGGCCATCCTCTTTCCCGAGTCACAAGTGACCTGCCTGGACAGCAACGGCAAGAAAACCCGCTTCCTGACACAGGTCAAGCTCGAGCTGAAACTGGATAACCTGCAAGTTATCCACAGTCGCGTCGAAGCGTTCCAGCCTGCACAACCCTTCAACGGGATCATCTCCCGGGCCTTCAGCAGCATGGAAAACTTCAGCAACTGGACGCGCCACCTCGGTGACACCGATACACGCTGGCTGGCAATGAAGGGCGTTCATCCCGCCGATGAGCTGGTAGCATTGCCGACAGACTTCCACCTCGATAGCGAACACGCCCTGGCCGTTCCTGGTTGCCAAGGCCAACGCCATCTGCTGATACTGCGCCGCACGGCATGATTGGGAACACAAGCAAGAATGGCTAAGGTATTCGCGATAGCGAACCAAAAGGGTGGTGTGGGCAAGACCACCACCTGTATCAACCTCGCAGCATCCCTGGTCGCAACCAAGCGTCGGGTATTGCTGATCGATCTCGATCCACAGGGCAACGCCACCATGGGTAGCGGTGTGGATAAACACGGCCTGGAAAACTCGGTCTATGACCTGTTGATCGGGGAATGCGACCTGGCCCAGGCCATGCATTTCTCCGAGCACGGCGGTTACCAGCTGTTGCCGGCCAACCGGGACCTGACCGCGGCCGAAGTGGTTCTGCTGGAAATGCAGATGAAGGAGAGCCGCCTGCGCAGTGCGTTGGCGCCGATCCGCGAAAACTACGATTACATTTTGATCGACTGCCCGCCGTCACTCTCGATGCTGACCTTGAACGCACTGGTAGCCGCCGACGGGGTGATTATCCCCATGCAGTGCGAGTACTTCGCACTCGAAGGCTTGAGCGACCTTGTGGATAACATCAAGCGCATCGCCGAGCTGCTCAATCCGAACCTCAAGGTTGAAGGCCTGTTGCGTACGATGTACGACCCGCGCCTGAGCCTGATGAACGATGTATCGGCCCAGCTCAAGGAACACTTCGGCGATCAGCTGTACGACACGGTCATTCCGCGCAACATTCGCCTGGCGGAAGCGCCGAGCTACGGCATGCCGGCCCTGGCGTACGACAAATCATCGCGCGGTGCCGTGGCCTATTTGGCCCTGGCGGGCGAAATGGTCCGTCGCCAACGCAAAAACTCACGCATCGCCGCTGCTCAGGCAACTTAAGGAATCCCCATGGCCGTCAAGAAACGAGGTCTCGGACGTGGACTGGATGCACTGCTGAGTGGTCCGAGTGTCAGCGCGCTGGAAGAACAGGCGGTGCAGGCCGATCAGCGAGAGTTGCAGCACCTGCCGCTGGATCTGCTGCAGCGCGGCAAGTACCAGCCGCGTCGCGATATGGATCCCCAGGCGCTCGAAGAGCTGGCGCAATCGATCAAGGCACAAGGCGTGATGCAGCCGATCGTTGTGCGGCCGATCGGTAGCGGCCGCTACGAAATCATTGCCGGCGAACGCCGCTGGCGTGCCAGCCAGCAAGCTGGCCAGGAAACCATCCCGGCGATGGTGCGTGATGTACCGGATGAAACCGCGATCGCCATTGCGCTGATCGAGAACATCCAGCGCGAAGACCTCAATCCGATTGAAGAAGCGGTGGCCTTGCAGCGCCTGCAGACGGAATTCCAGCTGACCCAGCAACAAGTCGCCGAAGCCGTGGGCAAGTCCCGGGTAACCGTGGCCAACCTGCTGCGCCTGATTTCGCTGCCGGAAGTCATCAAGACCATGCTGTCCCACGGTGACCTGGAAATGGGTCATGCCCGGGCATTGCTCGGTTTGCCGGATAATCAACAGGTCGAAGGGGCGCGACATGTTGTCGCACGCGGGCTGACCGTGCGCCAGACTGAAGCACTGGTTCGCCAGTGGTTGAGTGGCAAACCGGAGCCTGTGGAACCCTCCAAACCGGACCCGGATATTGCCCGCCTGGAACAGCGCCTGGCCGAGCGGCTGGGCTCTGCGGTGCAGATTCGCCACGGGAAGAAGGGTAAAGGGCAACTGGTTATTGGCTACAACTCTTTGGATGAACTTCAGGGTGTGCTCGCACACATTCGCTGAAACAATTCCTTATGTAGCGCGCAGTCGGAAATCACTACCTGACAGTTGAATAGGGGCAGAACCGCCCCTATACTCTGCGCGCATTTTGTCGGCACAAATTATGCCAAGTTATTGAATTCTGGCAGCCGACCATTGGAGAGCAATAGTGATGGAAACCCGCACGCCAAACCGCTTGCCCTTCCATCGCCTGGCAGTTTTTCCGGTGTTAATGGCTCAATTTGTCGTTTTGCTGATTGCTGCTTTGGCGCTTTGGCAATGGCATGGAGTCGTTGCCGGGTACTCGGGACTTTGCGGAGGCCTGATAGCCTTGCTGCCCAATGTTTATTTTGCTCACAGGGCATTTCGGTTTTCCGGCGCCCGAGCAGCCCAGTCCATCGTCCGGTCTTTTTATGCCGGCGAGGCAGGCAAACTGATTTTGACGGCAGTGCTGTTTGCACTGGTGTTCGCAGGTGTGAAGCCATTGGCACCGATTGCAGTATTCGGTGTCTTCGTGCTGACTCAGTCAGTCAGCTGGTTCGCTCCCCTGCTGATGAGAACAAGACTTTCGAGACCTTAGGGCGTTTGAGGCAACCATGGCAGAAACAACCGCTTCGGGCTATATCCAGCACCACTTGCAGAACCTGACCTTCGGTCAGCACCCTACCGGCGGCTGGGGCTTTGCCCACACCGCAGCAGAAGCCAAGGAAATGGGCTTTTGGGCTTTCCACGTCGATACCCTCGGCTGGTCGGTCGCATTGGGTCTGATCTTCGTTCTTCTTTTCCGCATGGCGGCCAAGAAAGCGACTTCCGGTCAGCCAGGTGCTTTGCAGAACTTCGTTGAAGTATTGGTCGAATTCGTCGATGGCAGCGTGAAAGACAGCTTCCATGGCCGTAGCCCGGTGATTGCACCGCTGGCACTGACCATCTTCGTCTGGGTGTTCCTGATGAACGCCGTCGACCTGGTACCGGTCGACTGGATTCCTCAACTGGCCATCCTGATCTCCGGTGACCACCACATCCCATTCCGCGCCGTGTCGACAACCGACCCGAACGCGACTCTGGGCATGGCGTTCTCGGTTTTCGCTCTGATCATTTTCTATAGCATCAAGGTCAAGGGCCTCGGCGGTTTCATCGGCGAGCTGACCCTGCACCCGTTCGGCAGCAAGAACATCTTCGTTCAGGCCCTGCTGATCCCGGTGAACTTCCTGCTGGAATTCGTGACCCTGATCGCCAAGCCGATCTCCCTGGCCCTGCGTCTGTTCGGCAACATGTATGCCGGCGAGCTGGTGTTCATTCTGATCGCTGTGATGTTCGGCAGCGGCCTGCTCTGGCTTAGTGGCCTGGGCGTTGTTCTGCAGTGGGCGTGGGCTGTGTTCCACATCCTGATCATCACCCTGCAGGCGTTCATCTTCATGATGCTGACCATCGTTTACCTGTCGATGGCGCACGAAGAAAACCATTAAGACCAGTCTCGACTAGTCTGATGTCCCTCCCGGTCAAACGGGAGGGTGCTCCTCACGGGGCATCTGAAACGATTTGTTTTACCGCTTTAAATTAAAAAAACCTAAACCATACGACGTAAAAGTCGGGAGGAAAGATGGAAACTGTAGTTGGTCTAACCGCTATCGCTGTTGCACTGTTGATCGGCCTGGGCGCACTGGGTACCGCAATTGGTTTCGGCCTGTTGGGTGGCAAGTTCCTGGAAGGCGCAGCGCGTCAGCCAGAAATGGTTCCAATGCTGCAAGTTAAAATGTTCATCGTTGCCGGTCTGCTCGACGCCGTAACCATGATCGGTGTTGGTATCGCTCTGTTCTTCACCTTTGCGAACCCGTTCGTTGGTCAGATCGCTGGCTAATTACTCGGATAATCCGGGTAATTTGGTGTGATGGACAACGTAACTGCGAGGTGTTGGCGTGAACATTAATGCGACCCTGATTGGCCAGTCCGTTGCGTTCCTGATTTTTGTACTGTTCTGCATGAAGTTCGTATGGCCTCCGGTCATTGCGGCATTGCACGAACGTCAAAAGAAGATCGCTGATGGTCTGGACGCTGCCAGCCGTGCAGCTCGTGACCTGGAGTTGGCCCAAGAGAAAGCGGGTCAGCAACTGCGCGAAGCGAAAGCTCAGGCAGCTGAAATCATCGAGCAAGCCAAGAAACGCGGTAATCAGATTGTTGAAGAGGCTGTTGAAAAAGCCCGTATCGACGCTGACCGTGTGAAGGTTCAGGCTCAGGCCGAGATCGAACAGGAACTGAACAGTGTCAAAGACGCCCTGCGTGCCCAAGTGGGCTTGCTGGCAGTCGGCGGCGCCGAGAAGATCCTGGGTGCCACAATCGATCAAAACGCGCACGCAGAGCTGG
The DNA here is from genome assembly GCF_014596605.1 of Pseudomonas sp. PSB11. Classification (NCBI taxonomy): domain Bacteria; kingdom Pseudomonadati; phylum Pseudomonadota; class Gammaproteobacteria; order Pseudomonadales; family Pseudomonadaceae; genus Pseudomonas; species Pseudomonas sp. PSB11. The sequence goes on from NZ_NOIO01000001.1 coordinate 143,942, forward strand.
TTAACCAACTGGCTGCTGAAATCTAAGCGAGGGCGATCATGGCAGAACTGACCACGTTGGCCCGACCTTACGCTAAGGCGGCCTTCGAGCACGCTCAGGCCCACCAGCAACTGGCCAATTGGTCAGCCATGCTCGGCCTGGCAGCAGCGGTATCGCAAGACGATACCCTGCAGCGCGTGCTCAAGGCCCCGCGACTGACGAGCGCAGAAAAGGCCGCCACGTTCATTGACGTGTGCGGCGACAAGTTCGATGCCAAGGCACAGAATTTCATCAACGTCGTTGCCGAAAACGACCGTCTCCCGCTGTTGCCGGAGATTTCCGCTCTGTTCGACCTGTACAAGGCCGAGCAAGAGAAGTCGGTAGACGTTGAAGTGACCAGTGCATTTGCATTGAACCAAGAACAGCAAGACAAACTCGCCAAGGTTCTCAGTGCACGACTCAACCGGGAAGTGCGCCTGCAAGTTGCGGAGGATGCCGCCCTGATAGGTGGTGTCGTAATCCGCGCCGGCGACCTGGTTATCGATGGCTCGATTCGCGGCAAAATCGCGAAACTTGCCGAAGCATTGAAATCTTGAGTTTGAAGGGGCAGCAGAGCAATGCAGCAACTCAATCCTTCCGAAATAAGTGAAATTATCAAGGGCCGCATCGACAAGCTCGATGTGACCTCCCAAGCCCGTAACGAAGGCACTGTCGTCAGCGTATCTGACGGCATCGTGCGGATTCACGGTCTGGCCGACGTCATGTACGGCGAGATGATCGAGTTTCCGGGCGGCGTCTACGGTATGGCACTCAACCTGGAGCAAGACTCCGTAGGTGCCGTTGTTTTGGGCGCATACCAGTCTCTGGCTGAAGGCATGAGCGCCAAGTGCACCGGCCGCATCCTCGAAGTTCCAGTTGGTAAGGAACTGCTGGGTCGCGTAGTCGACGCACTGGGCAACCCTGTTGACGGTAAAGGTCCACTGGGCAACACCGAGACCGACGCGGTCGAGAAAGTTGCTCCAGGCGTGATCTGGCGTAAGTCGGTAGACCAGCCTGTACAGACTGGCTACAAGGCTGTCGATGCCATGATCCCTGTCGGCCGTGGCCAGCGTGAGCTGATCATCGGTGACCGTCAGATCGGTAAAACCGCTCTGGCGATCGATGCGATCATCAACCAGAAGAACAGCGGCATTTTCTGCGTATACGTAGCCATTGGTCAGAAGCAATCGACCATCGCCAACGTGGTTCGCAAGCTGGAAGAAAACGGCGCCCTGGCCAACACGATCATCGTGGCTGCCAGTGCTTCGGAATCTCCTGCGCTGCAATTCCTGGCACCGTACTCCGGTTGCACCATGGGTGAATTCTTCCGCGACCGCGGTGAAGACGCGCTGATCGTTTATGACGATCTGTCCAAGCAAGCAGTGGCTTACCGCCAGATTTCCCTGCTGCTGCGCCGTCCACCAGGCCGTGAAGCTTACCCAGGCGACGTGTTCTATCTCCACTCCCGTCTGCTGGAGCGCGCATCCCGCGTTTCGGAAGAGTACGTAGAGAAGTTCACCAACGGCGCAGTGACCGGCAAAACCGGTTCCCTGACCGCACTGCCGATCATCGAAACCCAGGCTGGCGACGTTTCCGCGTTCGTTCCGACCAACGTGATTTCCATCACCGACGGTCAGATCTTCCTGGAATCGGCCATGTTCAACTCGGGCATCCGTCCTGCAGTGAACGCCGGTGTTTCGGTATCCCGTGTGGGTGGTGCCGCTCAGACCAAGATCATCAAGAAGCTGTCCGGTGGTATCCGTACCGCTCTGGCTCAGTACCGTGAACTGGCGGCATTCGCCCAGTTCGCTTCTGACCTGGACGAAGCGACCCGTAAGCAACTTGAGCATGGTCAGCGCGTTACCGAGCTGATGAAGCAGAAGCAATACGCCCCAATGTCGATCGCTGACATGGCGTTGTCGCTGTATGCCGCTGAGCGTGGGTTCCTGACTGACGTCGAAATCGCCAAGGTCGGCAGCTTTGAACAAGCGCTGATTGCTTACTTCAACCGCGATCACGCCGAATTGATGGCGAAGATCAACGTGAAGGGTGACTTCAATGACGATATCGACGCTGGCATGAAAGCCGGTATCGAGAAGTTCAAGGCCACCCAAACCTGGTAAGCCGCAGCGGGAGCCGCAAGGCTCCCGCTTGCTAACCTGATAGGTGTTACATGGCAGGCGCAAAAGAGATTCGCAGTAAGATTGCGAGCATCAAAAGCACGCAAAAAATTACCAGCGCCATGGAAAAAGTGGCGGTCAGCAAAATGCGCAAGGCACAAATGCGCATGGCTGCTAGCCGTCCTTATGCGGAGCGCATCCGCCAGGTTATTGGGCATCTGGCCAACGCCAACCCGGAATACCGCCACCCGTTCATGATCGACCGCGAAATCAAGCGTGTTGGTTATGTCGTAGTGAGCAGTGACCGTGGTCTGTGCGGTGGCTTGAACACCAACCTGTTCAAGGCCCTGGTCAAGGACATGGCGGTAAACCGCGAGAAAGGCGTCGAGATTGATCTGTGTGTAGTGGGTAGCAAGGGTGCGGCCTTTTTCCGCAACTTCGGCGGCAACGTCGTAGCAGCTATCAGCCACCTGGGTGAAGAGCCGTCGATCAACGACTTGATCGGTAGCGTCAAAGTGATGCTGGATGCCTACCTGGACGGCCGTATTGACCGCCTGTCCGTGGTTTCCAACAAGTTCATCAACACCATGACGCAACAGCCTACCGTGGAGCAATTGATTCCACTGGTGGCAACCCCGGATCAGGACCTCAAGCACCACTGGGACTATCTCTACGAACCGGATGCCAAAGAGCTGCTTGACGGCTTGATGGTCCGCTACGTTGAGTCGCAGGTCTACCAGGCGGTGGTCGAGAACAACGCGGCTGAACAAGCTGCGCGGATGATCGCGATGAAGAACGCTACCGACAACGCCGGTGATTTGATCAGCGATTTGCAGCTGGTCTACAACAAGGCGCGTCAGGCTGCGATCACCCAAGAGATCTCGGAAATCGTCGGCGGCGCTGCCGCGGTTTAACGGTTCAAATATTCAGAGGATCCAGCTATGAGTAGCGGACGTATCGTTCAAATCATCGGCGCCGTTATCGACGTGGAATTTCCACGCGACAGCGTACCGAGCATCTACAACGCGCTGAAAGTAGTGAGCGCGGCTGAAACCACCCTGGAAGTTCAGCAGCAGCTGGGCGACGGCGTGGTTCGTACCATTGCGATGGGTTCCACCGAGGGCTTGAAGCGCGGTCTGGAAGTGACCGACTCTGGCGCAGCCATCTCCGTACCGGTCGGTAAAGCGACCCTGGGCCGGATCATGGACGTACTGGGCAACCCGATCGACGAAGCTGGCCCAATCGCCACCGACGAGCGTTGGGGTATCCACCGTGCAGCGCCTTCGTTCGCTGAACAAGCAGGCGGCAACGACCTGCTGGAAACCGGCATCAAGGTTATCGACCTGGTTTGCCCGTTCGCCAAGGGTGGTAAAGTTGGTCTGTTCGGTGGTGCCGGTGTAGGCAAAACCGTAAACATGATGGAACTGATCCGTAACATCGCCATCGAGCACAGCGGTTATTCCGTGTTCGCCGGTGTGGGTGAGCGTACTCGTGAGGGTAACGACTTCTACCACGAGATGAAGGACTCCAACGTTCTGGACAAAGTGGCACTGGTTTACGGTCAGATGAACGAGCCGCCGGGTAACCGTCTGCGCGTAGCACTGACCGGCCTGACCATGGCCGAGAAGTTCCGTGACGAAGGTAACGACGTTCTGCTGTTCGTCGACAACATCTATCGTTACACCCTGGCCGGTACTGAAGTATCCGCACTGCTGGGCCGTATGCCTTCGGCAGTAGGTTACCAGCCGACCCTGGCTGAAGAGATGGGCGTTCTGCAAGAACGTATCACTTCGACCAAGGAAGGTTCGATCACTTCGATCCAAGCGGTATACGTACCTGCGGACGACTTGACCGACCCGTCGCCAGCGACCACCTTCGCCCACTTGGACGCCACCGTCGTTCTGTCCCGTGACATCGCTTCCCTGGGTATCTACCCAGCGGTAGACCCACTGGACTCGACTTCGCGCCAGCTGGACCCGAACGTTATCGGCCAGGACCACTACGACACCGCTCGCGGCGTCCAGTACGTTCTGCAGCGTTACAAAGAACTGAAGGACATCATTGCGATCCTGGGTATGGACGAGCTGTCGGAAGCCGACAAGCAGTTGGTAAACCGTGCTCGTAAGATCCAGCGTTTCTTGTCGCAGCCGTTCTTCGTGGCTGAAGTCTTCACCGGTGCATCGGGTAAATACGTTTCCCTGAAAGACACCATTGCTGGCTTCAAAGGCATCCTCAACGGTGACTACGACCACCTGCCAGAACAAGCGTTCTACATGGTTGGCGGCATCGAAGAAGCGATCGAGAAAGCCAAGAAACTGTAATCCCGGCGCCCGGAAACGGGCGCTAATTTAGGTTGAGGCAATCAGATGGCTATGACAGTCCATTGCGATATCGTCAGCGCGGAAGGGGAAATCTTTTCCGGTCTGGTCGAGATGGTGATTGCGCACGGTGCACTGGGTGATCTTGGTATCGCCCTGGGTCACGCGCCGCTGATCACTAATCTGAAGCCAGGTCCGATCCGCCTGGTCAAGCAGGGCGGGGAAGAGGAGGTGTACTACATCTCTGGTGGTTTCCTCGAGGTTCAGCCGAACATGGTCAAGGTTCTCGCCGACACCGTGCAACGTGCTGCCGACCTGGACGAAGCTTCCGCTCAGGAAGCCGTCAAGGCTGCCGAGAAGGCCTTGCATGAGCGGGGCGCGGAGTTCGATTACGGTTCCGCTGCCGCACGTCTGGCCGAGGCCGCAGCCCAGCTGCGTACCGTCCAGCAGATCCGCAAGAAGTTCGGCCATTAAGGCAGCGCTTGTTGTGTGATTGATTAAAAAGGGTAGCCTCGGCTACCCTTTTTTATTTTCCCGATATTCATCACGTTGGTCGCAGCCGCTGACCACCCAGGATTGGTAGCCAGTCATGTCTCTTGAAATCGTTATCCTCGCTGCTGGCCAGGGCACCCGCATGCGTTCGGCCCTGCCAAAGGTCTTGCACCCGATTGCCGGCAATTCGATGCTCGGCCATGTTATCCACAGCGCCCGACAACTTGATCCACAGCGCATTCACGTGGTGATCGGCCATGGTGCCGATGTGGTACGCGAGCGCCTGGCCGCCGACGATCTGAACTTCGTCCTCCAGGACAAACAATTGGGTACCGGTCATGCGGTGGCCCAGGCCGTTCCTTTCATCAAGTCCGACACCGTGCTGGTGCTATACGGTGATGTGCCCTTGATTGAAATCGAAACCCTGCAGCGTTTGCTCAAGCTGGTAGTGCCTGGGCAGATGGGCCTGCTTACCGTCGAGCTGGATGATGCAACCGGTTATGGCCGCATCGTTCGCGACAATGATGGAAAGGTCTCTGCCATCGTCGAGCACAAGGACGCCAACGAAGCCCAGCGCGCCATCAAGGAAGGCAATACCGGGATCCTCGCGGTTCCGGCCGATCGCCTGGCCGATTGGACGGGCCGCCTGTCGAACAACAACGCGCAGGGCGAGTACTACTTGACCGACGTGATTGAAATGGCAGTCAGCGACGGTCTGGTGGTGGCCACCGAACAGCCCCACGACGCCATGGAAGTGCAGGGCGCCAATGACCGCAAGCAGCTTTCCGATCTTGAGCGTCATTATCAGCTGCGCGCCGGCCGTCGCTTGATGGCTCAAGGAGTGACTCTTCGCGACCCGGCCCGTTTCGATGTGCGGGGTGATATCAGTGTGGGTCGCGACGTGCTGATCGATATCAATGTGATCCTCGAAGGTAACGTCGTCATTGAAGACGACGTGGTCATTGGCCCGAACTGCGTGATCAAGGACAGCACCTTGCGTAAAGGCGTCGTGATCAAGGCCAACAGTCATATCGAAGGGGCGATTCTCGGAGAAGGCAGCGATGCCGGTCCGTTCGCGCGTCTGCGTCCAGGCACTGTGCTTGAAGCGCGGGCGCATGTGGGTAACTTTGTCGAGTTGAAAAATGCTCATCTGGGCGAAGGTGCCAAGGCAGGCCATTTGACCTATCTGGGCGATGCCGAAGTGGGCGCACGCACCAACATCGGTGCTGGCACCATTACCTGCAACTACGATGGGGCCAACAAGTGGAAAACGGTGCTGGGCGAGGACGTGTTCATCGGTTCCAACAACTCATTGGTGGCCCCTGTGGATATCTTGTCTGGTGCGACTACGGCAGCCGGTTCGACTATTACCTCTACTGTGGATAAAGCGCAGTTGGCAGTAGCCCGTGCTCGCCAGAAGAACATCGACGGTTGGAAGCGACCAGAGAAGATCAAGAAGAGCTAAGTTATCCACACCTCGATATTTTTCAGAAGTTATTCACAGCCAAAAGACTGTTAATAATATTAACCGGCAAGCCTCGCTCACTTCAGGGGGCTTGCTGTTAATTATTTTATCCACAGAGTCTTTTGATCGATCCGCGCTTGACGAAGTTTCCTCGATAGGTTTTGATTGCTTCCGTTATCTTTCGAATCGAAACTTATCAAATCATGTCGAAGCGCAACACACCTCAGCGGCGCCACAACATCCTGGCCTTGCTCAACGAGCAGGGCGAAGTCAGTGTGGATGAATTGGCAAAGCGCTTCGAAACCTCTGAAGTTACGATTCGCAAGGATCTGGCCGCACTTGAAAGCAATGGTCTGTTGCTGCGTCGTTATGGCGGCGCCATCACCTTGCCTCAGGAATTAGTGGCCGACCTGAGTCAACCGGTCTCCAGGTACAAGCAGGCCATTGCCCGCGCAGCTGTTGCGCGGATTCGCGAACATGCACGCATCATCATCGACAGCGGCAGCACTACCGCATCGATGATTCCGGAACTGGGTCAGCAACCGGGCCTGGTGGTGATGACCAATTCCCTGCACGTCGCCAACGCCTTGAGCGAACTCGAGCATGAGCCGGTGCTGTTGATGACCGGCGGCACTTGGGACCCGCATTCCGAGTCCTTTCAGGGGCAGGTCGCCGAGCAGGTACTACGCTCCTACGACTTCGATCAATTGTTCATCGGCGCCGATGGTATTGATCTGGCCCGCGGTACAACCACCTTCAACGAATTGCTGGGACTCAGCCGAGTGATGGCCGAAGTCGCCCGTGAAGTAGTCGTGATGGTGGAGGCCGACAAGATCGGTCGCAAGATTCCCAACCTGGAACTGCCCTGGAGCAGCGTCCATACCCTCATTACCGATGATCGCCTGTCGCTCGATGCGCGGGATCAGATTCAAGCCCGCGGTATCACTTTGATTTGCGCGGCTGTCAGTCAGGAGAAATAACATGTGTGGAATTGTCGGCGCAGTTGCAGAACGTAACATCACCGCCATCCTGGTCGAGGGCCTCAAGCGCCTGGAATACCGTGGGTATGACAGCGCGGGTGTAGCGGTGTACACCAATGATCAAAAGCTCGAGCGCGCGCGTCGCCCGGGCAAGGTCAGCGAACTTGAACTGGCCTTGGTCGAAGAACCGCTGGTTGGGCGCCTGGGTATTGCCCACACTCGCTGGGCCACTCACGGTGCACCTTGCGAACGCAATGCGCATCCGCACTTCTCTGGCGATTTGGCTGTGGTGCATAACGGCATCATCGAAAACCACGAAGCCCTGCGTGAACAACTCAAGTCTTTGGGTTACGTTTTCACTTCAGACACGGACACTGAAGTCATCGCCCACCTGCTGAACCATAAACTCAAGGACCTTCCTGACCTGGCTGAGGCCCTCAAGGCAACAGTAAAGGAACTGCACGGTGCTTATGGTCTGGCAGTCATCAGCGCGAAGCAACCTGATCGCCTGGTGGCAGCCCGCAGTGGCAGCCCGCTGGTGATCGGCCTGGGCCTGGGTGAGAACTTCCTGGCGTCCGACCAATTGGCACTGCGTCAGGTGACTGACCGTTTCATGTACCTGGAAGAGGGTGATATCGCCGAAATTCGCCGCGACAGCGTGCAGATCTGGGATGTCAGCGGCAAGGCTGTCGAGCGTGAGACCGTGCAGTATCGCGATGGCGCCGAAGCGGCTGAAAAAGGCGAGTTCCGCCATTTCATGCTCAAGGAAATCCACGAGCAACCGTCCGTGGTACAGCGCACCCTGGAAGGTCGTTTGAGCCCGAACGGCGTGCTGGTACAGGCTTTCGGTCCACAGGCCGCTGAACTGTTCGCCAAAGTGCGCAATGTGCAGATCGTTGCCTGCGGCACCAGCTATCACGCCGGCATGGTTGCGCGTTACTGGCTCGAAGAACTGGCCGGCATCCCCTGCCAAGTCGAAGTTGCCAGCGAGTTCCGCTACCGTAAAGTCGTGGTGCAACCCGACACCCTGTTCGTGACCATCTCCCAGTCCGGCGAAACCGCCGATACCCTGGCTGCGCTGCGCAATGCCAAGGAACTGGGTTTCCTCGCCAGCCTGGCAATCTGCAACGTCGGCATCAGCTCCCTGGTGCGTGAATCGGACCTGACCCTGCTGACCCAGGCCGGCCGCGAAATCGGCGTGGCGTCTACCAAAGCCTTCACTACGCAATTGGTGGGTCTGCTGTTACTGACCCTGTCCCTGGGCCAGGTTCACGGATCGTTGGCCAAAGGCGTTGAAGCGACACTGGTCGAAGAACTGCGTCGCTTGCCAACCCGCCTGGGTGAAGCGCTGGCGATGGACAGCACCGTGGAGAAAATTGCTGAACTGTTCGCCGAGAAGAACCACACCCTGTTCCTGGGTCGTGGCGCACAGTTCCCGGTCGCGATGGAAGGGGCCCTCAAGCTCAAGGAAATTTCCTACATCCACGCCGAAGCCTACCCGGCTGGCGAGCTGAAGCACGGCCCGCTGGCGCTTGTGGATAACGACATGCCAGTGGTGACCGTAGCGCCAAACAACGAGCTGCTGGAGAAACTGAAGTCCAACCTCCAGGAAGTCCGCGCCCGGGGTGGCCAACTGATCGTTTTCGCAGATGAGAAGGCTGGCATGACCAATGGTGAAGGCACGCACGTAGTGCACATGCCCCACATCCACGACATCCTGTCACCAATCCTCTACACCATCCCGCTGCAGTTGCTGTCGTACTACGTGGCTGTGCTCAAAGGCACTGACGTCGACCAACCACGCAACCTGGCGAAATCGGTGACTGTGGAATAAGTTATCCACAGCTGATCGAACCTTATATTTTTTGCTAAAAAAGGCGGTAACAGAAATAAATAAGTCGGCGACAAGCTAAATTAAGTAGGTGACGACCCTTCTTGGGCGTAAAATTGGGGCGCACGCAGGCTGTTCAACGGTCAATGCGTGGGTCTGAAGTGATTTTGCGCCCTGAGGCTCCCCCACAATGATTCCCAATCAGCCGATCCCCACACCACCAGCCGCGTTCAACCCACGACGGGGGAAGCTGGTCACCAGGGAGTACCTCGAAACGCTGATCAAAAAGGGTGTAGGCAGCGGCGAACGAGAGTCATACCGTCCTTGGCTAAAAATCCGCTCAGTTCCCTCCAAAGGCACGTCCAGAATCGTCCCTGGTGTTAGAGTCGCCCGTGGCCATCACTGTTTGTCCAATTGCGAGTATATGTTCTTGGTACTGGTGGAGTTTAATAAGGACATTACGGATATTCGTGAGCAGTTTCCGCTGATTGATTATGACGAGACTTACTCCATCGCGTTGCAAAAAAACATTAGACCAGCTCTGTATATAGGAACTGATGTTCCATTTGTGTTTACTGCCGATTTTATGCTGACCTTCACCCGTCCGGGAGGAGAGTCAACCATGGTTGCAATTTCTCTGAAGTATAAAGAAGAAATAACTAATGCAACCGCCGCCAAGAGAAAACGCATATTTGAGAAGCAGGACATAGAAAAGGAATACTGGGCACGTCGTGGTGTGAAGTCGAAACTTTGTTTTTACGAAGATCTCCCCCATATTAAGATAAAGAACCTTATCATCCTTAGGGGGTATGCTAATCTTCCATTGTCTGTAGCTTCAGATAATAATATTCAGAAGATCATCCGTTTTTTTGTAGATTTAGCAGATCCTGAAGGTATGGAAGATATATCCCTTCGCAGTTTGCTGAGGCTAGTAAGTCAGCACGTTTATATCGAATATAAAACCGTAAAAGATTTGTTTTTTTATCTGGTTTGGAACAAAAAGATAGTTATTGATCTCGATTTGCACGAGCTCAATTTATCTAAGCCGATTATGGGGCTTCGCATTCCATCATCAAGCTCGCAAGTGCTAGGAGTAGCTTAAATGGTCAGGTTTCTGATTAATTATGTATTGGTTCCCGTGCTTGAGTCGAGTATCGCAAAAACTGTATTAAGGATTATCGATATAGATAACCACGCTGGTCAGCTGTTGGTTATTTCGCTGGAATACCCGTTGAAGAAGCCTTGGATTGTTGGCCTTGAGGATGTCTCTTTCGAGATAGAACAAGGAATTATCCGCATGGATCAGGATGTTCCGGCCGCTTACATGCTCAAATCCGAAGACCAGCTTTCCGAAAAAGAGAAGGCGTCTAGAGAGAAATCATGGCGCTTGATCAGAGCACTCGTAGAAGAGAAGAATGCCGGCGATCTGTTCATTGATGGGGAGTTTGGACGGCGTGTAGCTGATCATGCGGCAATACTGAATACTTCTCGCGCAATGATCTACAAGTTGCTCTACCGTTATTGGGCATATGGGCAATCAAAAAATGCCTTTTTGTGGCAGTCAAGTGAGTGGGGTGCCCCTGGCAAAAGGAAGGTCTATAAAGACGGGGTGCAACCTGGAAGACCGCCCTTATACCGCGGAGTCGTTAAGACGGATAGAGCAATAATAATAACTGACTTTGATCTAACCTGTATTGAAGTGTCCTTCCTGCGGTATGTGAACAAAAAAGAAGGTTCCGTACAAAAAGCCTTCGAATGGATGGTAAAAAACTACTACCGAGAGGTTTTGTCTGACGGAACCATCGGCGATGTGAAGCGGGGCAAGCATCCGAAGATTTCTCAATTTCGACATTACTCTAAGCTGTACTTTGATCGATTAGCCATCCTCAAATCCCAAGCCGGGGAAATTAGGTGGCTCAAAGACCATCGAGCTATCAAGGGGTCAGCTGTAGATGGGCTAGTAGGCCCAGCTCATCGTTATGAAATAGATGCTACCATCGCTGACATATATCTAGTCCATCGGGTCAATAGAAATTGGATTATTGGAAGGCCCGTCCTATATATTGTCGTTGATGCGTATTCTAGAATGATTGTCGGCGTGCACATTGGCCTTGATGGGCCTAGCTGGGAGGGTGCTCGCCACGCATTGTACAATGCGTTTACCAGCAAGGTTGAATATTGCAAGCGCTACGGCATTGAGATAGATGAAAAAGAATGGCCGTGCCATCACATCCCTAAAGAAGTCTCTGCTGATCGCGCTGAATTGCTGAGCAACGCAGGTGAGGAATTTTCCAATACCCTTGACGTTATCCTAAAAATTGCGCCTCCTTATCGCCCTGACTGGAAGTCTATTGTTGAAAGCCGTTTCAAGCTCATCAATCAAGGACTTAGTCTTAAGTTTTTGCCTGGTGGTGTTGACGCACGTAGGAACGAGCGAGGGGATAGAGACTATCAACTCGATGCTAGATATGATCTGGATCAGTTTACCGCTATCATCATAAACCAAATCCTGTATCATAATGCGACGTTGCATTTGCCCCACCTAGCAACCAATGACATGGTTCGGGATGAAATTGAGCTGTACCCTATTGAGTTGTGGAATTGGGGGATGCGCAATAGCCTTCTGAATATTAGAAGTCGTTCTGATGCGGAAATTAAAATTGCGCTACTGCCATCAGCGCTAGCGACGGTCAGACGATCTGGGATTTATTTCAAAGGTGTTTTCTACACATGCGATCTTGCTGAACATGAGGAGTGGTTCGCGAAAGCACATAATTTTGGCATTCAGAGGGTCAAGGTTTGGTACGACCCCAACAGTGCCGATAATGTATGGATTCGTGATGCGGATAGCTTTATTCGCTTAGAAATCGTTGATTATCTCAAAGAAAAATATAGTGGATTCCGCCTTGAGGAAGTTGAAGATAGAGTAGCTATCCTGAGGCAAGTCTCTCCAGACAAAGAATACGAGCGCCTGAATCGAGCTGCTCGCACTAGGGATGCTAACGAGGAAATCGACGATCAGGCCAAAGCAATGAAGAAGGCTACTCCTCGACCTCCTTCAAAAGCAGCAGCGAAGTCCAACAAATTAGCTAACCGCAGATCAGAAGTGGAGTTGCTACGTGCGGCGGATAGCGCTGAGCTTTCTGAGCTATCGGCTCCAGATGTACCGCCCCAACCTGCAACGCAAATCCAAGAGGCCTCGAAACCGGAACCAAGCGGGCGTAAAAAGGTTGTTCTCAGCTTGGTCTCTTCGAAGCTCCAGAGGACTGAATGATGGCGCGCGCGATCGAGGCCGCTTACACCTCAACCGGCTTGGCGCAGTACGACGGGAACCCATTGATAGAGGCTCTGCCGCCAATCCATGACGACGAGACTGTCGTGGAGCTTCTTTGCGATTTTCCCGACTTTCCCAGCTCAGCTGAAATGGCATTGAAACCTAAGCTCAGGGCGCACTGCGTAAACCGCATGAGCGATATCGTCGTGCCTCTGGATCTGCACCTTCAATTTGAAGCGTCGTTCAGTCAGTTGATTCGAGGGGGCTACACCGCCCGTGATCCTTTTCATAGGGATGCTGTAGCGATGCTCCACGCTGCGGATGAAGCGCAGCTGAAGCACTCTGGTTTCAAGTCATCTGCCTCGACACTCGCCATCTTCGGGCTGAGTGGAATGGGCAAAACCACTATGCTCAATAGCCTTGTAAAAACTTATCCACAAGTCATTGTCCATAAACGATATGCCGGTAAAAACTTCAAGAGAACTCAGATCGTTTGGCTGAAAATCGACTGTCCCCATGATGGTTCTCCACGGGGTTTGTGCGCCTCATTTTTTGCAGCCGTAGACGAAGCGCTGGGAACTGATTACACCGATAAATACATCAAACCAAGAGCAAGTGTCAGCATGCTACTGCAGCATGTTAGTCAGCTTTGCCGGAGTTTCAATGTCGGTGTTCTCATAATTGATGAATTGCAAAATCTGAATCTGCTCGCCGATGCAGATTCCAAGCAACGTATTCTTAATTTCTTTCTGACCTTATCCAATGATGCGGGCATACCCCTGATTTATTCCGGAACTAACTCCACGTTCAAACTTTTTGCGGGGGTTGTCAGGAATGCTCGACGTGCGCTTGGTATGAGCGACTATTATTTCGATCGCTTTCAGATTGATGATGATGAATGGAGTGCGCTTGTCCAGACCTTTCTGGCCTATAACTGGACGGAGGACGCTATAGAACGGACGCCTGAGCTGGACGACAAACTTTACTATCTAACTCAGGGCAATACCGATTTTTTGGCTAAGTTAATGATGCTTACCCAATGGTACGCGTTAGCTAATGATCAAAAAATAACTTCTTCGCTTTATCAGAAAGTTTATGACCAGCAAATGATTATCCTGCACAGGCCGATTGAGGCGCTGCGTAGCAACGATCCCTTACAGATCGCTGATTTTGAGGACATGATGCCTGCCCGTGAGCAGGTCGCTTACATGATTACTGTTGCACGCGTGCGACAAGCACGCAGAGGAGGTTTCGCACCTCTCCGGCTTCAAGGCTTGCCTAATCAGCCGCCAACGCCGTCTCCTGATACAGTCACTGCTCCGGCGAGTAGACGCTTGGCTGGAGTTGCTGATCCTTCGTTTGTCAGCGATGCGCAACGGGTTGCCGAATCGGACGACTGGGAAGCAGCTGCCAAGGAGAAAGGCTTTACTAGTTTTGGGGATGACATAGAGCTTTGGTGATGTTTCTGCGGCGGAGAGAGGCTAATATGGCTTCAGTGTTGATGTTCCCGACCCCTTTCCCCGATGAGACCATAACGAGCCTGGTCACTCGCTACCACCAATTGTCAGGCGGTGTTGGCGTACGTCGAACGCTGGTGGAGCTCTTTGGCGCCGTTACCAAGAGCTACGCTTCAGAGCTGCCTTGCTATTTAACCCATCTTGAGGCTATATCAGGCTGTACAGGCCTGGTAGACAACCATACGTTGCTTCCCTATTTCGAGCCTTTCCTTTCGGCTGAGAAGGCCAAGCGTGCTAGGGAATTGATGCAGTCCAGTCACCCCCTTGGGCTCAAGCTTGAGCTGGGCATCACTGCAGCAGGCTTCGAAAGATATCGCACCCGGCGTTATTGCCCTCGCTGTATTGCAGTGGACTTTGCGGTGTGTGGCGTCGCCTATTGGCATGTGTGCCATCAAGCAGTAGGAGTTCATGTCTGCCCTAAACACCACTGCTACCTGCACCGCGTGCTCGCAGCGCCGGAGACAAGCGATTTTAATCAGCTTTTCCTGCCATCGGACATCATTGGACGGGAAGAAGGCCACGCGATGCGGTTCCAATCGGAGATCCATTTCTGCCGGCTTGCCGAGCTCGCGGACATCATCGATTGGGGGCGATGCAATCGCCAGTCTATAGCCAGATTACTCAAGGATGATTACCTGCACTTTATTATCAACAGAGCAGGGTTGATTTCGAAGGGGCGGGTGTGTGCCAGTAGACTTGAAGAACACTTCATAAACTCCTCCAGTGATTATCCTGGTGACTATGAATTTAAAAGGCTTTTTGAACTGCATCATGGGCGGGTAGTGTGGCCGTTAGATTTGCTAAGAAGAAGAAAATCCAGTCATCACCCAATTCTGTTTTATACGTTTTTAAATTGCCTTGGCATTGATTTGAAATGCCTGATTCAGGATTGCTCAGATCAAGTAAAATACAATTTCTCACCGAAGCCACCGACATTGGTAGCATCATTGGCGTCAAGCGTTCTTGAGACAAATGCGAGGCGAAGATCATTCGGAATTGCCTATGCTGATGTCCCGGCAAAAAATACGGGAGATTACACTTGGCTATATCGTCATGATAAAGCGTGGCTCCAGGCTTATATCTCGAATCACAGAAAAACGCCTGTTGTTCGTGAGCTGATCGACTGGTCGAAAAGAGATTTTGAGCTAGCCGAGAGTGTGTGCTCGGCGGTAGCTGAAATCAATGCAATGGCTGGACCGCCTGTTCAGATTTCACTAGCGGCCATATGTCGGGTTTTATCTGTGCCACCTGACACGTTTCGACATCTGCATAAGCTTCCGCAATCAATGAAGGTCATCCATTCAAGCCTGGAGACTCGCCATGATTACCAAGTCAGAAAACTGACTTGGGCTGCGAATGTTTTGAATACCGAAAATGTCAGCCGTACCAAATCGAATTTGCTTCGCAAATCTAATATAAGGGTGTGTTATCTGACTGAACAGGAAATTTCTAGATTTATGTCCTGACAGCACGAAATTTTTCAATCTCATTAATGAAATTGTCTAGGTTCTCGTAGAGGAGATAAGCTGTTCTCGTGAACAGCTGCATCGGCGTGCGAGCTAGGTTATGGTTACTTTTCCGTGCCGTCTGATAAACCTCCGTGGGTGTTCCAGTTTTGTTGTCAGTATCTATGCAAAACTGAAAATAGCTATCAAGCGATGGTGAAGAGTAACCCAGCTTTTCTAAAGCATTGTCAATGGTTGGGATAGAGGAATGTCTATATTTAAATAGGTTTGTTTTTTTTAGAATTTCATAGACAAACTGTGAATATTGGTGTGTTGTAGAGCCCAGTAAGCTCTCAGTTTTGATGTTGGTTTTCCGATTTATACAGGCTGACAACTGGTTCAGCTTGTGGTGTTTTAATTCTACTTGGCAGGTGGGGCAAATATCTGACAACAGCACCGCGTGCAGGTGGCACACCAGTGTTCCAAGAGCTCCCGGAGCAACATGCGTCCTGTGAATATAGGCTGTACCAAGATTTTCTATATCGTTAATCACACACTGAGTGCAAATTCTCAAATTTCCACGAGGTATGAAAGTCATGTTTGTATATCTAGCCCTGTTAAACAGGAAGCCGATCGGGTGCAGTGTATGCTTATAGAGGGTTTCTTTGTCGAACAAGCCACCAAAAGCTCCTGATGGATTGAATTCGAGCGTGGCTAACTCGAAGCTGGAAACCTCCCTATTTCGGAACTCACTTTTAGCCCTGCGACACAACTCGTTATTTCTCATGACAGTCGATACGAGAAATTCTTCTTCGAATGGATCAGTAAATATGGTGTATCCGGGACTATTCAATATTTTTATCTACCGGTTGAATTGTCCACTGGGTTAGCGAAAATCAGATGTAAAGTCGTGATTTTAAATTGCTGCAGCCACTCGAAGTGCCAACTCAGTTCGATTGATTACGAGGGAGGCGCTGTGGCTCTGCAGGATTTCTGGCTCTTCGTGGATTTCGCCTTGGAGAAACAGCAACTGCTCGAAATGGACCGCGAAACCACCCACAGACGCTATACCGTCAGCCGTGCAGTCCACATCAAGGTCTACCATTGGTGGCGCTTCTATGCTTTTACAAAACACTTCCCTGCCGTTTTCGATCTATTCCATGACCTGCTCTCCCTGCTGTCATAGGCGCGTCAGAAGCCTGAACTCAGGCTCCTGATAGTGATTATATGGCCAAAAGGATACTCCCTTCTATCCGTAGCCTGTTGGCGCTGATGCGATTTTGACCCAAGGGCTAGTGGGATACCAAGCGCGGCGAACAGTACCTGCTGATCAAATCGCCCCCAGCATCGGGCAAGTCCCGCGCTCTAATGTTTATCGCCTTGGACAAGCTGAATAACCAGGGCCTGCAGCAAGCTGTCGTCGTGCCCGAGCGCTCCATTGGCGGCAGCTTTGCCGATGAGCCGCTGAGCGAGCAGGGACTGGCAGGTGGCCCCACAGTGGAATCCGACAATGGCTGACATGAACGATGACGACCTGCTGGATGCGCTGGGGGTAGAAGTCCCCACTCTCAAGACAGCCACTCGAACCCCTCGCGAAGAACGCATCATTGCGGGCTTTGAGGACATTCAGCGTTTCTATCAGACCAACGGCCGCGCCCCACTGCATGGCGAAGACCGCGACATCTTCGAGTGCTTGTACGCCGTGCGCCTGGATCAGCTTCGCAAGCTGTCTGCATAATTGCATGGACTTGACCACCCATTTGCATTGCCACTGACCACTCGTTTGCATCCGTGCTGACCAACCGTTTGCATTCGACTTGACCAGCACACGCCGCAGTGATGACCGGGTGAGAATGGCCGAGGCTGTGTGAAAACGTTTTTCTGCGCGACAGGTCATCAAAACCAGACTGGAAATTGCGCTTGTACGAGAAATCCACATCTGCTGACGTGCCGATAAGTTTCAGATTTAACGTAGACGCGCACACTTCAATTTTGGCGAAGCGTTTTTAATACACTCTGGACCAAAAACTGCCGTTCAACATCTGGAACAGCTGAAAGCCTTCGATAAAGATATAGCGCCATTAGAAACTTTCCGAAAAGGTAATTCTGGCAATCACACCACCGCCCTCAGTCTCAGCTAAGTATCTCTCCGTATCTTCTCCTCTACGCAAGTTCAGCGCAGATCAGGAGAGGCTACTCGCACATGAATCACGTAAAAGCCGGATGGCTCAACAAAGTGCCCGAAGTGATGCTGTCTTTCTGGGTGATCAAGATTCTGTCGACGACAGTGGGTGAAACCGGAGCTGACTTCCTGGCAGTAGACGCTGGTTTCGGCGCGGGCTGGACCAGCATTGGCATGGCGCTATTACTGGCGTGCGCACTGTTTTTTCAAATGCGCAAAACAGCCTATTCACCCTGGATCTACTGGTTGACCGTGGTACTGGTGAGCATCGTTG
The DNA here is from genome assembly GCF_014596605.1 of Pseudomonas sp. PSB11. Classification (NCBI taxonomy): domain Bacteria; kingdom Pseudomonadati; phylum Pseudomonadota; class Gammaproteobacteria; order Pseudomonadales; family Pseudomonadaceae; genus Pseudomonas; species Pseudomonas sp. PSB11. The sequence goes on from NZ_NOIO01000001.1 coordinate 161,858, forward strand.
GCACGCAGATCACCGACATCATGACGGACATGCTCGACATCAGTCTGTACGTCAGCACCGCGGTTTTCTCAGTCCTGTTGGCGATTAATTTTCTGCTCTGGTACCGAGTGGAGCACAACCTGTCGATCCGTGAAATCGACACGCCACGGCGCGAGCTTTTTTACTGGTCCACCGTACTCTGCACCTTTGCCCTTGGCACCGCTGCCGGGGATCTGGCCACTGAAGCGCTGGGTCTGGGATTCACCGTCGGCGTGGTGATTTTCGGCGCACTGATTGCGGCGACGCTGCTGGCCTGGCGCTTGGGTGCCAATGTGGTGTTGGTGTTCTGGGTCGCCTACATCCTGACTCGCCCGTTCGGCGCCTCCCTCGGCGACTTGCTGACCCAAGCCAAGACCTATGGTGGCATGGGCATGGGCGCCGCCTGGACCAGCGCCATCTTCCTGACCGTCATCGTGCTGTTGGTGGCGGTAGCGCAAGTCAGCATCGGTAACCGTAAAACCGTCATTCAATAACCATTCAGACCTTTATCAAAGGAATCAACATGCACTCCTTTCAAACGGCTCTTCGCTACGCAGCGATCATCTCGTCTCTTGTGCTGCTCGGCAGCATGGCCGGCTGCTCGAAACCTGCCGAAAAACCCGGCGCCGGCACTCCAACTACGTCGATGAGCGCGCCTGCTCAGTCTGGCTCAAAGCTGGGTGACCTGAGCGAGTTCCAGGCAATCGCCGCCGACGTTACCGCGCTCGTCGAGAAAAACGACCTGCCCGGCGCCAAGGCCCGCATCAAAGATTTGGAGACCTCTTGGGATTCCGCCGAAGCAGGCATCAAACCCCGCGCGGCCACCGACTGGCATGTACTAGACAAGGCCATAGATCGGGCGCTCGACGCCCTTCGAGCCAGTTCGTCGAAGCAAAACGAATGTAAGGCGGCCATGGATGATTTGCTCAAAGCCTTTGATTCGATGAAGGGCAAAAAGTAATGAGGCATGGAATCGGTGGCGGACAATCCCCGGTTCAGATGCTTCAATACAAGCGCGACAGTCATGACTCTCGCGCCTTTACTTATCGGAGCGAAGCATGCGGATTCTGCTTGTTGAAGATGACCTGATGATTGGTGATGCCATCCAGGCCGTGCTGAACGATGCGAGCTACGCCACCGATTGGGTGAAACACGGCATAACCGCCTTGGCGGCCCTGGATACCCAAAGCTATGACCTTGTATTACTCGACCTCGGACTTCCCGGCAAAGACGGGCTCGACGTGCTTGATGTCATTCGCGCTCGTAACAACCCGGTTCCATTGATCATTATCACCGCACGGGATGAACTCGACGATCGCTTGCGTGGCCTCGATGGCGGCGCTGACGACTTTTTGCTCAAACCCTTCCCGATGGCAGAGTTGCTGGCGCGCATGCGCGCTGTATTGCGCCGTCGCGGCGGTAACGCCCAATCGGTGCTGGATAACGGAGAGGTATCGTTAAATCTCGTCTCCAAGCAGGCCACCACCGCCGAAACAACTGACGTCCAACTCTCCAGTCGAGAATTCGCCCTTTTGCAAGCACTGCTGATAAGGCCTGGCTCCATTCTGTCGCGTAGCGAACTTGAGGACCGTATTTACGGCTGGGGCAACGAAGTGGAAAGCAATGCAGTGGAATTTCTGATCCATGCATTGCGACGAAAGCTGGGGAACCATGTCATCAAAAACATCAGGGGTATGGGATGGATGGTTTCAAAAGGCGCTTGAGGGACTCGGTCCAGTTAAGGCTTTCTATAACATTGTCGCTGGCCATCCTGATCGTCGCATTACTGGCCGGTGTGTTCGCTTTCGTCTCCGCATTCGATGAGGCGCACGAAATGCAGGACGACGCCCTGCGCCAAGTCGCAGCACTGTTTGATCGGCAGCATATGACGCTGCAGTATCCCAGTGGAGAACTGATTTTTGGCGACGATGAAGAATCTAGGGTCATCGTGCAATACCTGGCCGATAGCGAGCACGCGACCGGCAATAACGACGCGGCCATACCCTTGCCCTTTCCCATAACGCTGGCCGATGGTTTATCGACTTTGATAATCACTGGCGAAAAGTTTCGAGTCTTGGCCAGAACGACTACAGAAGGCAGGCGTATCGTGGTTGCTCAAGAAGCAGACGTCCGCGATAAGGGCGCGCGCGAAAGCGCTTGGCGCAGTCTTTTGCCCTTCCTCATTCTCCTTCCGGTGCTGCTATTAGTGGTGGGTGATTTGGTACGCAAGCTGTTCCGTCCGATTGCGACGCTTTCGGCCGAAATCGATCAGCGTGATAATCAAGCTTTGCATCCTATTAACGAGAGTCACCTGCCGGTAGAGATCCGGCCTTTCGTCGTGGCTATCAATCGACTGCTCAAGCGCGTCGAGCAGGCCATGGAAGCACAGCGTCGTTTCATTGCCGACGCTGCCCATGAGTTGCGATCTCCAATGACTGCTCTATCACTGCAAGCGGAGCGATTGAAGTCTACGGAAATGTCGGCCTCCACCCAAGAACGCTTTTTGCCATTGGCTCAGGGGATCGAGCGCAGCAGAAAGCTGATCGAACAACTACTGGCCTTGGCATCCGCACAATCGATTACCGAGCGACCACAAGCATCAGTGTCAATACATGAAGTTTTTCGCCGGGTGCTGGAGGACTTGATGCCGTTGGCAGAGCACAAGGACATTGATATTGGTGTTGAAAGTCTTGTGGATGTTCAGGTCATCATCAATGAAATGGATTTGTCCATCCTCCTCAAGAACCTCGTCGACAATGCCATTCGCTATACCCCTCCTGGTGGCCGTGTCGACCTAAAGGTCAGATTGGAGCAGGAGACAGTAATTATCGAGATCAAGGATTCGGGGCCGGGTATCAGCGTTGCAGAACAATCTCTAGTGTTTGACCCGTTTTACCGCAGTTTAGGAACCGACGAAACGGGTTCTGGGCTGGGTTTATCCATCGTTACGGCGATTGCAGATCGTACCGGAGCACGCATCCAATTGAGCTTTTCAGATGAGGTGAAGCAGAGCGGGTTACGTGTTTCTATCTGGCTAAAAAGGCATTAGTTCTAAAATTATTGATACTTTCATGAGTGGACTTGCCCCTACCAAACCGGACACCAACTCCCCGTTAAATTGATGCTGCTGCCAAGCGCCTAAACTCCCTCGGCGACCGATATTTCAAAGCGCTGTGCGGATGCTGCTCATTGTAGTGTTCGAAGGCAATCGCCAGGTTACGCAGCGCCGTTTCCCGATCCGGCTTGGGCATGTGCGCCACGTAAGGGGGAAACGGTGTCCTGTCTTTCATGGGGCTCGTTCATTGGGGGAGGATGGCAGAGAGGCTGGGGACGTTGGTGCAGATGGCCTTTTGCAAGAGTTCGTCGTGTGCAGTGTCGAGTAGGAAGTTCTGAATGCTTGACTCTGGTCGCCCCAAAGCGTGACGCATATTTCTGTTTTTTCACGTTGCTTTCACCGTTCTAATACACCGTCACCTCTACATTTCCGCGCTATCTATGGTACCGCTACAAGGCGAGCCCTTGACTAGTACCACTGTTCCTACCTTTGCAGGAGTGATGATATGGCTAACATCCGGATGGGTGATGCTTCAGCAGGCAAAGTGAACAATCGTACCGTGCGCTTGAGCAGGAAAAATATCGCATTTGGCTTAGCCGCCATTGCCGCATTGACTGCTGCTACATGGTATTTCCTTGCCCCCCGCGTGCCGGATCTTGGTGATGGAAATAACTTTGTACAGTCCGGCCTTAACGAACAGTGGATGGAGGGTAATGTTATCGTGATGGTTAGGCATGCCGAGCGCTGTGATCGTTCAAGCAATCCCTGCTTCGGGCCCCCCAACGGCATCACTGTCAACGGCCAGCAGCAGGCGTTGGCTGTCGCTAAGGGTTTGCAGAAGTTAGGTCTAGATAACGCTACCCTCATCTCCAGCCCGAAGACGCGTACCCAGCAGACAGCCGATCTCATCGCGGGCAATACCGCGACTTCACAGAAGTGGGTTGGCAAGTGCGACGCAGGCTTCAGGAATGCCGCGATGGCTTACAAGAAACCCAGGGAAAACCTGGTGCTGATCACTCACAGCGGTTGCATCGATCACTTCGAACGTACGATGCGGGTGCCTGCAGGTCAGCGATCTAGCGATTACGCCGAGGCATTTTTCATAGCTGCCAATGGTGCTAATGCGCCGAGGATCCTGGGTTCTCTGGGTTTTACACAGTGGAAGACAGTGATGGGCGAATCGTCGAAATGATGTGGCACGCCACGCAGAGAACTATCGCGGGCTCGTCTGAAATCCACTAATGCCCGCTTCACCCATAAGATAGACTAAAGGAAGCATCCACTAGGGGTCGTGTCACTCGCGCCGTTACCACTATTGGGAGAGCTAAAAGAGGTGGGGTGCCTTCCCAAGGAACTCATTTTTCCTGTCTTCAGTCAATTAGCCTGATCTCGTCCTCATTCTTGGGACAATTGCCACCCGTCGCTCTGACATGGCAGCAGGTCATTCGGTCGACGCCCTCTCTAATTGTCATTTCAGCGCTCGCCCCCTAGTTATTCAACGGGAGGTTTCTGTGAGCTGTCATTGTGGGTTTCAGCCGCACCGATCTCTAAACCTGGCAACAGGTTAGTCGTATGCGTCCGGCCAAGTCATCTACCCGACCCCGCAAAGCCAGGACATGGTGTGCACTTAAATTTAAGTGGACACCAGTTCTAGCCTTTTAAGCGGGTATTTCATGCAGCCGACACGCCGTTCGTATTCCAAATCCTTCAAGGCCCGGGTCATTCAAGAGTGTGTCCAACCCGGCGCTTCGATTGCCAGCGTTGCCCTCAGCCATAGCCTCAACGCGAACCTCGTCCACAAATGGATTCGGGTGCAAGCGCAGAAAAGCACGGCCCTCCAACCTGCATTCATCCCGTTGCCTATACACGAAACAGCCCACGGATCCTCAGCGAATATCAGCATTGAGATTCTGCACTCGCGCGGCACCGTCAAAGTGAACTGGCCAACCGATAATGCTGCTGCCTGTGCCGCATTCCTTCGAGACCTTTTGCGATGATCCGCATCGACGCCATCTGGCTTGCCACCGAGCCCATGGACATGCGCGCCGGAACTGAAACGGCGCTGGCCAGAGTGATCGCGGTGTTCGGTGCGGCGAAGCCGCACTGCGCCTATCTGTTTGCCAATCGCCGCGCGACTCGGGTCAAAGTGCTGGTACACGATGGGATTGGCGTCTGGCTGGCGGCACGTCGCTTGAACCAAGGTAAATTCCATTGGCCAGGTGTTCGGCAAGGCAGTGAATTGCAGTTGGATACAGAGCAACTTCAGGCCATGTTGCTTGGCCTACCTTGGCAACGGGTTGGCGCTGGCGGTGCAATCACGGTGCTTTAGAAACTGTAATTAGCATCTTGGTTTGCTGTCGCAGACGGTCTGCTTTGGTAAAATCCAAGGCATGACTTCCTCGCCTAATCTCGATCAAATGACTCCCGACCAACTGCGTGCATTCGCTGCGCAATTGCTGTCGCAAGTCGAGACCATGGGCAAGAAGATCAACCGCGATCAAACGGTGATCGAGAAGCTGACCCACGAGATCGCACAGCTCAAGCGTTTGAAGTTTGCCAAGCGCAGCGAGCAGATGAGTCCTGATCAGGCCAGCCTGCTTGATGACCTGATCGATACTGATATCGCGGCGATTGAGGCCGAGCTTCAGGCGTTGCAAATAGCACCAGCGGCGACCGAGGAAAAGCAAAAGCCCAAGCGCACGGCATTGCCGGCAGAATTCCCACGCACGTTGATCCATCACGAGCCGGACAACACTCACTGCCCATGCGGCTGCGCACTGAAGCGCATCGGTGAAGATGTCAGTGAAAAGCTGGACTACACGCCGGGCGTGTTTACCGTTGAGCGCCATGTTCGTGGCAAGTGGGTTTGCGATGACTGCGAAACGCTGATCCAGGCGCCGGTGCCGGCGCAGGTCATCGACAAGGGCATCCCGACGGCCGGGTTACTTGCTCACGTCATGATTGCGAAGTTCGCTGACCATCTTCCGCTTTACCGTCAGGAATCGATTTTTGGTCGTGCCGGCTTGGCGATTCCACGCTCCACGTTGGCTCAGTGGGTTGGCATGACAGGCGTGCAGTTGCAGCCCCTGGTCGATGCCTTGCGGGACGTAGTGATCGGGCAACAGGTCATGCACGCGGATGAAACACCCGTGCAAATGCTTGCTCCAGGCTCGAAAAAAACTCACCGTTCTTATGTTTGGGCGTACGCCACCAGCCAGTTCTGCGAGACAGCCGCTGTCGTCTACGACTTCAGCCCCAGCCGCGCCGGCGAGCATGCTCGTAACTTCCTGCAAGGCTGGAAAGGCAAGTTGGTCTGCGATGATTTTGGCGGTTACAAGGCCAGCTTCGAACTCGGCGTGACCGAGATCGGCTGCATGGCCCATGCCCGGCGCAAGTTCTTCGAGTTGCACGCAACCAACAAGAGCCAGATCGCCGAGCAGGCCCTGCGCTACATCCAGCTGTTGTACGAAGTCGAGAGCGAAGTGCGCGACCTGGAGCCGAATTTACGGCGCCGAATACGGCAAGAAAAAGCCGTACCGGTGATGGATAGGTTGCATGCCTGGATGATCGCGCAGCGTGATGTTGTGCCCGAAGGGTCGGCTATCAGCAGAGCACTCGATTACAGCCTCAAACGCTGGGCAGCGCTGTCGCGCTACCTCGATGATGGGGCGGTTCCCATTGATAATAATTGGGCGGAGAACCAGATCCGGCCATGGGCTCTTGGGCGCAAGAACTGGCTCTTCGCCGGGTCGCTACGCAGCGGAAAACGGGCTGCGGCGATCATGAGTTTGATCCAGTCAGCGCGGCTGAATGGCCATGATCCGTACGCCTATCTAAAGGATGTTCTCACGCGCCTGCCGACGCAGCGGGCGAGTGAAATTGAGCAGTTGCTTCCGCATAAGTGGCAGCCGGTTTAATCACGCAAGACGTGATGCCCGGACGCATACGGTTAGTCGACCCAATAAGCGAAACCGGGGCAGGGACTTGCTCTGCGGCAAGTCCTATCAGGCAAAACACCCGGCTGCTCTGCTGGTCAACTGGCGCAGGATTGATGTGCATGACGTAAGCGCCAACGTGCAGCGCAACGATCTACTCGGCAAAGGAAATGTGGCAATTTCATAACAGTCCCTCAGTCTCAGCTAAGTTTCGCTATGTATCTTTTCCTCTGCGCAAGTTCAGTGCAGCTCACCTCAGGAGAAGATACCCACACATGGATCACGAAAAAGCCGGATGGCTCAACAAAGTACTCGAGGTGAGCGCGACATCGCCGTCTATCGCCAGATCGACGATCCAGCCGGCTTCCTGCAAGCTGCGTTGCACGGTCTTGCCCAGCAGAGAGGTGTCTTCGACCAGCAGCGCTCTCATGCGTACTTCCCTAGACTTGCCCCATCCGAATTGCGCCAGTTCCAACGTGCCACTCCGTTTGTTCACCGGCACAGCACTTTAAGGAAATCCACCGCATGTCTTCGACCTCCTCGATAACACCCCCCGCAGCAGTCACGAGGCCAGCCGGGATGGTGACGCTGCCCGCACTGGCCTATCCGGCGCTGTTCATAGCCTTCGTCCTGTTCTTCGTTCTGCCTCTGGGCTTCCACGGCCTCTGGGTGCCGGATGAAACGCGCTACGCGCAGGCGGCCCAGGAGCTGCTGAACAGTGGCAACTGGGTGGCGCCGCACTTCATGGGGCTGCGTTACTTCGAGAAACCCATTGGCGGCTATTGGCTGATCGCGATCGGCCAGGCGCTATTCGGCGACAACCTGTTCGGTGCGCGCATAGCCTCGGCGCTGACCACCGGCGCCACCGTGCTGCTGGTGTTCCTGCTGACCCGCCGGCTGTGGAGCGACCCGCTCAAGACCTGGACCGCTTGCCTGCTGTACATGACCTTCGGCCTCGCCGCCGGGCAGGCCGGGTACTCCAACATCGACCCGCAACTGGCGCTTTGGACCACCCTCAGCCTGGCCTCGGCCTGGCTCGGCATGGAAGGCCGCAGCGCGCGAGAGCGCTGGCTAGGTTGGGCTCTGCTCGGCGCGGCCTGTGCCATCGGATTCATGACCAAGGGCTTCCTCGCCTGGTTACTGCCGGTGATCGTGGTGGCGCCTTACGCCATTCTTCACGGGCGCTGGCGGGAACTGCTCAAGGGCGGGCCGCTGGCGGTGCTTGTCGCGGTGCTGATCAGTCTGCCCTGGGTGCTGGCGGTCAATCAGCGGGAGCCGGACTTCTGGAACTTTTTCTTCTGGAACGAGCACATCCGCCGCTTCACCAGCAACCATGCGCAGCACGCGGCGCCGTTCTGGTTCTTCGTCCCCATCCTGCTTGCCGGCAGCTTGCCCTGGACGCTGTTGGTGGTGCCCGCGCTCAAGCGCACCTGGGCCGAGCGGCGCGAGCGCCATACTGGGTTTCTCGCGCTCTGGTTCGCTCTGCCATTCCTGTTCTTCAGCCTGAGCAAGGGCAAGCTGCCGACCTACATCCTGCCGTGCTTCGCGCCGCTCGCGCTGCTCATGGCCAACACCCTGGTGGACAAGCTGCGCCAGCAGGACCTGCGCCTGCTTCGCGGTAACGGGCTGCTCAACCTGACTCTAGGCGGGTTGTCGCTGCTGGGGCTGATCGGCCTCGAACTGACTCACCCAGTGTTTTCCGGCCACCCCGCGCGCTTGGCCAGCGCGGCGCTGGTCTGCTTGATCTGGGCGCTGTGCGGTGCGGTCCAGTGGAAGCGCGCCAGCCAGCAGTGGTACGCGCCGGCCCTGGCGATCTGGGTTCTGATCGCGGTGCTGCCGGCATCCATGCCGCAGACCATCGTCGATAACAAGATGCCCGACCAGTTCATCGCCCAGCACCTGGACCCGCTGCAGGGCGCGCGCAGCCTGCTGAGCAACGACCTGGGCGCCGCTTCGGCGCTGGCATGGCGTCTGAACCGCAGTGACGTGACCCTGCTAGATGTCGATGGAGAGTTGCGCTACGGCCTTGGGTACGCGGATGCACAAGATCGACGCGTCCTGTCGAAAGACGTTGGTGACTGGCTAAGTCAGCAGATGAAGCTGGGACCCGTTGGGATTGTGCTGAAAGCGCCTGACAAGGCTGGCGACCAGCTTCCGTCTTGGCTTCCCGATGGAGCGAAGGTGTTTCGAGAGAACAACCTCCTGATTGTGATCACTCGCTAGCGTTATCAGGCGACTTTTCACGCATCGAGAGAATCGTCCTGTAAAGGCATGGAATTTCCAATGCACCCCAAGTGCATACAGTGTTTTCCTGTTCGTTATGGATCACGGTGCGTGGAAACAGCGACGGCAACGTTGCACTCGTGAGGAGGGGGACAGCACTCCAGTTGCATCTTTTTTCGTGTAGTTGCATTTACTTCCAATTTTCAAAGCGGCTGTATCCAAGCGTTCGATGGCCGCACCGGTAAGTTTGTGCCCCTTGCCGAAAACTCTACCCTCCGCGCGGGCTCGCACTAAATCCTGTTTTTACCCACGGAGATAACACCAATGGCGCGTTGTATGAGGTGCGAGTCGCCGCCGCCCTGCTTCGGGCAGGATTCAGCTTGCAGCCCCAAGACGAAACTGACAGACGTACTACCCATGTTGAGTTCATTGCTACGGACGCTAAGTCTGGAGCGATCTACGCAGTTGAGGCCAAGCGACGAGAGGGCGCGCGGATGAAAACCAACAGGCAAATGAATCGGGCCTTGAGCAAAAAGCCGGATCATCCTCGCATTGTTTTCATTGACACAAACGATGGACGTTTGGAATTGGGTAGGGGCCAGCCTAAATCCTGTGTATGCGTCCATCCTTCGCCTGAGAATTTCTCCAGTAGGAATTGCAGTTGGCAGCCATTTTGGTCTCATACCCACCTGTCAAAAAATTCATTCTACGGGGAACTGAGTGAAATACAGCCCGCTTTAGTATTAGTCCAAGCCAGCAAACATTGTGATGGCTAAAGCCCAAATACTGGAGATCTCCCATGAAAACCCTGAAAGCTCTTTTGATCATGACCTTGATGAGTGCGTCTGTAGCTGCGATGGCAGAAGGCGGAGGTGATGCGGTAATGGCAAGGATGGATGCAGCAAGAGAGTCCGCCATGGCAACGTACCAACAGTCTGAACACGCGACCGCTGTTGCCAGCAATCAGAAAGCGGCGTCCAACGATGTCGCACATTCGAATTGATAGGACGCTCCAATCATCAGATTTTTTAGCAGCCGGCTACTTATTCATGCGCTTTAAGTGCCATGAAATGCAGCCGGAAAAACTGCCGCAAGGACGCACCAACAGAGTCGCTTACTCGCAGTATTGCAGTGGGGCTCATTCTGTAAAAATAGTCAAATCACTCACTCGGGATGCGGGGTACACCGACAACCCGAGTAGATGGAGGGCATAAAGGTACTTTAAGTTACGCTCGCATTTCACCATCTAATCGCCTTAAAAACTGCAGGACTTCTAAAAGCCCGGCTCCGCTTATGACTCGGTAGGTGCTTCCGGCAAATTTCCCGCTACGCTGAGGCAATAGCCAGCGCCAGGAATTGTAGCAATCAAGCTCACACCAAATCCTTCATCTAATTTGCGACGCAGGCGATAAATATGTTTATCGATAACGTTGTCATTGGGATCGAACTCATAGTCCCACGCACTCTCAAGTAACATCAACCGTGTAACAACCTCACCATAATGTCGCATGAGTTTTTCTAAAATTAAGGTTTCACGGTGAGCAAGGGAGATAGTTCGCCCCATTCGTGTCACTGAGCGAGCCGCGCAGTCGAGAGACAGATCGCCAACACATAACGTGCCCGCCGCACCAGCTAGCTGATTACGTGGACGCAGCAAGGCATCCAGCCGAGCCAGCACCTCAACGAAAGCGTAGGGCTTTATCAAATAATCGTCACAGCCAGCCTGAAGCCCCTCAACACGTTGCTGGGTAGAAGCTAAAGCGCTGAGCATCAATATAGGAGTCGGCATCTTTTCCCGACGTAACTCTCTCACCACAGACAAACCGTCCATTCCTGGTAGACACCGGTCAACAATCAAAGCATCGTAGATACCTTCAAGTGCCATAGCGAGGCCGTCGCGGCCATCTTCGGCGGTATCGACGACATGTCCGCTTTCACTGAGCCCTCTTACCAGGTAAGAAGCACTACGAGCATCATCCTCAATGACTAAAATGCGCACATGTACCTCGCACAAATTTAACTAAATTTTTTTTCATTTTTCCGGAACCCCAGTGTATAGATTGACTTGGCACACTGCGTCACTAACAAGGTGTCCTCATTTACGCCTTGCCTAAAACTCTCACACCCGGAGCTCAGCACAACGCCTATGACCCATGTATTGGTTATCGAGGATGATCCTGTCACCTCACGGGAGATCGAGGCCGCCCTTCACGACCATGGTTTCGATGTGACGCTGGTTGATAATGGCCGTGAAGGCTTGCTGATTGCCATCAGCGATACCTTTGACATCATCGTTCTGGATCGTATGCTCCCCGGCGCCCTTGACGGCCTGGGCTTGTTAACCGCCTTGCGCGCCTCCGGCATCACCACCCCCGTTTTGATTCTAAGTGCGCTGAGTGCCTTAGATGAGCGAGTTCGAGGTCTTCGCGCAGGAGGTGATGATTACCTTACGAAGCCGTTCGAGTTCATCGAACTGACGGCTCGTTTAGACGCGTTAAGTCGCCGACGCACGCCTCCAGCTGCAGCAAACCGTGACAGTCGATTGCGCATCGGCAATCTGGAGATTGACCTGTTACGCCGCTCCGTACGCAGAGGCGAAAGGCAAGTCGAACTGTTACCACGCGAATATGCGCTACTGGAGTATCTGGCGCAACATGCTGGGCAAGTAGTCACGCGCACCATGCTGTTCGAAGCAGTCTGGAATTATAATTATGACGAACGCACAAATGTGATCGATGTCCATATTGGACGTCTCCGTCACAAGATCGACGGTGAGGGTGACGCACCGATGCTCCAGACCATTCGGGGGGCTGGTTATGTCCTACGTTCGCCTGAGTGAAATCCCCCGCACCATCAGCTTTCGAACAGCGCTCATGTTCTTGACGTTGTTCGGTTGTTCTTTTTTTGCTCTATTCGGCTACATCTATTGGCAGACCACGGGATATCTTATTTCCGAGGTAGATACAGCATTACATCGAGAGGTTGATCGCCAGAACAACCAGCCGCCTGTACTGCGCCAACTGGAGATACTCAAACATACCGAACAGGATCTAGAAGGTCGGCTCCCCTACACCCTATTCGACTCAGAAGGTAAGGCGATTGCAGGTGCGTTACAAACATTGCCTGTCTTCAGGGCGTATGACAGACCTGCAGAGTTTATATGGGATAAACCCAACGGTCATGATCGGCCTGTCCGCTATCTTATTCATCGACTAGATGATGGTAATACTCTGCTCATTGGCCAGGATATTCACGATATCCGTGAGTTCGATGAACTTTTGGTAAATGCTCTAATTTCAGGTGGCTCACTGCTACTGGTGGTTGGGTTATTGGGAGCAATTGCTTTAGGTATCTCTGCTCGACGGCGTTTGGACATCCTAAGCCGCTCGATAAAAAAGATCGTGGAGGGAGACCTCAGCGGACGATTACCTACCCGAGGTAACAACGACGATATCGATCGTATTGCCGGAGTAGTCAATGGCATGCTGGATGCACTTGAGCGATTAATGAGTGAAGTAAAAGGTGTCTGTGATGATATAGCTCACGATTTACGAACTCCACTCACTCGTTTGATAGCTGGGTTGGAACGTGCCCAGCGGCGAAACTTGACGCAGAAAGAGTATGTTCGCGCCATTGATGCAGCAATAGACGATGCTAAGGGATTGATGCAAACCTTCCGTGCCCTGCTACGGATCTCAGAAATAGAAGGTAGCGCTAGGCGCAGCAATTTTACCGCCGTTGACCTCAATAGAATTTGTGCAGATGCGGTTGAGCTTTTTGAGCCTTTAGCCGAGGAGCGCGGCATGACCTTAGAGTTTACGCCATGCGGCAGCGCCGCTACTATGTTGGGTGACTCACAGTTGTTATTTGATGCAACATGTAACCTACTCGATAACGCAATTAAATTTTCACCAGATGGTAGCAATGTTGAAGTAACGGTGATATCGGGTTCCTCCCACTGCGGAATCAGTATCCGCGACAGCGGCCCCGGAATACCTGAGTCGGAGCGTGAAGCAGTTTTTCGACGACTTTATCGTTCCGAATCTAGCCGTCATACGCCAGGAAATGGCTTGGGGTTGAGCATGGTTTCAGCTGTTGCACGTCTTCACGACATGTCGTTGCAGGTGCACGATGCACAGCCCGGATGCCGAGTGGACTTGATAGGTAATACGCAAAGCGATTGAATTGTTAATCTACAGAGTGGATAACATTGACAGTTGGAGCTCCTGGAAAGTTTTAATCATAATGATGGGGTTGTCAAAAGCAGAGATTACAATCAAGGATGAAATGAAACGTTGATAATGCGAGCTGCAAATTGAATCCCTGAGCAGTTACGATCATCCAATACATGGCGCTCACAAGGTAGCGGAAGCATAAGCTTGAAGTGCTTTAATTTTCGACCCTTAGTTTTTTATTTGTCTGATATTTCGTTATTCGCGAACTGCCGAGTCATCCCCTCTAATCTAATCCAGCAAGGCGAAGGTGTTCATCAGTCTTGCGTCAATTCCGCGAAACCACTCTGAGCAAAGCCACTGATCGGGTTGTTACACGCTTTGCTGAGTATGCGCCCGACCATCAACCGTTGATTTCGAGGCTCGACAATGGCCTCTACCATGTCATGGCTCCGCGGAGAGATCCTGATGCCTCTACCGGAGACTTACGCTCAACCTTGGCCGGCTACATTGGCACCTCCCACGCAGCTGTGCAAAGACTGTTGGGACCGACGGCGTTTTAGGCCTTCGCTACTCTGTGGTCTGGATCCGAAGCAAACCTGTCATAAAGTTCATCGAACGGGGAACAAGGTGATAGGTCACCTCGTACAGAATGGCCACAAGCTTGATATTCATGTCACGACACTAAACACAGCCATTATCAGACTGCAGATATTAACCGGCCAGAGTATTTAATAAGTTTTTAAAAGTCAGGCAGATGCTTTTATCGCTGTGGTATCGAAGGCATTGCACGATTGTGGCTGCCGCGTGATAACAAGCCGAAAATTAAAAATAGAAGCTTACAGCATCCCTGATGCGCTATCAATTAGAATGAAAACTCCATTATATCGGTCAGACAAATCATCTAAAAGTTGAGGTTTTACAGACAATGGCGAGCACAGTTCCGGACAGGGCGCTTTACAGCATTGTTTTGGTTAACTATAAGTCATACGAGTTGACCAAGACTTGTTTGGATCTTCTGTATGAGGCTTTGCAGGGCAAAGACGTTCCCGTATTTGTGGTGGACAACGATTCTAACGATGCTAGCATCGACTACTTGCGTACCTTGAACTGGATCAACCTAATTGAACGTAAAAACACGATGCGGGAAGCAGGGAATATAGCTCATGGCCGAGCACTTGACCTTGCTCTAGAGCAAGTTGAAACAGAGTATCTATTTCTGTTGCACACCGACACCTTTATCTACGACCCTAATGTTTTTTCGATGATGATTGAGCATTGTTCCGATCACCGCGATGTAGCCGCAGTTGGATGCGTGGAGCAACTATATCGAGGTATTTGTCGTTCTGCTTGGCGAGTGACTTCACGGTTTTTCAAGCACTACTCTCGACGTATTTCTCTCGCTCTCGGCATTAAAGCAAGGGCGCCTAAGCCATATAGAGAAATTCACTTAAAGAGCTTCTGCACGCTATGGAATGTTAATCTTATTAAAAAACACGGCTTGCACTTTCAAATGGATGGTCGCAACCCGGGCTATGAACTGCAAGATAGGATGATGGCACTAAACTACAGGATTGGGTTGATATCTCCACGAAAGATATTTCGCTATCTTGATCACATTCAGAGCGGAACTGTTTCAGCTATGGGTGGTTACTCGGATAATCACCGAAGAGTCAAAATGTATAACCAAATAACTCAAGAAAAGACATTGATGGCTCATTCGACTTTCTCAAAAAGCACTTGGGGGTCGTTGGGGCAAAAACTGCGTGGCGGACCTACGATAATGAAATTCAGGTCGCTCATTGCTGAGTACTTCAGGAAGTATCATACTCGTTAAATTATTCATCATTTTTTGGTAGTCGTCAGGCTCGCGCGTACATTACATCGGAATCAACTTGCACCACTTTAGTGTAAAATTTGGTGCCAACGGGAAATAGCATTTCAAAGAAGTCGCAGGTTTATTCGGTTTTTCGAACCCAAGGCGCGCTGAAATCTTTGATATCAGAGGGAGCAAACTGGATTTTGAATCAATAAGCGCCACGTAGGTTACACACGAAAAATCTCCGGGTTTCCCAGATTCGACGATGGGGGGACCAGGCAGTGACGATCGAATGATACACCCCCGGACAGACAGGTAGGGCGTTTAACGAGGTTTGCTTTGGGTCGACTTGAGCCGGTCGCATCAGCCCGGCGTCGAGAGCCGCTCGGGCTAATCGCGAAATAAAAGATGGCTTGATTACTGACCCACGAGCCTCGGGAAATCCCCCTACATCGGTTTGACCGAAACCACTTCCACAAACCTGAATTTCTTCCTGGCCGCCCTAGTAGCCTCTTGCTCAGCCAAGAGGGTGCTCAATGTATCGGCCTCATGGACCAACTCTTGCGTCTTGCCTTCAAACTCATTGCCCACCCGCAGCGTGACCCTCAGCCTAGGCGTGAACGCTTTCGTGACCTTCTTTTTCTTTGCCGTCGACTGGATGATTACGACATCCGAGGTGTCCTGCGCAAGGGCGTCAATAACCGGTGCAAGGGGCTCGGCACCACCGAACAGTGCCCGGCGCATCTCTTCTTCCGTCAACTCTGCATTCATGCCATTTCTCAGAGGGGTGTGATGGGTAACTACTCCAATTCTATCAGCATGGCCGGTCTCTCTAGTATCAAGTCTCTGAGGCAGACCTCTGAATCTGCCTGAACCCATGCCGACGCAGCGGGCGAGTGAAATGGAGCAGTCGCTTCCGCATAAGTGGCAGCCGGTTTAATTTCGCAAGACGGGATGCCCGGACGCATACCCTGTCTCAGCATAGAAGACTCATTACCAGCGCATTACCGTGGCGTGCGACAACGACGCCAAGAAACCCCGCGATGATGTTTGCCAGCGTGCCGACAAGAAACGTCACGAGAAGGTGTGACGCCCATCCAATATTTGAGCGTTCCGAAAGGATGCTCAACTGTCTGTCGGAGAACCCTCATCTTCCCTGGATCACGGGTAAGCGTCCGGCGAACTCACCTACCCGGTCCCTGCCATCAGGGGTAATGATGGCTTGCGGTTTGGTCGGGTATCGAAGCTGCTGCACAGATCCAAGCTGGTGACTACAAGGGTAAAGGTTGAGGCAGGCAGATGACCTTCACTGCGACATCCAAAGGATCACCAGCAGCACGGTGGTCATCCAGACGATTGTCATCAAAAAGAGAGAGTTACGTTAGCTTCCTGTCCATCCAATAGAGTGTTGATCATAAATTTAGCAAATCTGATTCGGTGCATGAGAGAAAATCAAAGCTATTGTGATGTCAACCAAAAGCATTTGTGCGAACATGCGCAGCCCCGAACGTAGGGTAAATTCAGCGTCAGGAGAGCAACATGGTGCCATCAAAGGCCCTCACCAACATTCATGATGTGGTGGACTACATCATTGGCCAGTTTGCCGATGAGGAAGGGAGCTTAAGTACCCTAAAGCTACAAAAGCTCCTCTACTACGTTCAAGCTTGGAACTTGGCGTTTGGTCGTGGCCCTTTATTTTCCGGAAAATTTCAAGCATGGGTACACGGCCCTGTGAGTCGTCAGGTTTATGACAGATTCAAGGATACCCACGCATTGTTCTCCTCTCTAGGGCAGCAAGATATCCGCCGCGACTTTGACCCCAGCATATTGCCTTCTGATGTCAAAGATCACATCAATGAGATACTTGAGGCCTATGGTGATTATTCGGGAGTTCAGTTGGAAAACATGACTCATATTGAGACGCCTTGGATAAAGGCTCGCGCCAATCTCAAACCATACGAGCGCTGTGAGAGCGAAATTGACGAAGGGCTTATGCAAGACTTCTACGCGCAACTGCTAAAAGCCGAAACCAAGTAAAAAACATATGGCTAACGGATCGTTAAAACGAGTTGCTCAAAAGCAGGCTCAGTCACATCCTGCCGAATCGAACGAAATCAAAAAGATCACTCGGGCGCAAAAAGAGCCAGAGGATCAATTGTGGAATTTTTCACTCCGGTACTGGAGCCAGCTCGAATATTTCGGCTTGGATGGAAAGGGAATCGATAACAAATGGCTCATCTCGGTCCTTGAGCGGTTGAAGCAGCTGTCAGCGGATACTATTGAGCGCGTATTCAAGGAGGCTAACGTAAGAGATGCCCTGAGGTTTCACCCGATCGATTGGAAAGCAAAGAATATTCCTATCAAGAAAGAGGAAATTCCGAGTCTGCCAAAACATTGCTATGACAACCCAGAATTCGCCCTTCATCAGTTCCAAATTTCTACTGCCAAGGGACGGGTCGTAGGGTTTTTTGACGAAAACTGGATATTTAATATCGTTCTCCTAGACCCCCTACATAATTTGCAACCATCAAGGAACTTTGACTACGCGGTTGACCCTTGCGGACCTTTGAGTTGCGAGCTTACGAGTCTCAGGGAAGGTATCAAGCAAGGCATAGGTCATTGTAAAGTTGCAGAGTGCACGGCGGCCCGACAGGTCACAGCGCTCGCTAATCAGGTCGAACAGCATGCAGAGCAGTTTGAGATTCTGATGATCAAGATGACTGATCGACAGCAACTCGAGTGGGCTAAAGATTTGGTTGCTAATGGACACGCGGAGTCGCTAGCGAGCATCTTTGAAACAGGATTGTTGACCATTGGCGACTCAGTCACTGCGAACCCCTAGGCTGGGTCACAAGCCTCTTTCAGATTTAGAACGGACTAACCTATCCTGGTAAGTTGCTGAGCAATAATTTATCTGTACCCAAAAGTATAGTCTTGGGAAGATTCAAGAACTTATTGCTCAGGCCAATTGCTAAATTTCTTTTTCTCGCAGAAACGCGCTTCAGGGTAATAACGTAGTTACGCGAATTACGCCCGATCGAAGCATCACCGGTGCCCATGGTGCAACAGGCACCTAACACGATCCACGTCCTCCGCGCCTTCAAGGAAAAGAATCTCGCCAGCTTTACTGGTGCTGGCAGTTTTTGTCACTTGCTTTTTTAGGAAAAGATTTTTTAAGAAATTCGACATTACCCAATTTTGTAACTTTCTTTTTTTCGACAAACCAAGAAATATAGAGCGGTTTCAGCCAATGAAATTAGGGCTTTTTGTCACCTAGTTATTTAGGAAAAAACACCTTAAAAAATCGCAGCCACTTGGTTGCGATTTTTTTATCTGAATCAAGGACACGCCCATGGACCGCTTCCAGGAAATGCAGGTGTTTGCCGCCGTCGCCCAGGACCAGGGTTTTTCCGCAGCGGCACGGCGTTTGGGGCTGTCGGCCGCCAGCGTCACCCGGGCGGTGGCGGCGTTGGAGAAGCGCATTGGCACGCAGTTGCTCACGCGCACTACGCGCAGTGTTTATTTGAGCGAGGCAGGGCAGCGTTATCTGGAAGACTGTCGGAGAATTCTGGCTGAAGTGCAGGAAGCCGAGGATTCCGCGGCGGGTAGTCACGTCCAGCCCCGTGGGCAACTGACGATCACGGCGCCGGTTTTGTTCGGTGAGTTGTTCGTCACTCCATTGATGGTGAATTTTCTCACGCAATTTCCTGACGTGACGATCAATTCGCTGCTGGTGGACCGGGTGGTGAGTATCGTCGAGGAAGGTGTGGATGTGGCCATCCGCATCGGTGAGTTGCCTGACAGCAACCAGCATGCGATTCGGGTGGGCGAAGTGCGGCGAGTGATCTGTGCATCGCCGCAATTTCTGGGTATCCATGGTCGGCCAAGACATCCACAAGAGCTGGCTCAGGCGCCGATTATTGCGACGTCCGCGATTGGACAGTTGAAGCACTGGCCCTTTCTCGAGCGTGGCGAGCCCCTGAGTGTCCGGGTAGAACCGCGTCTGACAGTAACGGCGAATCAAGCAGCAATCACGGCGGCCGGGCTTGGACTGGGTTATACCCGGATTCTGTCCTATCAGTCGGCGAGCAAAGTGGCGGCAGGTGAGCTTGAAATTGTACTCGCGGATTTCGAAATGCCGCCTTTGCCCATCCATGTGCTTTATCAAGGCGGGCGTAAGGCTGCGACGCGGGTCCGTAGTTTTGTCGACTTTACGGTGAAGGCCCTCCGCGAGCATCCTGCTTTGCGGGCCTGATGATTTATTTCTCTGGATGAAATAATTAATTGCGTTTGCTGGTTATTCTGTTGTTTTGGTGACTGGTAGAAGATGGCTGCCATCGGTGCTGATCTTTCCCCTCACAGCGCCACTGCCCAGCGGAGTCGACCATGCAAGCCATCAAACTCTACAACTTTCCACGTTCCGGCCACGCGCATCGCGTGGAACTGATGCTTTCGCTGCTGCAACTGCCGACCGAGCTGGTCTTCGTCGACCTGGCTAAGGGCGAGCATAAAAAGCCGGAGTTCCTGGCCATCAACGCTTTTGGCCAAGTGCCGGTGCTCGACGATCAAGGTGTGGTGCTGGCGGATTCCAATGCGATTCTGGTCTACCTGGCGAAAAAATACGGTAAAGGTCGCTGGCTGCCAGATGATCCGGTCGGTGCCGCCAAAGTGCAGCGCTGGTTGTCGGTTGCTGCCGGGCCAATCGCCTTCGGGCCCGCCAGGGCAAGGCTGATCACAGTATTTGGTGCACCGTACAATCCTGATGAAGTGATTCCTTACGCTCATAGCGTGCTCAAGGTGATCGATCAGGAACTGGCCAACACAGCTTTCCTTACCGGCAGCGAACCGACCATCGCCGACGTGGCTGCCTACAGTTACATCGCCCATGCACCGGAAGGCAATGTCTCGCTGGACGACTACGCCAATATCCGCGGCTGGTTGGCGAGGGTCGAAGCCTTGCCCGGTTTTATCGGCATGCCGCGCACTGTCGCCGGCCTGCAAAAAACTGCCTGATATTTTCGCCCGACTTTTGTCGGGCCCTTCACGCTGTGCCGATGGCGCAGGGGAGAAGCCGCAATGGACTATTCACCGTGGCATGCTGGCGAAAAAGAGTTGCAGGCTCATCTCGGTGTGAGCGAGCGAATGGACGTACTCGGGCGCAGGGTGATTCGCGATCAGATGCCGGATCAACACCGCACCTTCTATCAGCAACTTCCGTTCATGTTGTATGGCGCGGTTGATGCTGACGGTCGTCCCTGGGCCAGTGTGCTTGAAGGTCAACCGGGTTTCGTACATTCCCCCGATCCAGGTTTATTGCAATTTAGCAGCTTGCCGGCTGTTGATGATCCTGCGCAATTGGGCGCGGGTTCGGCGATCGGCCTGCTGGGCATTGAACTGCATACCCGGCGTCGCAATCGTATTAATGGCCATATCAGCGCAATGACCGCGAGCGAATTTGCTGTGACGGTGGATCAGTCCTATGGAAACTGCCCGCAGTACATTCAACTGAGGCAGTTCCGATCGGTGCCCCTGGCGGATCCGGCAACACGTCCCGCGCAGCAATTCAATGAACTGGATGATGCGGCTAAAGCGATGATTGCTGAGGCGGACACCTTTTTCGTCGCCAGTTACGTTGATGTTGATGGCGTACGGTCGGTGGACGTTTCCCACCGTGGCGGTCAGGCGGGTTTCGTCCGGGTGGAAGGGGACTGCCTGACCATCCCGGACTTTGCTGGCAACTTGTTTTTCAATACCTTGGGCAATCTGCGGGTCAATCCAAAAGCCGGTTTGCTGTTCATTGATTTCAATTCCGGTGATCTGCTGCAGCTAAGTGGGCGCACCGAAATCATTCTTGAAGGCCCTCAGGTAGAGGCATTTCAAGGTGCTGAACGTTTGTGGATGTTCCACGTGGAACACGTTGTGCGTCGTCCAGCCGCCCTCGGTTTGCGCTGGCGATTTGACGGTGTTTCGCCAACCAGCTTGCTGACGGGAACGTGGGAGCAGGCCAAGGCGCGCTTGCAAGCCAAGACCTTGGGCGATAAATGGCGGCCACTGCGGGTAGTGCGGATCGAAGCGGAGAGCCAACACATCCGTTCGATCTATATGGAGCCAGCCGACGACGCCGGGTTGCCGCTGTTTCAAGCCGGGCAACATCTACCGCTGCGCTTCAACATTGATGGTGAAACCCATATCCGCACCTACAGCCTGTCGAGTGCGCCATCGGATGACTTTTTCCGAATCAGTGTGAAACGTGACGGTCGGGTGTCTTCGCACCTGCATGACCAGGTTCGCGTCGGTGACTTGTTGGAGGCAAGGGCCCCCCAGGGGCATTTCACCGTTGCGCCCCATGAACGTCGGCCGCTGGTGTTGTTGGCCGCTGGAGTGGGTATTACGCCACTGCTGTCGATGCTGCGTGAGGTGGTTTATCAAGGCTTGCGCACTCGACACATCCGGCCGACCTGGTTCTTCCAGAGTTCGCGCACCCTGGCCGATCAGCCGTTTCGTCCCGAGGTGGATCGCTTGCTCGATCATGCCGGTGACGCGATCAGGGTAGTGCGTCTGCTCAGTCAGCCGGAGCCGGAGGCACGGGAGGGCGAGGACTTCGATGTGACTGGGCGAATCGATGTCGCTCGGCTCTCGGAATTGCTCGAGGTCGAGGACTACGATCAGCTGGATTTTGTCCTTTGTGGTCCCGGCAGCTTTACCCAGGCGATGTATGACGCCCTGCGCGAACTGGATATTCGCGACTCACGGATTCATGCCGAAACTTTCGGACCCTCGACATTGCGTCGTCGACCTGACCCCGATGCCATCGTCATCGAGCAACCGCCAGCGGCTACCACCTCGGTGCCGGTGGTGTTCCAGCGCTCAGCGAAGGAGGCTCGCTGGCAACCGGATGGCGGCAGTCTGTTGGAGCTAGCGGAGAGCCGCGGATTGCACCCGGAATTCAGTTGTCGTGGGGGCTCCTGCGGCACTTGTAAGACTCGTCTGATCAGCGGCCAGGTCAATTATCCACAGCCGCCAGCGGAGGAACCGGATGAAGGTCAGGTGCTGATTTGTTGCGCAGTTCCGGCTCAAGGCACGCAGCCTTTGGTCCTGGACCTTTAGGGGATCAACTCGCGGGAGCCATTGCCCGACGGTCGTTGGCTGGGTAGGGTAGGTAGTACGAAAAAGGGCCGAGAAGGCCCTTTGTGCATTTCAGGGAAAGGCGTTTTTTCATGGGTTTTCTCACTCGCGTGATCGTCTCGCTAACGGCGCTCGCGCTGCTGGGTGGTTGCGAGCAGCACGATGCTCCGCCACTCGATCAGCAACTCTATGTGTGGCAACGCCAATGGACCCCGGCGCATGACGCTGCATTGCGGGAGAGTCGCGCCGACTTTTCCACCTTGCGGGTGCTGGCGCTACAGGCTTTCCCTAAGGCAGGTTGGAGTCGTACGCGGATTGATCCTGAGCTGCTCAAGCGCGATGGCCGGCCCTTGATTGCGGTGGTTCGCCTGGATGGCCAGTTGCAGTCGCTGGATCAGGAGGAGGTCATGGAGCGGATCCAGCGCTTGATCAGCGACTGGCAGGGGCAGGGGCTGACACTCGCCGGGGTGGAAATCGACCACGATGCGGGCAACGCTCGGTTGCCCGCCTATCGCGAGTTTCTGGCGCATCTGCGTTCTGCGGTGCCATCGCCCATGTCCTTAAGTATCACTGCATTGCCGGCATGGCTCGACAGTCCAGAGTTGCCTGCGTTGTTATCCACTGTCGATAGCAGCGTGTTACAGGTTCATGCTGTCAACGATCCCCGGCGCGGCTTGTTCGACTCAGATCTCGCTAGCCAATGGGCAATGGCCTGGAGCCGAATCACCTCGAAACCCTTTTTCCTGGCCCTGCCGGCGTATGGCGTCGCGTTGTTGCCGAGTGTCGGTGGCGCTCCCCTCGTGGAAAGCGAAGTAGCCATTGAACGTAACGGCGAGCGCCGGGAGTTATTGGCTGATCCACTGCAACTGAGCAAGCTTGCTGCGCGGTTGCGCGCAGATCCGCCGGCTCATCTGACCGGTCTGATCTGGTTTCGGCTGCCTTTGGCCAACGACCGTCGAGCCTGGAGCCTGACGACCTTGCGCGCCGTGTCGCGTGGTGATGTTCTTGAGAGTCATCTGGCACTGAATCTTTCGGAGCACGAAGGCCTCTATGACATTGGTATCAGCAATGAGGGCAACCTCGACAATGCCTGGCCCGAGCGCGTGACGCTGGCGGTACAGGGTTGTGAGGGGGCCGATGCGCTGGCCGGTTATACGTTGCAACAAGAGCCGAACCTGCTTACCTTCACCCGCCTGCGCGACGGCCGGATAGCGGCTGGCGGACAGCGCGCCATCGGTTGGGCACGCTGCGCAATCATTGATCAAGGAGCTTGGAATGTTCACCCGTAACTGGCCTCGTCACTTGCTTTGTCTGAGCCTTGGCCTGCCGTTGGCAGCCATGGCGTGCGGGCCGGATTTCCCCATGCGGTTGCTGGACAATCGAGGTCAATCCCTGGCGGAATTGCCGGAGGGCAATTTCAGTTTCGAGGTGAGCCGCCTCAGTCATGCGATTGCCGGTCTCAAGCCTGCTACGGACGCCACCCTTGTCCCTGGCGCAGCCTATGGAGAAGCCTCCGCTCATGTTGAACAGCGGGATCAAGCCGAGCAGGTTGGTTTGTCCCATGAACAGCAGGCACAGGTGAAACAGCTGCGTGGGCTGGCCGATGCCCGGCAGGTTGAAGTACAGGGTGCGAACCTTCCCGCCGAGCTCAAGTTGTATCTGGCGGGCGCGGTGGCGTTCAACGCCGGCGATCAAACGCTGGCCGCCGAATACTTCCGCAAGGTGCTGGCGCTGCCCGCCGATCAACGGGCATTGCGCAGTACCTGGGCTGCCTACTCGCTGGGACGGGCGTTGTTCGCCATGAGTTCGCAGGCCGATGCCGCCCCCAACCTGCTGGAACAATCGCGCAAGGCCTACGAACAAACCCGCCAACTGAGCATCGACGGCTTCAGCGACCCACTGGAACTGGGCGTCGCCAGTCTTGGTGAAGAGGCTCGCGTGGCCCGGGCGGCAGGTGACTGGAACGGCGCCATCGAACTTTATGCGACGCAGAACCTTCAGGGTTCGGCAGTGGGTTACACCTCATTGAAGCTGTTGATGGCTGAACTGGCTTCGATGCCCGAGGATCAGTTGGCCGGGTTGCTCAAGGGCAAGCCTGTGCAGCAATTGGTGACCGCCGCCTTGATCAGCCGGCTGGGTTGGTCATTCGGTGATCAACCACCGAATGAGCAAAAACTGATCAAGCTGTTGCAGAGCAGTACGCGCGGCAGCCTCGACAATGCGGACCGCCTGGCCGCGGTGAATTATCAACAGGGTGATTTCAACAGCGCCAAAGCCTTTCTTGAGCGCGCTGGTGACGGCGGTCTGGCCTGGTGGCTTCGGGCCAAACTGGCGGTGCGCGATGGCGATAAAACGGCGGCGGCTGCAGCGTATGCGAAGGCCGCCAAGGCTTTCCCGCAGAATGAATCGTGGGGCGATCGGAGAACGCCGGATTACGATTTCGAAACGCTGCAACCCAAATGCCGGGTCGAAGGCGAAAGCGCGATCCTGGCCCTGCAACGCGGGGATTATCTGCAGGCGTTCGACCAGTTGTACCGCAGCCAAGGCGTCTATTGGTTGGACGCGGCCACTGTTGCCGAGCGTGTACTGACGTTGGATGAGCTCAAGCATTACGTCGATACTCAGGTACCGGCACCGCCACCCCTCAGCCAGCACGATGTGGACAACTACGTGCCCCTGCCGGTGGCGGCGAGCCTGCGCAATCTGCTTGGGCGGCGTTTGTTGCGCGAAGGACACTACGAGCAAGCGCCGGCTTATTTCGATAACGATGGCTTGCGCCACAAAGCCAGGCTGTACGGCCAGCAACGTATGGCGGCGGATTCGGCATGGTGGCCGACGCGACGCGCCGCGGCACTGTTCAATGCCGCCTGGACCGCACGTGAATGGGGGATGGACATTCTCAGTTATGAAATGGCGCCAGACTACGCCACGTTCGGAGGCAACTTCAGCCTTGAGAGTGCTGAACTCAAGGTCGGGCCGCTGGTAGCCGAGGACGAAGTGAAGCGTCAGCAAGCCAGCGCCGCCCAACCCGATCAGCGTTACCACTATCGATTCGTGGCAACGGCACTGGCCCGCCGAGCTGCCGACAATCTGCCGCACACCAGCCAGGCGTTCGCCGCTGTGCTGTGTGAAGCGGCCGGCTGGAACAGCAGCCTTGAAGAACAAAGTGCGCTCTACCAGCGATATGTCAAAGAGGGACCATTCGTGGAGTGGGCGGCGGATTTTGGGCATCAATGCCCGTATCCCGACTTTGAAAGTGCAGACAAGCGCTATGTCACCCAGGCCACCGATGCTGCCCGCTCGGCCCTGCGACCGTACAAGACAGCTCTGCAGATGGGAGGCGTGTTGTTGGTCGTGGCGGTGGCGCTGGTGCAGGTCAAGCGCCGTCGCCGCAAAGTGCAATAAGGTTCAAGCCTGTTGAACAAAGGTCAGCCGCACGGCGAAACCGATCAACAGGCTGCCGAACAGCCATTGTTGAACGCGCTGGAAGCTGGGGCTGCGTTGCAACCAACGACCCAGTGCGGCACCGGTTAACGCATAGGCGCTATCGAACAGCAAACCGACGCCGACCAACACCAGGCCCAGGACCGCAAATTGCGCGAGTACCGGTCCATTGAGTGGATTGATGAACTGCGGCAGCAATACCGAGCAGAACAGCAGCGCCTTGGGGTTAAGCAGATTGGTCAGTAAACCGCGGCGGATCGCTTCGCTCCAGCGTGTTTTTTCATCTGTTGTACCTGGGTCGTCCAGGGATGGCAGCATCGTCGTGCGCAGGCATTGAATGCCGATCCACAGCAGATAAGCAGCCCCGACCAGGCGCACCGCGTCGAATGTCCAGGGAGCCGCCTTGAACAATGCCGCCAATCCCAACGCCGCCAGCACTACATGACAACCGCGTGCGATTGCCAAGCCGACGGCCGTGGCCAACGCTGCGCCTTTGCCGTGGCGGGCACCGGTTTGCAGCAGCAGGATCATATCGGGGCCGGGCAGCAGATAGACCACCGCCAGCGCCATGAAAAATAGCCCGAGTCCCGCCATGTCGCACCCCTGTCGTTGTCGATTCAGTGGTGCCAGTCTAGAGCCAGGGAGCAGGGCATGTGCTTGCGTAGTTTGCTTCTAAAGCTGGATGATTTGGCATAACCTGCCAACAAATCACAGTTCAACCAGCGGAATATGCCAAGTGATGAAACTGGATGCCTACGACCGCAAGATTCTTGCCGCGCTGCAACGGGATGGTCGGCTGAGTAATGTGCAATTAGCTGAAGAAATCGGTCTGTCCGCTTCGCCATGTTTGCGCCGGGTACGGATGCTTGAAGAGGCCGGAGTGATTCGTGGTTATCAGGCCAATCTGGATCGCGATGAAGTCGGGCTAGGCCTGACCGTATTCGTCGGAGTAAAAGTCGAGCGCCATAACGATGAGCAGGCCGAAACTTTTCGCTTGGCCGTGACAGCATTGCCGGAGGTGATTTCGGCGTTTCTGGTATCTGGGGAATCGGACTTTCTGTTGCAAGTGGTGGTACCGGATTTACGCGCCTACGACCGGTTTCTCACGGGGTGTTTGTTGAAGCTGCCAGGGGTGAGCGATATCCGCAGCAACTTTGCCATCCACACGGTGAAGACACCGGGAGCATTGCCGTTGGGGCATTTGCCGCTGTAGACCGAGGAGACTTCTTCGCGAGCAGGCTCGCTCCCACATACGAATGCATTCCAATGTGGGAGCGACCCTGCTGGCGAAGCGAAGGCCCAGCCACCAAAAATCTGGAGGCTTACATCTGCGTCGCCATCCCCTCCACATTCATCGCAGCCTGGCGCAAGGCTTCGGATCGGGTCGGGTGTGGATGGCAGGTCAGGGCAATGTCTTCGGCGGATGCGCTGAACTCCATGGCCACGCAATATTCGCCAATCATTTCACTGACGCTTGGCCCTACGAGATGCACACCGAGGATTTCGTCGGTACGCTCATCGGCCAGTACCTTGGCGAATCCTTCGGTCTCATGATTGATCTTCGCCCGGCTGTTGGCGGTAAACGGAAATTTGCCGACCTTGAATGCGCGACCTTCGGCCTTCAACTGTTCTTCGGTCTTGCCGACGCTGGCCAGCTCCGGCTTGGTGTAGATCACATTGGGGATCAGATCGTAATTGACCTCTCCCGCCTTGCCGACGATCTGTTCGACGCAGGCCATGGCTTCGTCTTCAGCCTTGTGGGCAAGCATCGGTCCGGAGGTGACGTCGCCAATCACCCAGACGCCCGCAGCTTCGGTACGGTGCCCCTTGTTGGCGAGCATGCCGCGTTTATCGGTGGCGAGGCCGACGTTCTCCAATCCCAGACCTTGGGTATAAGGCCGACGTCCGATCGCCACCAGCACGTAATCGGCCTCCAGCGACTCGGCTGCTCCACCTGCGGCGGGTTCGACGCTGAGCTGCACGCCGGTTGCGGTCGTCGTGGCGCTGGTCACTTTTGAACTCAATTTGAAACTGATGCCCTGTTTGCTCAGTGAGCGTTGCAGGGTTTTTCCTGCTTCACCGTCCACACCCGGACAGATCCGGTCCAGGTACTCGACCACGGTCACTTGGGCCCCCAAGCGCCGCCAGACGGAGCCCAGCTCCAGCCCAATCACCCCGGCGCCGATCACCACCAGGTGCTTCGGCACTTCTGTGAGTGACAGTGCGCCGGTGGAATCGAGGATGCGTTGGTTATCAATGTCCACCCCAGGCAGGGGAGTGGGTTCGGAACCGGTGGCGATAATGATGTCTTTGCCGACCAGTTCGGTCTTGCCGCCGGCGTTATCCGTCACGGTGACTTTGCCCGGCCCGTCGATGTGGCCCCAACCCTTGATCCAGTCGACCTTGTTTTTGCGGAAGAGAAACTCGATGCCTTTGGTCAGCCCGGTCACGCTTTCATCTTTTTGTTTCATCATCTGGGCGAGGTTGAGCGTGGGTTTGACCTCGATCCCAAGGTTGGCGAATTCCGCTCCCATGGCTGCATCGTAAAGCTCCGAGGCGTGCAGCAATGCCTTGGACGGCATGCAACCGACGTTCAGGCAGGTGCCGCCGAGCGTAGCGCGTCCTTCTACGCACGCCGCCTTCAATCCCAGTTGGCCTGCTCGAATCGCTGCGTTATAGCCACCGGGGCCACCACCGAGTATCACGACGTCATAGGTGCTCATGGAAGTACTCCTGGATTGAAAGCGGACGGGGAGGGGTAAAAGTAGTCTTTGAATAAAATTACGAGCGTAATATGTGCGCTCCGATGCATTTCGGTCAAGGCTTCAGCTTGGCGACAGGTTCAGCATCTTTAGATAAGCAGACTGAGCACGAAAATTTCACCAGTATCGTTATATCGTAACGGAATGCCCCGTGGGCGATGCTAAACACTGGAGTGATATGCAAGTCGATCTCGAAGAGGGTGATGGAGCGCAGGCAGCCGGGCTGCCGCGCTTTCAGCAGGCAGTTTTTCAGGGCCGACGATTGCGCTTGCTCGCCGTCGGCCTCGGCGCACTCGCGGCAATGGGCCTGGTGCTGGGTTTTTTTGTCGGGCTGTTTGCGCCGCAATCCCTCTGGACTGCGCTGTTGTTCAATCAGAGCGCCGCATTGCTGGTGCTGGTCGCTGGCTTGCAATCGGCCTGGTGGGTCACGCAATGGCGTGCGCAGGCGATGAATCCCTTGGCATCGGTGGTCGCCGCTGATGAACCTGAAGAACCGGTGGGTTGGTACGAACGGCTGCTGGAGCGAATCAGTCAGCGCTGGCTGAAGCTACTCAGGCAAATCGGAGCCCCGACACTGTGGCTGGCCGGTTGGGCGCTGCTGGCGTTGTTATGCGTCGAACAGGCATGGACCTTTGCTTTTCCTTCCGCAGCGCTGGGCATGTCGGCCACTGTCGGCGCGGTCATGGGGTTGTTGTTGGCCTTTGGTCTGTTGGTTCTCGAGCGTCAGCTTGCTCAGGAAAATACTGCCCAATGGCCCGAGGCAGGCGCCTTGGCGCAGCTGACCCGCGTGGCAATCATCAGCCTGATTCTTGGTGCGTTTTGCCTGCTGTTCGGCAGTGAGACTTCGGTTTGGCCGGTGCGTCTGGCGGTACTGATCGGCCTGCTGCCGGGCTTCGTTGCCTTCGAATTACTGCTGCGTGCCGTGCTGTCATTGTTCAGCCCGCGTCGCGAACAACTTGAACCTGCATTGCTGGCGCGTAGTTTTGTCGCCGACATGTTGCGCTGGCCGCCACGGCCATTGCAGGCATTGCAGAACGAATTGCACAACCGCTTCGGCATCGACCTGCGGCAGATTTGGGCCTTCACTTACATGCGCCGGGCATTGTTGCCGGTGCTCGGGGTAGTAGGCATCGTCGGTTGGGTGCTGACCGGTGTTCACGAAATCCCGCTGCAAGGGCGGGGGATCTACGAGCGATTCGGTAAACCGGTGACGGTGTTTGGGCCTGGTCTGCATGCGGGTTTACCGTGGCCATTGGGGAGGGTGCTAAGTGTCGAAAATGGCGTGGTTCACGAATTGGCCACCAGTGTCGGCGAAACATCGGCACCCGTACAGGCAGACCCCGCCGAAGGCCCGGCGCCGATAACCGCCAACCGGTTGTGGGACGCCAGCCATGTGAATGACAAATCCCAGGTGATTGCCAGTAGCCGCGCAGACAAGCAGAGCTTTCAGATCGTCAACATGGACGTGCGTTTTGTTTATCGCATTGGTTTGAGCGATCAGGCGGCATTGGCTGCAACCTATAACAATGCGGATGTGCCGACGTTGATCCGCAGCACCGCGAGCCGAGTTCTGGTCCACGATTTCGCGTCACGCACCCTTGACGGTCTGCTCGGTGAGGACCGGGTAGGGCTTGCCGGAGAAATCGGCCGGGCCGTGCAGGCCGACCTGCAGAAACTCGACAGCGGCGTGGAAATTCTCGCTACGGTCGTTGAAGCGATCCATCCCCCGGCAGGGGCTGCCAATGCTTATCACGGGGTGCAAGCCGCACAGATCGGCGCGCAGGCGTTGATTGCGCGTGAACGCGGAGCCGCCGCTGAAGCCACCAACCAGGCGCAGTTGCAGGCGAGCATTGCCCGGGATCAGGCAACGGCAACCGCCCACGAAATCAACGCGACGGCCAAGGCTGGCGAGCTGAAATTCAGCGCCGAGAAAAAAGCTTACGCCAATGCCGGCCAGGCCTTTGTGCTGGAGCAATACCTCGGCCAACTTTCCCAGGGCCTGGCCAGCGCCAGATTGCTGGTACTCGATCATCGTCTGGGCGGCAGCAGCAATGCCCCAACCATCGATCTGCGTACATTCACGTTGCCGGCTGACCCTGCGTCGTCGCGTAAAACTGCTCAGCCAGGAGTCGCCAATTGAGCCAGCTACATACCCACGATCATGCCAACCACAGTGGCCACGATCACGGCCATGGCGGCCATCACCACGGCCATCACCATCATGGTGATCCGCAAGAAGCCGGCCCGTTCCCCTGGCGACGCATGGGCTGGGCGGCGTTGTTGGTGGCGTTTGCCGTGGCGGCAGCAAGCCTGGTGCAAGTGCGTTCAGGCGAAGCCACGGTCATCACACGTTTTGGCAATCCATCACGGGTGCTGGTAGAACCCGGGCTTGGCTGGCGCTGGCCGGTACCCTTCGAAGCGGCGATCCCGGTGGATCTGCGACTGCGCACCACGTCCAGCGGTCTGCAGGATGTGGGCACGCGGGACGGCTTGCGCATTATCGTTCAGGCTTATGTTGCCTGGCAGGTGCAGGGTGATCCGGACAACGTGCAGCGCTTTATGCGCGCTGTGCAAAATCAGCCGGACGAAGCGGCACGGCAGATTCGCACTTTCGTCGGCTCCGCCCTGGAAACCACGGCCAGTAGTTTCGACCTGGCCAACCTGGTGAACACCGATGCCAATCAGGTGCACATCGACGATTTCGAAGCACAGCTGCGCAAGCAAATCGATCAGCAATTGCTGACCACTTATGGCGTGCGAGTGCTACAAGTCGGCATCGAGCGCTTGACCTTGCCGTCTGTCACTCTCACCGCGACGGTCGATCGCATGCGCGCCGAGCGTGAAACCATCGCGACTGAACGCACCGCCATCGGTAAGCGCGAAGCGGCGCAAATTCGCTCCGCAGCGGAACGTGATGCACGAATCGTCCAGGCCGATGCCACGGTGAAAGCGGCGGACATTGAGGCGCAATCCAGGGTCGAAGCCGCGCAGATTTATGCGCGTGCCTACGCTGGCTCACCGCAGCTTTACAATTTGCTGCGCTCACTCGATACCTTGGGCACGGTGATTACCCCGGGCACAAAACTGATCCTGCGTACCGATGCCGCGCCTTTCCGGGCATTGGTTGATGGTCCGCCGACGCTTGAAAATAAACCCGGGTCGCAGCCATGAATTTGGTTCCACGTGGAACAAATGAGTTGAGTAGCCCGTGGATTCAGGCCGGACGCGTGGCGTTTTTCGCTCTGTATGCCGTGACGGTGTTGGCCGCTTTGGCTTGGGCGTTCTCCAATGTGCGACAAATCGACCCGCAAAATCGTGCGGTGGTTTTGCACTTCGGCGCTCTTGATCGCGTCCAGAATGCCGGTTTGCTATTGGCCTGGCCGCGACCGTTTGAACAGGTGATTTTGCTGCCAGCGGCGGATAGGGTCATCGAGCGTCGAGTGGAGAACCTGCTACGAACCGGTGCCGCATTGCAAGCCGATCGCGCGGCCAGTTTTGCGTCGCCGATCAGTGATGCGCTGGCAGGTTCCGGTTATTTGCTGACGGGGGATGCCGGTGTGGTGCAGCTGGATGTGCGGGTGTTCTACAAGGTCACGGAGCCGTATGCCTTCGTGCTTCAAGGCGAGCATGTGCTGCCGGCCCTGGATCGCCTGGTGACCCGTAGCGCCTTGGCGCTCACGGCTGCACGAGACTTGGACACCATCCTGGTCGCACGGCCGGAGTTGATCGGCGCTGATAATCAGGCGGCAGAAAGGCGCGAGCGTCTGCGGGGTGATCTGGTGCAAGGCATCAATCAACGCCTGGCGCGATTGGCCGCGACAGGGCAGGGGCTGGGGATCGAAGTGGCGCGGGTTGACGTGCAGTCGAGCCTGCCGTCGCCTGCGATCAACGCCTTCAACGCTGTACTGACAGCCAGCCAGCAAGCCGACAAGACCGTGGCCAACGCGCGCACTGAAGCAGAGAAAATGAACCAGAGCGCGAATGAACAAGCTGACCGTACGCTGCAAGTCGCCCACGCTCAGGCGAGTGAACGGCTGGCGAAAGCCTCGGCTGATACCGCCACGGTGATCAGTCTGGCCAACGCGCAGCACCAAGCCCCCGATCCGCAAATGTTGCTGCGAATCTACCGCGAGCGGATGCCGAAAATTCTTGGCCAGGCCGGCTCAGTCATTACGGTCGATCCGCAAGACGATTCCCGCCTGATCATTCAGGGAGCTGCACAATGACCGCTCAAACTGCCGCCGCACCGAGCATGTTGTCCTCGGCCGAACAACGCAGCGCTGCTCGCCAACTGACTTTGGCCATGCTTGCACTCGGCTTGCTCGCGTTGGGCCTCGTATGGCGCTGGTTGTCCCCGGAGCAAAGTGGAGTCAGCCAATTGCTGCTGGGTTCTGCTTCAGTGCTGGTGGCCGTACCAGTGATGCGTTCGGCCTGGTACAGCCTGCGATACCCGAGTCTGCACGGCATCACCGATCAACTGATCGCCTTGGCCATGCTTGGCGCGTGGGCAACAGGCGATCTGCTGACGGCTGCGTTGCTGCCGATCATCATGATCTTCGGCCACGTGCTGGAAGAGCGCAGCGTGATCGGTTCGCAGGAAGCGATCCGCGCCCTAGGCAAATTGACCCGCAGCCACGCGCGCAAGGTTCAGGCCGACGGCTCCATCGTCGAAGTCGACAATGGCACGCTCAGGGCCGGCGATCTGGTGGAAGTCCGTGCCGGTGATCGGGTGCCGGCGGATGGCCAGGTGTTGTCCGGCCAGGCGAGTCTGGACACCGCATCCATTACCGGCGAGTCGGTGCCGATGGAGGCGGGTGTCGGAATGGCGGTGTTCGGTGGCGCGATCAATCTCGACGGCCTGTTGCGCATTGAAGTGACCAGGACCGGGGACGAATCGACCCTCGGCAAAGTGATTGCGCTGATGCAAAACGCCGAGCGCTCCAAGCCACCAATCACCCGATTGCTGGAGCGTTACGCCGGGAGCTACCTGGTGCTGGTGTTGTTGCTGGCTGCAGTCACCTGGTTTATCACCAACGATGCCCAGGCCATGCTCGCGGTGCTGGTGGCTGCTTGCCCTTGCGCGCTTGTACTGTCGGCACCCGCTACGGCGATTGCCGGGGTAGCGGTAGCCGCTCGGCACGGCATTCTGATTCGTAGCTCGGCGTTTCTCGAGGAGCTGGCAGACCTGACATCGCTGGTGGTCGACAAGACTGGAACCCTGACCTTCGGCACCTTGCGCCTGCAATCCATCGAGAGCTCGCTGGAGGATCGCAACCCCGTCTTGAAACTCGCCGCCAGCCTCGGTTCCGCCAGCAGTCACCCGGTCAGCCGGGCGCTGGCCGGGCTGGTCCCACCAGAGCATCTTCAGTTGCTGTCGGACATTCGCGAGCGTCAGGGTTTGGGCGTGGTAGCCATGACGGAGCAGGGCGAGGCTGCTCTTGGGCGGCCGGAGTTGTTCGCCCAGTTGGGTATCGCGACTTCAGATGTTCCCGACCACGATGGCCCTATTGCCGGGCTGGCACTCAACGGTGAGTTTCTCGCATGGCTGTTGTTGGCCGACAGTGTTAAACCGGAAGCCAAGGTTGCCTTGAGTGAGCTGAAGAACCTTGGGTTGGGCCGACAGCTTTTGCTCACCGGCGACCGGTACAGCGTGGCTCACACACTCGCTCGGGATGTCGGTATCAGTGACGTTGAGGCGCAGGCCTTGCCCGAGGACAAATTGAATCGCGTGTTGCAAGAAATCGGTAACGGTTTTCGTCCTATGGTGGTTGGCGATGGCATCAACGATTCCCTGGCGCTCAAGGCAGGCGTTGTCGGTGTGGCAATGGGTGCAGGCGGTGCGGATATCGCGCTGGCTTCAGCGGATATCGTGTTGATCGGTAGCGACCTGCGGCGCCTTGGCACTTGCGTGCGCTTGAGTCGTCAATGCCGTCAGACGTTGCAAGCGAACGTGATTATCGGTTTGGGCTGGACCTTGGCGATCGTTGCTTTCGCGGCGTTCGGCTGGCTCGGGGCAGCAGGGGCGATGATCGCGGCGTTGCTGCATAACCTCAGTACATTGTTGGTGCTGGGCAATGCCGGGCGTTTGCTGCGCTTTCAGGAACCGCTGTTCAAGCTCAAGGAAGAGCAGTTTTAAAAAGACAGAACTGTGGGCCGGATTTGCAGTCATCTAGGTGAGAGCGGTCATTTCTGCGAATTCGCAACCGTTGTATATTCATGGAATGCCGCTATCAAATCGATAGCCAGCTAGTTTTCCAGGATGGTCTAACCTCTCAGCAGACGTCTGAAACAAGGGGGATTTTCCATGCTCGCGCAACTTCCACCGGCCTTACAGAATCTGCAGTTACCGCTACGCCTGCGACTCTGGGACGGTCATGAATTCAATCTGGGGCCGACGCCCAGTGTCACAATTGTGGTCAAGGACCCACAAATGGTCACCCAGTTCACCCACCCTAGCCTGGACGCGCTCGGGGCTGCGTTTGTCGAGGGCAAACTGGAACTCGAAGGTTCCATCAGCGATGTGATCCGCGTGTGCGATGAATGGAGTCAGGCGTTGCTGAATGAGGACGACAGCAATCAGCCGGTCCGCACCGTGCATGACAAGGAGACTGACGCCAAGGCGATCTCCTACCATTACGACCTCTCGAACGCCTTTTACCAACTGTGGCTCGACAGCGACATGGCGTATTCCTGCGCTTACTTCGAGACGGGCAGTGAATCCCTTGAACAGGCTCAACAGGCAAAATTCCGTCATCTGTGCCGCAAGTTGCGCCTGCAACCTGGCGAGTATCTGCTGGATGTCGGCTGCGGTTGGGGTGGGCTGGCGCGGTACGCTGCCCGTGAATTTGGTGCGAAGGTGTTCGGTATTACCCTCAGCAAGGAACAACTGGCCCTGGCCCGGGAACGGGTAAAAGAGGAAGGGTTGGAGGACCTGATCGAGTTGCAGTTACTCGACTACCGCGACCTGCCTCAAGACGGACGCTTCGACAAGGTGGTCAGTGTCGGTATGTTCGAACATGTCGGACACGCGAACCTGGCCGAGTATTGCAAAACCTTGTTCGGCGCAGTGAAAGAGGGCGGGTTGGTGATGAACCACGGGATCACCGCCAAGCACACCGATGGGCGTCCTGTGGGCCGCGGTGCGGGTGAGTTCATTGAGAAATACGTGTTCCCCAATGGAGAACTGCCGCACCTGTCGATGATCTCTGCCGAGATCAGTGAGGCAGGCCTGGAGATTGTCGATGTCGAGAGCCTGCGCCTGCATTACGCACGGACCCTGGATCACTGGAGCGAACGTCTGGAAGACAATCTGGAGGCCGCCTCGAAACTGGTGCCGGATCAAGCCCTGCGCATCTGGCGCCTGTACCTGGCCGGATGTGCCTACGCGTTCGCCCGCGGCTGGATCAACCTGCACCAGATTCTCGCGGTGAAGGCCCACGCCGATGGCAGCCATGAGCTGCCCTGGACGCGAGACGATATCTACAATCCCTGATCCCTAGAGAATGGGCGAAATAAGCCGGGCGACCCGCATGCCGATTTGCTGCAAGCGACGGGTCTCCCGGCCTTCTTCCTTGGCGATTTCGTGAGCCTGGTCGAAGTCGTCGTTTAGCATTTGCTCCACTTGGGCAGCAAACGCTTTGTCGACCGTCAGTAGCATCACTTCGAAATTCAATCGAAACGATCGGTTGTCCATGTTGGCACTGCCAATGGCGCTGATTTCACTGTCGATCAACACCACTTTCTGATGCAGGAACCCGGGTTGGTAGCGGAACACCCGCACACCGGCGCGCACGGCTTCAAAGGCATAGAGGCTGGAAGCGGCGTAGACGATTCGGTGGTCGGGCCGCGACGGCAGCAGGATTCGCACATCCACCCCGCGCAAGACCGCCAGGCGCAACGCTGCGAGTACCGCTTCATCGGGGATGAAATAAGGGCTGGTGATCCATACCCGTTCGGTCGATGCGTGAATCGCTTCGACGAAGAACAGTGAACAGGTTTCGTAGGCGTCCGCCGGGCCACTGGCGAGTACCTGGCACAGCACTCCGTCGTCCGGGTAAACCTGCGGCAGGATCAGCGGCGGTAATTCTCGAGCCGCCCAGAACCAGTCTTCGGCGAAGGATTCTTGCATGCAGGCCACCACCGGTCCCCGTACTTGCACATGGGTATCGCGCCACGGTGCCAGCGGTGGTTTCTCGCCCATGTATTCATCGCCAACGTTGTGGCCACCGACGAAGCCGAGCATGCCGTCGACGACCACGATCTTGCGGTGGTTGCGAAAGTTGACCTGGAAACGATTGAGCCAGCCGCTGCGGGTGGCGAAGGCTTTGACCTTGACGCCGCCATCGCGCAGTGACTGGACGTAACCGTGGGGCAGGGAGTGGCTGCCAATTCGGTCGTAGAGCAGGTAAATCGCCACGCCTTCGCTGGCTTTGTGCAGGAGCAAGTCATGAAGGCGACGGCCCAGCCGGTCATCGTGGATGATGAAGAACTGGACCAGTACGGCTTCCGTGGCCTGGTCGATAGCGTGGAAAATCGCTTCGAAGGTCGCCTGTCCATTCACCAGCAAGCGCACTTCGTTGTTTGCCAGGCACGGCATGCGCCCCAGTTTCGGCATGGCCCTCAGCGACGCGTAGGCGCTGGATGCGCGAGCGGTGAGGGCTTCCTCCACCCATGGCCGCCAGTTCAGCTCGGAGACCGCCTTGCGCATCTCCTCGTTGGCCTGGCGCCGAGCCTTGATGTAGCCATCGAAGGAGCTGCGACCGAATACCAGGTAGGGGATCAGTGTCAGGTAAGGCATGAACAACAATGACAAGGCCCAGGCGATCGAGCCTTGCGCGGTGCGGACGGTCAACACGGCATGGATTGCCGCAATCAGGCCCAATGAGTGCAGCAGTGCGATGAAATAACCAAAGACATGGGGTCCAAAATAATCCATGGGGGCAGCCTTGCTCCTGAAGATTCAATGCTTAACAGACCATGTTCCGTGCAGAATGTCGCTATTTAATTGGCCCATGAACCGAAGCCCGCCGGCGACGTCTAACGGCCACTACTGATCAGGAGTTACTCGATGAACGTTCGTCTGCTGGGTTTGGCCATGGCATTTGGTTTGGCACTTCCTGTGGCTGCTCAGGCGCAGATGCTTCAGCCAGGTTTATGGGAATTGACTTCGAGCAACATGAAAGTCGATGACCAGAACCTGCCGGATCTGCAACTGATCCTGGGTCAAATACAAAGCCAGATGACTCCTGAACAGCGCGCGCAGCTGGAAAAACAGGGCATCACCATGGGTGGCAAAGGGATTCGGGCGTGCTTGACGCCAGAGCAGGTCAAGAGCGACAACATTCCGCTGACCGACCCACAATCGGGCTGCAAACAGGAAATCACCGAGCGCACCGGTAACCAGTGGAAGTTCCGTTTCAGCTGCCCGAAAGCACAGGGCGCGGGTGTAGCCACCTTCCTCAGCGATCGTGAGTTCACCACCAAGGTCAACGGTACGTTCAACGCCACCGGCATCCAGCAGAAGGGTAGCCTCGATACCCGCGCGGTCTGGTTGGGACAGGACTGTGGCACCGTAAAACCAAGAGCCTAAACATCAACGGGCGAGCCTTGCTTTTTTGTAGGAGCAAGGCTTGCCCGCGAAGACGTCCGTTCAGCCACCTCCAATCCCCGGCTGACTCAACCACTCGCCCACCGCCTCAACCTTCATCCTGCCAAAATCCTCTCCATGGCGATTGCGCACGCTGACATACCCGCCAGCTCTTTCCTGTTCACCAACCACCACCAGGTACGGCACCGTCTGACTGTGATGTCGGATCTTGTGGCGAACTTTTTCGTTACGCAGGTCCGCCAAGGCTCGCACGCCACTGCGGCGCAAGTGTTCGGTAACCGCGTGTGCGTAGCTTGCCTGCCGGTCATCCATGCTGACCACCACCACATGGGCTGGCAGGCGCCAATGCTGCAGCTCCTGGTGGCTGGACCAGCAGGTACCATAGATGCGTTGCTGCAAGGTGCCGTTGATGTGATCGAGGGCGAAAGCTTGTAAGACCCTGGTGGTGGGCACATGAGGGCCGCTCGTCACATAGTCGGTATTCCCCAGGCGATACAGCGACAGATCGGCGCAAGAGGGCGAGTGGTTGCGATTGCGGCGGATAGAGTGGTTGGCCGCCGCCAATGAATGCATACGCGCTTCGATCAGCGGCAGGTCAGCGGTTCTCATTGGGCGTTCGACAGCGAACTCACAATAGAACCCGTCACCCAACGCCGAGCCAGTTCGCAATTGAGCATGGGAATGCAATTGCTTGACCGCCATCGCCAATATCAGCGAACAGGAGCGCCGCAAAATCTCCAGGCCGTCGGGTTCCTGGGGCGTAACGATGTTGACCCTGGCATTGGCCCGGATCACGAACTCACAGTCCACCAACAGGCCGTCCACCCGACCTGCTACCGCAGCGCTGGCCAGCCCGGGGCCAATACTCGCGGCAACCTCATGTATGGACAGCGGTTGATCATATTCACGCAATGAACCATCGGGCAGAGTGATCTGGATCATGATTTTTGTTCTCGAATGCTTCGATCACATGCGTCAGCGGCTTAACCTTAGATCCAAACCCCGGCCGCTGTCATGTAGACGTTTGTCGTGCCCACTCAAAACTCGTTCTACAAAGCCCTGTAGACGCGCAGCAGATTGATTGTTGATGTGCGCTATAACTTCGGTACAGATCCTCGCGCAAGGCCTGTAAATGGATCATGCGGCCTCCCAGTTCCACCGACTCTCTGCGACGGCATCGTGGGCATGCAGGCTTTCAGCATGGATCACGCGTATCTGGAACCCACTGATGCCGGCTGAGCGTTTCAGGGCCAGGTTCAAGCGCCGAGCAGCGTCTTCGCAAAACATCAGGTTCTGACCATTAGCCAAGGCGAACGCCTGTTCGTCAGCCCGTTTGACAGCGGTTTGTACGGCGGTGCCGAGGGCAGCCTCGGCGTCGTTGATGATTGCGACCAGCGGCAATTCATCCAGGCTCTCGTGTAGTCGCAGACTCAATTGCGCCGTACTGCGTTGACTATGGGGCGTCGCAACAATGCCTTCAGGGGAGCCGAGCCAAGCAAGTACGTCGTCGTGATGCAATCTTCGGTTGGCAAAATCATCGACGAATTGCTGTTGGATCAGTTGTCGGGAAAGCGCGGCGGAACAAGGACAGGTCGAGGAATAAGGCAGTGCCATTTTTAGTTCCACGTGGAACATCTGGTTTTTCAAACGTGCTTCGATGCTGACGGGATAGCTTTTCCAGCCAGACAGAGGACTGAGCAATGCCGGTCTTTTAAGCAGCAAATCGGTGTGAATATTCAGGTAGGCGTTGTTTGCTAGCCCTTCGTGACTGATCAGGAAACTATGCAAAACCCGTCGTAGCAGACCGGGCGAGAGCGTTTCTTGCTCAAGCGTTTCCAAACCCAGATACAGCCGCGACATATGAATCCCACGCGCCTCGCCGTTATCGAGGCTTATGCCCGCGTCGGCCGTCGCGGGCAATTTTTTGCCGTCGAGTAAAACAGGAAGAGCAATGCCACACATGCCCACCCATTCCAATGGGAGGGCTTGGCGTAATGCCTGCGCGGCGATATCCGGCAGAGTCAGCGCATTCATGAGCAGGTCCATCGTGGAGTTTGTTGTGTAATGTTATATGATAACATTAAAACAAGCCCGACAATTTCACCGGGTACCCTGTGAGGAGCTTCTGATGCCAAATCGCCTTCCCGTGACAGTCCTCTCGGGCTTTCTTGGAGCCGGAAAAAGTACACTTCTTAATTACATATTACGTAATAGAAATGGTCTGCGCGTTGCTGTCATCGTCAATGACATGAGTGAAATCAATATCGACGGCAGTGAAGTCCAGCGCGATGTCAGTCTCAATCGTGCGCAAGAGAAACTCGTGGAGATGAGCAACGGCTGCATCTGCTGCACGTTGCGGGAAGACTTGCTGAAGGAGGTTGGCTCGCTCGCTCGGGAGGGTCGTTTTGATTACTTGTTGATCGAATCAACGGGCATTTCAGAACCGCTGCCAGTGGCGGAGACCTTTACCTTCCGCGATGAAAACGGCCAGAGCCTCACCGACATTGCCCGGCTCGACACGATGGTTACCGTGGTCGATGGCATGAATTTCCTGCTCGACTTCCAGGCTGCCGAAAGCCTGGCGTCCCGTGGCGAAACGCTGGGCGAGGGGGATGAGCGCGCGATCACCGATCTGTTGATCGAGCAGATCGAATTCGCCGACGTCATCCTGATCAGCAAGATCGACTTGATCAGTAGCCGAGAACGCGAGGAGCTGACGGCGATTCTTGAACGCCTCAATGCGCAGGCGCTAATCATCCCGATGGTCATGGGCGAAGTGCCGCTGGAGAAGATCCTCGATACCGGTCGTTTCAACTTCGAGAAAGCGGCGCAGGCACCGGGCTGGTTGCAGGAAATGCGCGGTGAACACGTGCCGGAAACCGATGAATATGGCATCGCGTCCTACGTCTATCGCGCGCGTCGCCCCTTTCATCCGCAACGCTTCTTCAATTTCATCGAGGGTCCGTGGCTCAATGGCAAGCTGTTGCGCTCCAAGGGCTTCTTCTGGTTGGCGAGCAAACACACGGATGCTGGCAGTTGGTCCCAGGCCGGCGGAATGATGCGTTATGGTTTTGCCGGGCGCTGGTGGCGTTTCGTGCCGAAGGATCAGTGGCCGCAGGATCAGGAAAGCACCGCCGCCATCCTGCAGAACTGGGACGCTGATAGTGGGGATTGCCGGCAGGAACTGGTGTTCATCGGCCAGAACGTCGATTTCGCGCAACTTGCCGCCGAACTGGACGATTGCCTGTTGAGCGATGAAGAGATGGCGCCAGGCGCAGAGAGCTGGTGCTCGTTGCCTGATCCGTTTGGCCCTTGGTATGAAGAGGCCGCTTGATCCTCAAGGCTCGAGCCAGGTTCCCTGGCTCTGGGCTTCGCAAAACGGCTTCAAATACGCCGCATCCGTGGCAACGCCGTAATAGTGAATATCCTGCCGGTAAGGCATATTGGCGACTTGGGCGTTGCTGCACACGCCGAACGACCCACCAGGGCATTGGTCGACGTACTGCACTTCGACTTTCTGCCCTGCAAGGCTTGGCTTGCAGAATCCATCGGCAAAGAGTTTTTGCGGAATGTTGCGGTTTTGCTGGCAGACTTTCACGTCAAGCCGTTCCGCCTGACTGTGGACCACGCAAGCCTGGGCCAGCGCCTCGCCACTATTGAGCGCCAGCAGCAACGACACGCCTATCCACCGCATTCTTACCTCCCAAGACACCTTCGATCATGTTGCAGAACATACCCACCCATGTCATCGCCGGGCCACTGGGGGCCGGCAAGACCAGCCTGATCAGCCACCTGCTGGCGCAACGTCCCGCTGGCGAGCGCTGGGCGGTGCTGATCAACGAATTCGGACAGATCGGTATCGATGCCGCATTGCTGACCCGTGATGCCGATGGTATCGCACTGGGTGAAGTGGCCGGGGGCTGTTTGTGTTGCGTCAACGGTGCACCGTTTCAGGTCGGTCTCGGCCGTTTGTTACGCAAGGCGCGACCGGATCGACTGTTCATCGAGCCGTCCGGGTTGGGGCATCCGGCGCGGTTGCTCCGGCAGTTGCGTGAAGCGCCGTGGCAAGGTGTCCTGAGTGTCCAGCCCTGCGTTCTGGTACTGGACGCCCAGGCGCTGGCTGCTGGCAAGCCGCTCCCGCCGGCGCAACAGGAGGCGTTGAAGTGTGCCGGCCTGTTGCTGATGAACAAGGCCGAACACCTTGATGAAATCGCTCGGCAACGCCTTGTCGCGCAATTGCCGGAACGCCCATTGTATTGGACGCAGCATGCAGCCTTGCCATTGAGCCAATTGCCTGGCCTGGCCGCGCAGGCTGTCGCGGGTGTGGATAACTTCGTGGCGCCAAAGGCGTTGGCGCAGTTGCCGGCGATCTGGACCGATCCGGCGCTACCGATTTGCTTGAGCCAGGCGCAGGAGGACAGCTGGAGCATTGGTTGGCGCTGGCATCCGAGCCAGACCTTTGACACTGACAGGATCGCTCGGTGGCTCGCGGGCCTTGATTGGCGGCGGGCCAAGTTGGTTATCCACAGCGTCGAGGGGTGGGTGTCGGCGAATGCGCTGGATAATGCGGCGCTGGAATGGCGGTCCAGCGAATGGCGCCAGGACTCGCGGATTGAGCTTATTTTCAGTCAGATGCAGGATGTTGAGGTGCTGCAACGAGGACTTGACGGCTGTCGGTTGGGGTGAGGATCAAGAGATTGTCCGAACGCGGCCCGAATCTGCGGCAGCTTCTACAGGGATCGCCAGTTGCGTTAGTTCAAGGCCGCCACTTGGTATGTTCCTGCCGCCACTGGCTCAACTCGATCACCTCGGCACGCGGCTTGGCCACATCGACCACCGTGGCGGTGTCGTCGAATGGCACAGGATAAGGCGCCAGTTCGATCTGTGCGCTGTGTGGGCCGAATTGGGTGATGGTACCGTTGTGGCGGGTTTCGCCGGTTACGGTGAATTCGAAGTTATACACACGGGCCAATCGTCGCCGACCATTGGCATCCTTGATGAACGCTATTTTTTTCAATGCTACGTTGCCATCCAGCAACTCGATCCCAAGCTTGGCGCAATGCTGCTTGACCCGCTCGAGTGCGTGTTCGCGCAAGCCGTGGTTGTGCCATAGCCAGGCAGCCGCGGTAGCGAAAAGCATCAGCACTAGAATATTTCCAAGGGTCAGCATCTACAGGGCGCTCCAACAAGATAGTGTCAGCTTAACTGTGTCGTTGGTCTGTCGTACAGGCTGCGTTTAGTCGCATACTGCGCGGCACGAATTTCAATCGTTTTACGGATAACTTACCGCATGAAACGTACACCCCATCTGCTTGCTATCCAGTCCCACGTGGTGTTCGGTCACGCAGGCAACAGTGCCGCGGTTTTCCCGATGCAGCGGGTCGGGGTGAATGTCTGGCCGCTTAACACCGTGCAGTTTTCCAATCACACCCAATACGGCCAGTGGGCGGGAGACGTATTGGCGCCGCACCAGATTCCCGATCTGGTAGACGGTATCGCGGCCATTGGCGAGCTGGGCAATTGCGATGCGGTGCTGTCCGGTTACCTCGGCAGTGCAGCCCAGGGCAGGGCGATCCTGACGGGTGTGGCGAAGATCAAATCGATCAATCCCAAGGCGTTGTACCTGTGTGACCCGGTGATGGGC
Organism: Pseudomonas sp. PSB11; assembly: GCF_014596605.1. Classification (NCBI taxonomy): domain Bacteria; kingdom Pseudomonadati; phylum Pseudomonadota; class Gammaproteobacteria; order Pseudomonadales; family Pseudomonadaceae; genus Pseudomonas; species Pseudomonas sp. PSB11. Next base: position 205,662 of record NZ_NOIO01000001.1, read on the forward strand.
CATCCGGAGAAGGGTTGCAGCGTACCGGCGGAAGTCAGCGATTTCCTGCTGGAGGAGGCCACCAGCGTGGCCGATTTCATGTGCCCCAATCAACTGGAGCTCGACAGCTTCTCGGGGCGCAAGCCGCAGTCGCTGTTCGATTGCCTGGCGATGGCGCGGGCACTGCTGGCACGCGGGCCGAAGGCGGTGTTGGTCAAGCACCTGGATTATCCCGGCAAAAAAACCGATGTCTTTGAGATGTTGCTGGTGACGGCCGAAGGCAGTTGGCACCTGCAGCGGCCGCTGCTGGCGTTTCCGCGTCAGCCGGTGGGTGTTGGCGACCTGACGTCCGGGTTGTTCCTGGCCCGCGTCCTGCTGGGCGATAGCTTGGTGGCAGCTTTCGAATTCGCCGCGTCGGCGGTGCATGAAGTGTTGCTGGAGACCCAGGCCTGCGCCAGTTACGAAATGGAATTGGTTCGGGCTCAGGACCGGATCACCCATCCGCGCGTGCGGTTCGAGGCCACGCCGATCAGTTTGTAGTTCCAGTTACGGCGAAAAGATCGCAGCCTGCGGCAGCTTCTACAGAGGCTGCGATCTTTTGCTTCAAGCGTCGCCCTTGATTTCCTGATAACGCTTTTCCAGCTCCTGACGAATCTGACGACGTTGCTGGGCCTGGATATAACGGCGCTTGTCTTCACTGTTTTGAGGTTGCAGTGGCGGCACCGGGGCGGGCTTGCGCTGGTCATCCACGGCGACCATGGTGAAGAAGCAGCTGTTGGTATGGCGTACCGAGCGCTCACGGATATTCTCGGTCACCACCTTGATGCCCACCTCCATGGAGGTGTTGCCGGTGTAATTGACCGACGCCAGGAAGGTCACCAGTTCACCGACATGGATCGGCTCGCGGAAAATCACCTGGTCTACCGACAAGGTCACCACATAGCGGCCGGCATAGCGGCTGGCGCAGGCGTAGGCCACTTCGTCGAGGTATTTGAGCAGGGTGCCACCATGAACATTGCCAGAGAAATTGGCCATGTCGGGGGTCATCAATACTGTCATCGACAGCTGGGCGTTTCCGGGTTCCATAGCGTTCTCACGGGTCAAGGCAAGGTTTGAGGGACGCACCTCTGCGGGCGCTTCAGCGGTTTTTTCAAACCAACAGATATCGGGACGCCGCGCGGGCGGCCGCCGTCACGCCTGATCGATCTGTTTCCATATATTGCACCGCCTTTTCGCCGTAAGTCGCGGTGTTACCCTGCAAAAGCCCGGACCCAGGGAAAAGTCCTACACGCAAAGCAGACTTTTACGCTGCTCGAATCGGACGCTTCGCCGCGTCCGATGATTAAGCCAATGCACCCAAGGAGCCCACGCCATGCATGCCATCAGTTTTATTCAGGATCTGGCAGTGATCATGTTGGTTGCGGGCGTGGTGACCGTACTTTTCCATCGGTTCAAGCAACCGGTGGTGCTGGGCTACATTGTGGCCGGCTTCATTATTGGCCCGCACACTCCGCCATTCGGCCTGATCCACGACGAAGAAACCATCAAGACCCTGGCGGAGCTGGGGGTGATTTTCCTTATGTTCTGCCTGGGCCTGGAGTTCAGCCTGCGCAAGCTGTTCAAGGTCGGTGCCACAGCGTTTATCGCGGCGTTTCTGGAAATCGTTCTGATGATCTGGATCGGCTACGAAATCGGCCGCTGGTTCGATTGGAACACGATGGACTCGCTATTTCTCGGGGCGATCCTGGCCATTTCCTCGACCACCATCATCGTCAAGGCACTCAATGACCTGAAGATGAAAAACCAGCGCTTTGCGCAGCTGATATTCGGCGTACTGATCGTCGAAGACATCCTCGGTATCGGCATCATCGCCTTGCTGTCCAGTATCGCGGTCAGCGGCACGGTCAGTTCGGGCGAAGTGTTCTCCACTGTCGGCAAGCTTTCGCTGTTCATGATCGTCGCGCTGGTCATTGGCATCTTGCTGGTACCGCGGTTGCTGGCCTACGTGGCCAAATTCGAAAGCAACGAAATGCTGTTGATCACCGTGCTGGGCTTGTGTTTTGGATTCTGCCTGCTGGTGGTCAAGCTTGAATACAGCATGGTGCTCGGTGCGTTCCTGATTGGCGCGATCATGGCTGAGTCGCGTCAGTTGCTGAAAATTGAGCGCTTGATCGAACCGGTTCGCGATTTGTTCAGCGCGATCTTCTTCGTGGCGATCGGGTTGATGCTCGACCCGATGATTTTGCTGCAATACGCCTGGCCAATTGCGGTGATCACCGTGGCGGTGGTGCTCGGCAAGATGCTGTCCTGCGGCCTTGGCGCCTTTATCGCCGGCAATGACGGACGAACTTCGCTTCGCGTCGGGATGGGGCTGTCGCAGATTGGCGAATTCTCTTTCATCATTGCATCGCTGGGCATGACCCTGCAGGTCACCAGCAACTTCCTTTATCCGGTGGCCGTGGCGGTTTCGGTGCTCACCACGCTAATGACGCCCTATCTGATCCGCGCGGCCGACCCGCTGTCGATAAAACTGGCCGCGGTGATGCCGCAACGGCTGGCTCGTGTGTTGGGGATGTATGGCGAATGGCTGCGCAGTATTTCGCCGCAGGGCGAGGGTGCGTTGCTGGCTTCGATGATTCGGCGGATTTTGCTGCAGGTGGGGGTCAATCTGGCGTTGGTGATTGCGATCTTCTTCGCCGGCGCTTACTTTGCCGAAGGCATGTCTACCTATCTGCAAGACTGGATCAGTGATTCGAGCTGGCAGAAAGCGCTGATCTGGGGTGGCGCGCTGCTGCTGTCGCTGCCTTTCCTGATTGCCGCGTATCGCAAGCTCAAGGCGTTGTCGATGTTGCTGGCGGAAATGGGCGTCAAACCGGAGATGGCGGGTCGTCACACGCAGCGAGTGCGCCGGGTGATCTCCGAAGTGATCCCGATCCTCTCGCTGCTGGTGATTTTCCTGCTGCTGGCAGCCTTGTCGGCCAGTATTCTGCCGACCAACAAGTTGCTGGTCCTGATCGCCGTGGTCGCGGCCGCCGTAGCGGCGTTGCTCTGGCGCTGGTTCATCCGAGTGCACACACGGATGCAGGTGGCCTTGCTCGATACCCTGGAAAACCACAAGGATTCGCCGGGGCATTGATCATGTGGGGGACGTCGAACGGCTCAGCTTTCCAGCCAGACGTCCCGCGCCCAGTGCCATACCGATTCCCAGGTTTCTTCGGCGATCAGCTCTTCTTCGGCCTGCCAAAGCACTACGGTGCCGTCTTCTTCGACGCAGTAGTAGTCGTCGCCGTCCTGGCAGATCGGGATCAGGCTGCGATCGACGCCTGCATCCCAGGCGTTGGCGGCAACGTCGGGCAGGTAAGTGTGGGATTGCGGGTCCGTGACGGTGACGGGCTCCAGGCTGCCATAGACCACGTCGCTGACAGTCAGCAGGAACTCCCTGAAGACGAACGGAATGTCGATGAACAGTTGTTCTTCGATTTCCACCAGCAGATCTTCGTCGGGCAACTCCAAGGGGACCGGTACCGGTTCGTTGGCTTCACGCAGTTGTTCGATGATTTCTTCCACGTCCGGGATCCTCTTGCTTGTATGGCGCGGTTTATATGGGGCGGTTTATACAGTAGCTCGCTATAGATGCAACCGCGAAATAGAAAACCCCAGCCGAGGCTGGGGTTTTTATTACAGCAAGTGAAGCGCGGAGGGGAATCAGCCGTTCTGGCGGATACCAGCCACCAGCCAAGGCTGGTTTTCGCCCTGTGCACGTTCCATGTTCCAGCTTTCGCTGAACACTTCGCCCTGGTCGAAACGCGAGGTCTTCGACACGCCGCTGAAGGTCAGGGTGGCGATGGTCTTGTCGGCACGGTCTTCTACGCCGTCCAGTTGCACATTGAGGTTATCAATGTAGGTGGACTGGAAGCCGTCACCCAGGTCAGCACGTTCGCGCTTGAGGAACTCCAGCATTTGCGGGGTTACGAACTCGGCGATCTTGTCCATTTCGTTCGCGTCCCAGTGTTGCTGCAGGGACTGGAAGTGATTGCGCGCAGCTTCGATGAAGTTGTGTTCGTTGAACCAGGCCGGAGCGTTGATTACCGGACGAGCGGCAACCGGTGCTGCCGCGCCACCGAAGATCGAACCGCCAGCAGGCTTCTGTTCGAACGCTTCACGCTGCATCGGCGCGTAGCCTGCAGGAGCCATTTGCGGCTGCTGCTTGCGACGACGAGCGGCGATGAAGCGGAAGACCAGGAACGCGATGACCGCCATGATCAGGATGTCGAAGATCTGCATGCCCTGGAAACCGTCGCCCATGAACATGGATGCCAGCAGGCCGCCAGCGGCGATGCCGGCCAGAGGGCCGAGCCAGCGCGAAGCGCCACCGGCCTTGGCTGCAGCGCCAGCGGCACCGGCTGCACCAGCGGTCGCTGCAGCGCCGCCCATGCCTGGAGAAGAAGGAGCCATCTGGCTGGTCTGGTGCGTCGGCGCAGCGCCTGCGCTTTTGCCACCACCAAAGCGCTTGGCGGCATTGGCGTCGAGGCTCATCGTCAAGCCGATGCACAACGCCATGGCGATGCTAAGAAAACGTTTCATAAAGGGAATTCCCATTTGTGGAAGGCACGCGCGCCATGTTGCACAGCTGAAGTGTTACTGGCTAGCGGCAGAGTGTTTCGAGCTTTTGCCTGACAGGTTGCATTCAGCTTCAGTCAGTGCAATAGGGCTTGTTAACTTTGGTCTGTAGGAAAAGTGGATAAGTTCTGTAAGAAGGATGTCTATCGTCGCAGCGCGAGCATGATGACGCCCGCCGTGATCAGGCCGACCCCACTCCACTGGCGCAGATCAAGCTTCTCACCCAGCAGGACCACGCCGAGCACGGCCACCAACACCACGCTGAGTTTGTCCACGGGGGCGACCAGTGAGGCCGGGCCGACCTTGAGTGCACGGAAATAGCAAATCCACGACGCACCGGTGGCAAGGCCCGACAACAACAGGAACACGTAGCTCCTGGCAGAGATCGATCCTAAAGACTGATATTGGCCCGTGGCGTACAAAATCAAGGCCAGGCTGATCAGCACCACGACCGTGCGCAAAAGGGTAGCGAAGTCTGAATTGACGTTTTCGACGCCGATCTTCGCAAAAATGGCGGTCATTGCCGCGAATACAGCGGATAAAAGAGCCCAGAATGTCCAGGAAGAAAAGAAACCTGAGCCCATGAGTCGTTTCCTTTCAGTTCAGTCGATGCATAACCCTGTGGGAGCGGGCTTGCTCGCGAATGCGGTGGATCAGTCACTATCAATGTCGACTGACCTGACGCTTTCGCGAGCAAGTCGAATCGTCGCACCGCCGCTCCCACATTGGTCCGCTGGCGGTCTTTAGATCGCTTCCAGCTTGGCATACCCCAGCATCAGCCACTTGCTGCCTTCGCTGAAGTTAACCTGCACCCGAGCCGCCGCTCCGGCGCCTTCGAAGTTGAGAATCACGCCATCACCGAAGATTGAGTGGCGTACAGTCTGGCCCAGGCTGAAGCCGGTCTGCGGAATCTCGCTGCCGCTGAACAGGTTGCTGCCGCTCATCGACTGATTGCCGCCGTACGGCCGGCTGACGCTGTTGGAAAGCCGTACTTCCTGAATCAGGCCCTTGGGCACTTCGCGTACGAACCGCGAAACCTTGTTGTAGGTTTCGCTGCCGTAGAGGCGTCGGGTTTCGGCATAGGTCATCACCAGGTTCTGCATGGCCCGAGTGATGCCGACATAGGCCAGGCGACGTTCTTCCTCGAGACGGCCGGGCTCTTCCAGGCTCATCTTGTGCGGGAACAGGCCTTCTTCCATGCCCACCAGGAACACATAGGGAAATTCCAGGCCCTTGGCGCTGTGCAGGGTCATCAATTGAATGCTGTCTTCGTGTTCGTCGGCCTGGGTATCGCCGGCTTCCAGCGAGGCGTGACCGAGGAAGGCCGCCAGTGGCGTCAGGTCCTCGTCCTCTTCGCTGTTTTCGAAGTTGCGCGCCGCGCTGACCAGTTCCTCAAGGTTTTCTACCCTGGCCTGGCCCTTCTCGCCTTTTTCCGCTTCGTGATAGGCGATCAGCCCCGACTGTTCGATAACGGTCTGGGTCATCAGGTGCAACGGCATTTCCATGCACTTGGCGGCGAGGTTCTCGATCAACTCGACAAACGCGCCCAGCGCGCCGGCTGCGCGACCGGTAACGCCTTTATTGGCCACCAGCTGACGCATCGCTTCCCACATCGACACATCGCTGTGGCGGGCGTGATCGCGGATCGCTTCGACGGTTTTCTCGCCAATGCCCCGGGCTGGCACGTTGATCACCCGTTCCAGTGCGGCATCGTTGCCACGGCCTTCGAGCAAGCGCAGGTAAGCCATGGCGTTCTTGATTTCAGCACGTTCGAAGAAGCGCTGGCCGCCGTAGATGCGGTAAGGAATGCGCTCGCGCAGCAAGGCTTCTTCCAACACGCGCGATTGGGCGTTGGAACGGTACAGAATCGCGATATCGCTGCGAGCCAAGCCGGTTTTCAGCGCACTTTCGATGGTTTCGACAACGTAGCGAGCTTCGTCGTGTTCGTTGAACGCGGCGTACAGGTTGATCGCTTCGCCGTCGCCGCCGTCGGTCCACAACTCTTTGCCCAAACGCCCGGTATTGTTGGCGATCAAGGCGTTGGCGGCCTTGAGGATGCCGGCGGTGGAGCGATAATTCTGCTCCAGGCGAATGGTTTCGGCGTCCGGGAAGTCTTCGGAGTACTGGTAGATGTTCTCGATTTTCGCGCCACGCCAGCCATAGATCGACTGGTCGTCGTCGCCGACCACCATCAGGCTGTCGCCACCTTTGGCCAGCAGGCGCAACCAGGCGTACTGCACGGCGTTGGTGTCCTGGAACTCGTCCACCAGAATGTGCCGGAAGCGCTTCTGATAGTGCGCCAGCAAGCCAGGGTGATCGCGCCACAGGTCGAGGGCGCGCAGCAGCAATTCGGAGAAGTCGATAACACCGGCGCGCAGGCACGCGGCCTCGTAAGCCTCATAAATGCTGCGCATGGTCGCCAGGAACAGGTCGCCGCTGGCTTGAATGTGTTGCGGGCGCAGGCCTTCGTCTTTCTGCCCGTTGATGAACCACTGGGCCTGACGGGCTGGCCAGCGCTGTTCGTCCAGGCCGAGCTCGCGGATCACCCGCTTGACCAGGCGTTGCTGGTCGTCGCTGTCGAGAATCTGGAAGGTCTGGCTCAGGCCGGCTTCCTGCCAGTGCGCCCGCAGCAAGCGGTGCGCCAGGCCGTGGAAGGTGCCGACCCACATGCCGGCCGGGTTGATACCCATCAGTTGCTCGATGCGATGGCGCATCTCGGCAGCAGCCTTGTTGGTGAAGGTCACCGACAGGATGGAGTGGGGCGAGGCGTTTTCGACCTGGATCAACCAGGCGATACGGTGCACCAGCACTCGGGTTTTACCGGAACCAGCACCGGCCAGGACCAACTGACGACCCACGGGGGCAGCTACGGCCTGGCGTTGGGCATCGTTGAGAGAATTCAGCAGAAGGGAGAGATCATCGCGCATCGGGCCATTCTAGGGGGCCGCGTCACCCCGGGCAAACCCCGCTTCGTTTTAGCCGATGAAAGTTACGCAAGGGACGACCGGTCAGTCATCGGCTGCAATCGTTTGCCGTGCCTGTTTGACGGCATTTTGCCACTCCTGGCGGCTGATACTTTGGTCTGTTTTTTGACAGGGAGCAGTTTGGTCCGGGCATTGGCTTGTGTATGCTCCGTCGACGTTTCGGGCACATGCTCATCATTATAAGAACAAGAACACTGCCTATGAACCTCAGCTTCGACCTGTCGGGCCCTACTGTGGAGCCCCGGGTTATTCGTAAACAATACGCCATGGAAATGGCGGTCGAACGCACGCGTCTGTTGTATCAGGGTTCCTTGCTGCCCACGCTGTTCATGTTGATCAATGGCCTGGTCTGCGCCGGATTGCTCTGGAGTCCGCAGCGCTACTTCCTGGTCAGTGTCTGGCTGGTGTGGTTACTGTCGCTGGTGGCATTGCGGGTGATCCAGGTGGCGGCCTTCGATTCGGCGATTCCCAACCGCCAGGCTCATCCGATCTGGCGGCGCATGTTTTTACTGGGCTCGGGCCTCACGGGCCTGACCCTGGCTGGCGCCGGTATTGCTCTGGTGCCCGCCGATAACTTCATTCAACAAGCCTGGGTCTTTGGCCTGATCGGCGCTGCGGCGCTGTCTGCCAGTGTGGCCTATGCGGTGAGTTTGCCGGCGTTCCTGTCCTTCACCTTACCCTGCCTGTTGCCGGCCATTGCCTATATGTTCTGGGGTGGGGACGAACACGGTTGGGGCTGGTTCGGCTTGATTTTGCTGGGTGCGCTGAGTGTGGTCGCCTGGCAAGTGAACCGGCTGATCGATCGCGGCCTGTTGCGACGCTTCCAGAATCAGGCGCTGATCGAGAACCTGCAGCAGGCGCAGAACTGCAGCGACCAGCTCAATCAGAAGCTGGCCAGGGAAATCGATCAGCGTCGGCGTGCCGAAGACGAATTACGCGAAATCCAGGTTGACCTGGAAAACCGTGTCGCCCAGCGCAGTCTGGAGCTGGACGCGGCCAACCAGGCGCTGAGCAAGAGTGAGGCGCGCCTGGCACTGGCACTGAAGGCTAGCGCACTGGGGTTGTGGGACTGGAACCTGCAAACCGACGAAGTTCATCACACGCAGATCCAGGAATTGTTCGGCCTGGAGCCGGACCAGGTGACGGCATTATTGCGCCACCTCAAACCGCGCCTGCATCCCGATGACCTTCCTGCACTGAAGAGGGCGTTGGTCGAGCATTTGAAGGGGCGCACCGAGGATTACCAGATCGAATACCGGGTGCGGCATGGCGATGGCCATTGGGTGTGGATCGAGGACCGCGGACGGGCGGTGGAACGCGCCGACAACGGTCGGGTGATTCGCATGGTGGGCACGCGGCGCGATATCAGTGTCAGCAAGGTCCAGGAAGAGCAACTGCAACTGGCGGCGACCGTGTTCGAGGCCGCCAGCGAAGGCATTGTGATTTTCGATCCGAATTATGCCGTGATCGCGGTCAACCAGGCCTTCAGCCGGGTCACCGGCTATGAAATCGAGGAGATTCTCGGACGTAACGTGGTCGAGTTGCCCTGCAGTCGCGATGCGCGCCGGCATTACGGTGCTATCCATTTAACCTTGGAGCAGCACGGCAATTGGCAGGGTGAGCTGGTGGAAACCCGCAAGAATGGCGAGATGTATCCGCAATGGCTGCAATTGACCGCCGTACGCGATACTCGGGGAAATGTCAGTCATATCGTGGGCTTCTTCGCGGATCTCTCGGCACGGCGAGAGTCCGAAGAACGCATGCGCTACCTGACCCATTACGACGAACTCACGGGGTTGGCCAATCGCTCGATGTTCCGCGAACGACTAAGTGAGGCGCATCAGCGGGTGCGCCAGGGCGGTTATCGCAGCCTGGCTTTGTTGCACATCAATCTGGATCGCTTCAAGCAGCTCAACGACAGCCTGGGTCATGAGGTGGCCGATCAGCTATTGCAGAAAATGGCCCGGCGCCTGGTCAACGCATTGCCCGAGGCAGACACCATCGCACGCTTGTCCGGCGATGAATTCGCTGTCCTGTTCAATGCCTACGGCAACCTCTCCAGTCTGGCGCGAGTGGCGACTCGCTTGTCGGCCAAATTGCGCGTGCCGGTGACCGTCGACGGTCATGAGCTGGTGGTCAGCGCATCCATGGGTATCAGCCTGTTGCCGGACAACGCCCGGGAAATATCCGCATTGGTCAGTCAGTCGAACATGGCTATGCAGCACGCCAAGCATTTGGGGGGCAACAATTTCCAGTTCTACACCGATAGCTTGCAAGCCAGCACCCTTGAGCGCCTGCAGTTGGAAAATCATTTGCGCAAAGCGGTCGAAGAGAAGCAACTGAAGGTGTTTTACCAACCGAAGCTGTGCCTCGCCACGGGCAAGCTCAATGCTGCCGAGGCCTTGGTGCGTTGGGACCACCCGACCATGGGACGTGTGCCGCCGGGGGATTTCATTGGCTTGGCAGAGGAGACCGGTTTGATCGGCCCAATCGGCGAGTTCGTCTTGCGCCAGGCCTGCTGGCAAGCCTGCGAGTGGCAGCGCCTGGGGCTTGAAGGAATTCGGGTGTCGGTCAATCTGTCGGTGCACCAATTGCGTCAGGGCAAACTGGTTAGCCTGGTGCGTCAGGTCCTGGAAGAAACCGGACTGGCGCCGCATTACCTGGAGCTGGAACTGACCGAGAGCCAGTTACTCGACAGCGTCGAGCACATTATCGCGACGTTCCAGCAACTGCGTGATTTGGGCGTGACGCTGGCGATCGACGATTTCGGCACCGGGTATTCGTCGCTGAGCTACCTCAAGCGTATCCCGGTGGATTACGTGAAGATCGATCAGGCATTTATCCGGGGCCTGGGAGAGGGTACGGCAGACGCGGCGATCACCCGGGCAATCATTGCGATGGCGCACGGCTTGAAATTGAAAGTGGTGGCAGAAGGCGTGGAACGGGTGGAGCAGCTTGAATTTTTGAAAGCTGAGCGCTGCGATGAAGTGCAGGGCTATCTGATCAGCCGGCCGGTTGAGGCCGAGGCCCTGGCGGGGTTGCTGCAAGTACAAGGTGTAAGTTGATCGACGAGGTTTTCCGCCAGACACCTGATGTATCTGGCGGAAAGTTTTAAAGCGTGTGAAACCGGCTGATGGGTAAGCTTTGATGTATCAGGCCAGCTCCCCACACAAGTCCAGTTCAACTAGCCGCCGGACCTCAGCGGGTTCAAGTCCTGCCCCCAGCAAACCATGCAGCTTGCCGAACGCCGCTTCACGGGTCATGCCGCCACCTGAAAGCACACCGGCCACCCGCAAACGACTGCCCGCCTCATACACGTCCAGCTCTACGCCACCTTCGTGGCACTGCGTGACTGCCACCACCACGACGCCCACGTCCCGCGCCCGTTCCAGGCTGGCGAGGAACCCCGGATTGTCGCTCGGCCCGGTACCGCTGCCGTAGCATTCCAGCACCAGGCCCTGAATACCGCTGGCGATCAGGCCATCGAGTATTTCGGCGCCGATGCCGGGAAACAGCGGTAACACTGCAACGTTCACCTGTTGCCGGGCCTGGTTGTAATGCAGTTGCGCCGGAATCGAAGACGCTTTCGCACCACCACCCTGACGTTCCAGTCGCTTGAACGGATGACGCCCGAAACTGCGCACTTTCGCGCAATGGGTTGGGTCCAGCAATTCACCGTGGAAGTACAAGTGCACACCCGGAGCCAGGCCCTGGCCCAAAGCAACCAGCGCGCCGCCGAGGTTTTCCCAGGCATCGCTGTCGGTCACGCCGGCCGGCAACATCGAGCCGGTAAAGCAAACGCGCGCGTGCAGGCCGAGCAATTGAAAGCTCATGGCGGCGGCGCTGTAGGCGAGGGTGTCGGTGCCGTGCAGGATCAACACGCTGTCGCAACCTTGCACGTCCACGGCATCGACCACTGCTTCACGCAATTGCTGCCAATACGCCGGGGTCATGTTGGCGCTGTCGATCAGCGGCGACATTTCGCGAAAGCGCCATTGCGGTACCACGAGATCAGGCTGGCTGTGCAGGTACTCACGCATCCGCGCTTCGAAACCGGACGCCGGCGCCAGGCCGTGGGCACTGGCTTGCATGCCGATGGTGCCGCCCGTGTAGAGCACCATGACGTGCTGGGCGGCAGGGTAGGTCGAGGAATTCATGGGGGGCTCCGAGAACGATGATTTCCTGTGGGAGCGGGCTTGTTCGCGAAGAGGGAGTGTCAGGCGCCATTAGTGCTGTCTGATACACCGCTTTCGCGAGCAAGCCCGCTCCCACATGGGGTTTCGCACTTTAACCGATCAGCGTTGTGCTGCGGTCACGCCTTGCGGCTCGCTCAGAGCTTGGGCAGGGACTGGCGGATTGGCTGGCCAGGCCTGGCGATCCAGATCCAGGTCGGGGAACTTGCTCGAATCGAACACCGGGGTCTTGATGCCGGCGGCACGCTGGTCATCGTAGTCACGCAGGATGCGCATGCCGACCTTGAACAGCAGGAACAGCGCAATCAGGTTGACGAACGCCAGCATCGTCATGGTGATGTCGGCAAAGGCGAATACGGTCCCGAGGTTTTCGATGGCGCCCCAGAAGATCAGCACCAGAACCAGCGCACGGTAGCCCATCAGTGCCTTGCGGTTTTCACCGATCAAAAAGCGCAGGTTGCTCTCGCCCAGATAGTAGTTGTAGAGGATCGAGGTGAACACGAACAACGCCAGCGCCACGGAAATGAACATCCGGCCCCAGTCACCGACCACGGCAGCCAGGGAGTTCTGGGTCAGGGCGATACCATCGCCTTCGAAGCCCGGGGTGTAGAAACCCGAGAGCAGGATCAGCAGGGCCGTGCAGGTGCAGATCACGAAGGTGTCGAGGAACACACTGAACGCTTGAACCACGCCTTGGGCGACGGGGTGCTCGACCGAGGCCACCGCGGCCACGTTCGGCGCGCTGCCCAAGCCCGCTTCGTTGGCGAATACGCCACGTTTAACGCCCATGATGATCGCGCTGCCGATCAGTCCGCCAAATGCCTGGTCGAGGCCGAAGGCGCTTTTCACGATGGTCATCAGCATGCCCGGTACCTGATCGAACTGCAGCACGATCACGTAGATGGTCACGCCGATGTACACCAGGGTTTTCACTGGCACCAGCAGGTCGGCGACCTTGGCGATGCGCTTGATCCCGCCGATGAACACCAGGCCCAGCAGAACGGCAAGGCCAAGACCGGTCCAGGTGGTGTCGAGGCCGAAAGCGTTGTTCAGCGAATGGGTCACGGCATGGGATTGCAGGCCGTTGAAGGCGAAGCCGAAGGTGATCAGCAGCAGGAACGCCATGATCATTCCCAACCAGCGCTTCTGCAGGCCGTGCTGGATGTAATAGGACGGACCGCCACGGAAGGTGCCGTCGGAATCAGTGCGTTTGTAGAGTTGGCCGAGGGAGCATTCAAAGAAGCTGCTGGACATGCCGACCAGTGCGGTCACCCACATCCAGAACACGGCACCGGGGCCGCCCAGTGTCACGGCAATACCGACACCGGCGATGTTGCCTGCGCCGACACGGCCGGCAAGGCTGAGCATCAGGGCCTGGAACGAGCTGAGTTGCCCAGCGCTGCTTTTGAGGCTGTCCCGGAACACCGCGAACATGTGGAAGAAGTGACGCAATTGAACGAAACGCGAGCGGATCGTGAAGTAGCTACCGAGCCCGACAATGAGCACGATCAGTACTTTCCCTGAGAGGAAGTCGTTAATGACTTCGAGCATGGTTATTCCTCGCTGTTTTTTGTGTAGGCAGATGCTGGCCAGGAAGAAACATCGTGTTACATCCGTTCGCGCACGGCATAACGGATCAGGCGAAGTTCGTCCCGGATTCATATCGCGGGTTTGTTGTTAGTTCGGGTTTCGCATGGGTTGTGGCCTCGCTACCGACGACCGCTCACGCGAAGAGGGGCGGCACTATACCGATGACAGTGCCGTCCGTCTGCACGGTTGTGGTGCATGTAGCGAAACGAGGGTGTTGCTTTTGTAGGAGCAAGGCTTGCCCCAACAGATGACGCGGTACTGCAAAAAGTTAAAAAAAAGGGCTTGGAGAGAAATCTCCAAGCCCTCAAAAGGTGAGAGGTGTCTAGTCCCTCGACCTGGTGAGCGGTGCTACAGCGTTGGTTAAGCCTTCAGAGGCACCAGACGCGGGGCAATCATGTTTTCCGGGCGCAGGATGTCGGCGAGCATGGCGTCGTCGAGCAGACCTTCTTCGCGCACCAGTTCCAGCACGCCGCGGCCGCTTTCGAGGGCGATACGGGCGATACGGGTGGCGTTTTCATAGCCGATGTACGGGTTCAGCGCGGTCACCAGGCCGATCGAGTGCTCGACCAGTTCACGGCAACGTTCTTCGTTGGCGGTGATGCCGGTGATGCAGTGCTCGCGCAGCATGTCCATGGCGCGTTGCAACAGGCGGATCGAGTCGAAGATCTTGAAGGCGATCAGCGGCTCCATCACGTTCAGTTGCAGCTGGCCGCCTTCGGCTGCGATGGTCAGGGCCAAGTCGTTGCCGATGATCTGGAACGCTACCTGATTCACGGCTTCCGGGATTACCGGGTTGACCTTGCCTGGCATGATCGAGCTGCCTGGCTGACGTGCCGGCAGGTTGATTTCGTTGATGCCGGTGCGTGGGCCGCTGGACAGCAGGCGCAGGTCGTTGCAGATCTTCGACAGCTTGACCGCGGTGCGCTTGAGCATGCCGGAGAACAGCACGAAGGCGCCCATGTCGGAGGTGGCTTCGATCAGGTCGGCTGCCGGTACCAGCGGGTGACCGCTGATGGTGGCCAGGCGCTGAACGGCCAGGTGCTGGTAGCGCGGGTCGGCGTTGATGCCGGTGCCGATTGCGGTACCGCCCAGGTTCACTTCGGTCAGCAGCTCGGGTGCCAAGGTCTTCAGGCGTGCCAGGTCTTCGCCCAAGGTAGTGGCGAACGCACGGAATTCCTGACCGAGGGTCATCGGCACAGCGTCTTGCAGCTGGGTACGGCCCATCTTCAGGACGTGGCTGAATTCTTCACCTTTGGCGGCGAACGACTGGATCAGGCTGTCGAGGCTGGCCAGCAGCGCGTCATGACCCAGCAGCAGACCCAGGCGGATCGCGGTCGGGTAGGCGTCGTTGGTCGACTGTGCCATGTTCACGTCGTTGTTCGGGTGCAGGTACTGGTATTCGCCCTTCTGGTGGCCCATGGCCTCCAGCGCGATGTTGGCGATGACTTCGTTGGCATTCATGTTGGTCGAAGTGCCAGCGCCGCCTTGAATCATGTCCACCACGAATTCTTCGTGGAAATCGCCGCGGATCAGTCGTGCACAGGCTTCGCTGATGGCCGCGTGCTTGGCTTCACTCAAGTGACCCAGCTCGCGGTTGGCGTCAGCGGCGGCTTGCTTGACCATGGCCAGGCCGACTACCAGCTTCGGGTAATGCGAGATCGGAACGCCGGAGAGACGGAAGTTGTTCACCGCTCGCAGGGTCTGGATGCCGTAATACGCTTGAGCCGGTACTTCGAGTACGCCAAGCAGGTCTTTTTCTGTGCGGAATGATGCAGCGGAGGACATGATAGAAATCATCTCAATATGGACCCGGGCTGTGCCGGAACACTGCAAATGCTAGGCTTGTGGAGAATTTTGGGCCAATGCTGTTAAACACTGGCCTATGCACATTCGGCATAATGCCCATGTGACGCCATGTTGACGGCGAGCGTGTGACCTAATTTGGTGCGTGTCCGGGAGGATGTGATGAATCTGGAAAGTAAATGGCTGGAGGACTTCAGTGCCCTGGCCGCCACCCGCAGCTTCTCCCAGGCAGCGGAACGCCGCTTTGTGACTCAACCGGCTTTCAGCCGCCGAATCCGCAGCCTCGAAGCCGCGCTGGGATTGACCCTGGTCAACCGCTCTCGCACGCCGGTCGAGCTGACGGCGGCAGGCCAGTTGTTCCTGGTGACCGCGCGCACCGTGGTCGAGCAGCTCGGTGAGGTGCTGCGACATCTGCATCATCTGGAAGGCGGGCAGGGCGAAGTGATGCAAGTCGCGGCGGCACACTCACTGGCTCTTGGGTTTTTCCCGCGCTGGATCGCGCAACTGCGCAATGAAGGCTTGAACATCGCCACGCGGTTGGTCGCCACCAACGTTGGCGACGCCGTGCATGCCTTGCGCGAGGGCGGTTGTGACTTGATGCTGGCGTTCTATGACCCGGACGCGGCCATGCAGATGGACCCTGAGATTTTTCCTTCCTTGCACCTTGGGCACACCGAAATGCTCCCGGTGTGTGCGGCGGATGAGCAGGGCAAGCCGCTTTTCGATCTTGAGGGCGAGGCCAGCGTGCCGTTGCTGGCGTACAGCGCGGGTGCGTTTCTCGGGCGCTCGGTCAATGGTTTGCTGCGCCAGCGCGCGCTGCGATTTACCACCGTGTATGAGACCGCCATGGCCGATAGCCTCAAGAGCATGGCCCTGGAAGGGCTGGGGATTGCCTGGGTGCCACAGCTGAGTGTGCGCGCCGAGCTGGCGCGCGGAGAATTGGTGGTGTGCGGCGGCCCGCAATGGCATGTGCCGTTGGAGATTCGTCTGTATCGCTGTGCGCTGGTGCGTAAGGCTAATGTGCGATTGTTGTGGCGCAAACTTGAAGGCGGGGCGGCAAGTGGCAATCAGTAACGCCAAGGTAGCGATCAAGTAGCGCGTAGACCAAATTGAATATCAGCTCTTGGTGGCCAGGTAATTGTTGATGTTTTTTCGATTGGCTTCGCTAAAGGTATAACTGTTGCTGCGCAGCTCCAGGCGCTGTGGGGTCATGTAGCTTTCACTCCACCAGCCGTTGTAGTTGATTTCGGAGTCTTCATGCCTGGCACCGAGCAGGTGACCTATTTCATGGCCGATTACCTGGTAGCCATTTACTGATGCAATAGCGAATCTTCCGGCGCTGTACGGTGGCCATACAAGTGCTGCGCCTTCTATATTGCGAGTGAGCCGATCACGGGTTACCAATACAACGAGTCTTATATCGTTCGTGTCGAAACCCTCGGCGCGGTAGGCGTCAAGGTACTTTGAACCAAGGAGTTCCCACTTGCGCAGGGTTGCCATAGTGTCCTCTCCCTTATAGTCAAAGTTGCTGTAAGGAGCGCCAGCACCAAAAACCACACTCACCTTGTGGTCAGTAAAGCTTTCGAGCTCTTTTACTAACGGAAGAAAGTGATCAGCATATATTGAGTCCTTTACATCTTTCGGCACGTCTTCGTGGATGGCTGCATAGATAGTGATTTTTTTCTGTTTTTTTTGCTCGGAAACATTGTTCATTTCTAAATCCTTTTAGAAGACATTTGGTCATTCTCAACTTGAAGATTCAGACTAACTTCAGGGAGACCTGTTTGCGAGTTGCCTTATATTTCTTTCATTTTCAAAACTGCTGCTGGCATCGGTCTCAAGGTCTGACCTGAAGGTCAAATAAGTCAGCCGACAAAAGCAATGACAGATGGTCGAACCAGGGGCTGTATATTGGCTTCATTGAGGTATACTGCGCGGCCTTCGGCCGGTTCGCCTGGCCATAATTCGTACAATCAAGCCACGCATTCTGCGTGGCTTGTTGTTTTTTGATGCGCCTGCGGGCGCCCAGAGAGAAGAGGCACGACGATGAGTGCATTGGTTGGCGTGATCATGGGCTCCAAGTCCGATTGGTCCACCCTTAGCCACACCGCCGATATGCTGGAAAAGCTCGGCATCCCTTACGAGGTGAAAGTGGTCTCTGCCCACCGCACCCCGGACCTGCTGTTCCAGTACGCTGAAGAAGCCGAGGCGCGTGGCATCGAGGTGATCATCGCCGGTGCCGGTGGCGCGGCCCATTTGCCTGGCATGTGTGCGGCCAAGACCCACCTGCCGGTATTGGGCGTGCCGGTGCAATCGGCGATGCTCTCGGGCGTCGATTCGCTGCTCTCCATCGTGCAGATGCCAGCAGGCATTCCGGTCGCCACCCTGGCCATCGGCAAGGCCGGTGCGATCAACGCCGCCCTGCTTTCGGCGAGTATCCTGGGCGCCAAGCACCCGCAGTTCCACGCGGTGCTGAAAACCTTCCGTGCTGAACAGACAGACAGCGTCCTGGAAAATCCAGACCCACGCATCGCCTGAGGTTGTTGACGATGAAGATCGGTGTAATCGGTGGCGGCCAATTGGGTCGCATGTTGGCGCTGGCGGGAACTCCGCTGGGTATGAACTTCGCTTTCCTCGACCCGGCGCCGGACGCGTGTTCCGCCGCGTTGGGCGAGCACCTGCGCGCCGATTACGGCGATCAGGATCACCTGCGTCAGCTGGCCGATGAAGTCGATCTGGTGACCTTTGAGTTCGAGAGCGTCCCGGCGGAAACCGTGGCGTTCCTGTCGCAGTTCGTGCCGGTTTACCCGAGTGCCGAAGCCCTGCGCATCGCTCGTGATCGCTGGTTCGAAAAGAGCATGTTCAAGGACCTGGGCATCCCAACCCCGGCGTTCGCCGATATTCAGTCGCAAGCCGATCTGGACGCCGCCGTGGCTTCCATCGGGCTGCCAGCCGTGTTGAAAACCCGCACCCTGGGTTACGACGGCAAGGGCCAGAAAGTCCTGCGCACACCTGAAGATGTGGTTGGCACTTTCGCCGAGTTGGGCAGCGTGGCTTGCCTGCTGGAAGGTTTCGTACCCTTCACCGGCGAAGTCTCGTTGATCGCCGTGCGCGCCCGCGATGGCGAAACCAGGTTCTATCCGCTGGTACATAACACCCACGACAGTGGCATCCTCAAGCTGTCAGTGGCCAGCACCGATCACCCGTTGCAAGCCTTGGCCGAAGATTACTCCAGCCGTGTGCTCAAGCAGCTGAATTATGTTGGCGTGATGGCGTTCGAATTCTTTGAAGTCGACGGGGGCCTTAAAGCCAACGAAATTGCCCCACGCGTACACAATTCCGGGCACTGGACCACCGAAGGTGCCGAGTGCAGCCAGTTCGAAAACCACCTGCGGGCGGTCGCCGGCCTGCCGCTGGGTTCGACCGCCAAGGTCGGCGAAAGCGCAATGCTGAACTTCATCGGTAAAGTGCCGGAGACCGACAAAGTCCTGGCCATCGCCGATTGCCACCTGCATCACTACGGCAAGGCATTCAAGGTAGGCCGCAAGGTCGGTCACGCCAACTTGCGCTGTGCAGATCGCGAAACGCTGGCCGCACAGATCCTCAAGGTCGAAGCGCTCATCGCCGAGTAAAAACAGTTCATGTGGCAGCGGCGGAACCATTAAGGGACCGCCGTTCTCTCATGGCAGGATGCCAAAGTCTGACTAGGCTTTGGACACTGCCATTTAATCAGAGGGAAATGCCATGGGAATCATCGGAACCATCTTTATCGGCTTGATCGTCGGCCTGCTGGCACGCTTCCTCAAACCGGGCGATGACAGCATGGGTTGGATCATGACCATCCTGCTCGGTATTGGCGGTTCGCTGGCAGCCACCTACGGCGGTCAGGCCCTGGGCCTCTATCAAGCGGGTGAAGGCGCAGGCTTCATCGGCGCACTGGTGGGCGCCGTCATCTTGCTGGTGATCTACGGCTTGATCAAAAAGAACTGATTCAAGCGACAAAGTCCTCTCGGCTGCGCAGCCCGGGAGGACTAGAATGCCCGGCGATCTCCTTAACCCTACCGAGCATTTTCATGCGACGTCTTCTGCTGACTCTTGTTTTACTGAGTGCGGGCCTTGCCCATGCCGGCGAGCTGCCGGAAACCGACTGGCTCGAACTGATGCCCAAGTCGGACCAGAAAGCCCTCGAGGCCATGCCTGAAATCGACCACGACTCTCCGGAGGCCGATGGTACCTTCACTGAAAAAGGTGGCATGAAGCAGAGCAAGGGCTTGCCCGCGGTGATGTATTCGACCAAGACCGTAGCGTCCATGAACGACAAGGACATCCGTATCGGTGGCTATCCGGTACCGCTGGAGTCCGACGCCAAGGGTCGCAGCACCTTGTTTTTCCTGGTGCCATACCCGGGCGCGTGCATCCACGTGCCGCCACCACCGCCCAATCAGCTGGTGCTGGTGCGCTATCCCAAGGGCTTGAAGCTGGAGGATATCTATACGCCGCTATGGGTGACCGGCACGCTGAAGATCGAGAAGGTCAGCAATGACCTGGCGGATGCGGCGTATGCGCTGGACGCGGCGAAGGTGAGGGTGGTGCAGGAATCGGATTTGTAACGAGTGCTTCAGGCCTGGCACAAACCAAATGTGGGAGCGGGCTTGCTCGCGAAGGCGATGTAACAGTCAACGATGATGTTGAACGTTATGACCTCTTCGCGAGCAAGCCCGCTCCCGCATTGGTTTTGTGGTGTTATATGGGTTTGCTGCTGATGCTAACGCCCAGCGTATGGCTTGCACCCGACGCCAACGTCACCACATCACCCATCACATTCGCCGTTTCAATGCACAGCATGCGTTGCCAGCCATCGTCGGCCATGTCGCTGAAAGCCGCGGCGCGTTCGGTCCATGGGTTCCAGATTACAGCCGAACGTGAACCGGTACTGGTGAGCTCGATACGCCGTTCCCAGGACGGGTCGACAATGCTGAGCTGGGGCGGCGTATCGAGGTAAATGCGATCGGTTTCGCCGGTAAAGTGCAAGTCACCGGACTGGGTCACGGTTTTCCAGTCGTCCAGCGTCTCGATATAGCTCAGCCCGTCCAGCCCTTCGACATGCACATTACGCACATCGCTGACCGCGAAATAGCTGTGCAGCGCCTGGCTGATCGTGACGGTGTCGGTGCCTTGGTTGTGACTGGTCAGGCTGATATGCAGCTGCTCGTCCAGACGAATGCTCAACTTCAGGTCGACCTTGTGCGGCCAGCCAGGCAATCCGCCTTCGGGGCAAGGCAAGAGGAACTCGATCTTCAGGCTTGCGCCCTCGGCCTCGATGCCGCCCAATTCCCAGTCGATTGCCCGTACCAGGCCGTGAGCGGCGGCGGGTTCGCTGCTGACGCGCATTGCCTGGACACTCTGCGGGTTGCGCGCCAGGTTGCCGAACCACGGCCAGCACACGGGCACACCGGCGCGGATGCTTTTGCCCGCCTTGAACACGGCCTCGTCGTTGAGCCAGATCAGAGGTGGCTGGCCAGCCACTTGATAGCTGAGGATGTGTGCGCCTTGCTGGGCCACCAGCAATTCGGCCTGGCCGTGGCGGATGCGCCAGCAGTTCAGTTCATCCAGTTTGACGGCTTCAACGTTGGGCGTGCTCATGGGACAGCTCTCGATCAGTAACAATGACTGCAATGGACCGCAAAACGCTTATCGGGTTTAACGCAGCCCGTTTTTAACGGGCCCGGGGCGGAACCGAACGAGTACGGCCGCTGCCATCGATGGCGACGAACACAAACACCGCTTCGGTAACTTTGCGCCATTCGCTGGACAGTGGATCGTCGCTCCAGACCTCGACCATCATCTGGATCGAGCTGCGGCCGATTTCCAGTGCCTGGGTATAGAAGGAGAGCTGGGCGCCCACTGCGACCGGAACCAGGAATGCCATGCGGTCGATCGCGACAGTGGCCACGCGACCGCCAGCCACCTTGCTGGCCATCGCAGTACCGGCCAAGTCCATCTGCGCCACCAGCCAGCCGCCGAAAATATCGCCAAAGCCGTTGGTTTCGCGAGGAAGCGCGGTAATTTGCAGGGCCAGGTCGCCTTGCGGGATCGGATCTTCTTGTTCGAGCTCTATCATTCGGGGGGTGCCTCTGACCCGTGACTCTTCGTTGTGTAGCGGATAAATAGCCGTCCTGGAAAAACGATTCATCCCCGAACACACTGCGTTCGTCACGTTTTTCGTAAGGCGCCTAAAGGGAAACTCTGCGAAATCGCCTATGAACCTGACAGGCGTTTTCGCACAGCAACCCCTTACAAGCTATTACACAATTGCGAGTATATCGGTCGATAGACTCCGATACGACCGTCCGGTTCTCATTTTGCCCATCAAATACGCGCCTCTATGTGCTTTTTCGAACAATTTGTTATCGTGCCGGTCCTGCCCGAGCCCTTGCCAGCGTTGTTGGGGCGGCAGACCTGACTATAAGAGAAGCCCTTGCCATGACCACAGCGCCCTCGAGTATCGCGCAGCCTTCCCCATCCGCACGACCGCTGACCCGCAACGATTACAAGACGCTATCGCTGTCGGCCCTGGGCGGCGCGCTGGAGTTCTACGATTTCATCATCTTCGTGTTCTTCGCCACGGTGGTGGGCAAGCTGTTCTTCCCGGCGGACATGCCCGAGTGGCTGCGCTTGATGCAGACTTTTGGCATCTTCGCCGCGGGCTACCTGGCGCGGCCACTGGGCGGCATCGTGATGGCGCACTTTGGCGACCTGTTGGGGCGCAAGAAGATGTTCACCCTGAGCATTTTCATGATGGCGGTGCCTACCCTGATCATGGGCCTGTTGCCGACCTATGCGCAGATCGGCATGTGGGCGCCGATCCTGTTGTTGCTGATGCGGGTGATCCAGGGCGCGGCGATTGGCGGCGAAGTACCGGGTGCCTGGGTCTTCGTTTCTGAACACGTACCGCAGCGGCATGTCGGCTATGCCTGCGGCACCCTGACCAGCGGCCTGACGGCGGGTATCCTGCTGGGTTCCCTGGTCGCCACGGCGATCAACAGCATTTACACGCCAGTTGAAGTGGCGGATTACGCCTGGCGGATCCCGTTCCTGCTCGGTGGCGTGTTCGGTCTGTTCTCGGTGTACCTGCGCCGTTGGCTGCACGAAACTCCGGTGTTCGCCGAGCTGCAGCAGCGCAAGGCTCTGGCCGAGGAGGTGCCGTTGCGCGCGGTGCTACGTGACCATCGCGGTGCAATTGCCATTTCGATGCTGCTGACCTGGCTGTTGTCCGCCGCGATCGTGGTGTTGATCCTGATGACCCCGACCTTGTTGCAGACGGTCTACCACTTCGCGCCAACCACCGCGTTGCAGTCCAACAGTGTGGCAATCGTGTTCCTGAGCATTGGCTGCATCATTGCCGGTGCGTTAGCGGATCGCTTTGGTGCGGGGCGCGTGTTCGTTGTCGGATGCACGGCGTTGCTGGCCAGTTCCTGGACGTTCTATCACAGCCTGGCCGACCACCCCGACTGGTTGTTCCCGCTGTATGCCCTGACCGGTCTGCTGGTGGGCACCATCGGCGCGGTACCGTACGTGATGGTCAAGGCGTTCCCGCCAGTGGTGCGTTTCAGCGGCCTGTCGTTCTCGTACAACGTGGCCTACGCGATTTTCGGTGGTTTGACGCCGATGGTCGTCAGCCTGCTGCTCAAGGAAAGCCCGATGGGACCGGCGTATTACGTGGCGGTGCTGTGCGGGGTCGGGATTTTGGTGGGGGCGTATCTCTGGAAGAAAGGGCGCTGACCGACCCTTTGTGTCGACTGCAATGACGCCTTCGCGAGCAAGCCCGCTCCCACATTTGACCGAGTACCGATAGAGGGATGCGGTCGAAGGTGGGAGCGGGCTTGCTCGCGAAGAACGATGACGCGGCATTGCCTTGGAACAACGAATACTGGCCTTTCATCCAATTGTCATATTTCAGCCATAGAGTGTTCACACGGCCTGCTGATACTTGGCCCCGAATAACACACCCTATCTGCTAGGAGTAAGGCATGAAACTGAAGCGTTTGATGGCGGCAATGACTTTTGTCGCTGCTGGCGTTGCGACTGCCAACGCGGTTGCCGCTGTTGACCCTGCTATCCCGAGCTACACCAAGACCACTGGTGTGTCGGGCAACCTGTCCAGCGTCGGTTCCGATACCCTGGCCAACCTCATGACCCTCTGGGCTGAGAACTACAAGAAAGAATACCCGAACGTAAACATCCAGATTCAGGCCGCTGGCTCCGCCACTGCGCCACCTGCGTTGACTGAAGGCACCTCCAACCTGGGTCCCATGAGCCGCAAGATGAAGGACACCGAACTGGCTGCCTTCGAGCAGAAGTACGGCTACAAGCCAACTGCTATCCCGGTTGCCGTGGACGCCCTGGCCGTCTTCGTACACAAGGACAACCCGATCCAGCACCTGACCATGGAACAAGTCGACGCGATCTTCTCGTCCACTCGTCTGTGCGGCGCTAAAACCGACGTGAAAACCTGGGGTGACCTGGGTGTGACCGGCGACCTGGCCAACAAGCCGGTGCAACTGTTCGGTCGTAACTCGGTATCGGGCACCTATGGCTACTTCAAGGAAGAAGCCCTGTGCAAAGGCGACTACAAGCCAAACGTGAACGAACAACCAGGCTCGGCTTCGGTCGTGCAGTCGATCAGCTCGTCGCTGAACGGCATTGGTTACTCGGGCATCGGCTACAAAACCGCTAGCGTCAAGACCGTGGCCTTGGCCAAGAAAGGCGGCACCGAGTTCATCGAAGACACCGAAGAAAACGCCCTGAACGGCAAATATCCGCTGTCGCGCTTCCTGTACGTCTACGTCAACAAAGCCCCGAACAAGCCTCTGGCCCCGCTGGAAGCCGAGTTCGTGAAGCTGGTTCTGTCCAAGCAGGGCCAGGAAGTCGTGGTGAAAGACGGCTACATCCCGTTGCCAGCCAAGGTCGCTGCAAAAGCACTGGCTGACCTGGGTCTGCAGGAAGGCGGTACCGAAGTCGCAAAAAAGTAAAACCCTGATCCGGGGCTAACCCCGGATCTGTAGGAGCCGCCTTGCTGGTGATGGCATCACCGCGGTGAGCCCGTCGAGCCGAGTCGACAGGATCGCCAGCAAGCCGGCTCCTACAACCCCCAATTCTCACTCCGCTGCCGGTTTCACCGGGCGGCGGATTTGTTGCGTCACTGCACTGTCATCTTTCTGTCATACAGGATCGCTAGGGTGTGCGAATGAATGATCTGGCCAATTCCACAATGACTACAAATCCCCCCAAGCGAATTGATTTCAATACGCCTGAGCTACAACGCAAGCGCCGCATCCGCGCGCTCAAGGATCGCCTGACCCGTTGGTACGTCCTGGTGGGCGGCCTCGCCGTTCTCGGCGCGATCACCCTGATCTTTTTCTTCCTCGCCTACGTCGTTGCGCCCCTGTTTCAGGGTGCCAGCCTGACATCCAGGGACGCCATCACGCCGGCCTGGATGCAAGACGCCGGCAAGCCGTTGATGATCTCCCTGGAAGAGCAGAACCAGGTCGCGATGCGGGTTTCCGACAAGGGCCAGGCGCTGTTCTTCGATATCGACAGTGGCGCTGAACTCAAGCGCGTCGATCTGCCGCTTCCGGCGGGTGCCACCGTGGCTTCCATCGCTGAAGACCAACCGGGTCACCCGCTGGTGGCGGTGGGCTTGTCCAACGGCCAGGCACTGGTGTTCCGTCACACTTATAAAGTCAGCTATCCGGACGGCAAGAAGAGCATCTCGCCGGCCATTGAGTATCCGTATGGCGAAGCGCCGATCACGCTGAACGAGGCGGGTGGTGCGCTGGAACACGTCAGCCTCAATGCCAACGATTCAACCCTGATGCTGGTGGGTTCAACCGGTTCGCAACTCAATGTTCTGTCGCTGACCAGCGAAGAAAACATGATGACCGGCGAAATCACCAACGAGCAAAAGCGCATCGATCTGCCGCAGATGACCGAATCGGTGAAGAACATCTTCGTCGACCCGCGCCAACAGTGGCTGTACGTGATTAACGGTCGTGCCCAGGCCGACGTCTTCAGCCTGCGCGACAAGAGCCTCAACGGTCGCTACAAACTGCTGGAAGATGGCGAAGCGCAAATCACCGCCAGTACGCAGCTGGTGGGTGGCATCTCCCTGATTCTCGGCGACTCCAAAGGCGGCCTGGCCCAGTGGTTCATGGCCCGCGACCCGGATGGCGAGCAGCGTCTGAAGCAGATCCGTACCTTCCAGATGGGCACCACGCCCATCGTTGAAATCACCGCCGAAGAGCGCCGTAAGGGCTTTGTTGCCCTCGACGCCTCGGGCAAGCTCGGGGTGTTCCACAGCACCGCACACCGTACCCTGCTGGTCGACCAGGTGGTCGAAGGCCAGGGCTTGTTCGGTCTGTCGCCACGGGCCAACCGCGTGATCGTGGAGGCCGGCGGCAAGCTGCAACCGTTGCTGCTGGACAACCCGCACCCGGAAGTGTCGTGGAGCGCGTTGTGGAGCAAGGTCTGGTACGAGAACTACGACGAGCCTAAATACGTCTGGCAATCGACCGCCGCCAACACCGACTTCGAACCCAAGCTGAGCCTGTCGCCGCTGACCTTCGGTACTCTGAAAGCCGCGTTCTACGCCATGCTGCTGGCTGCTCCACTGGCCGTCGCCGCCGCGATCTACACCGCGTACTTCATGGCCCCGGGCATGCGCCGCAAGGTCAAGCCGGTGATCGAGCTGATGGAAGCGATGCCGACGGTGATCCTCGGCTTCTTCGCCGGCCTGTTCCTCGCACCCTATGTCGAAGGGCATTTGCCGGGCATTTTCAGCCTGCTGATGCTGCTGCCGATCGGCATCCTGGTCGCCGGTTTCACCTTCAGCCGCCTGCCGGAATCGATTCGCCTGAAAGTCCCTGATGGCTGGGAAAGTGCCCTGCTGATTCCAGTGATCCTGTTCGTCGGCTGGCTGTCGCTGTACATGAGCCCGTTCATGGAGAACTGGTTCTTCGGCGGCGACATGCGCATGTGGATCTCCCACGATCTGGGTATCACCTACGACCAGCGCAACGCACTGGTGGTCGGCCTGGCCATGGGCTTCGCAGTCATCCCGAACATTTACTCCATCGCCGAAGACGCCGTGTTCAGCGTGCCGCGCGGCCTGACCCTGGGTTCACTGGCCCTCGGTGCCACGCCGTGGCAGACCATGACTCGCGTGGTGATCCTCACCGCCAGCCCGGGCATCTTCTCGGCATTGATGATCGGCATGGGCCGTGCGGTCGGCGAAACCATGATCGTGTTGATGGCCACCGGTAACACCCCGGTCATGGAAATGAACCTGTTCGAAGGCCTGCGCACCCTGGCCGCCAACGTCGCGGTGGAAATGCCGGAGTCGGAAGTCGGCGGCAGCCACTACCGCGTGCTGTTCCTCTCGGCACTGGTGCTGCTGCTGTTCACCTTCATCATGAACACCCTCGCGGAACTGATTCGTCAGCGTCTGCGCAAGAAATACTCGTCGCTTTAAGAAAGGTAGAAGTCTGTGAAACAGAACTCCCTGAAAGGATGGTTCAAGAGCGGCGCCCCGGGCGTCTGGATCAGCGGTGGCGCGGTGTCCATTGCGGTCATCATGACCATTGGCCTGCTGGCAGTGATTGCCGTGCGCGGCCTGGGTCACTTCTGGCCGGCGGATCTTATCCACGCCAGCTACGACGTGCCGGGCCAGGCCAATCACCTGGTCATCGGCGAAGTGGTTCAAAAGGAAGAAGTGCCGCGTGCGCGTTTGAAGAGTGCCGGCCTGCCGGTGCCTGACGAAGGCCCGGAGTTCATGACCCGCGAGCTGATCAAGGTCGGCAACCGAGACCTGAACGGCACCGATTTCACCTGGATTGTCGGCGAGTGGCTGACCAACCAGAAAACGCCGGTCGAATTGATGGCGCTTGAGCGCCGCGAGTGGGGCAATTTCTACGGTTACCTGGTCAACGTCAAACAGGACGGCAAGGTGATTGCCGAAGGCGAGGCTGCATGGCCCGAGCTGCAGGCGCGGATCAACCGCGTGAATCAGCTGGCTACCCAGCTCAAGACCCTGGAAAAGTCCGACATCGGCGCGATCAACGCCGGGCTGGAACGCATCCGCCTGCACGGCCGCAAACTGGAGCTGGACGGCAAGCTCGACGCCGCTGCGCAAGCGGACATGGAATCCGAGCGCGCCGAGCTCAATGCCCGTTATCAGGACATCGAGGCCCGTCTGGGCGATCTGCACGCGCAGTTCAACCGCGACAGCCTTACTGCCCGCGATGCCAACGGCAAGGAAATCGAAATCAGCCTCGGTAAAGTGGTTCACGCCTACCAGCCGAACGCCATGGGCACCTTTACCAAGATCGGTTTCTACTTCAGCAAGGTCTGGGAGTTCCTGAGCGACGACCCGCGTGAAGCGAACACCGAAGGCGGGATTTTCCCGGCGATCTTCGGCACCGTGATGATGACCTTGATCATGGCGATGATCGTGACCCCTTTCGGCGTACTGGCCGCGGTGTACCTGCGTGAATACGCCAAGCAGAACACCCTGACCCGGGTGATCCGCATCGCGGTGAACAACCTGGCGGGTGTTCCGGCCATCGTCTACGGCGTGTTCGGCCTGGGCTTCTTTGTCTATGTGCTGGGCGGCTCGCTCGACCGCCTGTTCTTCCCTGAAGCCTTGCCAGCGCCGACCTTCGGCACGCCGGGCCTGCTCTGGGCATCGTTGACCCTGGCGCTGCTGGCGGTGCCGGTGGTGATCGTGGCCACCGAAGAAGGCCTGGCTCGGATTCCTCGTACCGTGCGTGAAGGTTCGTTGGCCCTGGGCGCGACCAAGGCGGAAACCTTGTGGAAGATCGTACTGCCAATGGCCAGCCCGGCCATGATGACCGGCATGATCCTCGCCGTGGCACGCGCCGCGGGTGAAGTGGCGCCGCTGATGCTGGTAGGTGTGGTGAAGCTGGCGCCGTCGTTGCCGGTGGACGGTAATTACCCTTACCTGCACCTGGATCAGAAGATCATGCACCTGGGCTTCCACATCTATGACGTCGGCTTCCAGAGCCCGAACGTCGAAGCCGCGCGGCCGCTGGTGTATGCCACGGCGCTGCTGCTGGTGCTGGTGATCGCGACGTTGAACCTGTCGGCCGTTTATATCCGTAACCACCTGCGCGAGAAGTACAAGGCGCTGGATAGCTGATCAACTGTAGGAGCCGGCTTGCTGGCGATGCTGGCGACTCGGTCCGCCTGGTTCACCGCGGTGATGTCATCGCCAGCAAGCCGGCTCCTACAAAGAAAGAATTGCGTAACCGCAGGCCTGGCCTGCGGCCCCGAACCGAATTTGTTAGCACAGGGAGCCTCCCATGCAGCACGAAGCACATACCCACGGCATCAACATGTCGGCCCTGGGTCGCGACAAACAGAGCCTGAACCTCGAGCAGGAAACCGTGGCCATTGAAGTGCCGGGCCTGAGCCTGTTCTACGGCGACAAACAAGCACTGTTCGACGTCAGCATGAACATCCCGAAACAGCGCGTGACCGCCTTCATCGGCCCGTCCGGCTGCGGCAAGTCCACGCTGCTGCGTACCTTCAACCGCATGAACGACCTGGTGGACGGTTGCCGCGTGGAAGGCGAGATCAACCTGTACGGCAACAACATCTACCGCAAGGGCGAAGATGTGGCCGAGCTGCGTCGTCGCGTCGGCATGGTGTTCCAGAAGCCCAACCCGTTCCCGAAAACCATCTACGAGAACGTGGTCTACGGCCTGCGTATCCAGGGCATCAACAAGAAACGCGTGCTCGACGAAGCGGTTGAGTGGGCGTTGAAAGGCGCGGCCCTGTGGGACGAAGTCAAAGACCGTCTGCATGAATCGGCGCTGGGCTTGTCCGGTGGTCAGCAACAACGCCTGGTGATTGCCCGTACCATTGCCGTGGAGCCGGAAGTGCTGCTGCTCGACGAACCGTGCTCGGCACTCGACCCGATCTCGACGCTGAAAGTCGAAGAGCTGATCTACGAGCTGAAATCCAAGTTCACCATCGTCATCGTGACCCACAACATGCAACAGGCCGCGCGGGTTTCCGACTACACGGCGTTCATGTACATGGGCAAACTGGTGGAATTCGGCGATACCGATACCCTGTTCACCAATCCGGCGAAGAAGCAGACCGAAGACTACATCACCGGTCGTTATGGCTAGTAAGCGGTTGTTGCTCACTAAACTGACGCTGCGGTCCACCGCACCTTACCGGACGCTCCAAGGACGCCAACATGATTAGTAAAGAAGGCCTTACCCACCATATTTCCGCGCAGTTCAACGCCGAGCTCGAGGAAGTGCGCAGCCACCTCCTGGCCATGGGCGGGCTGGTCGAGAAGCAGGTCAACGACGCGGTCACCGCGTTGATCGAGGCCGATTCCGGCCTCGCCCAGCAGGTACGTGAGATCGACGACCAGATCAACCAGATGGAACGCAATATCGACGAAGAGTGCCTGCGCATCCTGGCCCGTCGTCAGCCGGCGGCGTCGGACTTGCGTTTGATCATCAGCATTTCCAAATCGGTGATCGACCTGGAGCGCATCGGTGACGAAGCGACCAAGATCGCCCGTCGCGCCATCCAGCTGTGCGAAGAAGGCGAAGCGCCGCGCGGTTACGTCGAGGTTCGCCACATTGGCGACCAGGTGCGCAACATGGTCCGTGATGCGCTGGATGCCTTTGCCCGTTTTGACGCCGACCTGGCGTTGTCGGTGGCGCAGTACGACAAGATCATCGACCGCGAGTACAAGACGGCCCTGCGTGAGCTGGCGACCTACATGATGGAAGACCCACGCTCTATTTCGCGGGTCTTGAGCATCATCTGGGTACTGCGTTCGCTGGAGCGCATCGGCGACCACGCGCGCAATATCTCGGAGCTGGTGATTTACCTGGTGCGCGGCACAGACGTACGTCATCTGGGTCTCAAGCGCATGAAGGAAGAAGTTGAAGGAACCAGCGGCGAAACCGCTAATGTTCCGGGCAAATCTGACGATAAGTAAGATTGCCCAATTAAAGCGCCCGGCCTATTGGCCGGGCGTTTTCGTTTGGGGGTCGCCGGGATTTTTTAAAGGGGTTGTGGATGAGTAAGGTCAGTGTGTTGGTCGTGGACGATGCTGCGTTCATTCGTGACCTGGTGAAGAAATGCCTGCGCAACTATTTCCCGGGCATGCGCATCGAAGACGCGGTCAACGGCCGCAAGGCGCAGTCGCTGCTGGCCAGGGAGGCATTCGACCTGGTGCTGTGCGACTGGGAAATGCCAGAGATGTCCGGCCTGGAGCTGCTGACCTGGTGCCGCGAACAAGACAGCCTCAAAGGCATGCCATTCGTGATGGTGACCAGTCGCGGCGACAAGGAGAACGTTGTCCAGGCGATCCAGGCCGGCGTTTCCGGCTACGTCAGCAAACCCTTCACCAACGAGCAACTGATCACCAAGGTCAAGCAGGCGCTGCACAAGGTTGGCAAACTCGACAGCTTGATCAGCGTGGCGGCGACCAAAACGATCTCGGCGTTCGGTAACGACACCCTCAATGCATTGACCAGCGGCAAGCCTGCCGTGATTGCTCCGGCGCCCGCGGCAGCATCCCCAGGAGTGCTCAACAGCCCACCGGTCAAGGCTCCAGTGGCTGCTACTGGCGGCGGTGGACGCGGCCAGGGTCAGCTGCGGCTGCCCAACGGCATCCAGCCGTGCGTGATCAAGGCGCTGAGCCTCAAGGAAGCGCTGCTGGTGGTCAAGCGCACCGACAGCCTGCCGCAGGTCCTCGACAGCGCCGTACTGGACTTGGAGCAGGGCGAGAGTGCCGAAGTGGCCCGCCTCAATGGCTACCTGCACGCTGTGGTGGCCCACGAGCCCAAGCCCGACAGCGACTGGTTGCAGCTGACCTTCCGCTTTGTCGATCAGGATGCGCAGAAACTCGACTACATTTCGCGATTGATCGCTCGGGGTACGGCGCAGAAGCATTTCATTCCTGGCGCTTAAGAGCGCCTTCGTGAGCAAGCCCGCTCCTTCAGGGATTGCGCCGACCTGTAGGCGCGAGCTTGCTCGCGAAGAGGCCCTCGACATCACCGTACATCCATCTGAACATCTGCCGACTTCACAGGTCCATTGCGCCTGCTAGGCTCAATCCCAAACCTGAATCGACAGAATCCCGCCCATGTTCGCGCGCCTGCTGTTTTTCTGTGGTCTTTTCATCGCCTCGACTTCGGCCATGGCAGTGACCATCTACAAGTCCACCGACGCCAGTGGCGTGGTCTCCTACAGCGACCGCCCCACGAAAGGCTCCAGCGTGTTCACGTTCCGCGATCGCATGGTCGAGAACTTCGAGCGTCAGGTGTACCTCGTGATCATGAAAAAGGACGGCGTGGACAGCGTCTACGTGCGCAATGACCTGTATGCGCCGGTTGAAATCGAATTGAGTTTTACCGGGTTGAACAACGTCAGCGGTGCACCGAGTCGTCCCATTCGTCGGGTAATGCCATTGCGCAGCAGCATTCGCCTGGCGCAGCTCACGCCGACCAGGGCCGGGCAGCCGCTCGCCTACCTTCCCAAGTTCGAATATTCCCTGGGCGACCCCGCAGGCGCTGCCGTAGCCTACCGATACCCGTACCCCTGGCGTGGCGGACCGTTTCGCGTAAGCCAGGGCGCGGAAGGCCAATACAGCCACTTCGGCCCGAGGAATCGCTACGCCATCGACATCGCCATGCCGGAAGGCACGCCGATCATTGCCGCGCGGGGCGGGATCGTGGTGAAGACCGAAAACGGGCAGACCGGGCGCGGTACCGATCCGTCGGGTAACTTCGTGCGGGTGCTGCATGATGACGGGACGATGGGCGTGTACCTGCACCTGCAAAAAGGTTCGGTCAGCGTTCGCGAAGGGCAGCGGGTGGTCGTGGGCAGCCCGCTGGCGCTGTCGGGCAATACCGGCAACAGCAGCGGGCCGCATCTGCACTTCGTGGTGCAGCGCAATACCGGGATGGGGCTGGTGTCGATCCCGTACCAGTTCAAGCAACCGATGGGGGCGTTACCCAACTTCGCGCTGGGCAAACAATAATGCGTTGACTGATCTGATGCCTTCGCGAGCAGGCTCGCTCCCACAATTGAAATGCATTCCAATGTGGGAGCGAGCCTGCTCGCGAAGGGGGCGGCTCGGCTTTGGATCAGCCCATCAATCGAGCATCAACACCTTGGCCAGCACAATCTTCGGTCCCTTCATCTTCTTGATGATGATGCGCAGGCCTTCGACTTCCAGCACTTCTTCCTCTTCAGGGACGCGCTTGAGGCTTTCATAGACCAAACCTGCGAGGGTTTCGGCTTCAACGTGGTCCAGGTCGATACCCAGCAGGCGCTCGACCTTGAATAATGGCGTATCGCCGCGTACCAGCAGCTTGCCTGGCTGATAGGCGAGGATGCCGCGTTCGGCCTTGCGGTGTTCATCCTGGATATCGCCCACCAGCACTTCCAGCACGTCTTCCATGGTCAGGTAGCCGATGATGTTGCCGTCGGCCTCTTCGACCAGGGCGAAGTGCGAGCCGCCCTTGCGGAACTGCTCCAGCAACTGCGACAACGGCATGTGCCGCGACACGCGTTCCAGCGGGCGGGTGAGTTCGGCCAGGTTGAACGACTCGGGAATGTGGTCCAGGGCCGCCAGCTCCAGCAGCAGGTCCTTGATGTGCAGCAGGCCGACGAACTCCTGGCGTTCGCTGTCGTACACCGGGTAACGGCTGAACTTGTGGCGACGGAACATCGCCAGGATTTCCTTGAGTGGCGCGTTGAATTCCAGGGTCACCAGGTCTTCGCGGGAGTTGGCCCAGTCGACCACTTCCAGTTCGCCCATTTCCACGGCCGAGGCCAGTACGCGCATGCCCTGGTCGCTCGGGTCCTGGCCACGGCTGGAGTGCAGGATCAGTTTCAGTTCCTCACGGCTGTAATGGTGCTCGTGGTGCGGGCCGGGTTCGCCTTGCCCGGCGATGCGCAGGATCTGGTTGGCGCTGGCGTTGAGCAGGTAGATGGCCGGGTACATGGCCCAGTAGAACAGGTACAGCGGCACGGCGGTCCACAGCGACAGCAATTCGGGTTTGCGGATGGCCCAGGATTTCGGGGCAAGCTCGCCGACCACAATGTGCAGGTACGAAATGATGAAGAACGCGGTGAAGAACGACACGGCCTTGACCACTTCCGCTGACTGTACGCCGACCGTTTCGAGCACCGGCTCGAGGATATGCGCGAACGCCGGCTCACCGACCCAGCCCAGGCCCAGCGAGGCGAGGGTGATACCCAATTGGCACGCCGACAGGTAAGCATCGAGCTGACTGTGCACGGTGCGCAGGATGTGTCCACGCCAGCCGTGCTGCTCAGCGATGGCTTCGACCCGGGTCGAGCGCAATTTGACCATGGCGAATTCCGCCGCAACGAAAAAGCCGTTGAGCAAAACCAGGATCAGAGCAAAAAGAATCATGCCGAAGTCGGCGAATATTGTTGCGAGGGTCAAGCCAGGGGAAGGGTCCATGATGGAGTTTTGCGGGTTCCGTGTATTCGAATGGAAAGAAAAAAGTGCACCTGAAAGGCAGGCACAAGTCAGCCAATGTAGCGGCTGACCGGGCAATTGCCTAGTGGCGTGTGCTGGCCGGTATCAGTCGGCGGTGCTGATCACCCGGGATTTGCTGACCTGAGCGGGTGCAAAGTGGCAGGTAAATGTACTCCCGTGGCCCGGCACGCTGCTGATTTCCATGCGCGCGCGATGACGCAGCAGGACATGCTTGACGATCGCCAGGCCCAGCCCGGTACCGCCAGTGTTGGAATTGCGGCTGGAGTCGACGCGGTAGAAGCGTTCGGTCAGGCGCGGCAGGTGCTTGCTGTCGATGCCGATCCCGGAGTCCTGCACGCTCAGGTGCGCGCCTTGCTCATCGCCCCACCAGCGGATGCGGATGCTGCCTTCGGCAGGGGTGTATTTCACCGCGTTGAACACCAGGTTGGAAAACGCGCTGCGCAGTTCCGCTTCACTGCCCTTGAGCAGAATCGTCGGGTCGGCTTCCAGGGTGATCTGTTGATTCTTCTGGCCTGACAACTGTTGAGCATCGCCCTTGATCGACTGCAGCAAGCCATCAATGGCCACTGGCTGGTTGTCCGACGGGTAATCGGTGGCTTCCAGCTTGGCCAGCAACAGCAGGTCATTGAGCAAGGTTTGCATGCGCCCGCCTTGCTGCTGCATCTGTTGCAGGGCACGGGTCCAGCGCGGGTTCACTTCCTCGACGTTATCGAGCAGGGTTTCCAGGTAGCCACAGATCACCGTCAGCGGCGTGCGCAGCTCGTGGGAAACGTTGGCGATGAAGTCTTTGCGCATCTGTTCCAGCTGATGGATACGGGTCACGTCGCGCACCAGCATCAGGTGCTCATTGTTGCCGTAACGGGTGATATACAACTGAATGCGCATCCGGTCGTTGGTCGGCGAAGGGATTTCCAGCGGTTCGGCGTAGCTGTCCTGCTCGAAGTATTCCTTGAAGCGCGGATGGCGTACCAGGTTGGTCACCGGCTGGCCGCTGTCCTGCGGGGTCTTGAGGCCCAGCAGGGTTTCAGCGGCACGGTTCCACCATTCCAGGTTGCCGTCGCTGTCGAGCATGACCACCGCGTCTTTCAAGGCTGCGGTGGATTCCTGGACCCGGTCGATGACCGCTTGCAGGCGCCCGCGAACGCGTTGGTCGCGACGTTGCAGATGGTAGATGCTGTCGAACACCTCGCCCCACAGGCCATAGCCATCGGGAGGTGCTTCATCGGGTTTGTGCAGGCGTAGCCATTCGTGCAGGCGTAGCAGTTGCTTGAGGGTCCAGGCCAGGTAAACGCCAAGTCCCGCGGCGAGGCTCCAGCCGTAGTAGCCGGTGATCAGGCCGATCACCAGGCAGGCGGTGACCAGCAGCAGCATGTGGCGAATCAGGGTGCCATGCCAGTTTTGGTTCACTTGAAAGCGCGTCCTTGTCTACTTCTAAAACGGGGAAATCCGGGTCACGCTTTCGTGGAAAAGCGGTAACCGGTGCCGCGCACGGTTTGTACCAGGTTTTCGTAGGCATCGCCGAGGGCTTTGCGCAGGCGCCGGATGTGCACATCCACGGTGCGCTCCTCGACATACACATTGCCGCCCCAGACCTGATCCAGCAACTGGCCACGGGTGTAGGCGCGTTCCTGGTGGGTCATGAAGAACTGCAGCAGACGGTACTCAGTCGGTCCCATTTCCGCCGGTTTACCGTCGATGGTCACGCGGTGGCCTATCGGGTCCAGCAGCAGGCCGCCGACTTCGATCGGTGCTTCGCCGTCGGAGGGGCCGGCACGGCGTAGCACGGCCTTGAGGCGTGCGACCAGCTCACGTGGGGAAAAGGGCTTGGTGATGTAGTCATCGGCGCCGACTTCCAGGCCCTGGATCTTGTTGTCCTCTTCGCCCTTGGCGGTGAGCATGATGATCGGGATATCCCCGGTCAGCTCGTCGCGCTTGAGGCGGCGGGCGAGCTCGATGCCGGACGTGCCGGGCAGCATCCAGTCAAGCAGGATCAGGTCTGGTTTGCGGTCGACGATAATGGCGTGGGCCTGCTGGGAGTTCTCCGCCTCCATGCAGTCGTAGCCGGCCATTTCCAACGCAACGGCGATCATTTCGCGAATGGGCGCTTCGTCGTCGACGATCAGAATGCTCCTGCCAACCATGCCTTAATCCTCTTGTCATTTAACTGTCTTGCGCCGCATTAGATAACGGAATTATTGCAGTCGTGTGACAGTATTTTAGTCCCCCGGCGATTGTCATGAACCTGGGCTAAGCTCTAAGTCCGAATCCTGACAACCACAAACGGAAGGTTTCCATGAAACACATTGCTCAATCCTGGAAGGCTTTGCTGGTGACTGCTGCGTTAACGCTGCCGACCATGGCCTTCGCCGCCGACCCGGCGATGATGAAAGACGGCATGATGGTCGACCATAAAGGTATGACGGTGTACACATTCGACAAGGACTCGGGTGGCAAGTCGATGTGTAATGGTGATTGTGCGAAGAATTGGCCGCCGATGATGGCACCGGCGGGCGCCAAGGCCGAGGGCAAATTTACGCCAATCAAGCGCGATGACGGCACGATGCAGTGGGCTTATGACGGCAAACCACTTTATACCTTTGTGAAGGACGAAAAACCTGGAGACATGAAAGGCGACAAAATGAAGGACGTCTGGCACGTCATGCACGAGTCGCAGAAGTAAACGACGCCCAGGTTTTCCCTGCAGGAGCGAGCATGCTCGCGATGGTCGTCAACGATAACGCGGCAAGCCTGACACCCCGCGGCGTCTGTGAGATCTTCGCGAGCATGCTCGCTTCTACAGGAAAACGGGTCAACGCAACCCGTAATCCAGCACGATCCCGACAAAAATCGCCAACCCGGCCCAATGGTTGTGCAAGAACGCCTTGAAACAGCGCATACGGTCCTTGTCACGGGTGTACCAGAACTCCCAGGCAAAACAGCCCGCCGCCACCGCTAGCCCCAGATGGAACCAGCCGCCGAGCTCGAATTTAGACCCGGCCAGCAGCAGGCATCCCAACGCCAGCCCCTGCAGGGTCAGGATGATCACCCGATCTGCCTCGCCAAAGAGGATCGCCGTGGACTTCACGCCGATCTTCAAGTCATCGTCGCGGTCGGTCATCGCGTAGTAAGTGTCGTAACCCACCGTCCACAACAGGTTGGCGATCCACAGCAGCCACGCCGCCGCCGGCAGTTCTCCGGTCTCGGCAGTGAACGCCATCGGCATCCCCCAGGAAAACGCCGCGCCCAGCACCACTTGCGGGTAATAGGTGTAGCGCTTCATGAACGGATAGGTGAAGGCCAGCGCCAAGCCACCGAACGACAGCCAGACCGTTGCCGCGTTGGTGCATAGCACCAGCAGGAAGCTCAGGCCCATCAATAATGCAAAGAACACCAACGCTTCTTTGGAGCTGATCTTGCCGCTCGGCAGCGGGCGCTGTTCAGTGCGCTTCACATGGCCATCAACCTTGCGGTCCGCCCAATCATTGATCACACAGCCCCCCGCGCGGGTCAGCACCACGCCAAGGACGAAAATCACGATATTGGCCAGCGACGGCGAGCCCTTGCCGGCAATCCACAGCGCCCATAGCGTCGGCCACAACAGCAGGTAGATGCCGATCGGCTTGTCCATGCGCGTCAGCTGAATGAAATCCCAGGCCCGGGGATTCAAGCGGTTCAAGGACTTGAGCAGGCTCTGGTACATCAGCAATTCTCCGGATGGACGCGGGCGGCGCTCCACAGGGTCGGCAGGAAGATCTCGGCCACCAGCACACTCAAGGCGCCACGGTCGAAACGCGAGCGGCGAGCCCACAGCCCGGGCGCCCGCACTTCGCTTGGCAACCACGCTTGCGGGTAGTGGCAAACCTCGATGGCACGGCGCTGGAAGGCATGATCGCAAAACAGCAGCTCGCCCAGGGAGCGGCTGCCCAATTCGTCCATGTGCAAGCCGTCGCCCTGCAACGCGCTGCGCGCCGCGACGCTGCGGGCAAACACCAGGGCTTGCCCGTGACCACGCAAGTACACCTCGCGCACCCAGCCTTCACTGCCCTCGGCCAGGCCGAGCGCGGCGCATTCATCCGTGCGCAGGGGCTGCCAGCCTTCGAACAATGGCGTGACGCTAAACGCATCATTCGTCAGATGAATGAGACGCCTGGTCAGCGAGCCATTATCGAACAACCAATCGAGGATAGACGTGTCGGGGAGAGGCGTCAGTTGGCTTTGAAAGAGCCAGGTTGGGGGAGGGCAGGGGGATTCTGTGTGTTGCACAATGAGTCATTATTGGCAGCAAAGGAGGCTGCGAGCTTACCATGCCAGCCACGAATGTTGATTGATCCGGCCACCCATTGCGCCGAACAGGCTTGCATCTGTCGGGCCCGATCAGTAAAAAACCCTTTGAGCTGGATGGCAACGCAGTAACCATCGACCGTCCACGCCGGCAATAGCCTGAATCCCGAGGAAATACCTGAATGAAAAAGTGGCAATGTATCGTCTGCGGCCTGATTTATAACGAAGCCGACGGTTGGCCCGATGACGGCATCGCGCCGGGCACCCGTTGGGAAGACGTGCCGGCAGATTGGCTGTGCCCGGACTGCGGTGTGGGCAAAATGGATTTCGAAATGATCGAAATCGCCGCCTGAATAACTGAGGAGTAAGGAATGAACGCACCTGTCGTAATCGTTGGTACCGGGCTGGCTGGCTACAACGTCGCTCGCGAGTTTCGCAAGCTCGACAGCGACACCCCGCTCCTGCTGATTACCGCCGACGATGGGCGCTCCTACTCCAAACCGATGCTCTCCACCGGTTTTGGCAAAAACAAGGATGCCGACGGCCTGAGCATGGCCGAACCGGGCGCGATGGCCGAGCAGTTGAAAGCCGAAGTGCGCACCCATACCCGCATCAGTGGCATCGACCCGGGCCACAAGCGCCTGTGGATCGGCGAGGAAGCGGTGATCTACCGTGACCTGGTGTTGGCGTGGGGGGCCGAAACCGTGCGCGTACCCATCGAAGGTGATGCAGGTGATTGCGTGTTCCCGATCAACGACCTGGAAGACTACGCGCGCTTTCGTGCGGCTGCGGCCGGCAAGCGGCGGGTGTTGTTGCTGGGCGCCGGCCTGATCGGTTGCGAGTTCGCCAACGACCTGACCCTGGGCGGCTACGAGGTGCAGCTGGTTGCACCGTGCGAGCAGGTCATGCCGACCCTGTTGCACCCGGCAGCGGCCGCAGCGGTTCAGGCCGGGCTGGAAAGCCTGGGTGCACGCTTTCATCTCGGGCCGGTGCTCAATCGCCTGCAGCGGGTTGCTGACGGCCTGGAAGCCCATCTTTCCGATGGTCAGGCCATACCGTGCGACGTGGTGGTGTCAGCCATTGGCCTGCGTCCGCGCATCGACCTGGCCGCCGCTGCAGGCCTGCAGGTCAATCGCGGCGTAGTGGTCGACCGACACCTGCAAACGTCCCATGCCAACATCTACGCCCTGGGTGACTGTGCCGAGGTCGATGGGCTGAATCTGTTGTACGTGATGCCCCTGATGAGTTGTGCGAGAGCGCTGGCACAGACCCTTGCCGGCAACCCGACGGTGGTTAACTACGGCCCGATGCCGATCACTGTCAAAACCCCGGTGTGCCCATTGGTGGTATCCCCGCCGCCACGGGGTACGGA
This sequence comes from Pseudomonas sp. PSB11, assembly GCF_014596605.1. Classification (NCBI taxonomy): domain Bacteria; kingdom Pseudomonadati; phylum Pseudomonadota; class Gammaproteobacteria; order Pseudomonadales; family Pseudomonadaceae; genus Pseudomonas; species Pseudomonas sp. PSB11. The sequence goes on from NZ_NOIO01000001.1 coordinate 245,073, forward strand.
GGGCGTCTGGACCGTCGAAGGGCAGGGCGCCGACATCAAGGTTTTATGCCGCGATACCCACGGCAAACTGCTCGGTTATGCCCTCACAGGCGCAGCCGTGATGGAAAAGCTGGCCCTCAACAAAGAGCTTCCGGCACTGCTGGCGTAAATACCGGTCGTTCTGTCGGAATCACCCCCATTTTGCCCGTACATTGGCCGCGCCGACACTGGCGCGGCTCCTCACTGCGTGCCATCCTCACTCCCGTCTGCCGCAGAGTAGAGCACCTGCGGCGCTTTGGGCGCTGCTCCACAGAGGGCGGCACGGACATAACAACAAAAAACCGTCAAAGGGGCTTCACTAATATGCGTAAACCAGAACTCGCCGCAGCCATCGCTGAAAAAGCAGATCTCACCAAAGAGCAGGCCAACCGCGTCCTCAACGCCGTTCTCGAAGAAATCACCGGCGCCTTGCACCGCAAAGACAGCGTGACGCTGGTAGGTTTCGGCACCTTCCTGCAACGCCACCGCGGTGCCCGCACCGGTAAAAACCCGCAAACCGGTGAGCCGGTCAAGATCAAGGCCAGCAACACTGTTGCATTCAAGCCGGGTAAATCGTTGAAGGACAGTGTTAATCCGTAATCTGTTTCGCGAACCTGCAGTGCGGGGGAGCGGACTGAAGAATGGGCACGCCAACGAGATTGGGTGCCCATTTTTTTATGGAGCGCGAGGGTCGCGCATTGCGTTGTAGGAGCCCGCTTGCTGGCGATAGCGGTGCGTCCCAGTGTTTTGAAGGAAATTTCCGACGGGTTTGCAGGGGAACTATCAAAAGATCGCAGCCTTCAGCAATTCCTACAGGAGTGTGTTTCCTCAGGTGCAGGATCGGCGCAGGGGGGATTTCATCGGTTACCGTTGTGTTGATGGCCAAGGCGCCATATCACCAAACAGCGGGTTTTAAATTGTTAAACGCGGCTGGAAAATGGTTAATTCCCTTGCAAAATTGAGGAAGCATCCGACGCTTTTTTAAGGTTGGCCGTCGGAAGCGCGGCGGTTAGTTTGGTCACTCCCAATATTCCTCGGAGTTGCACCATGCCCAAGGTCAAAGAATTACCCGCCGGATTAGAAAGCGTCAGCACTACCCCGTACATGTCCGCGACTTCAAGAAAGTTGCACCATGCCGCCACCCGCGCCCTGGACCATTACCTGAAACCCAATGCCTTGACCATGGCCGGGGCTCATCCACCCGGCACGATCTTTGTCGTGGCGCCTGACATCGACAACGAGACGCTATTAGCCCACGCCTGTGAGTCGTTGGCGTCAGCCAGCGTGATGGCGAGTGAAATCGCCACAATGCTCGAGGGGGCGCACCGCAGTACGATGCTGGCGCTTCAGCAGGTGATCATGCTCGGTGAGCTGGCGGTAAATCGAGTGCTGGATAACGTCGCCCCGCCACACCCTGTCTGAGTCCAGAAAAGGCAGGCTTTTGTCAGTGACTTGGTAGTCATCACCGTCAAAAAACCTGGCATCTCCTCCAAACGTAACTGGAAGGTGGCGTTCTGGAATTTAATCGCTACACTGCGTCGGCCGTTCATTTTTCTTCTGAGGCTTGCGCATGAAATTTCGTTTTCTGCTGTGGATGCTGGGATTGTTGATGGGTAAGGCCAGTCGGACCAATCCAGCGTTTCAGCAGCAGCTGGGTGATAAAGAACTGGTGTTTCAACTGCAGACCCTGGACGGGAAAGTAGCGCGACACTTTCGGGTGAAGGGCCAGCGCATTACCAGCAAGGCGGGTGTGTATGCCGAGCCGGCATTTGCAATCGCCTTCAAGGACGCCGCTTACGGCTTTGCCACGATGCAGGCCAAGAACAAGCAGTTGGCGTTCATGACGGGTATTCAGGACAAGTCGATTCAGATCAAGGGCAACCCGGCGCTGGTGATCTGGTTCCAGGGGCTGACCAAGTATTTGAAGCCGAAGAAGGCTAAGCCTAAGGCTTGAGATTTTTCAGTTGGACCGAGTTGGGTTCTTCGCGAGCAGGCTCGCTCCCACAGGGGGATCACCTAAATCCCTGAGGGAGCGAGCCTGCTCGCGAAGCTTTTAAGCTTGGCTGAACTGCGAAGCCAGTTCGCGCAGTAACACTTCAGCCTCAAGCACTTTGCTGACGACGTCTTCTGCTTTGGCACGGCTCAGACCGAGGCGATCGAGCAGGGCGTCCGGGATATCTTCGTCCGGTCCCGAACCAATGCCCCGGCTGCGCAGCAGGCGTACGGCCAGGCAAACCAGGTTCGGGTATTCGGCGTAGGTGCCGTCGTAGCCTGGGTCGTGCTGGAAGCGTAGCGCGGTGGTGAGTTCTTCCGGCATGTCCCAGTAGCGCATTAGCCATGAGCCGATCTGTTCGCGGCTGATGCCGAGCAGGTGTTGCTCGATGTAGCTGTGGCACAGGTGTGGGTTGACCTCCATGTGACGGCAGATCAGCGAGAAGTGCGGCGGGAACACGTGGGCCAGCAGCAGGTAGCCGAAGTTGTGCAGCAGGCCCGCCAGGTAGGTCAAGCCCGCTTCCGGGCGCTGGGTGCGGGGCATGGCCCGGGTCAGGCCTTCGATAACCGCGGCCGTGTAGATCGATTGCTGCCAGTACGGAGTGCTGTGTTGCGGGCGGTCCTTGGGCAGGCTCAAGGTTTTGCCCAGGGCCAGGCCCAGCGCCAGGTTGATCACCAGGTCGAAACCCAGTACCCGGACGATCGCGTCTTCTACCGAACGAATCTTGCCCGGTGAGGCGTAGTACGGCGATGCGGCCCAGCTGACCACTTGTGCGGCAAGGGCCGGGTCGGTTTCGACCACGCCGGTAATGTCGTCGATAGTGGCGTTAGGGTCGACGCGCAGCTTGATGATCTTCTGCGCCGTTTCGGCCAGCGGTGGGATCTCGATGGTCGCTTCCAGTCGTTGCTGGATGCGTCGCGCGGTGAACGCTTGGACGGCTTGGGAGATCTCATCGCGGTCATCGTCAGGGCGATCGAGGTTGGGGCGGATGCTGCTCAGGTTCTCGCCGAAGTTGGCGGCGCTGGCCTTGGTCAGCATGGACCTGAAGGCTTCGCTGGTGATCTCTAGCAGCACGCCCGGCTCCCCCGAATTGACCAGCACCATGGGTTCACGCAACAGGCTTTCTTCATACAGGCAGGGCGAACTGGTCAGCGATGGCAGGCCCGGCAGCAGGCTCAGGCTGTGTTTGCCGAGCATTTTCTGCAGGCGCTCGGTCGACACGGCTGTGAGGCGCCGGCCTGTGAGTTCGGTCAGGCGATTGAGGTCCAGCAATTGACTCTGCGGATACAGCACCATCAGCGCCCCGACACTGTCATCGAGCAGCACGGCCTGGACTTTGCGCGCAGCCTTCAGGCCGTGATGGTCGAGCACCTCTTCGAAGGAAATGCCCATTTTGTCCAGCAGCAGCCGAATGACCGACGGAGCGTGCGGGGCAGCAGGTGCGAGGGCAACTTCGGTCATGGTCTGTATCCGTTCCAAAACAATTTCAGGAGTATAACCAGCTTGTTCAAAGCCATCGCCTGGAAACTGAGACACTGCTCACACTTGCCCGTATTGCTGCCCATGGCGCAACCAGCGGTCGAGTAACGGGCTGACATGGTCAGGCCAGCGTTCCAGCAGGGCCTGGGCGGCGTCGCGTACGGCAGGCAGCAGGTCGGCATCGCGCATCAGGTCGGCGACCTTGAATTGGAGCAGGCCGGTTTGCCGCGTGCCGAGCATTTCGCCCGGGCCGCGCAGTTCGAGGTCTTTTTCGGCAATCACGAAACCGTCGTTGGTTTCGCGCATGATACCCAGTCGCTGACGTCCGATCTGGGACAACGGTGGATGATAAAGCAGCACGCAATGGCTGACCGCGCTGCCCCGCCCCACGCGGCCGCGCAACTGGTGCAGTTGCGCCAGGCCCAGGCGCTCGGGGTTTTCGATGATCATCAGGCTGGCGTTGGGTACGTCCACGCCGACTTCGATGACTGTGGTGGCGACCAGCAGTTGCAGGTTGCCGGCCTTGAACTCGGCCATCACCGCCGCTTTTTCGGCAGGCTTCATGCGCCCATGGATCAAGCCGACTTTCAATTCGCCGAGGGCGGCGGTGAGGTCTTCGTGCGTAGTTTCGGCGGCCTGGCAGGTCAGCTCTTCCGATTCTTCGATCAGCGTGCACACCCAATAGGCCTGACGCCCCTCGGCACAAGCACCCCGCACTCGTTCGATCACCTCGACGCGCCGGGTGTCAGTGACCAGCACCGTGTTCACCGGGGTACGGCCCGGGGGCAGTTCGTCGAGGATCGAGGTGTCGAGGTCGGCGTAGGCGCTCATGGCCAACGTCCGGGGGATCGGCGTGGCGGTCATGATGAGTTGGTGCGGACACATCCGCCCGCCGACGCCTTTCTGCCGCAGCGCCAGGCGCTGCTGTACGCCAAAGCGGTGCTGTTCGTCGATGATCGCCAGCGCGAGATTCTTGAACTGTACCTCGTCCTGGAACAGCGCGTGGGTGCCGACCACCATCGGCGCTCCGCCCGCGATCTGCTCAAGCGCGGCGACACGGTTCTTGCCCTTGAGCTTGCCGGCGAGCCACGCGACTTCGATACCCAACGGTTCGAGCCAGCGCTTGAAGGTGATGAAGTGCTGCTCGGCAAGGATTTCGGTGGGCGCCATCAGGGCGACTTGATAACCGGCTTCCAGCGCCTGGAGTGCAGCCAACGCGGCGACCACGGTCTTGCCTGCGCCGACGTCGCCCTGAATCAGTCGCAGCATGGGTTCGTGCTGGCTGAGGTCGTAGGCGATTTCGTTGCCGACCCGTTGCTGCGCCCCCGTCGGGGTGAACCCGAGGTTGGCTAAATATTGACCGGGCAGCTTAGTGGCTTTCGGCATCGCTGGCGCGCGCAGGGCACGCATGCTCTCGCGCAGGCGCTGCTGGGACAGTTGATGGGTCAGCAGCTCTTCGAAGGCCAGGCGGTGCTGGGCCCAGTGATGACCCAAGGCGAGTTCGTCGACATCGGCATCGGCAGGCGGGTTATGCAGGTAGCGGATCGCATCGGCCAGCGGCGCCAATTGGTAGTCGCGGGCCAGTTCCTTCGGCAGCCAGTCGGGCAGGCTGCTGGGGCCGAGCAACGTCAGGGTTTGCATGCACAGCTGCCGAAGACGCTGTTGGGTCAGGCCTTCGGTGAGCGGGTACACCGGGGTCAGGGTTTCGTCCACGGGCGGTGGTTCGTCGCCGGTGATGGCGCGGTACTCCGGGTGGTAGATTTCCAGCCCCGACGCGCCGGGCCGCACTTCGCCGTAGCAGCGAATCCGCGTGCCGCGCTTGAGACCTTCTTTCTGTGCATTGCTGAAATGATAGAAGCGCAGGCTCAGGCCGCCGGTGCCGTCCTGCATGCGCACGACAAGGCTGCGGCGCCGGCCCATGACCACGTCTGCGCCGCTGACGGTGCCTTCGACGACGGCGTCCTGTCCGGGACGCAGTGCGCCGATCGGCACCACGCGAGTGCGATCCTGGTAACGCAATGGCAAATGAAACAGAACGTCCTGGAGATTCTCCAGGCCGACCTTGGCCAGTTTTTCGGCCATGGCTTCGCCGACACCCTTGAGTGCCGTCACCGACACTTGCGACAACTCGGTCATGGCGTGGCTTAACCGGCCGTTACCGGTGCGGCGGGCTTGGCCACCGAGCACAGGCGAATGGAGTCAGCGAGGATTTCAATGGCCTTCGGACGCGGGAAGCTTGCACGCCAGGCGATGGCGACGGTGCGGAATGGCACGGGTGCCGACAGCGGTCGAACCTCGATCACGCCAGGGGCGTAGTGATGGCTATCAACTGCCGACAGCGGCAGGATCGAAATGCCGAGGCCGGAGGCCACCATGTGGCGGATGGTTTCCAGAGAACTGGACTCCACCGTGGTGTGCTTGGCGCCGTCGTTGCCCTTGGCCAGTGTCGGGCAGGCTTCGAGTACCTGGTCGCGGAAGCAATGCCCTTCGCCGAGCAGCAGCAGGCTCTTGTCGTTGAGCAGGTTGGCGTCGATGGATTCTTTCTGCGTCCATGGGTGCTGAGCCGGCATCAGGACATAGAACGGCTCGTCATAGAGCTGCAAGGTCAGCACGTCGGCTTCGTTGAACGGCAGGGCGATGATGATCGCGTCGAGTTCGCCATTGCGCAGTTTGTCGCGCAGCACGTGGGTGAAGTTTTCCTCGATGTACAACGGCATCTGCGGGGCAACCCGGTGCAGTTGTGGAATCAGGTGCGGAAACAGGTACGGGCCGACGGTATAGATCGCGCCGACCTTGAGTGGCGCGGTCAGCTGGTTCTTGCCAGCCTGGGCCAGTTCGCGAATGCCTTGGGCCTGTTCGAGTACTTTTTGCGCCTGGGCGACGATGCCTTCGCCAACCGGGGTCAAGCGCACGGCGCTTTTGCTGCGCTCAAAAATCAGCACACCGAGTTCGTCTTCAAGCTTTTTCACGCCCACCGACAGGGTTGGTTGGCTGACGTGACAACGCTCGGCGGCATGGCCGAAGTGTTGTTCTTGGGCGAGGGTAACGATGTAGCGTAATTCTGTGAGGGTCATAGCAAGCGTCCATGAAGTTGCGAGCCAAGCATACCGGCTGCAATCGATAGACGCACGTTATCAGAAGGTATGTGGCGTGTAACACAGGGCAATACCGGTTTGCCGTATCCAGATATGCAAAAGGCACCTTATCGGTGCCTTTTGCAGAGCCAGGGGCCTGGATGGCCGATGTGATCAGCGTCGGCGCTTGTCGATCGAGTACACAAAGGGTGCAACGATTTCGATGGAGCCATTGGTCAGCATGTCGGCCGGCGGCTTGGGCAGCGGTTGGGCACGGCGGATCATGTCGAGGGTCGCCCGGTCCAGATCGGCTGTGCCCGAAGCGCCTACCAGCTCGAAAGACAGGACGTTGCCTTCGCCGTCGACCACGAAACGCAGACGGTTCATGCCTTCCTTGCCCCGTGCCTGTGCACTGGCGGGGTACTTCTTGTACTTTTGCAGGTGCGCCAGCAATGCGCCTTGCCAACTCGCCTTGGCCGCGACTTGAGCCGCTGAAGGGCCTGGTGCGGGCTGGGCGGACTTCTCCGTCGGCGCCTGGGTCGGCTGCGTGTCGGCGGGTTTCTCTTCCGACGGCTTTTCCTTTGGCGGATCAGGCTTCTTCTCTACCGGTTTGGGCGGCTGAGGCTTCGGCTTGGGTTTTACCGGCTTGGGCACGGCAATCTCGGCCTTCGGCGCTTCGGCAAGCTTGGGTATCGGCAGTTCTTCAACCGGAGTGGGCGGCTGCGGTGGCGTGACGACCTTCGGCGGTGCAGGCGGTGGCGGGGCGGGAAGCGGTGCCAGTTCGACCATCATTGCCTGAGGTGGCAATTCGATGGGTGGGTGGGCAGTCCAGTTCACGGCCAGCGCGATGGCCAGCGCGTGAACGCCCAGCACGATGGCCAGGCTACCGCTGTAACGCGTCAGCTTATGGCGCGTATTGATCATTTCTTGGCTGCCGTCTCGAGTCCGACCAGGCCCACCTTCAGGTAACCGGCGGCGCGCAGATTGTCCATCACGCTCATCAGGTCGCCGTAATCCACACCTTTATCGGCCTGGAAGAAGATCGTTGTGTCTTTCTTGCCCTGGGTCCTGGCGTCGAGCGTGGCGCCAAGTGCTTCGGCCTTCACTTCGTCTTCGCCGAGGAACAGGCGCTGGTCAGCCTTGACGCTGAGGAACACCGGTTTCTCCGGCCGTGGCGCGGGCTTGGCGGTGGACGCGGGCAGGTCGACCTTGATGTCTACGGTAGCCAGCGGGGCCGCCACCATGAAGATGATCAGCAGCACCAACATCACGTCGATGAACGGCGTGACGTTGATTTCGTGGTTTTCGGACAGATCGTCGTCTGCCCCTTCTTTCAAATGCAGGCCCATGGCCGATTACCCCACTTTCACCATGTGCGGATGTGAGCTGCGCTCAGGCTGGTGGTCGAGGTCGCGGCTGACCAGCAGCAGGACCTCTGCCGACGCGTCGGAGACCTGCGCTTTGTAACCGGCGATGGAGCGGGCGAACACGTTGTAGATCACCACCGCAGGGATCGCTGCCACCAGGCCCAGAGCCGTGGCCAAGAGGGCTTCGGCGATGCCGGGGGCGACGACGGCGAGGTTGGTGGTCTGGGTCTTGGCGATGCCGATGAAGCTGTTCATGATGCCCCATACGGTACCGAACAGGCCGACGAACGGCGCAGTGGAACCGATGGTGGCAAGCACGCCGGTGCCGCTGCTCATGTTGCGACCGCAAGCCGCTACCAGGCGCTCAAGACGGAAGCTGACGCGCTCCTTGATGCCTTCTTTTTCACGGCTGTTGACCGACAGGCGCATCTCTTCGAGGGCATCATGGACCAGCAGGTTGGCCAGGGTGCCTGCCTTCGCCGCAGTGGCGCTGGCTTCCTTGAGGGAGGCGGACTTTTTCAGCTGGGCGATTTCACCGCGCAGACGACGCTTGGCGCCCATCAACTCAAGACCCTTGGCGATCCAGATGGTCCAGGTGATGATCGAGGCGATGGCCAGGCCGATCATCACGATTTTCACGATGATGTCGGCGTTTTGGTACATGCCCCACGGCGACAGGTCATGGGCCATGCCCAGGGTGTTGTCGGCCTCGAGGACTTCGGGAGCGTCTTCACCCATCGCGTCTGCCGGTACTGCCTGGGCAGGATTGTTCGCGGTCGGCGTGGCTGCCGGGGTGGTGTGGTCGGCCTGGGCAGGTGCGACGGCGGCAGTCGGGGTGGCGGGGGCTTGTGCGTCAGCAAAGGCGGCGGTTGGCGCCAGCATCAGGCTGAGTAGCAGGGCGGCCACCGCGCTCCAGGCGCGAGGTCGTTTGGTTGGCGAAGCGGAGAGTTGAATACGTGTCATGCTGGGCCGGACCTGAAGGAAAAAGACGGTTAATGTTCTTCCAGGCCTCGTAAGGCCGAGAACAAAAGTGGTCCGCATTATTGCAAGTAATTCTTGTTAACAGAAGTAATAGCGTCTCTTTTTTTCCTGCATTGCTAGCCGCTCGTCCATTGCCAGCGCTGGTTTGTCCATTTTCAAGGAGAGTTTTCTGATGTCCGCACCCTCTGTTTTGATCGCCGGTTGCGGTGATGTCGGCAGTCGCCTGGCCACGCAGTTGTTGGCTGGCGGGTGGGAAGTCCATGGCCTGCGCCGTGACGTTTCACGCCTGCCCGAAGGGGTTGTCGGAGTGGCCGGCGACCTGTTCAACAAGGACTGCCCGGCAACCTGGCCGGTCGGTGCGGTGGATTACGTGGTGTACTGCGCGGCCGCCACCGATCACGATGAAGCGGGTTATCGGGCCGCTTATGTCCAGGGCTTGCAGCATGTGCTGGAGTGGCTGGACGACTATGGTCAGGTGCCCAATCGCTTGTTGTTCGTTTCCAGTAGTAGTGTCTACGGCCAGCAGCAGGGCGAGTGGATTGATGAGACTTCGCCAGCCGTGGCGGCGGGTTATTCAGGGCGTGTGATGCTTGAAGCGGAGCAGATTGCTCTCAATAGCGGCATCCCGGCCAGTATCGTGCGTTTGACCGGTATCTACGGCCCGGGTCGTGAATGGTTGCTGACTCAGGTTCGCCGCGGGTATCGCGTGGCGATCGATCCGCCGCTGTACGCCAATCGAATTCATGCCGATGACGCCGCCGGCTTGATGGCCTGTCTACTCGAAGCGGACCGGCGTGGCGTGGCACTGGACGATGTATATATAGGTGTTGATGACGAACCCGCCGCGCTTGCGGATGTGGTGGGCTGGTTGCGCGAGTACATGGGTGTGACCGAATGGGCGGAGGACGCCACTGTGCGCCGCACCGGGAGCAAGCGTTGCAGCAATGCGCGGGCGAAGGCGTTGGGTTGGACGCCGAAGTATCCGAGTTTTCGCCAGGGTTATGCGGCGATCATTGAAGGGCGTTGCTGACTTCAAGACACCACAAACCAAATGTGGGAGCGGGCTTGCTCGCGAAGGCTATTTATCATTCAACGTTGATGTCGACTGATACATCGCTTTCGCGAGCAAGCCCGCTCCCACATTGGTCATGCGTAGGTCACTGCTTCTCGAGCAGCCACTTGCGATTGCCCGGTGTGTACTGGGGCATTTCGTCTGCCTGGGCGGTATTCACCGCCTGGAAAATTTCCAGTTCCTTGCCTTTGCGTGCAAAGATCCAGGGGCTTCCTTGTCCGTTGAGCTGCAACCACATGTTGTCATTGCCACCGCTCATCGATGCACAATCACCCGCCAGGCACAGGGCATAACGATCGGCTTCCGGCAGGCCGATGACCTGGCCGTCGGCCTGGAACTGCACGCTATTGCCTTCGCCGGGGCCGCTAACGACCTTCCAGCTGCCGCCCATGTACGCCGAGTACAGCGCGCGTTCGAAACTGGCACCCATCGGTGCGCCATCCGGAACCGGGATCAGTGCGCGGTCGAAGACCTGCTCGGGTTCGTTGTCGCTGGCGGCCTGGCTCAGTTGCTTGCCGTCACGCTTGAGCTCGCTGGCAGAGCTGCCATAAAAGTCGACTTTCCAGGCGCCGGACTGTTCGCCCAGCAACTTGCCTTCGACATTTTCAAAACCATTGGTGTAGCGGGCCTGGCTGGCCTTGGTGTTGACGTCCCACTCCAGGTTCGGACCATAGGCCTGGAGGGCTTCACGCAGGGGGCCGCCTTTGGCTGCAGCATCGATCGCCGTCTGGTTGATCCAGGTGCCGCTGATATCACGGTCGGCAGGGTTGCTGGCACAACCGCCCAAAAACAGGGCGAGCAGCGAGAGAACAAGCGCTTTGCGCATGGTGGAATCCTTTCAGACTTTCTTTACTGCAGAGCGGTCGGCGCAGCCATGGGCTGCGCCAGACGCATTACTCGATGACCAGGATGGCATCCATTTCAACCTGCGAACCCTTTGGCAGGGCCGCAACGCCAATGGCGGCGCGTGCTGGGTAAGGCTGGTCGAAGTATTTGCCCATGATCTCGTTGACCTTGGCGAAATGGCTCAGGTCGGTGAGGAAGATGTTCAGTTTGACGATGTCCTTGAACGAACCACCGGCGGCTTCGGCCACGGCCTTGAGGTTCTCGAACACCTGGACGGTCTGGGCTTCGAAGCCTTCGACCAGTTCCATGGTTTTTGGGTCCAGAGGGATCTGGCCCGACATGTAGACGGTGTTGCCAGCCTTGATCGCCTGGGAGTAAGTACCGATGGCAGCCGGGGCCTTGTCGCTGGTGATAACAGTCTTGGTCATGAATGACTCCTTGTAATGGATGGGTGGCTACGCGCGCATGCGGGTGATGCGGATCACCCCGGTCAGGGCGCGCAGTTTCTTGATCACACGGGCCAGGTGCACGCGGTCGTGCACGCTGACCACCAGTTGGACCACGCTGATGCGACCATCGCGTTCATCCATGCTGATTTTTTCGATGTTGCCGTCGGCCGCGTTGACGCTGCTGGCCAGCAGGGCGATCAGGCCGCGCTGGTGTTCCAGCTCAACGCGCAGTTCGACGTTGAATTCGCCGGTGACATCCTTGGCCCACGAGAGCTGGATGCATTTTTCCGGGTTGTGGCGGATTTCGCTGATGTTGCGGCAGTTGTCCAGGTGCACGACCATGCCCTTGCCCGCGGACAGGTGACCGACAATCGGGTCGCCCGGAATCGGTGTGCAGCACTTGGCGTAGCTGAGGACCAGACCTTCGGTGCCGCGGATCGCCAGCGGACCTTCAGGGCTGGGTAACTGCTCGCCTTCGCCAAGCAGGCGTCGGGCGACAACGTAGGCCATGCGATTGCCCAGGCCGATGTCTTCAAGCAAGTCTTCGATCAGTTCGAGGCGGTACTCGGCAAGCATGGCTTTCACGCGCTCGGCCGGGATTTTTTCCAGCGAGCTGTCGAAGCCGTTGAGCACCTTGTTCAGCAGGCGTTCGCCCAAGCTGATGGACTCGGAGCGGCGCTGCAGTTTCAGCGCATGGCGAATATGGGTGCGCGCCTTGCCGGTGACTACGAAGTTGAGCCACGCCGGGTTCGGCCGTGCGCCGGGAGCGCTGACGATCTCGACCGTGGAACCGCTTTGCAACGGTTCGGACAGCGGCGCGAGGCGACGGTTGATCCGGCAGGCAATGCAGCTGTTGCCGACATCGGTGTGCACCGCGTAGGCGAAGTCGACCGCCGTAGAGCCCTTGGGCAGCTCCATGATCCGGCCTTTTGGCGTGAACACGTAGACCTCGTCCGGGAACAGGTCGATCTTCACGCTTTCGATGAATTCCAGCGAGTTGCCGGCCCGTTGCTGCATTTCCAGCACGCCCTTGACCCACTGGCGGGCGCGTGCGTGCGTGCCTTTTGGCTGCTCGTCGCCGCTGGATTTGTACAGCCAATGGGCGGCGATGCCGTTGTTGGCCATCTCTTCCATTTCACGGGTGCGGATCTGGATCTCGATCGGAACACCGTGCATGCCGAACAGCGTGGTGTGCAGCGACTGATAGCCGTTGGCCTTGGGGATCGCGATGTAATCCTTGAAGCGCCCCGGCAACGGTTTGTACAAATTATGAACAGCACCCAGCACGCGGTAGCAGGTATCGACCTTGTCGACGATGATCCGGAATGCATATACATCCATGATCTCGTTGAAGGCCCGACGCTTGCCGCGCATCTTCTTGTAAATGCCGTAGAGGTGTTTCTGGCGCCCGCTGACCTCGCCCTGGATGCCATCGATGGCCAGGCAGTGGCTCAGGGATTCTTCGATCTTGTTGACGATTTCCTTGCGGTTGCCCCGGGCGCGCTTGACCGCCTGGTAGATTCGCGCGGAACGCATCGGGTGCATGGCCTTGAAGCCGAGGTCTTCGAATTCTATGCGGATGGCGTGCATGCCCAGCCGGTTGGCGATGGGCGCATAGATTTCCAGGGTTTCCTTGGCGATGCGCCGGCGCTTTTCGCCGGACAGCACTTCCAGCGTGCGCATGTTGTGCAGGCGGTCGGCCAGCTTGACCAGGATCACGCGAATGTCGCGCGCCATGGCCATGGCCATTTTCTGGAAGTTTTCAGCCTGGGCTTCGGCCTTGGTCTCGAAGTTCATCTGGGTCAGTTTGCTGACCCCGTCGACCAGTTCGGCCACGGTTTCGCCAAATTGCGCTTGCAGCGCTTCCTTGGCAATGCCGGTGTCTTCGATCACGTCATGCAGCATGGCCGCCATCAGGCTCTGATGGTCCATGTGCATGTCGGCAAGAATATTCGCCACCGCAAGTGGGTGCGTGACGTACGCCTCACCGCTACGGCGGCGTTGGCCGTCGTGGGCTTGTTCGGCGTAGAAATACGCTCGGCGGACCAGGTTGACCTGGTCTTTGCCGAGGTAGGTCGATAAGCGATCGGCGAGGGCGTCTATGCTCGGCATGATGACTCCTGCCGCAAGCTGTGTTCCCGCGCCGTGCTACGTCGACCAGGCATAGGCTTAGACGGCCTCGTTGGACTCGTCCTCGAATGCAGCGAAAAGCGGTTCATCTTCAACGATTTCGGCTTCGGCGATAGCTGCGTAGTCGATCAGGCCTTCAGCGATTTCACGCAGGGCGACGACGGTAGGCTTGTCGTTTTCCCATGCTACTTTCGGCTCTTTGCCGCCGGTGGCCAGTTGACGGGCACGCTTGGTAGAGAGCATGACCAGCTCAAAGCGGTTATCCACGTGTTCTAGGCAGTCTTCAACGGTTACGCGGGCCATGGTCTTCCTCGTAGCAAATGCAATATGCGCGCTGCCCGGATGGGCGAGCGGACTCAACAGTTTAAAAAATCACCAGCGATTAGGGAAGCGCTGATTTTTTGACCAAGCTCTTCAACGCGCTGCAAGTGCCAATGTAAAGCCCTTGCAGCTGTTTTGGGAAGAGCTCTTTAGCCGAGTAATTCAGCCAGTAATTTGCCAAAACGTTGCTGCTGGCGTTTTTGTTGCAGCTGATTGGCGCGGAAAATCGCCTTCAGGTCGTCCAGTGCGTGGGCGAAATCGTCGTTGATGATCAGGTAGTCGTAGTCGACGTAGTGGCTCATTTCGCTGACGGCTTCGCGCATGCGGCCTTCGATGATCTCGTTGCTGTCCTGACCGCGGTTGTCCAGGCGCTGGCGCAGGGCTTCCTGGCTCGGCGGCAGGATGAAGATCGAGCGCGCCTGGGGCATCAGCTTGCGCACCTGCTCGGCGCCTTGCCAGTCGATTTCCAGGATCAGGTCGTGGCCTTCGTCCAGCGTCTGCTGCAGGTGGCTCTGCGAGGTGCCGTAGAGATTGCCGAACACCTCGGCGCGCTCAAGGAAATCGCCGTGCTCGATCATCTTCACGAACTCTTCGCGCGAGACAAAGTTGTAGTTCACGCCGTCCACTTCACCCGGACGCATCGCGCGGGTGGTGTGGGAAACGGAAACCTGGATCTGCGGCTGGGCGTCGATCAAGGCCTTGACCAGGCTGGTCTTGCCGGCGCCCGAAGGCGCGGAAATGATGTAGAGGGTGCCGGTGCTGTGGGTCATGGGGTTTGCCTTACTCAATATTCTGCACTTGTTCGCGCATCTGCTCGATCAACACCTTGAGGTTGACCGCAGCCTGGGTGCTGCGCGGGTCGAAGGCTTTGGAGCCCAGTGTGTTGGCTTCGCGGTTGAGTTCCTGCATCAGGAAGTCCAGGCGCCGACCGGCGGCGCCGCCGGACTTGAGCACCCGGCGAACTTCGATGATGTGAGTGCTCAGGCGATCCAGTTCTTCGGCGACGTCGCTTTTTTGCGCGAGCATGACCATTTCCTGCTCCAGGCGCTGCGGGTCCATCTCGGCCTTCATGTCGGCAAAGCGGTCGAGCACTTTCTGGCGCTGGGTGGCGAGCATCTGCGGAACCAGTTCGCGCAGGGTCACCACGTCTTCTTCAATGGACGTCAGGCGATCGTTGATCAGCCGCGCCAGCTCCGCGCCTTCGCGCTCGCGGCCGGCCTTGAGCTCTTTGAGGCCCTGGTTGAACAGTGCCAGTGCCTCGGCGTTCAGCGCTTGCGGGTCGGTCGCGTCGCCCACCAATACGCCGGGCCAGGCCAGCACTTCGAGTGGGTTGAGCGCAGCCGGATTCTTGATCAGGCTGGCAATGGTCTCGGCGGCCGCAACCAGTTGTGCTGCGCGTGCCTGGTCCACCTGCAGCGGTTTACCGGTACTTTCCTCGGTGAAGCGCAGGGTGCATTCGAGCTTGCCTCGCGAGACAGCCTGGCGCAGCGCTTCGCGTACGGCGCCTTCGAGGTCGCGGAAGGACTCAGGCAGGCGCAAGTGGGGTTCCAGGTAGCGGCTGTTGACCGAACGCAGCTCCCAGCTCAGGGTACCCTGGCCCCCGGCTTTCTCGACGCGGGCGAAGGCGGTCATGCTGTGCACCATGGAGGTACCTCGCAATGCAGATCGGCGCGCAACTGACGTTCCGGCAATCCGATATCAATGAATTTAAGCCGACTGGCAGCAAAGGCGCAGGATTGTAGCGCAGTGGCGTGGATGCGCCCAAACACACGGTGTGACAAAGGCCTGCAGGTCGTCGGCAGCGGGCTGTGCAGAGCCTTCGCTCGTCCGAGGATTTTTTTAGAAGTGCCCAGTCGTGGCTGGCGGCTCTATAATGCTCCGCAGTTTTCCGTCCCCGTACAGGTATCCCTTATGAAACGTCCAAGTGGTCGCGCTGCCGATCAGCTCCGCTCGATCCGCATTACCCGCAACTACACCAAACACGCCGAGGGATCCGTACTGGTCGAGTTCGGTGATACCAAGGTCATCTGCACCGTCAGCGTCGAAAACGGCGTGCCTCGGTTCCTCAAGGGCCAGGGCCAGGGCTGGTTGACGGCCGAGTACGGCATGCTGCCGCGCGCCACCGGCGAGCGTAACCAGCGTGAAGCCAGCCGCGGCAAGCAAGGCGGGCGTACCCTGGAAATCCAGCGCCTGATCGGCCGTTCCCTGCGCGCTGCGCTGGACATGTCCAAGCTGGGCGACATCACCCTGTACGTTGACTGCGACGTGATCCAGGCTGACGGTGGCACACGCACCGCCTCCATCACCGGCGCCATGGTTGCCCTGGTCGATGCCTTGAAAGTGATCAAGAAGCGTGGCGGCCTGAAAGGCGGCGACCCGCTCAAGCAAATGATCGGCGCGGTGTCGGTGGGCATGTATCAAGGCGAACCTGTGCTCGACCTCGACTACCTGGAAGATTCGGCGGCCGAGACCGACCTGAACGTGGTGATGACCAGCACTGGCGGCTTCATCGAAGTCCAGGGCACTGCCGAAGGCGCACCGTTCCAGCCTGAAGAGCTGAACGCCATGCTGGAACTGGCGAAAAAAGGCATGAACGAAATCTTTGATCTGCAAAAGGCTGCACTGGCCGACTGATCTGGATACCTGTAGGCAAGGAGGGCGCCATGAGTGACGAGCAGCAGCTACTTCCCACCCCGAGCAAAGAGGTTCGGCAGTGGGCTATGTTTTGTCACTTGTCCGCCTTGCTGGGGATCTGGATCCCATTCGGTACGCTGATCGGCCCGCTGGTACTGTGGCAAATGAAGCGCGAGATGGACCCGTTCATCGACGCGCAGGGCAAGGAGGCGCTGAACTTTCAGATCACGGTCGCCATTGCTTCCGCCATTTGCCTGCTGCTGATGCTGGTGATTATCGGGTTTTTCCTGTTTGGTCTGGTGGCGATCGGGGCGCTGGTCCTGACCATCATCGGTGGTGTGAAAGCCAATGAAGGGGTGCCCTATCGGTATCCGTTCACGTGGCGGTTGATCAAATAACGATCAGCGAAGATCTTTTTGTGGGAGCGAGCCTGCTCGCGAAAGCATTGTGCCAGGCGACATTTGTATTAACTGACACTTCGCCTTCGCGAGCATGCTCGCTCCCACAGAAAACTAATCGCCCACAAAAAAGCCGACATCGCTGTCGGCTTTTTTGCATCTGACACTTAGATGGTCAGCGTCCAGTCGTAGTCCACGATCAGTGGCGCGTGTTGCGAGAACCGTGGCTGACGTGGCAGGCGCGCGCTGCGTACGAAGCGGCGCAGGCCCGGGGTCAGGATCTGGTAATCGAAGCGCCAGCCGAGGTTGAGCATTTCGGCCTGTTCGTTATCCGGCCACCAGCTGTACTGGTCGCCTTCACGGCTGACTTCGCGCAGGGCATCGACGTAACCCATGTTGCCGACAATCTCGTCCATCCAGGCGCGTTCAGGCGCCAGGAAGCCCGGGGATTGCTGGCTGTCACGCCAGTTCTTGATGTCCAGCTTCTGTTGCGCCACATACAGCGAGCCACAATAAATGTACTCGCGGCGTTTGCGCCGCTGCTTGTCCAGGTACTTGGCGAAGTCGTCCATGAGCTTGAACTTCTGGTTCAAGTCCTCATCGCCGTTCATCCCGGAAGGAAGCAGCAGGGTTGCAATACTAACTTTGTCGAAATCTGCTTGCAGGTAGCGCCCGTAGCGGTCTGCCGTCTCGAAACCGAGACCGCTGATGACAGCCTTCGGTTGCAACCGCGAGTACAAAGCCACGCCGCCTTGGGCGGGAACTTCGGCGTCGCAGGCATAAAGGAAGTATCCATCCAGTTGGAAGGCTGGATCGTCCAGTTCAAAGGCGGAGGCACGGGTGTCCTGCAGGCAGATGACGTCGGCATTCTGTGCCTGCAGCCAACTGAGCAAACCTCGCTCGACTGCAGCCTGAATACCATTGACGTTCACACTGATGATCCGCATAAATGGCCCCAAAAATCGCGTGCGTGTATGATACACGGCGTCAACCTAATTAGCTAAATCCGTGGTATTTGGGGTTTTTTTCATGCAAGCGTATCAGCGCGATTTCATTCGTTTTGCCATCGATCGCGGCGTTTTGCGCTTCGGTGAGTTCACCCTGAAGTCCGGGCGCACCAGTCCTTACTTCTTCAATGCGGGCCTGTTCAACTCGGGTTCGGCCCTGGCGCAGCTGGGTCGTTTCTACGCTGCAGCCATTGCCGAAAGCGGCATTGGCTTCGATGTTCTGTTCGGTCCGGCCTACAAAGGGATCCCTTTGGCGGCGACCACTGCAGTGGCATTGGCCGAGCATCACGGTCGTGACCTGCCATGGTGCTTCAATCGCAAGGAAGCCAAGGCTCATGGTGAAGGCGGTAGCCTGGTCGGCGCGCCGCTGACCGGCAATGTGCTGATCATCGACGACGTGATCACCGCTGGCACCGCGATCCGTGAAGTGATGCAGATCATCGCCTCCCAGGAGGGCGCCAAGGCGGCCGGCGTGCTGATCGCCCTGAACCGTCAGGAGCGTGGCAACGGTGAGTTGTCAGCGATCCAGGAAGTGGAGCGTGATTTCGGTATTCCGGTGATCAGCATCGTTTCGCTGAACCAGGTGCTCGAGTTCCTGGCTGACGATCCGCAGCTCAAGCAGCACCTGCCAGCCGTGGAAGCCTACCGCGCCCAATTCGGCGTTTAACACCCGGACCCTGTGGGAGCGAGCCTGCTCGCGAAGAACGTCAACGAAAACGCGGGGTTTTCTGGTAGCCCGCGTTGCTCTGGCGTCCATCGCGAGCATGCTCGCTCCTACAGGGGTCTTTTTGTGTGGCTATCGCTTACGGACGCTTGCGATTGCTGATCAGGGTGCCCACGCCGGTATCGGTGAAGATCTCCAGCAGAATCGCATTCGGTACCCGACCGTCAATGATCAGCGAGCTGCCCACGCCACCCTGAACCGCTTCCAGTGCACAACGGATCTTTGGCAGCATGCCGCCATAGATGGTGCCGTCGGCGATCAGGTCGTCGACTTGCTGGGTGGTCAAGCCGGTCAGGACCGTTCCCGCCTTGTCCATCAGGCCGGCGATGTTGGTCAGCAGCATCAGCTTCTCGGCTTTCAGCGCTTCGGCGACCTTGCCGGCCACCAGGTCAGCATTGATGTTGTACGACTCGCCGTTCTCGCCGACGCCGATTGGCGCGATCACCGGGATGAAGTTGCCTTTGACCAGCAGGTTCAGCAACTCGGTGTTGATCCCGACCACTTCGCCCACCTGGCCAATGTCGATGATTTCCGGTTGGGTCATCTCCGGAGTCTGGCGGGTGACGGTCAGTTTTTTCGCACGAATCAGCCCGGCGTCTTTGCCGGTCAGGCCAATGGCGCTGCCGCCATGACGGTTGATCAGGTTGACGATGTCCTTGTTGACCTGGCCACCGAGGACCATCTCGACCACGTCCATGGTAGCGGCATCGGTAACGCGCATGCCGTCGACGAAGTGGCTCTCGATCGACAGGCGCTTGAGCAGATCGCCGATTTGCGGGCCGCCGCCGTGAACCACGACCGGGTTGATGCCCACGGCCTTCATCAACACGATGTCGCGGGCGAAGCCGGTTTTCAGCTCCTCGCTTTCCATCGCGTTGCCGCCGTATTTGATCACCAGTGTCTTGCCGACATAGCGGCGAATGTAAGGCAGCGCTTCGGACAGGACCTTGGCGGTGTTGGCGGCGGCTTCGCGTTCGAGGGTCATTCAGGGCTCCGGGTGAATCAGAACGGTAGTTGGAGATCAGGTGCAACACGCTTCAACTGGACGTGGAAAACGTCCTTGATGCGCGAAAGTTCTGCCTCGTCATCGGCCTCGAAGCGCAGGACCAGCACCGGTGTGGTGTTGGAAGCGCGAACCAGGCCCCAGCCTTTGGCATAGTCGACTCGCACGCCGTCAATGGTGGTCAGGTCGGCGCCTTCGCCCCACTTCGCGTCGTGCAATGCATCAATGATGCTGAATTTGCTCTCTTCGGTCACATGGATATTGATTTCCGGCGTAGAAATATCGTTCGGGAAGGTCGCGAACAACTCTTCGGCCGTAGATTTCTCCTTGCTGAGGATCTCCAGCAACCGCGCGGCGCTGTAAATGCCGTCGTCGAAACCGAACCAGCGCTCCTTGAAGAAGATATGCCCGCTCATTTCGCCGGCCAACAGGGCGCCGGATTGTTTCATTTTCTTCTTGATCAACGAATGACCGGTTTTCCACATGAGTGGACGACCACCGTACTCCTTGATCAGGGGGATCAAGCGGCGAGTGCATTTAACGTCGAAGATGATTTCGGCGTTCGGATTGCGCGCCACCACGTCACGGGCGAACAGCATCAACAGGCGATCCGGGAAAACAATGCTGCCAGTGTTGGTCACCACGCCGACGCGGTCGCCGTCGCCGTCGAAAGCCAGGCCGATATCGGCATTGGTTTCCTTGACCTTGGCGATCAGGTCGACGAGGTTTTCAGGCTTGCCCGGGTCCGGGTGATGGTTGGGGAAGTTGCCATCGACCTCGCAGAACAGCGGGATGACTTCGCAGTTCAACGCTTCGATCAATTGCGGGGCGATGACGCCGGCGGCACCGTTGCCGCAGTCCACCACGACTTTCAGGCGGCGGGCCAGTTTGATGTCCTGGACGATTTCGGTGGTGTAGCGATCAAGGATCTCGACCCGGGTTATGCTGCCCTTGCCGCTGCTCAGGTTGTTGGTCTTGAGGCGGTCATGCAGGGCCTGGATCTGTTCATTGGCCAGGGTATCGCCGGCAATGACGATCTTGAAGCCGTTGTAGTTCGCTGGGTTGTGGCTGCCAGTGAGCATCACCCCGGATTTGCCGGCCAGCACGTTGGCGGCGTAGTACAGCGCGGGCGTTGGCACCAGGCCGACGTCGCTGACGTGGCAACCGCTGTCGGCCAGACCTTGAATCAGCTGTTCAACCAGCTCGGGGCCGGACAGGCGCCCGTCACGGCCAACGGATACATTCGGTTCATCCTGGGCCAGGCTCTGGGCGCCAATGGCGCGACCGAGCCAGTAAGCCGTTTCGGCGTTGAGAAATTCCGGGACGGTGCCGCGTATGTCATAGGCACGGAAAATACTGTCGGGGAACTTGGGTGCAACGCGTACAGGGGTGCTCATCTGGGGAAATGCTCCATCTTGAAAGTGGCTGGACCCGGCCTGCGAAAAAGTCGTCGACAGGTTTAAACTGAAAGGTATGACGGCGTTTTTCGCGCAGAGTTCGTGGTGCGAAAAGGCCATGCCAGCAACGCGAGCGGCTTTTGGGCCGTTCAATCCATTGATTCAGGCGTATAGAGAACGTATCAGTGGCTGCCGGAATGACCGAAGCCGCCGGTACCACGCTGGGTTTCGACGAACTCTTCAACCATCTCGAAATGCGCCTGCACCACCGGCACCAGCACCAGTTGCGCCAGGCGTTCGCCGACGGCCATGGTGAAGTCGGTCTGGCCACGGTTCCAGCACGAGACCATCAGCGGTCCCTGGTAGTCGGAGTCAATCAGCCCGACCAGGTTGCCCAGGACGATGCCGTGTTTATGGCCCAGGCCGGAGCGCGGCAGGATCAGCGCCGCCAGGTTCGGGTCGCCGATGTAGATCGACAGGCCAGTGGGGATCAGTACCGTTTCACCCGGCTTGATCACGATGTCCTGCTCCAGCATGGCGCGCAGGTCGAGGCCGGCGGAACCTGGCGTGGCGTACTGTGGCAGCGGGAATTCGGTACCGATGCGGGGGTCGAGGATCTTGGCTTGCAAAGCGTGCATGTAAATTAAACCTGGTTCAGACGTTCGGCGATAAAAGTGATCAGCTGGCGAGCAATCTTGCTCTTGCTGGTCTGGGCGAAGAGTGTGGCGTGAAGTTCACGGTCGATTACGCTGCAGGCGTTTTCTTCGCTGTTGAAGCCAATGCTCGGGTTGGCGACGTCGTTGGCGACGATCAAATCGAGGTTCTTGTCTTTCAGCTTGCGGGCAGCGTAGTCGAGCAGGTGTTCGGTTTCGGCGGCGAAACCGACACTGAATGGTCGGTCGGGGCGTGTAGCGATGCTGGCCAGGATGTCCGGGTTGCGCACCATTTGTAGCAACAAGCCGTCGCCGTTCGTAGGATCTTTCTTGAGTTTCTGTGGTGCGACGACTTCTGGGCGGTAGTCCGCGACCGCTGCCGAGGCGATAAACAGGTCGCAAGGAATCGCCGCTTCGCACGCGGCGAGCATGTCGCGGGCGCTGACTACGTCGATGCGCGTAACACGGTCCGGGGTCGGCAGATGCACCGGGCCCGTGATCAGGGTTACGCGGGCGCCGGCTTCAACCGCCGCTTCGGCCAGGGCAAAGCCCATTTTTCCGGAGCTGTGGTTGGTGATGTAGCGCACCGGGTCGATGTTTTCCTGGGTTGGGCCGGCGGTGATCAGCACGTGCTTGCCGGTCAGTGCCTGGCGCTGGAAGCAGTCTGCCGCGCATTGAGCCAGCTCCGTCGCTTCGAGCATGCGCCCCAGGCCGACGTCGCCGCAGGCCTGGCTGCCCGAAGCTGGACCGAAGGCCTTGATGCCACGGCTTTCGAGAGTTTGCAGGTTGGCCTGGGTGGCCGGGTCGCGCCACATGGCCTGGTTCATCGCCGGAGCGACGGCCACCACTGCGTCGGTGGCCAGCACCAGCGTAGTCAGCAGGTCATCGGCAATACCCTGGGCCAGGCGCGCGATCAAATCCGCGGTGGCGGGTGCGATCAGCACCAGATCGGCCCATTTGGCCAGCTCAATGTGGCCCATCGCCGCTTCGGCCGCCGGGTCCAACAGGTCCAGGTGCACTGGATGCCCGGACAGGGCCTGCATGGTCAGCGGAGTAATGAATTCAGCGCCGCCACGGGTCATGACCACGCGCACTTCCGCGCCCTGATCGATCAGGCGGCGAACCAGGTCGGCGCTCTTGTAGGCAGCGATACCGCCGCCGACGCCCAGAACAATGCGTTTCCGATACAGCCGCTGCATAGGCCTGCCTTTCATTTTCGTTGATGACTGCGTTGCGATACCCCCTCCCCAGGAGTGAAATCGCCCGCAAAAAAGATGGGCTACGATATCACAGCGACCGCTACGGAACAGCGGCGCCCACAGACAGGGAGGTGCTATGAGTATTCGCGATTGGCCGGCTTCGGAACGGCCGCGGGAGAGGTTGCTTGAACAGGGCTCGGGAAGTCTTTCGGACGCCGAGTTGCTGGCGATATTTTTACGAACTGGCGTGGTGGGTAAAAGTGCCGTCGATCTGGCGCGACACCTGTTGAATCAATTTGGCAGCCTGCGTTTGCTGTTGGAGGCCGACCAGGAAACGTTCAGCAAGCAATTGGGGCTCGGTCCGGCGAAATTCGCGCAGTTGCAGGCTGCTCAGGAAATGAGCAGGCGCCACTTGGCCGAGCGTGCGCGCGAAAAATCGGCCCTGGAAAACCCGCAGGCGGTGCGTGAATACCTCAAGTCGATGCTGCGTCATGAGCCCCACGAGGTGTTTGGGTGCCTGTTTCTCGACTCCAGGCATCAGGTCCTGGCGTTTGAGGTGCTGTTTCGCGGCTCGATCGACAACACCAGCGTTCACCCGCGGCAAGTGGTCAAGCGTGCATTGGCTCACAATGCTGCGGCACTGATCCTCTGTCACAACCATCCGTCGGGCAATACTGACCCCAGTCAGGCTGACCGGATGCTGACCAAGCGCCTGCAGAAGGCGCTGGACCTCATCGATGTGCGGGTGCTCGACCATTTCATCATTGGCGATGGCAGCCCGCTATCGATGGCCGAATACGGTTGGATGTGACCCCGATCTGTAGGAGCCGGCTTGCTGGCGATAGCGTCGGTACACTCAAATTTCGAACTTGCTGGCCTCATTCGCCAGCAAGCCTGCTCCTACAGTGTTTTGTGATGAAGTGGCCTATTTGATGTTGACCTTCGAGTAATCCTGTCGCCCAAACGGGCTGACCGAGTATCCCTCGACACTCTTGCTGGTCAGGGCGAAGGCGGTCGGATGCGCCAGGGGCAGCCACAACGCCTGTTGCTGGATCTGCGTCTGTGCCTGTTCGTAGAGCTTGGTGCGCACGCCTTGCTCACCGGTGGTCTTTCCGGCGCTGATCAACTTGTCCAGGTCCTGGTTGCAATAGCGCGCAAAGTTGGTGCCGGACTTGACGGCTGCGCAGGAAAACTGCGGCGTGAGGAAGTTGTCGGGGTCACCGTTGTCACCCGCCCAGCCCATGAACAGCAAGTCGTGTTCGCCGGCCTTGGCGCGGCGAATCAGCTCGCCCCATTCGATCACGCGGATTTCGGCTTGAATGCCGATTTCCGCCAGATCGGACTGCAGCATTTGGGCGCCGAGACTCGGGTTAGGGTTCAGCAGGCTGCCGGAAGGCCGGGTCCAGATCGTAGTCTGGAAACCCTCCTTGAGCCCGGCCTTGGCCATCAACGCCTTGGCCTTCTCGATGTCATTCGAGTACCCCGGCAATGTTTTCGCATAGCTCCAGGTGTTGGGCGGGTAGGGGCCGTTGGCAGGTTCGGCGGTGTCTTCGAACACGGCCTTGACGTAGTTGGCCTTGTCGAAGGCGAGGTTGATCGCCTGGCGCACTTCGGGTTTGTCCAAAGGCGGGTGTTGACTGTTGATGGCAACGAAGGCGGTCATGAAGGCGTCAGTCTTTTCGACTTTCAGCGTCGGCTCCTTCAGCGCCGCCTGGACATCCAGAGGCTTGGGCGACAGGGCGATCTGGCATTCATTGCGGCGTAGTTTCTGCAAGCGCACGTTGGCGTCAGGGGTGATGGCAAAGATCAGCGGGTCGACCGAGGGCTTGCCGCCGAAGTACTCGGCATTGGCTTTG
Organism: Pseudomonas sp. PSB11; assembly: GCF_014596605.1. Lineage (NCBI taxonomy): Bacteria > Pseudomonadati > Pseudomonadota > Gammaproteobacteria > Pseudomonadales > Pseudomonadaceae > Pseudomonas > Pseudomonas sp. PSB11. Next base: position 269,674 of record NZ_NOIO01000001.1, read on the forward strand.
TAGCGAACCGTGGCGTCCTTCTGGAAACGCGTGAAAACGAACGGGCCAGTGCCGATCGGTTGGCTGTTGAGCTTTTCCGGCGTGCCGGCTTTCATCAGCTTGTCAGCGTACTCGGCCGAGTAAATCGAGGCGAAGCCCATGCTCAGGGTGGCGAGGAAGGTGGAGTCCGGGTGATCCAGGGTGAAACGAATGGTCAGGGGGTCAAGTGCGTCGATCTTCTTGATCAGTGCGGGCAATTGCATCGACTGAGCATGGGGAAAGCCGCTCTGGGCGACTTTGTGCCATGGGTTGGCCGGATCGAGCATGCGGTCAAAGCTGAACTTCACGTCCTCGGCAGTCAGTTCGCGCGTGGGGCTGAAGTAGTCGGTGCGATGAAATTTCACCTGGGGGTGCAACTTGAAGATGTAGGTCAGGCCATCCGGCGTGACCTCCCAGCTGTCTGCGAGGCTGGCGACCACTTTGCCGCTGGCCGTGTCGAAGTCTACCAGGCGGTTCATCAGCACGTCGGCCGAGGCGTTGGTGGTGGTCAGCGAGTTGTATTGCACCACATCGAACCCTTCGGGGCTGGCCTCGGTGCAGACGCTCAGGGCGGCGGCGTAGGCCTGTGGGCCCAGCAGGAGCGGGGCAAGCAACAGCGGTAGGGCAGCGAGGCGCATGGTCGGGTTCCTTTACAGATCGAAGGCCCATCTGCAAGTGCAGTCTGGAAAAGGCTTACCCTAGTGGGCTGGATTGCAAATGACTATCCCCTTTTTCGTTTTCAGGGGACTATAGGCGATCGATTCGGGTGAGCACTGGTTGGAAAGCGCTGGATTGGCCTGTCGGGAAGATTCTCTGCGACGAGCGGTCGCAAGCGACGATAGCCTTGATCCAAGGCGTCTGGCGCCTGAAAAATGGGGTTTTTATCAATTCAACGCACACCGAATGTTGTTGCTCTCCAGTCTTTCTGGTATAAAGCAGCGCTCTTTTCTAGGGGCCCGGTTCCTTCACTGTAGGTGTAGCCGGTAAGACCTCTAAAGAATCGCGGCGCCTGGCGCCACAATGACTAGAGATTAAGCGGCCAACCCATGCCGGGTTGGGCATGTGGTTTTAGAGGGCTGAGGCATGTCTAGAGTATGTCAAGTTACCGGTAAGGGTCCGGTAACTGGGAATAACATTTCCCACGCAAACAACAAAACCCGTCGTCGTTTCCTGCCGAACCTGCAGCATCACCGCTTCTGGGTTGAAGAAGAGAAACGTTTCGTGCGTCTGCGCGTATCTGCCAAAGGCATGCGTATCATCGACAAGCGTGGCATCACTGTCGTGCTGGCCGAAATCCGCGCTGCTGGCAAGATCTAAGGGAGCTAATCATGCGTGAATTGATTCGTTTGATTTCGAGCGCCGGTACTGGTCACTTCTACACTACCGACAAGAACAAGCGTACTACCCCGGACAAAATCGAGATCAAGAAATTTGATCCGGTTGTTCGCAAGCACGTGATCTACAAGGAAGGCAAAATCAAGTAATTGATTTTTCCCGACTTACGAAAAAGGCCCGTATCGCAAGATACGGGCCTTTTTTGTTGCCTGCAAAAAGTCAGGCCTTCTGTTCAAACGCCACATAGATCTTGCGGCAAGGCTCCAGCACTTCCCAAGTGCCGCGGAAGCCGGCCGGGATCACGAAGCGATCGCCCGCGCGTACGGTTTTGCTGTTGCCGTCGTTGTCACGCAGCACAGACACACCCTGGACGATTTCGCAGTATTCGTGCTCCGTGAAATTCACCAACCACTGGCCGACCGCGCCTTCCCACACACCGGCATTCAGCTGACCGCAAGGGCTGTTGTAGTGGTTGTACACGGCTTGCTCGGGATCGCCCTTGAGGACTTTCGCCGGGTCTGGGCGATAGCGTTCGACGGCAGTGGTGGCCTGGCTGAAGTCGACGATGTTCTGGATGCTCATTGTTGTATTCCCCCGTGATTGCGACGCGAGTGGTTGAAAGAGCCAAAGTCTATGTTTATTAAAATGAACATCGCAAGGCCGTTTGCCGGTGTTGTGTCAAATATATTGAAACTTCACCTGCCGCTGGTTTAGGGTGGTGGTTGCCTTCGGCCGTAAGCAGGCTGGCCGGCAGAATTCCTGACAGCGCCCGCGAAGAACGCGGGTGTCGTATTCAACAAGAGGAGGACACTCGCATGACCACCCTGACTCGTGCCGACTGGGAGCAACGCGCTCGCGATCTGAAGATCGAAGGCCGCGCCTACATCAATGGTGAATACACCGATGCCGTCTCCTCCGAGACCTTTGAGTGCATCAGCCCGGTCGATGGCCGCCTGCTGGGCAAGATCGCCAGCTGTGACGCCGCCGATGCCCAGCGCGCTGTTGAAAACGCCCGCGCCACCTTTAATTCCGGTGTGTGGTCGCGCCTGGCGCCAACCAAGCGCAAAGCCACCATGATTCGATTCGCCGGCCTGCTGAAACAGCACGCCGAAGAGCTGGCCCTGCTTGAAACCCTGGACATGGGCAAGCCGATCAGCGACTCCCTGTACATCGACGTTCCTGGCGCGGCGCAAGCCCTGAGCTGGAGCGGCGAAGCCATCGACAAGATCTATGACGAAGTGGCGGCAACCCCGCACGATCAGCTGGGTCTGGTCACTCGCGAGCCAGTCGGTGTTGTCGGTGCCATCGTGCCGTGGAACTTCCCGTTGATGATGGCGTGCTGGAAACTCGGCCCGGCGCTGTCCACCGGTAACTCGGTGATCCTCAAACCGTCGGAAAAATCCCCGCTGACTGCCATCCGCATCGCTGCCCTGGCCGTCGAAGCCGGTATTCCGAAAGGTGTGCTTAACGTGCTGCCGGGTTACGGTCACACCGTCGGCAAGGCCTTGGCCCTGCACAACGATGTCGACACCCTGGTATTCACCGGTTCGACCAAGATCGCCAAGCAACTGCTGATCTACTCCGGCGAGTCGAACATGAAGCGCGTCTGGCTCGAAGCCGGTGGCAAGAGTCCCAACATCGTGTTCGCCGATGCACCGAACCTGCAAGAAGCCGCCGAAGCTGCTGCGGGCGCCATCGCGTTCAACCAGGGCGAAGTCTGCACCGCTGGTTCGCGCCTGCTGGTGGAACGCTCCATCAAGGATAAATTCCTGCCGCTGGTGATCGAAGCCCTGAAGACCTGGAAGCCAGGCAACCCGCTGGATCCGGCGACGAATGTCGGTGCGCTGGTCGATACCCAGCAGATGAACACCGTGCTGTCGTACATCGAGTCTGGTCATGCCGACGGCGCCAAACTGGTGGCCGGTGGCAAGCGCACGCTTCAGGAGTCGGGGGGCACCTACGTTGAGCCAACCATTTTCGACGGCGTAAGCAACGCGATGAAAATCGCCCAGGAAGAAATCTTCGGGCCAGTGTTGTCGGTCATCACCTTCGACAGCGCCGAAGAAGCCGTCGCCATCGCCAACGACACGCCTTACGGCCTGGCCGCCGCGGTGTGGACTGCCGACATTTCCAAGGCTCACCTGACCGCCCGCGCATTGCGTGCCGGTAGCGTCTGGGTCAACCAGTACGATGGTGGCGACATGACGGCGCCGTTCGGTGGCTTCAAGCAGTCCGGCAACGGTCGCGACAAGTCGCTGCATGCGTTCGACAAGTACACCGAGCTGAAGGCGACCTGGATCAAGTTGTAATGTGACACGAGCCCCGGTGCATTCCGGGGCTCAACGCAGATCCCCTGTGGGAGCGAGCCTTTGTGGTGAGGGGATTTATCCCCGTTCGGCTGCGAAGCAGTCGCAAAGCCAGTGCAAGCGGTGTATCGATACGCCGCTGTTGCAGGTTTTGGGGCCGCTTCGCGACCCAACGGGGATAAATCCCCTCGCCACAAAGGTTCGCTCCCACAATGTTTTGTGCTGTACAAAAATTATCCACAGGAGCGTGGAACATGCGTTGGGCGACGTATTTCGCCGTATTGGCGTCCGTCTTGAGTGTCGGCCTGGCCCTGGGTGTCAGCATGCCGCTGGTGTCGTTTCGCCTGGAAAGCTGGGGATACGGCTCGTTTGCCATCGGCGTAATGGCCGCGATGCCGGCCATTGGTGTTTTATTAGGCGCGAAGATTTCCAGTCACCTGGCAGCGCGCCTGGGCACGGCCAATCTGATGCGCTTGTGTTTGTGGGGTGGGGCTGTGTCCATCGGCCTGCTGGCATTGTTGCCCAGCTATCCGATCTGGCTGGTGCTGCGCTTGTTGATCGGCGTGGTTCTGACCCTGGTGTTCATCCTCGGTGAGAGCTGGATCAACCAACTGGTGGTCGAAGAGTGGCGCGGGAGGCTGGTGGCGCTGTACGGCAGTAGTTATGCGTTGAGCCAATTGGCTGGGCCGATACTGCTGGGCGTCCTGGGCACCCAGCACGATTATGGCTTCTGGGTTGGCGTCGGATTGCTGGTGGCGGCACCGTTGCTGTTGTTGGGCCGCAGTGGTGCGCCCAGTAGCGAGGCCTGCAGCGTGACCTTCGGTGATTTGCTGACTTTCTGCCGTGGCCTGCCGGCGATTGCCTGGGCGGTGTCGCTGTTCGCGGCGTTCGAAGCGATGATCTTGACGTTACTGCCGGTGTATTGCCTGCGCCAGGGCTTCACCACGGAAATCGCCCTGGCGATGGTCAGCACGGTGGTGGTGGGGGATGCTTTGCTGCAATTGCCCATCGGCGCGCTGGCGGACCGGATGTCGCGCCGAGCATTGTTCACCTGGTGCGCGGTAGTCCTGTTGGTGTCGAGCCTGGCGATCCCGCTGCTGATCGACACTCTGATGATCTGGCCGCTGTGGGTGCTGTTCGGCGCCAGTGCTGGCGGGCTGTTTACCTTGTCGCTGATCCTGATTGGCGAGCGTTATCGCGACGATGCGCTGGTCCGAGCCAATGCCCACATCGCACAGTTGTGGGGCATCGGTTGCCTGCTCGGGCCGTTGATCGCCGGTGCTGGCAGCCAGTGGATCAGCGGGCACGCGTTGCCATTGCTGATGGCGGCGGGAGCGTTTGGCCTGGTGATTCTGCTCTCGCGCCAAGGGGCATTTGGCGCGGTACAGCCAGCATAAGATCAAAAGATCGAAATTTTTCGGCAGCGCCTGCAGGCGATCGCATTTCAGTGGCAGGACTGCCGAACGCTCGGATCTTTTAAAGCATGCGCTCCAGTCCCACTGTAGTGCTGAGCCAGGCATTGAATCGTCGCCACCAACTGGCCGGCTCTTCGGTCAGGGTGTGCATCTTGCCGTCGTCTTCGGTCACCCATACCACGTGGCCATTCTCCAGCCGTGCCTGATAACTCAGGGCTGGTGCCATGCCTTCCAATGCCAGCGCGCGCACGCGGGCCGCGAGTTCCGGGCTGTCCACGAGCACGCCGACTTCGGTGTTCCACAGTACCGAGCGCGGATCGAAGTTGAATGAACCGATGAAGGATTTCTGTTGGTCGAAGATGATCGCCTTGCTGTGCAGGCTGGAGTCAGACTCGCCATAGGACCTGCTGGAAAACAGGCGCGGTCCGCTGCCACTTTCATCGCCGGGCTGGCGGCGCAGTTCGAAGAGTTGTACGCCATGCTCCAGCAACGCTTTGCGATACGGGGCGTAGCCGCCATGCACCGCCGGTACGTCCGTGGCCTCCAATGAATTGGTCAGCAACCTCACCGACACGCCGGCATCGGCGCGGCCGGTCAGATACACCAGGCCCGGCTGACCGGGCACGAAATAAGCGGAAATCATCACCAGTTCTTTACTGACGCCATCGAGTTCGGGCGCCAATTGGGTGGTCAGCAGCAGGTGCGGGTCTGGCTCGCCGTCCGCAAGCACTTTGCTCGGTGCATCCCACAACGCCTGGTTCCAGGCCCAGATCAGCTCTTTGCGCCAGGTATCCAGGCGCGGGTCCGTGGCAAACTTCCTCAACTGCTGAAAGAGCGCATGGTTCTGTTTGCGTGATTGTTCCAGGGATTCTTCCAGTCGGGTCCGGGTATTTTTCAGGTCCTGTGCGGTCGGTTTGCTCGACAGAAACTGTTCGACCGGTTTGCTCAGGGCGCTATTCCAGTATTGGTCGAAACTGTGCCCGAGCTGCTCCGCGACCGGGCCGACGCCGAGGATGTCGATGTCGGTAAAATTCAGATTGGGTTCGGCATCGAAATACTCGTCACCCAGATTACGCCCGCCGACGATGGCCATGCTGTTGTCCGCCAGCCACAGCTTGTTGTGCATGCGCCGATGTTGTTGTGACAAGTTGAACAAGCGGCCCATGGTCCGCGTTACGCCGGTGCTTCGCCCCAGGTGCAAAGGGTTGAACACTCGAATCTGGATCTGCGGATGCGCTGCAAGCGTGGCGATGGTGACGTCCTGGCCGTCACTGGTGGTGTCGTCGAGCAGGATGCGCACACGCACCCCGCGGTCGGCGGCCTTGAGCAATTCCTCCACCAGCATTCGCGTGCTGACGCCGTCATGCACGATGTAGTACTGCAAATCGAGACTGCCTTGGGCGTTGCGGATCAGTTCGGCGCGGGCGGTGAAGGCTTCGGTGCTGTCCGATAGCAGGCGAAACCCGGATTTCCCTTCATAGGGAGCCGCCTGGGCCTGGACCGAACGGCCAAATGCCGAAGCGCTCGCTGGCAGCGCCTGGCTTTGTTCGCGCTGCACGTCGAGGCTGGCGCAGCCGCCAAGGAACGAAGCAAGTAACACCAGAGCTAGCAGGGGCTGTCTGATTCTCACGTGGGACCGTTCCGATTGGCGGCAGATGTTGGTATATGGACGCTAGTTTGCGCAGAAAGGTCAGTCAGTCAGCCCGTTGGTTTGCGCCAGCAGTTGAATGGCAGCGGCGCCGACCTTGCGCACAGCTTCTTCAACCTGTGCTGTTGGTTTGGCAGCGTAGTTCATGCGCAGGCAATTGCGGTACTTGCCCGAGGCAGAAAAGATGCTGCCGACGGCAATCTGTACGCCCTGATCGTGCAAGGCGCGATTGAGTTTCAGGGTGTCGAAGCCTTCCGGCAATTCGACCCACAGCATGAAACTGCCTTGCGGGCGGCTGGCGCGGGTGCCTGCGGGGAAATACCGCGTGACCCAATCGATCATCGCGTCGCGATTGCGCTGGTATTGCGTGCGCATGCGCCGCAAATGCGGTTCGAAATGACCGGCCTTGAGAAACTCGGCGATGGCAATCTGTGGCTGCGGCGCGGTCGAACCGGTGCTGATGTATTTCATGTGCAGCACGCGCTCCAGATAGCGTCCCGGCGCGACCCAGCCAATACGCAGGCCTGGGGCGAGGGTCTTGGAAAACGAACTGCACAGCAGGACACGACCGTCTTCGTCGAAGGATTTGATGGTGCGCGGACGCGGATAGCTGTAGGCCAGCTCGCCATACACATCGTCTTCGATGATCGCCACGTCAAAGCGCTGTGCAAGCGTCAACAGTGAGCGTTTGCGCGACTCCGGCATGATATAGCCCAGCGGGTTGTTACAGTTGGGGGTCAACTGTATGGCCTTGATCGGCCACTGTTCCAATGCCAGTTCCAGTGCGTCCAGGCTGATCCCGGTGAGCGGGTCGGTGGGGATTTCCAGGGCTTTCATCCCCAGGCCCTTGAGGGTTTGCATGGCGCCATGAAAGCTCGGCGAATCCACGGCCACGATATCGCCTGGCTCACAGATCGAACGAATGCTGGTGGACAGCGCCTCGTGGCAGCCAGTCGTTACCACCAGGTCGCCGGGGGCCAGTTGGCAGCCGGAATCGAGCATCAGCCGGGCGATCTGCTCGCGCAGTTCCAGATTGCCGTGGATGTTGTCGTAATACAGGCCGGGCATGTCTTGTCGGCGGCTGAGCTGCGCCAGGCCGCGCAGCAGTGGCTTGAGGGTCGGCGTTGTGATGTCCGGCATGCCGCGACCCAGTTGCACCACATCCTTGCGCGGTACCGCTCGGATCAGCTCCAGCACCTGGTCCCATTGGGAAATATCTACCGGCCGCTGAGCCGGGCGACCGACCGCTGGAAGTTCGGGCAGATCGCGGCTGACCGGCACGAAATATCCGGATTTAGGCCTTGGTGTGGCCAGTCCGCTGTCTTCCAGCACGCGATAAGCCTGCTGCACCGTGCTCAGACTGACGCCGTGTTCAACACTCAGCGCGCGCACCGACGGCAGTCGGTCACCGGGGCGATAGAAGCCTTGTTCGATTCGCGTGCCGAGCAGTTCGGCGAGGTTGACGTAGAGAGTCATGGTGCAGTCTCGTCTGAGGTCGTGGGATTGACCGGTACAGATGGAGCAAAAAATCAGGATTCAGTACCTGCAGCGTTAAATCTGTATGGAGATAATACAGTTTGGTTGAATCTGTAATGCTTTTCGCCGTCCACGCATCATGAAAGCTCTGGCTACCCAAGTAAACAGGAGCAATCAAAATGAATGGCTTGAGCGATGTGCGGCTGACGTTACACAGTCAGGAGCTGACGGCAGGGCAGGAGCACGGAGCGCGCGAGGCGGACATGCGCGGCGCGCCATCAGGCCTGAAGCGCTGGGATCGGTTCTGGCGTCGTCTGCACACGCGCAAGGCATTACTGGAATTGACACCCGCTCAGCTCAAGGATGTCGGGCTGACGCGTGAGCAGGCGCGGGAGGAGGGGCTTAAGCCTTTCTGGAGAGTTTGAACATTGCGGTGTTCATTCGATCCATTCGCGGGCAAGCCCGCTCCCACAAGGACCGCGTCGGTCACAGATGTTTTGTACGACGCGGCTCCTGTGGGAGCGGGCTTGCCCGCGAAGAGGCCCGGTGAGCCGAAACCAAACGATCAGACCAACTCTTTGAGCCGATGCCACAACATCCCCAGCGCCAACAACGGCGAGCGCAAATGCTTACCGCCGGGGAAAGTAATGTGCGGCACCTGGGCGAACAGATCGAAGCCACCGCTGTGCTGCCCGCTAATGGCCTCGGCCAGCAGCTTGCCCGCCAGGTGCGTGGCGTTCACCCCGTGACCGGAATATGCCTGGGCGTAATACACATTCGGCTGATCCTTGAGTCGCCCGATCTGCGGTAGACGGTTGGCGCCGATACCGATCATCCCGCCCCACTGATAATCGATCCTCACGTCGGCCAATTGCGGGAAGACGTCCAGCATTTTTGGCCGCATATAGGCGGCGATATCTTTCGGGTCCCGCCCTGAGTAATGGCAGGCACCGCCGAACAGCAGGCGGCGATCCGCGGAGAGTCGATAGTAATCCAGCGCCACCCGCTGATCGCAGACCGCCATGTTCTGCGGCAACAGTGCGTGGGCCCGTTCTTCGCTCAAGGGTTCGGTGGCGATGATATAGCTGCCGGCGGGTAACACCTTGCCGCTGAGTTCGGGATTGAGCTCATTGAGGTAGGCGTTGCAACCCAGTACCAGCGTCTTTGCCCGGACCGAGCCTGTGGCGGTGTGCACCTTGACCTCGGGGCCGTAGTCGATGCGCGTGACGGCCGACTGTTCGAACAGTTTCACGCCCAGTTGCCGGGCGGCGGCGGCTTCGCCCAGCGCCAGGTTCAGTGGGTGCAGATGCCCGGAACCCATGTCGATCAAACCGCCGACGTAGCGGTCGGAGCCCACCACGGTGTGCATTTCATGGGGTTGCAGCAGACGGGTTTCGTAGCGGTAGCCAAGGCTGCGCAATTCTTCGGCGTCTTCGGCGAACCCTTCGAGATCACGGGGCTTGTTGGCCAGGTCGCAGTAACCCCACGTCAGGTCGCAGGGGATCTGAAAACGCTCGACCCGCTGTCGGACGATTTCTACGGCTTCCAGGCCCATGAGCTTCATCTGACGTACACCGTCGGCGCCGATCACGCTGGCAAACTGATCAAGGCCATGGCCGACCCCGCGAATCAACTGCCCGCCATTGCGGCCGCTGGCGCCCCAGCCGATTTTATGGGCTTCCAGCAGCACCACGCTCAGGCCGCGTTCCGCCAGTTCCAGTGCTGTGTTCAACCCGGAGAAACCGCCACCGACCACGCAAACGTCAGCCATCTGTTCGCCGGACAGCACCGGATAGTCAGGCTGAGGCAGGCTGCTGGCGGCGTAATAGGAGGCGGTGTGCCGGTGATTCGGGGCAGGCTGCTGGGCACGGCCATTCATGTGCGTGATCCTGATGGGTGTGTCTGGAAAATTCGACGGAGCATAAGCCGGACCTCGAAGGCGGGCAACACTGGTCGCTCGGTGCTGTCTGGTTGGGGATTTTTAAGTCAGAATCTGCCTCTGTTTCGAGATCGGTAATAGTTTGGATGAGCTGCAACAGTCAGAAAATTCGCACGTTGCGCCAGCAGATTCCCTCGTTCGAGTGCGTCCCCGGCTGCCATGACTGCTGTGGTCCGGTAACAACCTCGCCGGAGGAAATGTCCCGCCTGCCACGCAAGAGCCGCGCCGAGCAGGATGCGGCGATGGATGAACTCAACTGCGTCCATCTGGGGCCGAACGGCTGCACGGTGTATGACGAACGGCCGCTGATCTGTCGGTTGTTTGGCACTACTAAAACACTGCCATGCCCCAATGGGCGGCGGCCGGTAGAGCTGATTCACCCTCGGGTCGAGAAGCAGATCCATGAATACATGGCCAGCACCCGGCAGGTTCTTGTTTGATCGTTCCCACGCTCCGCCTGGGAACGATCCATGTCGAGTCAATCCGGAATCGGCAGGTTCAGACTCTCCTTCACCTCTTCCATCACGATATAGCTCTTTGATTCGCGCACATGCGGCAGCTTGAGCAGGATGTCGCCCAGCAGTTTGCGGTACGAGGCCATCTCCGATATCCGCGCCTTTACCAGGTAGTCGAAATCGCCTGATACCAAGTGGCACTCCAGGACGTGGGGCAGTTTCAGCACGGCGCGTCGGAATTCTTCGAAGGTGTCGCCGGACTTGTAGTCGAGGCTGATCTCGACGAACACCAGCAGGCTTCCCTTGAGGTGCTGCGGATTGAGCCGGGCGTTGTAGCCCATGATGATCCCTTCGCGCTCCAGGCGCCGCACCCGCTCGGTACAGGGCGTGGTCGAGAGCCCGACCTTTTCCCCAAGCTCGGTAAACGATATGCGCCCATCCGCTTGCAGGATCCGCAGGATATTGCGGTCGATCTTGTCCAGCTCACGTTTGGTTTGAGTGTTGGTACGCATAGGGGATGCGCCTCCGTGAAAAGGGTTTTTGCCGAGAATTGTCGCCAAATATAGGCGCTTATATAGTGAAAAGCACTGGCAAATCTTTTTTACACTGCGCACATCCGAAGCTTTGAACAACAAACGTCAGCGGTTAGCCGCGATGAGGGAAATGAAAATGCGCGTTATGGTCTTGGGTAGCGGCGTCATCGGTACCACCAGTGCTTATTATCTGGCACGCGCCGGGTTTGAAGTGGTGGTAGTGGACCGGCAGCCGGCTGCTGCCATGGAGACCAGTTTCGCCAACGCCGGGCAGGTCTCGCCGGGCTATGCCTCGCCGTGGGCCGCGCCGGGTGTGCCGCTCAAGGCTATCAAATGGCTGCTGCAGCGCCATGCGCCCCTGGCGATCAAGGCCACTGCCGACATCGATCAGTACCTGTGGATGGCACAGATGCTGCGCAACTGCACCGCCAGCCGCTACGCGGTGAACAAGGAGCGCATGGTCCGCCTGTCCGAGTACAGCCGTGACTGCCTTGACGAACTGCGCGCCGAAACCGGTATTGCCTACGAAGGCCGCAGCCTGGGTACTACGCAATTGTTCCGCACCCAGGCTCAGCTCGATGGCGCTGCAAAAGACATCGCCGTGTTGAAAGAGTCCGGCGTGCCGTTCGAACTGCTTGACCGCGAAGGCATTGCCCGCGTCGAGCCGGCCCTGGCCAATGTGACGGACATCCTCGCCGGTGCCCTGCGCCTGCCGAATGACCAGACTGGCGACTGCCAGATGTTCACTACCAAGTTGGCAGAGATGGCCACTAACCTTGGCGTGCAATTCCGCTTTGGCCAGGACATTCAGAGCCTCGACTTCGCCGGTGACCGCATCAACGGTGTGTGGATCGATGGCAAGCTGGAAACCGCTGACCGCTACGTGCTGGCACTCGGCAGCTACTCGCCGCAATTGCTCAAGCCGCTGGGCATCAAGGCGCCGGTGTATCCGCTCAAGGGTTACTCCCTGACCGTGCCGATCACCAACCCGGCTATGGCCCCGACTTCGACCATTCTCGACGAGACCTACAAAGTCGCGATCACCCGTTTCGACAACCGTATCCGCGTTGGCGGCATGGCGGAAATCGCCGGTTTTGACCTGTCGCTCAACCCGCGTCGGCGCGAAACCCTGGAGATGATCGTCAACGACCTTTATCCTCAGGGCGGCAATCTGGCCGAGGCCAGCTTCTGGACCGGCCTGCGTCCGACCACGCCGGACGGCACGCCGATTGTCGGCGCTACCCCGTTCAAGAACCTGTTCCTGAACACCGGTCACGGTACCCTCGGTTGGACCATGGCGTGTGGCTCTGGCCGCTTGCTGGCCGACCTGATGGCCAAGAAAAAGCCGCAGATCAGTGCTGAAGGGCTGGATATCTCCCGGTATGGCAGCAACCGTCAGGAGCCTGCAAAACATGTCAATCCAGCGCCGGCTCACCAGTGAGTCCACGCTAGGCGCGCTGCGAAAGCGATAATGCGAGATCCCTCTCCCGGTGCTACTGGCGGTTATCGCCGCCCGCAGCGCCGGTTTTTTATTAACCGACCGACCAGAAGTCTGCCGCCATGCGTCCTGCCCGTGCCCTGATCGACCTCCAAGCCCTGCGTCACAATTACCAGATCGCCCGTGAAGTCACGGGTGCCCGTGCTCTTGCGGTGATCAAGGCCGATGCCTACGGCCATGGCGCGGTACGGTGTGCCCAGGCGCTGGAAGCCGAGGCGGACGGGTTCGCCGTGGCGTGCATCGAAGAGGCCCTGGAGTTGCGGGCGGCGGGCATTCGCGCGCCGGTGTTGCTGCTTGAAGGTTTTTTCGAGGCCGATGAGCTGCCGTTGATCGTCGAGCATGATTTCTGGTGCGTGGTGCATTCGCTGTGGCAACTCGAAGCGATCGAGAAAGCTGCATTGAGCAAGCCGATCACGGTCTGGCTCAAGCTCGACTCGGGCATGCACCGCGTCGGCCTGCATCCGAAGGACTATCAGGCAGCCTATCAACGGCTGCTGGCCAGCGGGAAAGTGGCGAAGATTGTGCTGATGAGTCACTTCGCCCGTGCCGACGAATTGAACTGCCAGGCCAGTGTCGAGCAGGTCGCGGTCTTCGAAGCGGCGCGTCAGGGATTGTCGGCCGAGGTCAGCCTGCGAAATTCCCCGGCGGTGCTGGGTTGGCCGCAGATTCCCAGTGACTGGGTTCGCCCGGGGATCATGCTGTACGGCGCCACGCCGTTCGAGGAAGCCAACGCCGTGGCTTCGCGCCTGCAACCGGTGATGACCCTTGAGTCGAAGGTGATCAGCGTCCGTGAATTGCCCGCTGGAGAGCCGATCGGCTACGGCGCCAAATTCATTACCCAGAAGCCGATGCGCGTTGGCGTGGTGGCCATGGGTTATGCCGATGGCTATCCGCGGCTGGCGCCGACCGGTACGCCAGTATTGGTCGCCGGGCAACGCAGCCAGTTGATCGGCCGGGTGTCGATGGACATGCTGTGCGTCGATCTGACTGACATTCCACGAGCAGGCCTGGGCTCGATCGTCGAGTTATGGGGCAAAAACATCCTCGCCAGCGACGTGGCCATCGCCGCCGGCACGATTCCGTACCAGATCTTCTGCAACCTGCGTCGGGTGCCAATGCTCTATTCCGGGAGCTAGGGCAAAGCAGCCCAGACCGGAAGTCGCCTCGCCGAACAGGATTCAGGTCAAGGTGTTGTAAATACTGAACGCTGTCGCCATGATAACGCTCAATATTCCAACAACCTGAATCCTTGGAGGCGCAAGCTTGGACGTCGGTGAACGACTGCAATCAATCCGCAAGCTCAAAGGTCTTTCCCAGCGTGAGCTCGCCAAACGCGCGGGCGTCACCAACAGCACGATTTCGATGATCGAGAAGAACAGCGTCAGCCCCTCGATCAGTTCGCTGAGGAAGGTGTTGGGCGGGATTCCCATGTCCATGGTCGAGTTCTTTTCCGAAGAAATCCTGCAGGAAATACCGACTCAGATCGTCTACAAAGCCAACGAGCTGATCGATATTTCCGATGGTGCAGTGACCATGAAACTGGTCGGCCGGGCTCACCCGAGCCGCGCTATCGCATTCCTCAATGAAATCTACCCGCCAGGCGCCGATACCGGTGAGGAGATGCTCACCCATGAGGGCGAGGAAACCGGGATTTTGCTGGAAGGGCGACTGGAACTGGTGGTTGGGCTTGAAACTTTTGTGCTCGAAGCTGGCGATAGCTACTACTTTGAAAGTACCAAGCCGCATCGTTTCCGTAATCCGTTCGATGCGCCGGCGCGACTAATCAGCGCAGCAACACCCGCGAACTTTTAAGGAAAGAGGCGTCCTGCCAGCACGGCGGAGGCACTCGAGCCGTTTGACCGTTGCGCAACAAGACCCCTTCGACTTTGGGGTTGTTTCAGTGTCGCGGGCTTACCGCTATACTTGCGCCCGCCTGCGAACCGTGGCCGTAGGCGTGACTAGCCACCATTGAGGGTGAACGCGTGAATCTAATTATGAAAATGCTGGCCGCACCAGCAACCGTACTGGCCCTCTGGGCTGTCAGCGCTCAAGCTGCGACCAATGACGAAATCGCCAAGCGCCTTGAGCCAGTCGGCCAGGTTTGTGTCCAGGGCCAAGAGTGCAAGGGCATGGAAGTCGCCGCTGCGGCTGGCGGCGGCGGTGGTGCCAAGGCACCTAAAGATGTCATTGCCAAGCATTGCAATGCTTGCCACGGCACCGGCCTGCTGGGCGCGCCGAAGATCGGTGACAAAGCCGCTTGGAAAGAGCGCGCCGACCACCAGGGCGGCCTCGATGGCATCCTGGCCAAAGCCATTACCGGCATCAACTCGATGCCGCCAAAAGGCACCTGCGCCGACTGCACCGACGACGACCTCAAGGGCGCCATCAAAGAGATGTCCGGCCTGTAACCAGTCCGCCTCTTTCGCGAAAAAGCCGCTCGCGAGCGGCTTTTTTGTGTCTGAAATTTCATTAAATGCCGCTGCCCCCTGTAGGAGCGAGCATGCTCGCGAAAAACCTGAAAACGCCGCGGGGCATCAGGCTTCCAGCGTCATCGTTGACGACCATCGCGAGCATGCTCGCTCCTACAATGTTTTTTTGTGGCGGCCGAAGCAAAGACCCGGCAAGCTCGGTCCAACCTCATTCATGGAATGTACGGGAGGATCGGATGGTACAGCTGTGTTCTATCGAGCAAGCGGTCGATGAAGTGTTGGCGAGGTTGCCAGCGCATATTCACATGGGCTTGCCCTTGGGACTGGGTAAACCGAATAACTTCGCCAACGCGCTGTATCAACGAATCGCTCAGTTGCCTGAGCGACGGCTGACGATTTACACCGCGTTGTGCCTGGGGCGCCCGCCCTTGGGCGATGGCTTGCAAAAGCGCTTCCTTGAACCCTTTATCGAACGGGTTTTCGGCGATTATCCGGAGCTGGAATTCCTCGCCGACCTGCGTCGCGATGATTTACCGGGCAACATTCACATCCAGCAATTCTTCATGCAGCCCGGCAGTCTGCTCAACAGCGCCACGGCGCAACAGGATTACGTCAGCAGCAACTACAGCCATGCCGCCCGGGACATTAACGCTGCTGGTTTGAACTTGATTGCTCAATTGGTGGCCAGTCATCCCGAACACCCCGATCGCTTGAGCTTGAGTTGCAACCCGGACATCACCCTCGACCTGCTGCCGATGGTTGCCAGGCGCCGTGCAGAAGGGGAGACGATCCTGATGGTCGGGCAGGTGCACGACGATTTGCCCTACATGCCCGGTGACGCTGAAGTCGGCATCGACACCTTCGACCTGTTGATCGACGAGAAAGACAGCACCACGCTGTTTTCCACGCCGAACATGCCGGTGGGTTTCCAGGATCATTTCATTGGCCTGCACGCCAGCACACTAGTGCGTGATGGCGGCACCCTGCAGATCGGCATCGGTTCCATGGGCGATGCGCTGACCGCTGCGTTGCTGGCGCGTCAGGCTGACAACGACGCCTATAAGGCTTTACTGAGCGACCTGAATCTTGACCCGTGGGCGCAGTTGATCGAGCGCGAAGGTGGCACCGAACCGTTCGCCAAAGGCTTGTACGGTTGCAGCGAAATGTTCGTCAACGGCCTGCTGGTGCTGGCTGACGCCGGGATCGTGCGGCGCAAGGTTTACCCGGACGTGCCGACCCAACGGCAGGCCAATGCCGGAACCCTCGACGAAGCGGCGCAAACCGACGGTATTTCGGTGCACGGCGGCTTCTTCCTCGGCCCGCGCAGTTTCTATCAGCGCCTGCGAGAATTGCCGCAGAGCAAGCGTCTCGAATTCAACATGACCCGCATCAGCTACATCAACGAGCTGTACGGGCAGGAAGAGCTCAAACGCCTGCAGCGGCTCGATGCACGATTTATCAACACCGCGTTTACCGTAACCCTGCTAGGCGCCGGTGTGGCGGATCAGCTTGAAGATGGGCGCGTGGTCAGCGGGGTGGGTGGGCAATACAACTTCGTTGTCCAGGGCCATGCGCTGCAAGGTGCGCGTTCGGTGTTGCTGCTGCGTAGCTGGCGTGAGTCGGCGGGTGACGTCAGTTCCAATATTGTCTGGGAGTACGGTCATTGCACCATCCCCAGGCACCTGCGGGACATCGTGGTTACCGAGTACGGCATTGCCGATCTGCGAGGCAAGACGGATGCGGCGGTGATCGAAGCCCTGTTGAACATCAGCGACTCGCGTTTTCAGCCGGGCTTGATCGAGCAGGCACAGAAGGTCGGCAAGTTACCGAAGGATTTCCACCTGGACCCGCGTTTTACCGACAACACACCACAGCGGTTGCTGGGGATTGAGGCGCTGCATTCGCAGTTGTTTCCGGAGTATCCGCTGGGGTGCGATTTCACCGACGTGGAGCGGGACCTGTTGCGGGCGCTGAACTGGCTCAAGAGCAAATTCAAACTCAGCGAAGTGCTGGAGTTGGGCAAGGCTGCGCTGGATGCGCCGGAGCCTTCTTCGTACCCGGAACATCTGGAACGGATGCAACTGACCAGCCCGGATGGCTTGAAAGAAGACCTGTTTCAGCGGTTGCTGCTAACCGGCCTGAAGGTCACCGCGCAATAACTAACACCACAAAACAAATGTGGGAGCGGGCTTGCTCGCGAAAGCGGTGTGTCAGTCAAAGTTGATGTCGACTGACCCACCGCTTTCGCGAGCAAGCCCGCTCCCACAGGGGAGATGCGGTGTGGCGGCTTTACTCGATGAAGGTCACGACGCCGCCAGCCAGCGATTGCACGCGCGCCAGCGACTCAACACGATAACCCTGGGCATCCAGCTCAGCACGACCGCCCTGGAACGCCTTCTCGATCACGATCCCCAAGCCGGCCACGGTGGCACCGGCTTGCTTGATGATCGAGATCAGCGCCTGGGACGCCTTACCGTTAGCCAGGAAGTCATCGATGATCAGCACGCGGTCGCTGCTGGTCAGGTGGCGCGGAGAAATCGCCACGGTGCTTTCGGTTTGCTTGGTGAACGAATAGACGGTCGCCGACAGCAGGTTTTCAGTCAGGGTCAGGGACTGATGCTTGCGCGCGAAAATCACCGGCACACCCAGGTTCAGGCCGGTCATGATTGCAGGCGCAATGCCCGAGGCTTCGATGGTGACGATCTTGGTGATGCCCGAATCCTTGAACAGCGTGGCGAATTCATCGCCGATCAGCTTCATCAGGGCCGGGTCGATCTGGTGGTTCAGAAAGGCGTCGACTTTCAGGACCTGATCGGAAAGCACGATGCCTTCTTCGCGAATTTTCTTGTGCAGTGCTTCCATGAAGCTGTCCTCGTTTGGCGCCTTTTGCGCCGAAGGTCTAAATAAATGTGGTCAATTCTAGCGCTTTAACATCGCGCGTATATCCGCCAATGCGCTATTGCCACGCACGGCTTTGACTTCGGTCGGTGTGTCGTCGTTGCCTTCCCAGGCCAGGTCGTCCGGCGGCAGTTCATCGAGGAAGCGGCTCGGTGCGCAGTCGATGATCTCGCCGTATTGCTTGCGCTTGGCGGCAAAAGTGAAGGCCAGGGTCTGGCGCGCGCGGGTAATGCCCACGTAGGCCAGGCGCCGCTCCTCCTCGATGGTGTCGGCTTCGATACTGGAGCGGTGCGGCAGGATTTCTTCTTCCATGCCCATGATGAATACGTAGGGGAATTCCAGCCCCTTGGAGGCGTGCAAGGTCATCATCTGCACGCCTTCGGCACCGTCTTCCTCTTCCTGCTGGCGCTCGAGCATGTCGCGCAGCACCAGTTTGCCAATCGCGTCCTCGACGGTCATTTCGCCTTCTTCGTCCTTCTCGAGCGTGTTTTTCAACGCTTCAATAAGGAACCACACGTTGCCCATGCGGTAGTCGGCGGCCTTGTCGCTGGAGCTGTTGGTGCGCAGCCAGTTCTCGTAGTCGATGTCCATGACCATGCTGCGCAGGGCCGAGATCGGGTCTTCGCCGGCGCATTGCTCGCGGACCTTGTCCATGAAGCGCTTGAAGCGCGACAGACGATCGGTGAAGCGGCTGTCCAGATGCTCGCCCAGGCCGATTTCGTCGGTGGCGGCATACATTGAGATTTTTCGCTCGGTGGCGTAGTTGCCCAGTTTCTCCAACGTAGTCGAGCCGATCTCGCGGCGCGGCACGTTGATCACGCGCAGGAAGGCATTGTCGTCGTCCGGGTTCACGATTAGACGGAAGTAGGCCATCAGGTCTTTCACTTCCTGGCGCCCGAAGAAGCTGTTGCCGCCGGACAAGCGATAGGGAACCTGGTGATGCTGCAACTTCAGTTCGATCAACTTGGCCTGATAGTTACCCCGGTACAGGATCGCGAAATCGCTGTAAGGCCGGTCGGTGCGCAAGTGCAGGCTGAGGATTTCCACCGCCACGCGCTCGGCTTCGGCGTCTTCGTTGCGGCAGCGGATCACGCGGATCTCGTCGCCGTGGCCCATTTCACTCCACAGCTGCTTTTCGAATTCGTGGGGGTTATTCGAAATCAGTACGTTGGCGCAGCGCAGGATGCGGCTGGTGGAGCGGTAGTTCTGCTCCAGCATCACCACTTTCAGGGAAGGGTAGTCTTCCTTGAGCAGCATCAGGTTTTCCGGGCGGGCGCCGCGCCAGGCGTAGATCGACTGGTCGTCGTCACCTACCACGGTGAACTGATTGCGCTTGCCGATCAGCATTTTCACCAGCAGGTACTGGCTGGCGTTGGTGTCCTGGTATTCGTCCACCAACAAGTAACGCACCTTGTTCTGCCACTTTTCCAGGATGTCGGCGTGCTCTTCGAACAGCTTTACCGGCAGCAGGATCAGGTCGTCGAAGTCCACCGCGTTGAACGCCTTGAGCGTGCGCTGGTAGTGGGTGTAGACAATGGCGGCGGTCTGTTCCTTGGGATTGCGCGCGTTCTCCAGCGCCTGGGCCGGCAGGATCAGGTCGTTTTTCCAGGCGCCGATCATGTTCTTGATCTCGTCGACGCCGTCGTCGCCCGAGTATTCCTTTTGCATGATGTCGGTCATCAGGGACTTGACATCGGTCTCGTCGAAAATCGAGAAACCGGGCTTGTAGCCCAACCGCGCGTGTTCCTTGCGGATGATGTTCAGGCCCAGGTTGTGGAACGTGCAGACCGTCAGGCCGCGGCCTTCACCGGCGCGCAGCAGGGTGCCGACCCGCTCCTTCATCTCGCGCGCGGCCTTGTTGGTGAAGGTCATGGCAACGATGTACTGGGCGCGGATGCCGCAGTTCTGGATCAAGTGGGCAATCTTTCGGGTGATTACGCTGGTCTTGCCGGAGCCTGCACCGGCGAGCACCAAAAGAGGGCCGCCGACATAGCTCACGGCTTCTTGCTGCCGGGGATTGAGTCGGGACATAGGTAAATTCAGGAGTCAGTCACGAAATGGGCCGGCATTTTAACAGGCTCAGAGAATTGTGCTGCTCTCTCCGACTTGTGACGTACAGCGCGATCTGTATTTGCCGGTTTTGTTACTTTCACGCAGGATGCACAACGAATTCGCGTCTAATGTTCGTAATTCCGGATACAACGGCCTCGGATGTCCATTGGTCATCAGGGATCGGCGCGGCATAATGCCGTCGCCTACATCTTTGCAGAGTCTAGGGAGCTAGCTTGTCTACGCCTGTCGAACCCTTGCGTTTGCTGCTATTGGCCGAAGAGCCAGCGTGGGCAGCGTTGTTGCGCGAGTGTCTGGCTCCGATGGGGAGCTCGGCCGTGCTCATCAGTGCGCCGAGCTGGGAGTCGGTCAGCAGTCTGTTCGATGACAACCGCAGCGCGGTGTTGTTGACGATCCCGGCTCTCCAGCCGGCGCCGGGCCGTTGCTGCCTGCCGACGGTGTTGCTGCTCGAGCATGAACCCATGATCGCGCCCGACGGTGTAAGCGACTGGCTGGTGCGTGACCATCTTGACCCGGGCATGTTGCGCCGTTGCCTGCGCCATGTGCGTGAGCGCGGCTTACTGGAAAACACCCTGCAACGCCTGGCCGAGCAGGATCCGCTGACCGGCATCGCCAACCGCCAGGGTTTCCAGACCCTCTTGACGGCGCGGCTGGCGGAAAACGAGGGTCGTGGCCTGGCCCTCGGCCATCTTGACCTCGATAACTTTCGTTACGCCAATGATGCCCTCGGCCACCAGGCCGGTGACCGCCTGATCCTGCAAGTGGTCGCGCGGCTCAAAGGCCAGCTCGAAGCCGGCGATCAACTGGCGCGATTGGGCAGCGATGAGTTCGCCTTGCTGATCGACACCCGCCGCGCTCCTGAGCGCGCCGAATGGATGGCCGAGCGCATTACCGAAGCGTTGGCCGAGCCTTATTGGGTCGACGGCGAAAGCCTGCTGATCGGCTCCAGCCTGGGCATTGCCCATGCACGAGCGCAGGCGGGCGCCGACCCGTTGATGTGGCACGCGCATATCGCCATGCAGCAAGCGAAAAGCACCCAGGGCTGCACATTTCATATTTTCAACGAACGCATCAACCGCAATGCCCGCAGTATCGCCGACCTCGAGACCGAGCTGCGCCGGGCCTTGCGCCGCGATGAGCTGGAACTGCATTACCAGCCGCGAATGAACCTTGAAGACGGGCAAATCGTCGGCCTCGAAGCCTTGGTGCGCTGGCGTCATGCCGAGCGCGGTTTGCTGCCACCGAGCGAGTTCGTGCCCCTGGCCGAGCAGAGCGGTTTGATTGTGCCGCTGGGTTACTGGGTCATTTCCCGGGCATTGCGCGATATGCAGGCGTTGCTTGAGCTAGGCTTGCCGCCGTTGCACATGGCGATCAACCTGTCGTTCCGACAGTTTCAGGACAGCCAGTTGCTCTCGACCCTGAGTCGGCTGATCAGCGAGCGCGGAGTCGAAGCGCAGTGGCTGGAATTCGAACTGACCGAAACCGCGGTCATGCGCCGCAGCGACCTGGTCAAGCAGACCATGGACGCCCTTGGGCGCCTGGGTGTGCGCTTCTCCCTCGATGACTTCGGTACCGGCTTTTCATCCTTTGTGCACCTCAACAGCCTGCCGATCACGTTGTTGAAGATCGACAAGAGCTTTGTCGGCGGCATGGAACAGCGCGAAGAAAACCGTCAACTGGTGCACGCGATGATCAACCTGGCGCACAACCTCAACCTGGAAGTCGTTGCCGAGGGCGTGGAGACGCCGGAGCAACTGGATCTGTTGCGCGGTTTCGATTGCGATCAGGTGCAGGGGTACCTGATCAGCAAGCCGTTGCCGTTGGCGGAGCTGGTGGAGTACCTGATGTTTGACGGCAGCCAGCAGGCGCCACTGGAAATCGTGGTCTGAACACAAAACCTGTAGGAGCTGGCTTGCCAGCGAATCGGTGGGTCATTCAACAAGGTTGTCGACTGACTCACCGCTTTCGTTGGCAAGCCAGCTCCTACAAAGGTTTCATTCGGCCTGGATGGCGTCGAAATCTCCTGATACCGGCTCCCGCTGAATCATCC
Organism: Pseudomonas sp. PSB11; assembly: GCF_014596605.1. NCBI lineage: Bacteria > Pseudomonadati > Pseudomonadota > Gammaproteobacteria > Pseudomonadales > Pseudomonadaceae > Pseudomonas > Pseudomonas sp. PSB11. Next base: position 291,744 of record NZ_NOIO01000001.1, read on the forward strand.
GCTTCATCTTCCATTCAAACGCCAGCGTCAGGCCCACCGCCGCGCAGGCCAGCCCCAGCGCCAAGCCCCACCAGACGCCTGTTGGCCCCCAGTGCAAGTGGAACGCCATCCACCAGGCTGCCGGGGCGCCGATCAGCCAGTAACAGCCCAGGCCCACCAGGAAGGTGGTCTTGGCGTCCTTGAGCCCACGAATGCAGCCCATGGCGATGGTTTGCGTGCCGTCGAACAGCTCGAACCATGCCGCCACTGCCAGCAGGCTCACCGCCAGGTTGATGACATCGCGAAACGCCGGGTCGTTGTGATCGAGAAACAGCCCAACCAGCTGATTTGGCAACAGCCAGAAGACCATCGCAAAGCACAGCATCGCCACCGCGCCAAAAGCCAGGCCTACCCTTCCGGCCAGCCGTGCGTCCAGTAGCTGCCCGGCACCGTAGTGCTGACCGATGCGCATGGTGATCGCGTAGGAAATCCCCGCGGGCACCATGAAGGCCACCGAGACAATTTGCAGGGCGATCTGGTGCGCCCCCAGCTGCGTGCTGCCCATGGTGCCCATGCACAAAGCGGCGAAGGCAAACAGCCCAACCTCCACGGCATAGGTGCCCCCAATCGGCAGCCCCAGGCGCCAGAGCTCCTTCAGGTACTGTCGGTTGAGCCGCAACAGACCCCGGCGCAGGGGATAGGCATCGTAGGCCGGGTGCCGGCGAATGTGCCACGCCAGCGCCAGCGCCATCAGGTTGGCGACAATCGCCGTGACCAGGCCAATGCCCATCAGCCCCAGTTTCGGCAAACCGAACATCCCGGTGATCAACGCGTAGTTCAGCAGGAAGTTGGCGACGGTGCCCCCCAGGCTGATGACCATGACCGGCGTTGCCCGGCCGATGGCGCTGGTGAAGCCGCGCAGGGCCATGAAGCTCAGGTAGCCGGGCAGGGCGAACGGCAGGAAGATCAGAAACTGACCGGCCGACTGGACGTTGCTTTCAGTCTGGCCGAACAGCAGCAGTACCGGCTTGAGGTTCCACAGCAGCAAGCCCGCCACCAGCGCCATCAACCAGGCCAGCCATAACCCGGCCTGGGTCAACCGGGTCGCGCCGAGGATGTCGCCCGCACCCTGGCGGATCGCCACCAGGGTGCCGACCGCCGCGATCACGCCGATGCAGAAAATCGACACGAACGAGTAAGTCGCCGCTCCGAGCCCGCCGCCCGCCAGGGCCTCGGGGCTCAGTCGCGCCATCATCAAGGTGTCGGTGAGTACCATCAACATATGCGCCAACTGCGAGGCGATCAGCGGCCCCGCCAGCCGCAGGATGGCCCAGAGTTCAATACGCGCTGGATGCTGCATGGTCATCACGCTCGATTATCAAAGGAGACAGGAAAGCGTCGATTCTCGGCGCTCTACGGGGATTGCACAAAGGGATAAAAAGGATGGGTAGCATGAGTCAAACTCATGCTGGAGATTTTCTGCTAGGGTATTCAAAACCGCTGTAGGAGCTTTCCTGATGTCGCGTCGTCTTCCTCCTTTATATGCTCTGCGCGCATTTGAAGCAGCGGCGCGTCACACATCGTTTACCCAGGCTGCGCAAGAGTTGTCGATTACCCAAAGTGCGGTCAGTCGGCATATTCGTACGCTCGAAGAGCATTTTGCCTGTCGGTTGTTTCACCGCAGCGGGCGCAATCTGCAACTCACTGAGTCGGCGCGGTTGATCCTGCCGGGCATTCGCGACGGTTTCTCTGCCCTGGAGCGAGCCTGCAATACCTTGCGCGCCGAAGACGACATCCTGCGTATGAAAGCCCCGTCGACCTTGACCATGCGCTGGTTGCTGGCGCGGCTCAGCCGCTTTCGGCACCTTCAACCGGGCAATGAAGTACAGCTGACCAGCGCCTGGATGGACATCGACTCGGTGGACTTCAATCAGGAACCGTTCGATTGCGCCGTGATCCTCAGCAACGGGCATTTCCCGCCGGACTGGGAGGCTACTTTGTTATTTCCAGAGGAACTGATTCCGGTGGGCGCGCCTAATCTTCTGAACGATCAGCCGTGGGACGTCGCACGACTGGCCAGCACCGAACTGCTACACCCAACGCCCGACCGTCGCGACTGGCGCAGCTGGCTGGAGCGCATGGGCCTGACCGACCAGGTCTCACTCAAGGGCGGCCAGGTGTTCGACACGCTGGAGTTGGGGATGATCGCCGCCGCCCGAGGCTATGGCGTGTCCATGGGCGATTTGTTGATGGTGGCTGAAGATGTTGCGCAGGGACGCCTGAGTTTGCCGTGGCCGACGGCGGTCGCCAGCGGTGAGAATTATTACCTGGTCTGGCCGAAAACCCGCCCCGGAGGTGAGCGTTTGCGCCGCCTCAGCGTTTTTCTGTTGGGCGAGGTTCGGGCCATGGAGTTACCGGCGGTCGAGCACTTGAGCTGAATCATCGCCGGCAAGCCTCAATGGCGGATCCGTCGCCAGGCTAGTCACACTTGGCATTGCTGGATACTTCCTTGCTCGCCTGTTTTAACAGGTTACCCAACTCAGCTGCGTTGGTGCTGTTGTAAATCCGACCTCCGGTATTTTCAGCGATACAGCGTGACGGGCCGCCCGCACCGATTTTCACCACGTTGACCCGCAGGCGTGGTTGTTCCCTGGCGATTCGACGGGATACCGCGCAAACATCCTGTCCGCAACCGTCTTCGCCGTCGACGAACATCACGATCACGGCATCGTTATTGCGCCCGTCGACCGTGCTCGCCGCGTGGGCCAGGCTGTCGGCCAGCGGTGTGCCTTCGTCGGGAACCAGGCCTCGAATCCCGTTGATCAGCCGCGGGCGATCGCCGAACTTGAACAAACCCCGGTCCGGTGTTCTTTCGCAGCCGGCAAAGGTGATCAGGCGTGTATCAATCTTCGGGTCCAGCCCGTTGATCATGCCGGCCAGCGACTCCTTGGCGACGTCCATGCGGCTGGGTTTGGCGGTAAGCCGCATGGTGCGGTTCGGGTCCAGCAGCTTGTTGATGTCAGGACCGTAGAACCAGTCCTCGTCGGCTCTCACTGCCTTGATGTTCAAATCCATCGAACCCGAGGTGTCGAGCACCACCACGAACTGCGGGACCTCTGACTTCGGCGCTGTTTTGCGGCATGCGAAGTTGTCCAGCGTCGGGGCTGGTGGCGGGGCTGGTGGCGGGGCAGCCACTACCGGTTTTGGTGGTGGAACCGGCTTGGGTGGCGGGGCCGGCTTGGGTTCCGGTACGGGTGCCGGTGCCGGTGCCGGTTTTGGTGGTGGGACCGGCTTGGGTTCCGGCACCGGTTCTGGCGTGGGTTCGGGGGCCGGAACAGGTTTCGGTTCCGGTTCCACGACAGGCGCGGGGGCGGGCTCAACCGGTTTCTCAAGCGGTTTCTCAGCCGGCGTAACCACCGGCGCTACAGGCGCTACAGGCGCTACAGGCGGAACCACGACCACCGGCTCACGGTGCAGGAACCACCAGAGCCAGAGCGCCAGAAGCAGCAACAGCAGCGCGAGCAAGGCCGCCGCGATCCACCAGCCACGCCGCGACGGCGGTACGACCGGGGCCACCGGAATCACTGGCGGCACGATCGGTTTGGGCGGGCGCTGGTTCCAGCGCACCACCAAAGGCTCACCGTTGAGGCTGTAGAGCTTGTCCAGCTCAGGCGTGCCGAGCAGGCTGCGCAGGTCTTGCGCTTCGGTCGGTTGACCGCGTTTTTGCAGTTCATCCGCCAGCTGTGCGAGGGACGTCTGACGCACCTCATAGGTTTCCAGCAAGCGTCGTTGCGCGTCTTCGTTGAGATCGGCATAAGGCGTGGGTTGGCCACCCAGTTCAGTCCACCATTCCAGCACGTCGCCGCTGCCCATCCGCGGGATGGCAAACAGACTGGCGACGGTCGGCGGAAAGTGTTTCTGGATGAGGGCGACTTTGGCTTGCAGCGCACTCATCCCCTCCGATGTGGCTTGCGCATCCCTGATGACCCGCTGCATGACGACGATTCCTGAAAAAGTGCAGGCATCCCTCGGGATGCTTGCGGGGTGAAAAGTTACTCTTCGTAGCCGAGGCTGAACTGCAGCTGGTTGACCTTTTTCTGCAATGTTTTCAGCTCTTGCTGCTTGGCCGCCAGTGCCGCGGGTGTTGATTTGGTCGGTGGCGCCGCTTGCGAAGCCTTGAGCTGCTTCTCGAGGTCGGCAATCTGCTTCTGCACCTGGGCTTCATTGCCACGCCGGGCCTTGAGCGAGCTCAGCAGTTGCGCCAGCGATTGATTCAGCGCCGCCTGGGATTTCTGCTGGCTGGCCAGATCGGCCTTGGTGCTGAGCTGCTGCGCCTGAATGTTCTCGTACACCTGACGGAACATTGCGTTTTGCCGTCGGGACTCGCTCAGGGCCAGTTCCTTCTGCTTGACCTGATCGCTGTAACCACCGGAGTAGTCGCAGTTCATCTTGGTCAGCATGCTGCTGTCGCGATTGGTCGCATCGCATTCGCCGGGCTGGGTCGCGCATCCGCTCAGGGCCAGGACGGCAGTGATGACCATCAGTTGTCTTGGTGTCATGTGTTTAGCCCAGGGTAATTGCGGAGCGTTGGCTGTACAGGGCGTCGACTTCCTTCTGCAGGCTGACGACTTTCTGGTTCATTCTCTGAATGTTCATCTCCACTTGCCTGATCTCGGCGCTGCTGCCTTGTGAACGCTCGGCGTCTGCCACCTTGCGGTACTCGGTGACTTTGGTACGCATGTTGGCAAGGTCTTTGCGCAGGCGCGCGATGTCCGAATCGATCCCTGCGATTTGCGCCTGGGCCCTGTTCCTGTCGACTCTCTTGTTGGCGATGTCCTTTTTGATCTGGGCAATTTGCGCATGATCATCATTGATCACTTGCTGAGCGGTCGCAGTGCGGGCGATCACCTTTTGCGTATCTTGTTCTACGTCGCTGTTCATCTTCGCCAGGCGGGTGGTGGTGTCGGCGTATTCGGCGCGACGTTGATCCAGGTAATAGTTGGCGCCCATGGCCACGCCACACGCGGTAATACCGGCGGCGATGACGCACACGGTCTTGTTGTTGCTGTTGGACAGCGCGCAAGCAAGGATGCCGACACCGGCGCCGACAGCGCAGGCCTGGTATCCGGACTTGCTGAAGAACTCTGCGTCGTTACCCTGGGTCAGGCGAGGGTCGGTACCGTCGCCTTCGCCTTCGCCGAGCATGGAGCTGCCGGTGTTGGCGCAACCGGTCATTAGCAGGCTGCCGGCGACTACGAAAGCGATCTGTAGCTTGAAGCGAGTCCAAAGGCTGCGCGACATGGTGAAACTCCTACGTAACGGTGTTGACGCGTTGTTATTGAGAGACGGTTTTGCAACTGGTCAGCCAGGCTTCAGTATCGATTTTCTGCTTTTGCAGGAACGCCTTCTGATTGGCCCAGTGGGTGCGCAAGTAAGGTTTCAGGTCTTGCAGCTGTTTGTTGCGGGTGATGATTTCCTCCATCACCGGGACTTGCGTTTCAAGCAGTGGCTGGCCGTACAACGTAGCCGATTCCACCAGGCTGCTGGCGTAGTAACGGCTGAGTTTGTGCAGGCGGTCCTTCTGCTCCTCGAGCTTGGTTTTACGCATGTCGCAACTGGCATCTTTGTCTGCGCTTTCGCAGTTGAGCTTGTAGTTCTTTTGCAGGAAGTCCACGTACTGGCCGTCGTCGAGCATCTTGGTGCACAGGAACGCACCCAGGTTGAGGCTGGCGCGGATCGCCTGGTCGCGGGTTTCTTCCTGCTGCTGGTTGCTGGCACGCAGCTGGTTCTCCAAAGCCTGGAGCTTTTCCTTGAGCGCTTTGTCTTCGACGCCCGAGGCGAGGCTGTTCAGCGATTGTACGGTGCCTTTGTCGGCGGATTCGGATTCCTTGCTGCCGGTGCCGAGTTTCTTCCAGCTGCTTTCGATGCTGGCGACCCGTTCGCGGGAGGTGAGGGTCGGGGAGACCAGCACCAGTCGCAGGCCGGTGGTCTTGTTTTTCACTTGGCCTTCGGCGTTGTAATACGGCTCTTCCCTACGTATTGCCGTATGCAGGTCGGCCTGCGCGGTCAGGTAATTTCCGCCACGCACGACATAGCCGCCGGCCTGGCCGTGCTGGCGGTCGAGCTTGTTCAGGCGAAACGGCTCGAACATCATTTCGTCGACGTTACCGAGCATGTCATGCAGGCCCAGCGGGTTGGGCTTTTGCAGACCGGTCAATTGCACTTTGCCGTTGGACGATTGCGCCCCGGCGAACCACTCGTAGGCGTTGATGCCTTCTGGCATCGGGTAGTGCGTGTCGCGGAATTCAGCAGCACCGACTTCCAGCCCGCCGCGCGCAGCAAACTCCCATTCGACCTCGGTTGGCAGGCGCAGGAAGCCTTGGGCGCCGTCTTCCTTGGGCAGCTTGCCAGCGGCGTTTTTGCGCAGCCACAGGTTGTACTTGTCGGCGGCATCGATGGCTTGCACCCAGCTGACCGCCGTTTGCGGCAGGCGCATCTTGGTGGCAGCGGTGGGGCAGGTTGCTTCGGTCAGCGCGGCGTACTGCAACTGACTCATCTCGTATTTGGCCATCAGGTAGTAGCGGGACTTGTCGTTCTTGGCTCCGGTAAAGCTGCCGGCGATGAAGGTCGGACGGGTTTGTTCGACATAGCCGTATTCTGCGCCGTCCTGACCGATGCTGATAGGGTAGTCATCCAGGGGACCTGCGACCGGAATGAACACCTTGCGAAACACCATCGAACCTTCGCAGGGCATTGGCAGCACGACGTCGCCAGCCTGGGGCATCGGGTTGTAATACTTCTCTTCCCAGCCCGCCGCCGAGGCGTCGAGCAAGTAGCCGAGGCCCAGGGTTAACAGCAACCCAAAACGTTTATAGCTCACGCAAACTCTCCGCAGGTTGGATGTTGATGGCTCTCAGCGCGCCAATCATGGCCACCAAGGCGGCGACCAGGAAGGTCAGGAACAGGGCGGCAACGCCGTGCCAGACAGTAATGTGGCAAACGAACGTTCCGGTGGTCTGGCTGCTGCCGAGCAGGGAGTCGAACAAATGACTGCCCACCGCATAAAACCCCAGCCCGCCCACGTAGCCGGCCAGACCCAGCACCAGCGCTTGCAGGACCACGAAGCCGCCGACGGACCTGCGCTTGAAACCCAGCAGGCGCAGGACCGCCAGGCTTTTGCGTTTACGATCGATGTTGGCCAGGAACGCGCCAACCATGGACGCCACGCAGCCGATCAGTGCCGCCATGGCAATCACACCGAAGATCAACCCCAGCACATGGTTGATGGCTTTGACGTTGTCGATGTCGGCCAGTCGGCTCGACGTCTCGATGTGTTGTTCGTTTAGCCAGTGTTCCAGGGGCGCGACTTGATCGATATCGCGCGCATACACGCGGGCGCGGGCATACAGCGGTTGTAGATTATCCTGAGGCTTGCCGGTGGTAACGCCAAATTCACTGACCTGATAACCGTCGCGAAAACGCTCCAGATCCAGTAATAGCGGCGGGGCGACAAACCCGGCAGCGCGACCGAAGCGGGCACCGTCGAGCACGGCCAGTACCGTCAGCGTCATTTCGCCGCGTTCATTGACACCTTCCAGGCGGCGTAAGGCGCGCAGCTGCACGTTGTCGCCGGCCTTGGCCTGCAAGCGCTGCGCGGCACTGGCGCTGAGGATCACCTGATTGCCGACGGGGTTGAGGGACCCCAGGTTCAGCTGTGGGTCGCCGGGCTCAGTGGCGATGATTTCCGCGCCTTCGACAAAGCGTTGCATGCCGATCAGCAGATCCGCCTGGGTATTGAGCGAGCGGGTCTGGCCGAGGGCAAAACCGGTTTCGGGGCGCAGGCGCAAACGTTCGATCCAGGCTGCGTCGTAGTTACCGTTGCTGAGCATCTTCACTTCAAGGTTGCGCGGGTCGCGCAGCAGTTCGTCCTGCAGTTGGCTGACCACCCCGTGTTTGAGCCCGAACAGCAACAACAACGGCGCGATCACCGCCATCAGGGAAGCGGCGATACACAGCGAGACCTTGCGGTCGTGCCAGAGGTCTTGCAGTGCCAGCGAGCCCAGCAGGCGCAAGCGATCAGTCCATCGGTTCAAACTGAGTCTCTCCCTGATGGCTGATAGCGCCGAGTCGCGGCAGGCCGAAATTTTTCAGCAAGGCCCAGTCATGGGATACCACGAGTGCACTCAGGCCCATGCTCGACACCAGGCTCAGGAGCAACTCGAACAATCGCCGGGCACTGTGAGGGTCGAGCGCGGCGGTCGGCTCGTCGGCCAACAACAGCAGCGGTTCATGGGCAATTGCCCGAACGCAGGCAACGCGCTGGCGTTCGCCGATCGACAAGGCCTGGGGTTGTTTATCCAGCAACCCTTGCAGGCGCAATACGTCAACGGCGTGGTCGATGTGATCGCTCTTCACCGGCATCCCGAGTAAACGGCGCGGCAGGCTGATGTTGTCGCGCACGCTCAGGAACGGCAGCAAGCCGCCGCTCTGCAAAATGAATCCCAAGTGCCGTGAACGCACCGCGGCTAGAGCGGGCTGGTCGTCAGTGGCCAGCAGTTGGGCGATATCCTGAGCGTGCGTCGGGCCCAGCCGGAAGCGCTCGAGTTCCACCGGCGCGAGCAACAGGCCGATGGCTTCGAGCAACGTGCTTTTGCCACTGCCGCTCTCGCCGGTGATGGCGAGGATTTCCCCGGCGCCGACCTGCAAGTGCGGCAGTCGCACGTGATGGGCTTGTGCGCCTTCACCGCGGCGCACCAGCAGGTTCTTGATATCGAGCATCGGCGTCTCGTCAGGGCATCATTTCCAGCGGCACGGGGTAGACGTTGTCCCGCGCATCGCTGTCTTTGGCTAAAGCTACCCAACGGTCGACATCGGCGTTGTAACGCTGGTAATGCCGAAGTTTGGTGTTCAGCGTGCGGATGAATTTTTCCTGGGCCAGGCCATCCCAGCTCTTCCAGGTTTCTTCATCCAGGTTCAGCACTTCACTTTGATAGGGCAGGTCTTCGAGGTATTCACCGAGGACGCCCATGTCCGCCAGTTTGGCATTGCTGTTCTGCTTGAGCTGATTGGGATCGGCGCCCATGGTCGCCGCCACCGAACGCAGGCGATTGAACATGTCCGTCGGCGAAATCAGGCCTTCGTTGGCGGCATCGAGAATCTGCTTCATCACATCGCTCAAGTCGCTGAGCTGCGACTTGGTCAGCAGCACCCGTACGTCGGTGGTCGGGATGTTCTGCTTGATCAGGTCGCGGTCGGTGATCCATGCCTTGAACACTGGCGGGGCTTTGCTGTTGGTCTTCTCGCCGAGATAGGCCAGTTGCATGGCGTGGCCGATCAGCGCCGCGTCTTCGAGCATCTTTTTGTCGGCCGGGTCCTGCTTGGCGTTCGCCGCGCTGCCGATGGCGTCTTCGCCCATGTAGGCGGCTTTCACTTGTGTAGTGATCGCCCCGGCCAGTGCGTCGACCTTGCGCCCGAATTCCTGCACATCGCCAGCGTTCACCGGGTAGTACAGCGAAGTGTTGGTGCCCGGGTAGGTCGACAGGTTCTGGTATTGCGCCTCGGCCTTGGCATGGTCCTTGGCGCCCGCCGGGGTTTTCAGGTGCAGGGTGTAAATCGCCACGCCCGGGTTGGCGGCTTCCATACGCACCTGTGCGGCGCTCAAGCCGGTCTTCGACAGCTTGTCGTCGCCTTCGATGGCGCCCGCGTCGGTGATCAGCACTACGTAGCGTGCGCCGAACTGGTTCCAGTCGACCTTGTCGATGCTCTCCATGACGCCGGCAAACGAGTCTTCATCGAAGCTGCTGCTCGACACGGTGGCCTGTTTGAGGTCTTTGATCTTCGCGAAAAAGTCGGCGCTGTCTTTCACCTTGGTAGGGTCGGCGTACATCTTGGTGGTGTATTCCAGCCCTGGCACCGCCTGGGTGTTGGAGCGGAAAGCCACCAGGCCGAACTTGACCTGCTTGCCGAGGTTCTGCGCTTCGATCTTCTGGTAAACCTTGCGGATCGCCTCGCGGGTGCGGTCGATGTAGGGGTCCATCGAGATCGTCGAGTCGATGACAAATACCACGGCCGCACTGAATTCCTTCAGCTGGTTGGCTTTTTTATCTTCGGCTTCCTTGCTGCCGGCAGCGCTGTTTGCAGCACCGCCCTTGGCGTTTTTGTCATCCGGCTTGCTGACGGAGGCGACGTTGAGCAGGCGCGTGCGAAAACCGCTTTCGGTCATGACTTCTTCGCCACTGAGCACCGGCAGCAGGTAAAACTGCTTTTGCAGGTCGACGAAGTATTCAGGTTCTTCAGCCAGTACGCCCGGTGCCTGCTGGCCCTTTTTCAGCGTGGCACGCAGCGGCGCAACTTTGCTGACCGGGTCCGGCGCATCAAGGATGCCTTCGACGGTGGCGCGGTCCTTGAAGAACAGCAGCCGGTCGCGGTTGGCCGGGTTGGTGAAGGCCAGCGTCAGCTGCATCTTCCAGTCGGTGGTGCAGCTGGCAGGCAGCCAGCCAATGGTTTTGCCATAACTGTCGGGGCCGACTTTCAGCCATTCGGCATTGTTCGCTTGCGCACGTTCGTACACATAGAAGCGGCTGAAGACCGGTTGTGCTTCACCTTCGGCACCGCCCGCCGTCGAGCTGATTTTGCAGCCCGGTGTGGTCAGCACACGTTGGAACAGGGTCTTTTTACCGGCCTGGATCAGCGGTTTGTCATCGGCCTGGGACAGCGGGCTGATGCACAGCGCGAGCAAGGTAGCAGCGCTCAGCAGGAGTCGACTCATGGGTGAACGCATCACTTCTGCAACTCCTCGAAACGCTGCTTGGCTTCGGCATTGTTCGGGTCCTGGGTGAGGATGGTTTCATACCAGTAGGCGGCGGTGGCGTTGTCCGCGGCCGGGAAGCACTCGCTGGCCTTCAGGTATTTAGGGTCGTATTCGCGGGCATAGGCGTTGGCGATCAGCACGTCACCGGCCTGGGCACGATTGGCGTACAGGCGCTGGGCGACACCGCAGTGTTTACTGGCCTTGGCCTGGTCGATGATCTCCAGCAACCTGGCACTGTCGGGTGCCGCCTTGATGCAGGTCTGGACGAAGGTCAACTCGGGCAGGCTGTTCATGCTCTCGAGGGTGCAGGCTTGAGCATTGGCGCCGGCAGGTGCGGCAGCAGTGGCTGCAACCGCAGGCGCCGGGGTGCGTTTGTAGAACCAGAATCCGGCGCCCGCCGCCAGCAGCAACACCACAATCAACAGGCCGATCAGGCCTTTGTTGCTTTTCTTAACCGGTGCGGGAGGCGGCGTATAGGCGCGGTCGGTGAGTACCGATTCCAACTCCATTTCTGGCTCGGCGGTGGACAGTGTCAGTTCAGGCAGATCCGGGATCTCCGGGATCTCCGGTGCCGGTGCCGGTGCGCTGGGCGCCGTCAGTTCTACAGCGCCGTAAGTCGAACGTGTCTGGCCGCCGGCCGTGGACGGCAACAAGCCGACGCCTGGCCGCACCACGCCTTTGTCGGCGTGGCCTTGGCTCTGTTCACGCAGTTCGATCTGGAATTGCGAGTTGGCGCCGCCTTCCAGCAGTGGGTCAACCACGTCCGGTCCGACCTGGGTTTGCAACGCTTCGCCGTTGGCCGTGAGGTTGAAGCGCGAGACCTTGAACCAGAATGGATTGTTGCTCCAGGCCTTGTGGTCCTGAAGGTAAAAACCGTCCTGGTTGCGCTGAATGGAAAACTCCAGCTGTTGCTCGTCACCCTGCCATTTCTTCACCGTGAGGCGGGCCTGGCCAGGCACATTGGGCTCTAACGCGAGCAGGTCGACACGAATTGGCATTGCTTATCTCGCTGCGAAGGCTGTGAGCACTTGGCCCAGCCGTTCGTTCTGTTCAGGGGTGATTTCACGTCCGGCACCATGGCCGGCATTGTCCTGCGTGATGTAGGCCAGGCCCGAGAGCCAGTCGCCCAGGTACCGTTGCGCCTGATTCGCCGGTTGCGCCGGCAGTACGGGCACTTGTCCCGGGCCAATGTCGGTGTAGAAAGAAAACAGGGGCTCCTTTGCACCGGCGCGGCTGTTCGGACGCTCGCTCACCGGTTTCTGCAGGTAGCCGAACCAGGACACGAAATCGCGCAGCACGCGCTGCACTTCCAGCACCTGGCGCTCGACCAGTTGATCGCGCCGCGCGCCACTTTGTGCGCGCTTGAGGACGGCGCGGCTCAGTTGCCCCGGCAAGTCCTGGCGATAGCCGGCGGTGATCAGTTCATCGACCACCGCTTCCAGCAAGGCCTTTTCCAGCCCCAGCAGGTTGAGCAGGCTTTGCCGGGTGGTCAGTTCACGCAGGTGCGCGATCCAGGCCTTGAACGCCGCTTTGGCGAAACGGTGCTCGTTGCTTTGCAGTTCGGGCGCCGGGGTGGCGGTTTTACTGCTGACTGGCGCGTCATGGCCCGGGTCGTCGCTGAAATCGAAATTGAAACCGGCGTCGTTGCCATAGAGGCTCTGGCTCGGTGTCGGGGTGACCGGCTCGTCGTTCACGGCCGGCTCGTCATCGGTTTCGTACACGCCGCTGAGGTACAGGTCGCGCACCTCTTCGCTCGGTATGTCGAGTTGATCGATCAATTCGCCAAGTACCGCGGGGCGACGGCCCAGGCCCGTCAGAATCATTTGCGCCTTGGCTTTCTTGGCGGCCGCGGCGCCGTCGTCGTCAGCGTGGTACCAGGTGCTCAGGCCGTGAGTGGTCAGGCCTTCGAGGCATTCGCTCAATTGCTCGCGGATACGCTGCAGTTTAAATTCGATATTGGCCACGCCCTTGAAACTACCGCTGAAGTGGCTGATGCCACCGTCGTCGTTGCGCAGCATTTCTGTCCAGGCGTTAACCGGGTTCTTGATGTGTTTGCACACCAGCGCGTTGCTGGCGAAGCTGGTGCCCAGCGCGCTGACACGTTCCTGATAGATGGCATTGAGGCCGGTTTCCGCACCCGTCGCGTCTTGCCCGATGAACGCCGCATCCATGCGCGGCTTGCGCACCAGGTAGGTGTTCTGGAACGGTGTGCCGGCCCAGTCGTTCATCCAGCTCAGGCTGCCGAAACGCTCCAGCATGGTCAGCTTGACCATGCCGTTCCAGCTCTCGTCGTACTGATCGGGTGTCAGGCTCAGGGAGTTGGTAATGCGCAGGTCGAGCATGGTCAGCGCCCAGATCAGGCCGGTATCGCGCTTGCTGCGAGCAACCGAGTCGGCGCCCTGGGTTTTTTCGATCCAGCGGGTCAGCACCGGGCCCACGTCGTTGACGTCGCTCTGCTTGGTCGAACTGGTGCAGACCACCAGTGCGTTCATTTCCTGGTTGTCGGTGTAGCGTTCGAACAGGTAGGCGACCTTGCCGCGCAGGATCAGCTGGGAAACGGAATTGTCCTTGGCGCTGGATTGCGGGTCGTTGGAATCGGCGATCTCGTGCAGTTTCTGGCGCCCGCGATAACCGGGGAAATCCAGCAGGTCGACCTGATTGACGATGTCATCTACCGGCGCCTCGATCAGGCGGAAGGTCATTTCGGCGGTCAGTGCCGCCAGTTGCGCGACCGCAATTGCCTGACTGTTTTGCAGGCGATCGCCAACCAGCGGCCGAACCTCGATCGGCAAGTCCAGCGGGCTGCCGAAGCGTTCGAGGATGTCGACGTTCATGATGCTGTCGCGCTGGCTGTAGGTGTCGTTGTCGAAACTCACCAAGGCCTTCAACGGTGCGAACACGGTCTCGGGCAGACCCAGCTTGTGCAGCGCGCCGGCCAGTTTCTGGTACACGCGTGTCAACTCGCTTTGCTCACCCCAGAGGATCGAAAACAGCTCGGCCCGCTCCTGGAAATTCAGCCGTGGCGCCAGCTGCAACGCTTTGGGCCAGTACAGGTGCTCAAGCTTCTTCACCGAGTTGCGAAAATTGTCGCGCAGGTAATCCCACAGCGACACCAGATCGTCGGCGTTGACGCCCGTTTGCAGCGGCCCGGTTTCGCGGCCTTCGAACGGTTTGAGCACGCGCTGGATGCGCTCTTCGTCGATCTCGTAGGAAATCCTTTCAAGGTCGAAATCCTTGAACCAGGCGTTGGCGAGAATCTTCGCCAGCTCGATTTCCTTGAACAACGTAAGTTCTACCGGGAAGTCCTTGTCCTGGCTTTCCGTCGCCCGACGGCTGAAGCGCGTGACCAGGCCGGTGGCCTCCTTGCCTCCACCCACCGGGTTGATGTGTTTGATGAAGTCCAGGCGATGGTCGCCGAACTCGGTTTCCAGCTTGCCGTTCTGACCGGCGGCGAGGGCCGAAATCAGGTAGGACTTGCCGGCCTGGGACAAGCCGAAAAAGCCAATGGTCATCGGCGTGCAGGCCACGCGACCGAGGCTTTGAGCCAGGTTGCGGGCGCGGTGCAGGCGAATGTTCAGGTTGTCGGCTTCGCTGTCCAGGCGTGGCGCATTGCCGCGCGTCTGTTCAATCCAGTCCAGCGCCTGACCGGCGCCTTCATAAACAGCGGCCCAACTGGCAGAGAGCTGAGTTTGATCGGGGGTCAGGTCATTCATTTGCGTTTCACACTTCCACTGTCGAGCCAGTACTTGGTCTCGCTCAGGCCGGCGTCGAGCATGGTGTTGAGTTCCAGCTCGAGGTCGCTGCGCGGGTTGAAGTTGACGTTGTTACTGTTGGATTCGATGTCGCGAACCGAGAGGCGGTCGCTGACCAGATCCTGCTTGCGCGTGTATTTGTCCGCCGGTTTGACCTCGAACCGCACCTTGAGCAGCGGGGCGCTGCCATTTTCGCCGGTCGCCCGGGAAAACTTCTCCCGACCCGCCTTGGTGAACCGCAAGGTGTACAACGGCGAAGCGGCCCAGCGTTCGGTGGCCAACTGGCGGAAACCGAGGCGAAGGTCGCCGCGCATTTCCAACTGCGGTGTGTCGGCGGCGTCGCCAACGCCAATTTCCGGTAGCTTGATTTTATAGTCTTCGGACTGGATGTCGCGGTACAGCACGTCGGCATCCTTGATCACGTTGTTCAGATCGATGACGCCGATATGCTTGACCGTCGAATATGGCTTGAGCGCCGATGCCCGGAAGTAGAAGTTCGGCACGCTGTGGTTGGCGCACAACAGGCAGAGCATGGCGCCGACCGAGGCGGTGCTTTTCGGGTCGTCGATCCGGCCGTTCTTGTGAAACGGATACCAGCCGCCGGTGCGGTAGTTTTGCAGCGCCAGAATGCGCCCCGGTGGCAGCGGCAACAGCTTGCGAATGAACGCCTGGATGCCGGGCAGGCGTGAAGGGCGGCCGGTCAGCAGCAAGACGTCACAGGGGTAATGCGCGACCACTTCACACAGCGCACCCAGGATCTTGGTGATGTTGATCTGGTCGTTGAGGAACGCGGCATGGAGCTTTTGCAGGTCGAAGCTGATCGGTGCGTCATACAGGTCGAAACGGCTCTGGGCGCCGACATCGCGACGCACGGCGACATTGACGTAGTCGAGCACGGTCTGGCTGATGGCATTGTCACCGAGCAATTGGCGGTAGCTTTGCGGGATGACTTCTTGCGGGACTTGCGGATCGTAATGCTCGTACGCCTTGAGCAGCGCCAGGCCCAGCGGGACGAACACCTGGAGGTTCAATTGCTGACGCAGGATCATGTCCTGGGCACTGACCGATTCATCGCCACACAGCCGTGACATCAATGAGTTCGGGGCCTTCACGCCAGCGTTCTGCAAGGCTTTTTCGAAACTCGGCAGGACGAAGTCCTGGATCACGTCCAGCAGGATGTCGTCGCCGGCCACTTTGAAACCATCGCGAAAACGCTGTTCCGGCACGATGTGCACGTTGCTGCCGCTGCCGGTATTGCCCGCGCGGTCGAGGCGATAGTCGGTGATCACCAGGTCGGTGGTGCCACCGCCGATGTCGATGGTCGCGAGGGTGATGCGTTGGCGGTCGACCTTGTCCGGCCGGGCGATGGTGTCAAAAAACTCTTCCGGGTGGCCGGCGAAGTTCTCGTTGACCTCGGTGTACAGGTACACCAACTGGCCGCAGGACGCTTCGTCCCATTCCACGCGGATACTCGGGATCGGCGTGCGCGGACTGACGGCCTGATCCAGATGTGGATCTTCCTCGCCGGCATGCCAGCCGAGGCTTTTCCATACCAGGCCGATGGCTTGCAGCATGCGTTCGTTGAGGATACTGCGCTCGGCCTGCGGCATGCCCGGCGGCACGGTCAGGGTAATGCTGTTGAGCTGGCGCGGCACGCGGGTATGACCCTGGCGCGAACGCTGGGCCGGGCTGTTGATTTGCGACAGCGCCTGGGCCAGTACTTCGGCGAGCATGAAGGTCATTAGCGAGCTGCGTGAGTAACGCGGCATGAACACCGGCAGACGATCGTCTTCTTCGAGGCTGTAAAGCGCCTCGCCGGTTTCGTTGATCAGGTGCGAGAACGGCGCGGCGGTGGCGTACGGCTCATTGTCGGTCTTTATGTACGAGCAGTTGAAACGCCAGCCGTGGCCATAGGCGTTTTCGTCCCACAGATAGCGTTTCGGACTGGACAGGCCCGTGGAGCCTTCGGTGCCGCGACGACGACTGGCCAGACGACTGGCCTCATTGCCGACACGGGCAATCGTCGCCCATTGGAACGCATCGTGACGACCGCTCTTGACCGAGCAGTGGTCCTTGCCGAAGTACGCCTGGGAGAACTCCACGCGGCTTTCAAACGGCAGGTTATAGGTGTGTTCGGGGGTGATCAGGTCACGCAGTTCCAGCACGTAGTTCTGCTTCAGTCCGGAGCCGGCCTGACCGTGGTTTTCGATCAGGATGCCGCAGGTGCGGGAGTTGCCGACGTCCAGCACCAGGTCCACCGGTATCGGTTTGACCAGGCCATTGCTGTCGTTGGCGACCACTTTCAGCTCGGGGATTTCAACTTTCGCCCGGGCCTTCGATTCCTGGGCGGCTGACGGTTTGCTCAACAGGCTGAGCAAGTTGAGGTAGTGCGCCAGGTGATGGTTGGCGCGGATATCGATGTCCAGCTCTGCGCGCGAACGGTGGGCATTGCCCTCATTGAACACTTCCAGCAACCACTCGTTGACCCACGGCTGCGCCAGGAACCAGCGGGTTTCGCTAGCCTTGGTCGCCAGTTTGAAAGACACGCCGGAGCTGATGTCTTCATCGTTCGGCGCCAGATAGGCAGTGCCGTCACGCTTGGGCATCACACGGCTGTCGAACGCCATCGTCAGGCGGTGGGTATTACCGTCGATGTCGGGAGTCGCCAATTTCACCAAGCGCATGCGCGACCAGTTGGTCGGACCTTCGTCGAAGCGATGCGGCGGCATGAAGCGGAAAAACGGGACCGGCAGCCAGATGCCGTCGAGCAAATCGAGGCTGCTTTTCATGTCGACGCTGAACGCCGGTTTGGCTTTTTCGACCTTTTCCGGTTCGGGTTCGTAGAAAAAGAAGTCTTTCTCTTCGTTGTACGCCAGGCGACAGATCAGCCCGCTGATCATCGGTGCGAACTCGCCCGCCGGTTCCTTGCGGGGATCCAGGCGCAGGGCGAAATCCATGAACTGGATGCCGGTGTCGCTGACCAGCGTGACGGTGTCTTCGAATTGAGTGACTTCAGGCAACATGTCGGGTTATTCCGTCTTTATTCGGCCACTTGCCGCATGGACATGGGGAATTGTTCTTTTCCGTAACCGCCGGTGCAGTCCGCGATCGTGGTCGCCCCTTTGCGGCAGCTGACCTTGGGCATGTCGTAAGTGCTGCCATCGCCGCAAACGGCCTGGCCCTGGCTGTCGATGGCCAGGCTGCCACCCTTCATAGTAGCGCTCACCGGCCCGCTGCATTTCGAACCGTCGGCCTGGTGCACGGTGACCTGGCCCTTGCCGTCCTTGAGCTGGTACTCCAGACGCAGCGGTTTGCCGGTTCTGCGGTCCTGTATCCCGGCGCCTGCGCTGTACTGGCCATCGAGAAACTTGGCAGCACCGTCGGCGGCGTCTGGCGGGATGCTCAGGGGCGGGCCGGATTTGGCAGCGGCGGGTTTTTCTGCCTCGGGCGATGTGACATCCGGCGGCGCGGTTGTGTTTTCGGGTGTCGCGGTTTTGTTTTCGGCTGCCGGGTCCTTGGCTGGATCTTTGGCTGGGTCGGCCGCTGCGGCATCAGCCTCAGTGCCTTTGGCCAGGTCGGCCGCCGCTGCATCAGCCTCGGTGCCTTCGACTGGCGGCGCCTCTACGTCATGGGTTCCGGTCACGGCGGTACCGATGCCGGTTCCAGTGCTGGAGCCTATAACGGTGCCTGTCACCGGGACGCCATTGACCGTCGTGACATTGCCGGTCTTTGGCGGCTCTTCCAGCTGTTTTTCTACTGGCACAACGCTATCTGGCAGCAAATCTACCGCCACCAACGGAATCGGAACGCACCCTCGCAGGCCGAGCAACAGCCACAAAAGCAAGAGCAATAGCGGCAGCAACAGCCACCACCACCAGCGACGCCACCATGGACGAGCAACCACCGGCATAACCGGCGCGACAACGGGCGGTTCGACCTCGGGTGGCAGCGTGAACGCGGGTGGGACCTGATAGAGGCAGTGCAGGGGATCGCTATTGCCGGTACCGGCATGCTCGAAACCCCAGAAGGTCAGCACCGGTTTGCCTTGCACCAGGTAAACGAAGTTTTCGTCCGGGAAATGAATCACGCGCTTGAGTAGCTTGCCGAACACGGCTTTGTCGCCTTGCGGCTGTTCGGCGGAGTCCGTACCCAGGAAACGCTGGCTCAATTCTTCGAGCGCGGTCTTCAAGGCCTCAAGCTGGCGGCGGGCTGGGGCGCGTTCTTCTTCGGTCGCGCTGCTCCACGGAATCACGTCGCCGTCGAGGGCGCTGTACCAATCGATCCGGTTGCCGAGTTCATCGCTTTGAGGGATGGCCAGATGA
This sequence comes from Pseudomonas sp. PSB11, assembly GCF_014596605.1. Taxonomy (NCBI): domain Bacteria; kingdom Pseudomonadati; phylum Pseudomonadota; class Gammaproteobacteria; order Pseudomonadales; family Pseudomonadaceae; genus Pseudomonas; species Pseudomonas sp. PSB11. Next base: position 310,607 of record NZ_NOIO01000001.1, read on the forward strand.
TCGACCAACTCGGGGTTCTTGCGGCGAATGGCTTCGCGCAATTGCAGGGCTGCCCGGTAGACCGGTTGACCTGTTTCGCCGAGGGCAGTGAATGACCCGCTCTTACCGCTGCGTAATAGTGCCCCGCGCATTCAAACTCCATACGATCCGTTGCGCAAAAATGACAGACAGGTGTGTCTGTACGTGCTCCTGCATTTGGCGGGCGGCCTTAATGCCATGATGATATCACCGCCTGTCTGCCGGAGGTTTAAACCTTATGAGACTAACGTAAGCGTGCGGAGGTTGCATAAGGTCAATATTAATTGACTTGGGAAGGCTCGAGCGTGGGCTTTTTAAGCTTGCTGAATCGTTTCATCAGCGCTATAAAAAATGCACAACTCCAAGAAAGGCTTCCCCATGACCTCGCTCAAACTCCTCGTTGTCCTTGGCGGGCTGTCCGCCTCCCACGCCATGGCCTGGGATTACGTCCTGCTCGATAGCAATAAAGCTGCGCAAAACTGGCAGATCACCAGCCAGCAACTCGGTGTGAAAACCGACCAACCCTTCTCCGTCACTCTTCGTACCCTGCACGGCGGTCGGCAAGAGGGCGTCAGCATCGTCGACATCGATAACGGCCAGATGAAACTCTCCGTGGTGCCGACTCGCGGGATGAACGTGTTGCAGGCGTCGGTCGGTAGTGTGCGCATGGGCTGGGATTCGCCGGTCAAGGAAGTGGTCAATCCGTCCTTTATCGAACTTAATGGCCGCGGTGGCCTGGGCTGGCTGGAAGGTTTCAATGAGCTGGTCACCCGCTGCGGCTACGAATGGGTTGGCCACCCCGGCGTCGACAACGGCGAACTGCTGACCCTGCACGGTCGGGCCGCGAATATTCCTGCGAGCACAGTCACCCTGCACATCGATGAAAAACCACCGTACGCCATCACCTTGCGCGGTGAACTGAAAGAGCAGGCGTTCAAGAAAGTCGACTTCTCCGTGGCGACTGAACTGGTCACCGAGCCCGGCAGCGTAACGTTCGCTCTCAACGACACCCTGACCAACAACGGTGACTATCCGAAGGAATACCAGGCGCTGTATCACAGCAACTTCAGTACGCCGTTCCTGGAACAGGGCGCCCGCTTCGTCGCGCCGGTGAAACAGGTCTCACCGTTCAACGATAAAGCCAAAGGCGATTTGTCGGACTGGCAAACCTACCGCGCACCGACCAAGGACTACGACGAGACGGTTTACAACGTGGTGCCGTATTCCGATGCCCAGGGCGATACGTTGACCGTGTTGCATGACAAGGCCGGTAGCCTTGGAGTTTCGGTCGGCTTCAACACTCAGACACTGCCCGTGTTCTCCCTGTGGAAAAACACCGACACCCAAGGCCAGGGCTATGTCACGGGACTGGAACCGGGAACAAGTTTTTCCTACAACCGCCGTTATCAGCGGCCACTGAACCTGGTGCCGACCATTGGGCCGAAGGAACACAAGCAGTTCCGCATCAACTACAGCTTGCTGGCGGATAAGGCGGCTGTGGATAAGGCCTTGAAGCAGGTGAGCGAGATTCAGGCGGGGCGGGAAACTGAGGTGCGGCAGACGCCGTTGGTTGATCTAACCAAAGGGTGATGCCGGCTAGAGCGTTGTCGGCCGATATTGCAGCGCCTCGGCCAAATGTTCGCGTCCGATTCCATCGGCTTGTTCCAGGTCCGCCAGCGTGCGCGCAACTTTGAGCAATCGATGCGCTGAACGCAGGGAAAGGTTTAGCCGTTCACAAGCGGTTTCCAGCCAGTTTTCATCGACTGTGGATAACTTGCAGTGCTTACGCAGCGCCGGTAGATCGAGAAAGGCATTGGCACAGCCCTGACGCTTCTGCTGGCGCTCGCGTGCCTTGGCCACTATCAATGCAGCGCTGGCGCTGTCCTCCCCCGGTTTCACGGGGGGATTCAGCGCCGTGGCCTCCCGTGCGACGGTCAGGTGCAAGTCGATCCGATCCAGCAGTGGGCCCGACAGCTTGTTGCGGTAACGTTGCACCATGTCCGGTGTGCAGGAGCAGCGGCCCGTGGGTTCACCAAGATATCCACAGGGGCACGGATTCATCGCCGCCACCAACTGGAACCGTGCTGGAAACCGCACGCGATCCTTCGCCCGGGAAATCACGATATGCCCGGACTCCAGTGGCTCTCTTAAAACTTCCAGCACCCGGCGTTCAAACTCCGGAAGTTCGTCCAGAAACAGGACGCCATGGTGGGCGAGGGTGATCTCGCCCGGCTGCGGTTTCGAGCCGCCACCCACCAGTGCGGGGCCTGAGGCAGAGTGGTGGGGTTGGCGAAACGGCCGATGCGGCCAATGGCTCAGCGGCACGCAACTGGTGACGGATTGAATCGCCGCCACCTCCAGGGCTTCGCTTTCGGAGAGCGGCGGCAGTAGCCCGGGCAGGCGACTCGCCAACAGCGTTTTTCCGGTTCCAGGCGGCCCGCTGAACAGCAGGTTATGAGCGCCTGCAGCAGCAATCACCAGCGCCCGTTTGGCCGCCAGCTGTCCCTGCACTTCATTCAAATCGGGATAGGGTTTGCTGGCGTAGAGCAAACCATTGGAGACGTAAGGCTCGATCGGCGTATGCCCATTGAAATGCGCGACAGCCTCCAGCAAATGATCCACCGCAATCACTTTCAAGCCCGAAGCCAGGCACGCTTCCTCGGCATTGGCCCGTGGTACCACCAACGATCGCCCGGCCTTGCGCGCCGCCAAAGCCGCCGGCAATACACCGCGCACAGCCCGGACCGCGCCAGACAATGCCAGCTCCCCCAGGCACTCCACATCATCGAGCGTCAACGTCGGCACCTGCACGCTCGCCGAAAGAATCCCCAGCGCAATCGCCAGATCGAAGCGCCCGCCATCCTTGGGCAAATCCGCTGGGGCCAGGTTCAGCGTGATGCGCCGCGGCGGAAACTGCAGCCCCGAATTGATGATCGCACTGCGCACTCGGTCCTTGCTTTCCTTAACCGCCGCCTCGGGCAGGCCGACCATGGTCAGCGATGGCAAGCCATTGGCCAGGTGGACTTCAACAGTGACAGCGGGCGCATCCACGCCAATCTGGGCGCGGCTGTGGACGATGGAGAGGGACATGGTCGTTCCTTGAGGTGACGGAGGCCGCTTCCTGCGGGTTTTTCAAGGGTAGACGTGGGAGAGGGGATTGGTGGAGTGGTTAGGGGGGCAAACTTTCACGGGATATTACGGCGACGCTCCGCGTCGCTTCAGAGGCGGAACGCGGAGCGTCCCTGGAAGCATTCCCACGCAGAGCATGGGAAGGATCAGTTACTTCAGTTATTCGGTTTGCGCTGGTGGGCTCATCTTCGCTTCCAGCTCCGCCACTTTCGCCTCAAGAGCCTCCAACCGTGCCCGGGTGCGCGCCAATACGACCATCTGGCTATCGAACTCTTCGCGGCTGACCAGATCCAGCTTGCTGAATCCGCTCTGCAACAATGCCTTGAACTGGCTTTCGATTTCGCTTTTCGGCAGTGGAGTGTCGCCACTGAAGAGGCGGGAGGCGGTGCCTGTCAGGGCGTCGAGGAAGTCTTTGGGCGCGAGCATGGGGGAATGTCCTGGTAGCAATGACGGGCAGTGTATCACGCAGTGTCTATAGTCAAATTCGCGGGCAAGGGATGCACGCTTTTCGCGCATGGGGACGGACGGTATCGCACCGTTGTTGTGCGTAACGCAGTAGATGGTGTTGCGAAGTGGTCGCGATCTGTCGGCAACGTATTGAAAAGCATGTGTTTTGTGGAGATGGCAAGGTTTCTGCTTAGATGCTGGTGACCCATGCACTGATGCAGTCGCTGTGACGAATGCAGTGCGCCAGGCGAGACGCGGGGAGTGTTTCGCAAGGAGCGGTTAGCTGGCGTCGAACGGGCAGGTAAGGTCGACGATGCGTTACAAAGCCAGGCACTGCGCTTAGACTTGAGACGGGTTTGTTTTCCTGGGGCAAGTCCACCAAATTCGGGAGAGAGTTTTCATGAAGCTAGTCACTGCCATCATCAAGCCGTTCAAGTTGGACGACGTGCGCGAGTCGTTGTCCGAGATCGGCGTGCAGGGCATTACCGTTACTGAAGTCAAAGGCTTCGGTCGGCAGAAGGGTCACACCGAGCTGTATCGCGGCGCGGAGTACGTGGTCGATTTCCTGCCAAAGGTGAAGATTGATGTCGCCATTGACGACAAGGATCTCGACCGGGTTATCGAGGCGATAACCAAGGCGGCCAACACCGGCAAGATCGGTGACGGCAAGATCTTCGTGGTCAATCTGGAACAGGCGATTCGCATCCGTACCGGCGAAACCGATACCGACGCAATCTAAGCCGCCACAAACCCAACGCCCCAGGAGAAAACAAAATGACTCTGCGTAAATTCGCAGGGCTAGGAGCCCTGTTGTCCTTCGTAATGCCCAGCCTGGCCTTGGCGGCAGACGAAGTGGCGGCCCCAGTCCTCAACTCCGGCGACACCGCCTGGATGTTGACCTCGACAGCCCTCGTGCTGTTCATGACCATTCCCGGCCTCGCGCTGTTCTACGGCGGCATGGTGCGCTCCAAAAACATTCTGTCGGTGATGATGCAGTGCTTCGCCATTACCGGCCTGATCAGCGTCCTGTGGGTCATTTATGGCTACAGCATCGCGTTCGACACCACTGGCATGGAGCAGGGCGTCGTCAACTTCAACTCCTTCTTCGGTGGCATGGGCAAGGCTTTCCTCGCCGGTGTCACGCCATCCAGCCTGACCGGCCCTGCGGCGCTGTTCCCTGAGGCGGTGTTCATCACCTTCCAGATGACGTTCGCCATCATTACCCCGGCGCTGATCGTCGGTGCCTTCGCCGAGCGCATGAAGTTCTCCGCGATGCTGATCTTCATGGGCATCTGGTTCACCCTGGTGTATGCACCGATCGCGCACATGGTCTGGTCCGGCAACGGCGGCCTGATGTGGGACTGGGGCGTGCTGGACTTCGCTGGCGGCACCGTGGTGCACATCAACGCCGGTGTGGCCGGTCTGATTGCCTGCCTGGTACTGGGCAAGCGCAAAGGTTTCCCGACCACGCCGATGGCCCCGCACAACCTGGGTTACACCTTGATGGGCGCGGCGATGCTGTGGGTCGGCTGGTTCGGTTTCAACGCCGGTTCCGCTGCGGCGGCCAATGGCACTGCCGGCATGGCGATGCTGGTCACTCAGATCGCGACCGCCGCCGCTGCGCTGGGATGGATGTTCGCCGAGTGGGTCACCCACGGCAAGCCAAGCGCATTGGGTATCGCTTCGGGTGTCGTGGCCGGTCTGGTTGCGATCACTCCTGCTGCTGGCACCGTGGGCCCGATGGGTGCCCTGGTTATCGGCCTGGCAGCGGGTGTGGTGTGTTTCTTCTGCGCCACTACCCTGAAACGCAAGCTCGGCTATGACGACTCCCTGGACGCCTTCGGCGTGCACGGTATCGGCGGTATCCTCGGCGCGATCCTGACCGGTGTATTCGCTGCACCGTCCCTGGGCGGCTTCGGCACCGTGACCGACATCGCCGCACAAGTATGGATTCAGTGCAAAGGCGTGGGCTTCACGGTGATCTACACCGCGATCGTCACCTTCATCATCCTCAAGGTCCTGGACGCCGTCATGGGCCTGCGGATCACCGAGGAAGAAGAAGCGGTCGGCATCGATCTGGCGCTTCACAACGAACGCGGCTACAACTTGTAAGCACGCGCATGAAAAAATCTTGCCCGGCTTGCCGGGCATTTTTTCGTCTGGAGTTTGTCATTGAAGCAAAGGCTGAAAGGTTTTTTCTTACAGCTTTTGCGACGTTTGCGACGCGTGTTTTTGTGCCGCCAATGGCTTACATGATTGAAGGATGATCAGGGCCTTTGTTTTTTCCCAGAGCGCGCTAGAATGCGCCCCGGACGTGCGGAGAACTGTATGTGGCAACAGACTCTGATAACCCTTCGGGCGAGGCCCCGGGGCTTTCATCTGGTAACGGACGAGTTACTCGCTGGCCTGCCTGAACTCAAGGCGTGCCGGGTCGGTCTGTTGCATTTGTGGATACAGCATACCTCGGCGTCGTTGACCATCAACGAGAACGCCGATCCGGCGGTACGTCGCGACTTCGAACGATTTTTCAATCGTCTGATCCCACAAGGAACAGACGGCTATGAGCATAACGACGAAGGCCTGGACGACCTCCCGGCGCACTTCAAGGCCAGTGTGCTTGGCTGTCAGCTCAGTTTGCCGATTTCGGCGGGCCGACTGGCGTTAGGGACCTGGCAAGGCGTTTACCTGGGCGAGCACCGTGATCATGGCGGTGCCCGTAAAGTCCTCGCCACCTTGCACGGTGAAGGGGCATAACCGCTGGTCAGCAGCGGCTGTTGATTTTTTTCCAGCAGCCTTCGACAGAGGGCAAAGCTGGGCTATAACTAATCTGCTTTTCGCAAGTCATGAGGTAGAACATGAGCGACGATGATCTGGAAAACGACGACCTCGAAGTAGGCGACGACGACGAAACCGAAGAAGGTCTGGAAGCAGCGGCGGAAGACGTCGCTGAAGACGACGGCGGTGATGCCCCCGTTCCGACCGCCAAAGGCAAAGCCAAGGCAGCGGTATCGGTCGATGAGCTGCCGAGTGTCGAAGCCAAGAACAAGGAACGTGACGCCCTGGCCAAGGCCATGGAGGAGTTCCTGGCTCGTGGTGGCAAGGTGCAGGAAGTGGAGGCCAATGTGGTCGCCGATCCTCCCAAGAAGCCAGACAACAAGTACGGCAGCCGGCCTATCTAAGGCAGCTAAGCGCTTGTTGAAAAAGCCCGCCGTCGCTGCGGGCTTTTTCATGCCTGAAATAAAACCCTCAGGCTTGAGACGATCTCTGTAGGAGCCGGCTTGCTGGCGATTGCGTTTTATCATTCAACAACGATATTGACTGACCTGTCGTCATCGCCAGCAAGCCGGCTCCTACAGGTTCGATGTGGCGCCGGCATTCCACCGCGCCAACAACGCTGGCAACTCGGTCAGGCTGCGAATCTCGGCATCCGGCAAACGCTCGGCCTCCCAGACCTTGCCCGCCGGGTTGAACCAGATCGCCCGCAGCCCCGCTTGCTGGGCGCCGGCAATGTCATCGCCCGGATGATCACCGATATGCACCGCCGTCTCGGCGGTTGCACCACCGCGCTGCAGCGCTTCATGGAACAGGCGCGCATCGGGTTTGGCGACGCCGATGTCTTCGGCGCACAACGCAAACTTGAAGTAGTCCGCCAGCCCCAGCCGGCGCACGTCGGCGTTGCCGTTGGTGACCACGCCAAGGGTGTAATGGTTGGCCAGTGCCTGGAGGGTGGGTTGCACCTCCGGGAAGATTTCCAGCTGATGCCGGGCATGCAGGAACACTTCGAAGCTCTGATCGGCCAGGTCCGACGCTTCGGCGTGAGCGTATCCGGCTTCTTCCAATGCGTGAAACAACACGCGTCGGCGCAGGGCACTGATACGGTGCTTGAGGTTTGGCTCGATGCTCAGGATGCGTTCGCGAATGGCCCACAAATGCTCCACCGGGACCGCCCCAAGGTTGGGCGCATGTTCAGTCAGCCATTCGCGCAATACGGCTTCGGCGCTGACGATCACCGGGGCGGTGTCCCACAGAGTGTCATCGAGGTCGAAAGTGATCAGTTGGAGAGTCATGAATCGTCGCCTTTAATGCGTTTGGCCCGTGGGTGGGCGCTGTCGTAGACGGTTGCCAGGTGCTGGAAATCCAGATGGGTGTAGATCTGGGTGGTCTTGATATCCGAGTGGCCGAGCAGTTCCTGCACCGCCCGCAGGTCCTGGGAGGACTCCAGCAGGTGGCTGGCGAAGGAATGTCGCAACATGTGTGGGTGCAGGTTTTGCCCCAGTTCGCGTTCGCCCGCCGCCTTGACCCGCAACTGGATCGCCCGCGGTCCCAGGCGCCGGCCTTGCTGGCTGACGAACACCGCATCGTCTGCCGGATTGGCCAAGGCTCGTAATGGCAGCCACTGTTCCAGCGCCTCGCGAGCTTTTTTGCCCACGGGCAGCAGACGGGTCTTGCTGCCTTTGCCGTGTACCTGGACCATGCCGTCCGCCAAATCCAGCTGATCGAGATTGAGCCCGGTCAGCTCCGACAAGCGCAGTCCGGAGGAGTAGAACAGCTCAAGGATCGCCTGGTCCCGGCGCGCCAGGAAGTCGTCTTCCACACCGCCTTCCAGCAGTTGCAGCGCACGATCAGTATCGAGGGTCTTCGGCAAGCGGCGCTCACCCTTGGGCGGTGCGAGTCCATTGGCCGGGTCGTGGTCGCAGAGACCTTCGCGGTTCAGGTAGTGATAAAGCCCGCGTACTGCCGACAGAAGGCGCGCCAGGCTGCGCGACGATTGGCCTTGTGAATGCAGGCGGGCGACCAGGCTGCGCAGGCGCTGGATGTCCAGGGCCGCCCAACTGGCGATGTTCTGTTTGACGCACCAGTCCAGCACTTTGTCGAGGTCGCGGCGATAGGCCGATAGCGTGTGCGGCGACACCTGCCGCTCACTGCGCAGGTGTTCGCAGTAAGCGTCCAGTTGCCGTTCCATTTTCAGCGTACCGAGCGCAGGGAGCTGTTGAACCGTGGCAGCACGCGGCCCATGACTTCGGCGATGTAGCTCAGGAACAGCGTGCCCACCGAGCTCTTGTAGTGCTGTGGATCGCGGCTGGCGATGGCCAGTATGCCGTGGATGCCTTGATGGCTGATGGCAACGACGGCGGTGGAGCCAATCTGCTTGCGCTGTTCTTCACCGAACAGAAAGTCCAGTTCATGCTCGCGCAGGGTGCCGCTGACGCTCTTTTCTTCCTGCAGCAAACCGCCGATGGCCACTTGTGCCTCGGCGTGGGTCACCCAGCGGCCCACCGGCATGGCGTTGTCGCCCAGCAGGATGAGGCTGACGAAGGGGACCTGGAAGTCCTGCCGCAGGCTGTCTTCGACGCAGATCACCACGTCTTCGAGGCTCGTCGCATCGAGCAGGGCGAGAATCAGGCGGCGGGTCTTGTCGAACAGGCGGTCATTGTCGCGGGCCACATCCATCAAGTGCGAGAGGCGATGACGCAGTTCTATGTTGCGGTCGCGCAGGATGGTCATCTGCCGCTCCACCAGCGAAACGGTATCGCCGCGCCGGTGGGGGATGCGCAAGGATGCAAGCAGGTCTTCGTGCTCGACGAAGAAGTCCGGATGAGCCTCCAGGTACGCGGTAATGGCCGCCGCCTCCAGGCTTTCGGACGGTGATTCGTCGGGCTGTCGGGCAGGTACCTGAGGCTTATCGGTCATGGTTGTGGCTCACTCAAAGACGCACTTGTCCTTCATAAACGCGCACTGCCGGGCCGGTCATCATGACCGGTTGGCCAGGGCCTGCCCATTCAATGGACAAGCGCCCGCCAGGCAGGTCGATCAGTAGTGGCGAATCCATCCACCCCTGGCTGATCGCAGCGACTGCGGCGGCGCAGGCGCCGGTACCGCAGGCCTGGGTTTCACCAGCCCCGCGCTCCCAGACGCGCAACTGCGCGCGGCTCCGGTCGATAACCTGGAGAAAACCGACATTGACCCGTGCCGGAAAGCGCGGGTGATGCTCGATTTTCGGCCCCAGTTCATGCACCGGTGCGTTGTTGATATCGCTGACCCGCACCACGGCATGGGGGTTGCCCATGGACACGGCGGCCAATTCGACGGGCGTGCCATCGACGTCGACCTGATAGTTCAGGGCCTGTTCTTGCGCCTGGAACGGAATGTCGGCCGGCACCAGGCGTGGAGCGCCCATGTTGACACTGATCTGGCCATCGCTGCGAACATCGAGCTCGATAATGCCGCTTTTGGTTTCGACACGGATCTGCCGTTTTGCGGTCAGGCGCTTATCGAGCACAAAACGGGCGAAACAGCGCGCACCGTTGCCGCACTGTTCCACTTCTGAGCCGTCGGAGTTGAAGATCCGATAGCGGAAGTCCACGTCCGGGTTGCTCGGAGCTTCGACGATCAGCAGTTGGTCGAAACCGATGCCGGTATGCCGATCGCCCCATTGCTTGGCATGCTTGGGCAGTATATGCGCGTGCTGGCTGACCAGGTCGAGGACCATGAAGTCATTGCCCAGGCCGTGCATCTTGGTAAAACGCAGCAGCATGGTTTTACTCCGGCAGCAGGCTTTCGCCGGCGAACAACTCGGCTACCGTCTCACGGCGACGTACTTCAAATGCCTGATCACCGTCCACCAACACTTCGGCGGCGCGGCCGCGGGTGTTGTAGTTGGAGCTCATGACAAACCCATAGGCGCCAGCCGAATGCACGGCCAGCAGGTCACCTTCTTCCAGGGCAAGCTCACGTTCCTTGGCTAGGAAATCGCCGGTCTCGCAGATCGGGCCGACGATGTCGTAGGGACGCGCGGCGGTATTGCGCGGGCGCACGGCGGTGACGTCCATCCAGGCCTGGTAAAGCGCCGGGCGGATCAGGTCGTTCATGGCCGCGTCGACAATGGCGAAATCCTTGTGCTCGGTGTGCTTGAGGTACTCGACCTGGGTCAGCAGCACGCCAGCGTTGGCGACGATGAAGCGGCCCGGTTCGAACACCAGCGCCAGGTCGCGACCGTCGAGGCGCTCACGCACGGCCTTGATGTAGTCGCCAGCCAATGGCGGCTCTTCATCGCGATAACGCACACCCAGGCCACCACCGAGGTCGATGTGACGCAGGTAGATGCCGCAGTCACCGAGGCGGTCGACCAGGCCCAACAGGCGATCGAGGGCGTCGATGAACGGTGGCAGGGTGGTCAGTTGCGAGCCGATATGGCAATCGACGCCAACCACTTCCAGGTTAGGCAGTTGGGCGGCTCGCACGTACACGTCTTCGGCGTCGGCGATGGCGATGCCGAACTTGTTCTCTTTGAGACCGGTGGAAATGTACGGGTGGGTACCGGCGTCGACGTCCGGGTTGACGCGCAGGGAGATCGGCGCACGAACACCGAGCTCGGCGGCCACCACTTGCAGGCGTTCCAGCTCGTCGGTGGATTCGACGTTGAAGCAATGCACGCCGACTTCCAGCGCACGACGCATGTCGTCGCGGGTCTTGCCGACGCCGGAGAACACGATCTTGTCGGCGCTGCCGCCAGCGGCCAGCACACGTTCCAGTTCGCCACGGGAAACGATGTCGAAACCGGCGCCAAGACGCGCCAGGACGTTCAGCACGCCCAGGTTGGAGTTGGCCTTGACCGCAAAGCAAACCAGGTGAGGCATACCGACCAGGGCATCGGCATAAGCCAGGTATTGGGCCTCGATGTGCGCACGCGAGTAGACGTAGGTCGGTGTACCAAAGCGATCGGCAATAGCAGACAGTGCAACACCTTCCGCGAACAGTTCACCGTCACGGTAGTTAAAAGCGTCCATGATGTTCCCTTATTGGTAGACGTCGTGCTTGTGCGACTTGGAGGGCTGCTTTTGCGAGGACTTGGCTTGCTCTGCAGGGTCCTGATCTTCATCGGGAAGGTACAGCGGGCCTTTTTGACCGCAGGCCGACACAAGGCAGGCAACCGCGAGGAGCGCAGCAAGGGAAGAGATCAGGCGCTTCATGGCGAAATCCTTGAAAATGCATTAATTGCGCCGGAGTATACCGGCCACCCGGCAGCTTGCCTATGCGACGGGGCTCCCGTCCGGCGGGCCTTGCAAGATGCCAGTCGGTATCATGGAGTCCCTGTGGGAGCGAGCCTGCTCGCGAAAACGGTGGGTCGGGCAGCTATGATGTTGCATGTGCCGACCTCTTCGCGAGCAGGCTCGCTCCCACAATTCGTAATCCTTTGCATTCGGCAAGCAGCGTCCGTATCTTGCGGCGCTTGAGCCTGATCAGACATTTTTTGAGGTTGCCGCAATGAGTTTGTCCGAAGCCCGTTTCCACGATCTGGTCGATGCCACCCAGGAAAAACTGGAAGACATCTTTGACGAAAGCGACCTGGATATCGATCTGGAGAGTTCGGCCGGTGTGCTGACCGTCAAATTTGAAAACGGCACCGCACTGATTTTCAGTCGCCAGGAGCCCCTGCGCCAACTGTGGCTGGCAGCTGTGTCCGGCGGCTTCCACTTCGACTACGACGAAGAAAGCGAACGCTGGATGTGCGACAAGAGCGAAGAGCAGTTGGGCGAAATGCTTGAACGCATCGTCAAGCAGCAGGCTGACGTCGAACTCGATTTCGAAGGCCTGTAACCTCGTGACCCAGTCCGCGCCTGCTCGCCCTCCCAAGCCGCTTTACAGCAACGTCAGCCCGGCGGTGCCTTCACCGTGCAGCGGCGTGTGTCGACTGGACGAGCAGAAGGTCTGTCTCGGGTGTTTCCGTCATGTGGAAGACATCCGCGAATGGCGCTCGGCGGATGACGAGCGCCGCCGGGTGATCTGCGCCCAGGCCTCTCAACGCAAAACTACCGCCAATCCCCGGTAGGGGCACACAGCCGTACGCCGGTGGCAGCTTGTATATTTTTTGAGCTGTGATAGTGTCCAGAAACGCCTCAACCCATCGAGGCTTGTGAAAACCCCGCCTTTTTCTGGCGGGGTTTTGCTTTTTTCGTGCAGAAGAAAGGAGTCTGCCCTGATCATGACCGCACCTTCCATCACCCTTACCCGTCTGGACGTTCAGCGTCTGGAGCGTCTGATCGACAGCCTGGATGAATCGCTGCCGGGCGTTATCGCGCTGCAAACCGAACTGGATCGCGCCGATACAGTGGTCGGCCACGATGAAGTGCCCGCCGATGTCGTGACCATGAATTCCCGCGTGCATTGCCGTGAAGAAGGCAGTGGCAAGGACTACCACCTGACGCTTGTGTATCCGAAGGATGCCAACGCCGATGAAGGCAAGATTTCCATTCTGGCGCCAGTCGGCAGCGCGTTGCTGGGCCTGAAAGTCGGCCAGCACATCGACTGGCCGGCACCGGGCGGCAAGACGTTGAAACTGACCCTGCTTGAAGTCGAATCGCAGCCAGCCAATGGCGGCTCCTTCCCCGAGTGACGCCCCTTCAGACCTGCCCGAGCGCCTCGTTCAATGCGCGCTCCAGGTCGGCCTTGTAGCGCAGGTACAGATTGCTTGACCCCTGACCATCACCGAGCAGGCCTGACAGGTCCAGATCGGTGATGTAGCAGCGGTAGCGTTCGGTCTCGTGGCGCTGCTCGACGATTTCCCGGGCGACCACGCTGAACAGCTGGTCGCCATGTTCCAGCTCGCTAAACTCCCGCTGATTGCAATACAACGTGACCTGCAACTTGCCCGGCGCGGCTTTGCCGACGATCGCCTGTACGTCATAGAAGGGTTTGTTGGCCGGGGTTTGCGGTGCCGACCGCGCATCCACCCGCCGCGCCCGGCCCGTACCCGAAGGCAGCAGTTGGTAATACCGGGTGTCCAGGTTCGCAGGCTGAGCCGTGTCCATCGGCAACGCGGCGTCGCGCCGGTACTGGATCGATTGCAGGAAACGCTGCAGCGGCACCAGCAGGCTTTGCTCGTCATGCCACGGCAGCCGTTGCTGCCACAAGGCATTGAATTCATCGAGCACGTACAGATCTGCCTGCGCTTCATTGACCCGGTAGAACACCTGGATGCAGTCCGGCCGACCCATCGGCAGCAGCAAGGACAGGTCGTGGTCGTCCAATGCCATCGGGTCCAGGTGCAGCGGGCTGTAGTTCGTCCGGTCTTCCCCGAGGCAGTCCAGCAGTCCCGGCAGCGTGGCTTGAGCGATGTGCTTGACCTGGCCGGGTATCAGCTCAAGTACGTGGTAATGCTGCTGGACCTGGATCAGATAGCGATGATTGAGATTGCTCAGCAGCAGGTTCTGCGCGGTTTCGAGAATGTCTTCGACGCGCTGGGCAATGAATTGCGCGCGGTTGTGACAAAAACAACGCACTCTCAACCTGGGTTGGCGTGGCCCACCCGGCAGAGCGTTGAGATAGTCGCGCAGGCAATCAAGCAGTGCGTGGGGACCGTCGTAGCGGCTGATCAGCACCTCGTTCCAACTGTTGAGCGTGACCTGATCCAGGGTCAGCACCAGGTTTTCCTTTACGCCTGCGTAGCTCAAGGAGTCGGTGCGCTCGGTGGTCATCAGAATGTTCAGTTCGCGGTGGTGCTTGAGCGGATCGATGCCAACGTTTACCAGGATAAGCACTTCGCTGGGCGCGCTGGCGCGCAGCAGGGCTTTTTCGGCGACGGTCGGCAGTGGCAGGGGAATGCTTTGTTGCAGGCTGCCAAGCAGGTTGAACAGCTCGAATTCGCTGAGGTCGCTGCTGCCCGGGTGCAAGGCCAGGCGCGTGCTGCTGTCGATCACGCCGTTGCGGTGGCACCAGGTGAGTAGCTCGATTAAATGGCGACTGCGTTTGATCGGGGCGAAATGTTCCCACTCAAGGGCGGTGAGGCTGCCGTTGTACAAGCCCCACTGGCTTTGGTCCGGTTCTTTCCTGCTCGGCGCGTACACCAGCGTCAGGGTGTCTTCGGCCAGGTCCGGGGCAATTCCGGGGTTGATGAACTCGACCTTGTTCGCCTTGCGTTCAAACGCTGCGTACAGTCGTCTGCCCAGTATGCTGAGGTCGCGCTTGTTGATCGGGCTGATGGTTTGTTCATGGCGGGCAAACTGGGTCAGGAAGCGATAGCTGAAATTCAGTTCGTTGACCAGGGCCCGGCGCTCCGAGATGACCTGGCGCACTTTCCACTGGCTGCGGCTATCCAGCAGGGCCAACTGGCGCTGATCCCATTGCCATTCGCGGGCCAGGCGCTCAAGTAATGAGCGTTGCCAGCCCTGGGTGCGCCCACTGCTGCCGGTGAGTTTGCGGTTGACCTTCAAGTACAGCGCTCGGCGCACCAACTCCAGCCGCTGCGGTTCGTTGCGGGCGATGAGATACTGTGCGATGCGTCGATAGACCACGACGTACGGGTCCAGCTCATCGAGGTCGAGCCGATTGGCGAACACCTCCTGTTTGAAACGCAGGCTCAGGCATTGGACTCCGGGGTGTTCGCTGGCGTACACCTCGATCAGCAGGAGTTTGAGCACCGATTTGTACGGCGACTCGATGCCCTTGAACAACTGCCAGAGCCCGGCACCAATGAACTCGCCGGGCGGAATGCGGGCCAGATGGCCCAGGTCCAGGGTTTCATCGGCGCGAATGAAGCGCTTGGACGTCAGGGTATGGGTGTACTGGGCATAGTTGGCTTCCTCATACACCGGCACCAGCCACCAGATTGGCGTGCGCCCTGCCAGCCAGATCGCAGTGCGATAGAACTCGTCCAGCAGCAGATAATGCTGGGTGGTGCCGCAGTCTTCCGAACTCAATTGGCCGTCGCGCTCGCCTTGTACGAAGCGGACCGGATCGATCAGGAAAAAGTGCGCTTCGGCGCCCTGGGTCGCAGCCCAGGCTTCGAGCAGTTGGCATTTGCGGCGCAACTCGGTCAGTTCGTTTTCGCCCAGGTCCGGACTGTGGCAGACCCACACGTCCATATCGCTCTGGTCGGCCTGGGCCAGGGTGCCGAGGCTACCCATCAGGAACAGGCCGTGAATCGGCCGTGGTGGATTGCTGCCGTGGCGCGGCTTATAGGAAAAGGAGCGGGTCAAGCGCTGGGCTTCGGCGAGGACGTTGGCATCCGGCTCGAAATTCGACAGCCCGGCCGGCGTGCTGCCCGAAACGTAACCCGGCAGCAGTGGGTGATTGACATGGAAGAACAGCGGCAGGAGGTTCAATACCCCTTGCTGGCGCGTCGACAACCCTTCCATCGCACGGGCCATGCGCCCTTCGTTGAGCTTGAGGAAGCGTGCGCGCAGTTGGCTGAGCACCTTGCGGTCAATTCCCTGGTCCAGATCGGGGCGGATTTCATGGGTGCGGGTCATGTCAGCTCAAACCGGCTCGCAGGGCTCGGACGTGGAGGCTCTCGGGATGAGAAGCAGTTTAGCGCCTGGGCCCCGGGACTTTTAAGCTGATTTTTTATTTCCGGCGTCAGATTTGTATCGCGTGACGAAAGCGGGCAACAAAGTGCGCCCGCGGAAATCCTTGAGCAGGAGTTTCCGTGGGCGGTGCAGGGGAATTCAGGCTGTTTCTTCGGCTTTCAGAATGGTAAGCACGGTTTGCACATTTTGTGCGGCATCACGGCCCAGGCTGGTCAGATAGCCGCCATCGGGCTGGTCGATCAGATCTTTTTCAAACAGGCGTTTGGCAGCGGCAATGTGTTTCGGGGCAGCGGTCTGATGAATTTTCAAACCTTCCTGGGAACTGTCCAGGTTGAAGAGTGCGAGGACTTCCAGTTCGGCAACCAACTCAGGGGTAAGCGACATAAGGACTCCAGACTTTCTAGGAATTTGGCGACAGCGTCCCTAAGGTGATCCCACTTGTGCGGCATGTCCAGTGTTCGTGACAGGGTTATTTCTTTTCCGGCGGTAGCTCGGGCAGAGCCCGCAGCGCGGCTTCGTACCATTCGGTATTGAACGCGCGGTCTTCTTCGAGGATCGCGTCGATTTCCACCGCAAGTACGTGGGCCATCAGGTTGAGGATTTCCTCGCGCTCGTAACCCACCAGCGTCAGCTTGTTGAAGGTCGCTTTTGCGGCTGGAGGGTTCTCGCTTTTGATCTGGTTCTCGATCGCTTCGATCAGCGTGTTCTCGGCAAACTCTTCGTCATCGAGATCATCTTGGTTGGTGCCGGGGGTTGGCTCGCTCATGGCAGGCTCCTCATGGGAAAGACGACCAGTTTACCTGCATTCAAGGCCGTGATGCTGCTAGCGAGAATAGCGATGGCGTTCTATAACAGGCACTGCCAACCCCTGCACGGCCTGGAGGCTATGTGATGCTCAAGCTTTATGGTTTTTCCGTCAGCAACTACTACAACATGGTCAAGCTGGCGCTGCTGGAGAAAGGACTGCCGTTCGAAGAAGTGCCGTTTTACGCCGGCCAGAGCGCTGAAGCGTTGGCCATCAGTCCACGCGGCAAGGTTCCGGTACTGGGCGTCGACCAAGGTTTCATCAATGAAACCAGTGTGATTCTCGAATACATCGAACAAACCCAGAAAGGCACGCCGCTGCTGCCAGGTGACCCCTTTGAACGTGCACAGGCGCTGGCACTGGCCAAGGAGATCGAGCTGTACATCGAACTGCCGGCGCGGGCCTGCTACCCCCAAGCTTTTTTCGGTGCGACTGTGCCGGACGCGATCAAGGAAAAAACCAAAGTCGAACTAGTGCAAGGTGTTGCGGCGCTAGGCCGTCATGGAAAATTCAAGCCCTACGTGGCAGGCGAAAACCTCAGCGTGGCGGATTTGTATTTCCTGTACAGCGTGCCGCTGGCGTGCGGAGTAGCGAAGAAGCTGTTCGATATCGATCTGCTGGCGGAACTGCCGGCAGCCAAGGCGCTGCTGGAGCGTCTGGGCGATAACCCGAATGTTCAGCGAATTGCGGCGGACAAGGAAGCGGCAATGCCAGCGTTCATGGCGATGATCGCGTCCAAGAAGTAGATTGTAGTGTTCTGAAACCAGTCATCGCGAGCAGGCTCGCTCCCACAGAATTTGATGTGTGAACACCATCCAATGTGGGAGCGAGCCTGCTCGCGAAGCTTTTAGCTTTTAGCGGCTGGCGAGCAGTGCCTGGCCGCGCGCCACGGCGGCCTTCACCTGCGCCGGCGCTGTTCCGCCGATATGGTTACGGGCATTGACCGAACCTTCCAGGGTCAGCACGGCAAACACGTCCTGATCGATCTGGTCGCTGAACTTGCGCAGCTCTTCCAGGCTCATTTCCGCCAGGTCCTTGCCGTTTTCCACGCCGTATTTCACGGCATGGCCAACGATTTCATGGCAGTCGCGGAAAGGCAGGCCGCGGCGCACCAGGTAGTCGGCCAAGTCGGTGGCAGTGGAGAAACCGCGCAGGGCTGCTTCGCGCATCATCGCGTGCTTTGGCTTGATCGCCGGGATCATGTCGGCAAAGGCACGCAGCGAGTCGCGCAGGGTGTCAGCGGCGTCGAACAGCGGTTCCTTGTCTTCCTGGTTATCCTTGTTGTAGGCCAGGGGCTGGCCTTTCATCAAGGTCAGCAGACCCATCAGCGCGCCGAATACACGACCGCTCTTGCCACGCACCAGCTCCGGCACGTCTGGGTTTTTCTTTTGCGGCATGATCGAGCTGCCGGTGCAGAAACGGTCCGGTAGATCGATGAACTGGAATTGCGCGCTGGTCCACAGCACCAGCTCTTCGGAGAAGCGCGACAAGTGCATCATCGCGATGCTGGCCGCCGAGCAGAACTCGATGGCGAAGTCGCGATCGGACACGTTGTCCAGCGAGTTGCCGCCCACTGCGTCGAAGCCCAGCAGTTGGGCGGTGTATTCGCGGTCGATCGGGTAGGTGGTGCCGGCCAGCGCGGCGCTGCCCAGTGGCATGCGGTTGGTGCGCTTGCGGCAGTCGACCAGGCGCTCGTAGTCGCGGCTGAGCATTTCGAACCAGGCCAGCATGTGGTGCCCGAAGGTCACCGGCTGAGCTGTCTGCAGGTGAGTGAAGCCAGGCATGATGCTGCCCGCTTCGCGCTCGGCCTGCTCCAGCAGGCCTTTTTGCAGGCGGGTGATTTCGCCGAGGATCAGGTCGATTTCGTCACGCAGCCACAGGCGAATGTCGGTGGCGACCTGGTCGTTACGGCTGCGGCCGGTGTGCAGTTTTTTACCGGTCACGCCAATGCGGTCGGTCAGGCGTGCCTCGATGTTCATGTGCACGTCTTCAAGGTCGACGCGCCAATCGAACTGGCCGGCCTCGATTTCACCCTGGATGGTCTTCAGGCCATCGATGA
This sequence comes from Pseudomonas sp. PSB11, assembly GCF_014596605.1. NCBI lineage: Bacteria > Pseudomonadati > Pseudomonadota > Gammaproteobacteria > Pseudomonadales > Pseudomonadaceae > Pseudomonas > Pseudomonas sp. PSB11. Next base: position 329,370 of record NZ_NOIO01000001.1, read on the forward strand.
TGCTGTCGCGCTCGGCATCGGTCAGCACACCGACCTTGGCCAGCATGGTGGCATGGGCGATCGAGCCCATGATGTCGTGGCGATACAGGCGCTGGTCGAAGGTGACGGAGGCGGTGAAGCGGGCGACGAAGGCGTCGACGGGTTCACTGAAGCGGCCGCCCCAGGACTGATTGGTCTTGTCAGTGCTCATGAATTCGCTCGTATCGGCTGTAGAAAGATGGCGTTGAAAGCTGCCGCGGATAATAACAGGGTTGCCAATCCTGTCGCTGGCACTGGTCGACTGGTTTTCATTGCCCGGGGTGTCAGAGCCTGTGTGCGAATAATTTGCACAACGATATTTTTCAATTGAGCAATAACGTTCCGGCAACCGTCTACAGTTGGACAGTAGGATGAGCGCACTTCTCGGTGCGCAAGAGGACTATAAGAAGAGGGGGTGTTCATATTGCGTATCAGCAAACCCTGTGGCGATGTGTCGCCAAAGCGGGCCTGGGCCGCTAATCGCCCGGCAGATAAAAATTTAGCTGCCCGACCAGCGGCACTTTTTGACGCTCGCGCTAGTCTTAGCGTGGATCGCGGTGACGGACGTCACTTCACCTGTCTACGCTATCCTTGTGCGAGACTCACGCAGGAATCCAGCGCAATATGAATGTCCTGATCGTTGATGACGACCCCCTTGCCCGCGAGCGCCTGAGCCGAATGGTTGGCGAGCTCGAGGGATACAGTGTCCTGGAGCCCAGCGCTACGAACGGCGATGAAGCGTTGGCACTGATCGACAGCCACAAGCCGGATATCGTGCTTCTCGATATCCGCATGCCAGGCCTCGATGGCCTGCAAGTGGCTGCGCGATTGTGCGAACGTGAAACCCCGCCTGCCGTGGTGTTTTGCACGGGGCCCGATGAATTTGCCGTGGAAGCCTTACAGGCCAGCGCCGTAGGCTATCTGGTGAAACCTGTGCGAACTGAACAATTACATGACTCGTTGAAAAAAGCCGAACGGCCCAATCGTGGCCAGCTCGCCGCCCTGACTCGCCCTGCCGCCGAAAGTGGCAACGGCCCGCGCAGCCATATCAGTGCTCGTACCCGCAAGGGGATCGAGCTGATCCCGCTGGACCAGGTGGTCTATTTTATTGCCGACCACAAGTACGTGACCTTGCGTCACGAAAGCGGTGAGGTGCTGTTGGATGAGCCGCTCAAAGCCCTTGAAGATGAGTTCGGTGACCGTTTCGTGCGTATTCACCGCAACGCACTGGTCGCTCGCGAGCGCATCGAACGGTTGCAACGAACACCGCTGGGGCATTTCCAGCTGTTTCTAAAGGGCCTGAACGGCGATGCATTGATCGTCAGCCGACGCCACGTGGCCGGCGTGCGGAAAATGATGCAACAGCTTTGATTCGCTGGTTGCTGGCGGACTTCACACCCGATTGCCGGATATCCGGGGCCAGGGAGGCCGAGTAGTTTCTGATACAAGTCAAAGTGGATTTGGCTGAGCTGTTATTATCCGCCGTATCTATTCAGTACGGATTGATCCATGTCCTCTCGCCAGATCCGCATCGCCACCCGCAAAAGCGCTCTTGCCCTGTGGCAGGCCGAATATGTCAAAGCCCGTCTGGAACAGGCCCATCCGGGTCTGCTCGTGACCTTGGTACCCATGGTCAGTCGCGGCGACAAGCTGCTCGACTCACCCCTGTCGAAAATCGGCGGCAAGGGCCTGTTCGTCAAGGAACTGGAAACCGCGCTGCTGGAAAACGAAGCCGACATCGCCGTGCATTCCATGAAAGACGTGCCGATGGACTTCCCCGAAGGTCTCGGCCTGTTCTGTATTTGCGAGCGCGAAGACCCTCGCGATGCATTCGTGTCCAACACTTACACCAGCCTTGATGCATTGCCTGCGGGTAGCATCGTTGGCACGTCGAGCCTGCGCCGCCAGGCCCAGTTGCTGAGCCGTCGTCCGGATTTGGAGATCCGCTTCCTGCGCGGCAACGTCAACACGCGCCTGGCCAAGCTCGACGCCGGCGAATACGACGCCATTATCCTTGCGTCCGCCGGCTTGATCCGGTTGGGCTTTGAGGATCGCATCACCTCGGCCATCAGTGTCGACGACAGCCTGCCGGCGGGTGGCCAGGGCGCAGTGGGCATCGAATGTCGCACCGCCGACAGCGAAATCCACGCACTGCTCGCACCGCTGCATCACCAGGACACCGCGACCCGCGTGAGCGCCGAACGTGCCCTCAATAAACACCTCAATGGCGGCTGCCAGGTGCCGATCGCCTGCTACGCCGTGCTTGAGGGTGACCAGGTCTGGTTGCGTGGCCTGGTGGGCGAACCGAGTGGCGGCCTGCTGCTCAGTGCCCAGGCCCGAGCGCCGCGTGGTGACGCCGAGGCGTTGGGGGTGCAAGTGGCCGAAGACCTTTTGAGCCAGGGCGCCGCCGAAATTCTGAAAGCGGTCTACGGCGAGGCAGGCCACGAGTGACGGGCTGGCGCCTGCTGCTGACGCGTCCGGCGGATGAGTCGGCGGCGTTGGCCAGTCTTTTGGCCGACCAGGGGATTTTCAGCAGTAGCTTGCCGCTTTTAGACATCGTGCCGATCCCTGTCTCTGACACAATCTGCGAAGTGATCCGCGAGCTCGATCGCTACAGTGCGGTGATTGTGGTCAGCAAGCCCGCTGCGCGAATCGGCGTCGAACTGCTCGAGCGATTTTGCTCTCAAGCACCGCGTGTGAAGTGGTTTAGCGTCGGCTGCGCGACGGCACGGATTTTTCAGGATCACGGCATGGACGTGAGCTTTCCGGAGGAGGGCGATGACAGCGAAGCCTTGCTCGAGCTTGCGAGTTTGCGCGAGGCTCTCGCCGGGCCTGATCCGCGTGTGCTGATTTTGCGCGGGGAGGGTGGGCGTGAACTGCTGGCTGAGCGTTTGCGCGAGGCAGGTGCTAGTGTCGAGTATCTGGAGTTGTACCGCCGCGAGCTGCCGCAATACCCCTCGGCAGCCCTGGAGCAGCGGATCGAAACGGAACGCCTGAATGCACTGGTGGTCAGCAGTGGACAAGGTTTTGAGCACCTGCATCAATTGGCTGGCGATGCCTGGCCGCAGTTGTCGCGGTTACCGTTGTTTGTACCAAGCCCCAGGGTCGCCGAGCTGGCACGTGCCGCCGGAGCCCAAACAGTTGTGGATTGTCGTGGCGCCAGCGCCACGGCATTGCTGACGGCGTTGCGGGAGCATCCCGAACCCGTTCTCTAATGCAAAGGATGGATACGTGAGCGAAACAGCCTTGCCAAAAGATGACGTCCGGCCAGTGCTTGAAGCGCCGGTTGATGAAATGCAGCCGCCACCTGCTGCGGTGCAGCGCCGCGGCAATGGGCTGGCCATCGTTGCGCTGTTGCTGGGCGCTGCCGGTGTCGCGGTGGGTGGTTGGGGGGTCTGGCAGGTGCGTCACCTGCAAGCGATCAACCAACAGCAGTTGGGTCAGGTGCAGGCATTGAGTGACGAGGCGCAGAGCCTGAAACTCAATGATCAACGCCTGAGCGCGCGTCTGGAGCAACTGCCCGGCGCCGATGTGCTGGAAGAGCGCAGTCGGCTGGTGATTCAGCTTCAGGGTGATCAGCAGCGACTCAATCAACGCCTGGAAACCGTCCTTGGCGCCAGCCGCAAGGATTGGCGCCTGGCAGAGGCCGAGCACTTGCTGCGTCTGGCCAGTCTGCGCCTCTCGGCGCTGCAGGACATCAGCAGCGCCCAGGCCCTGGTGCAGGGCGCCGATGAAATTCTCCGTGAGCAGAATGACCCTGGCTCCTTCGCCGCTCGCGAGCAGGTGGCGAAGACCCTGGTGGCCCTGCGCAGCACCGAACAACCGGATCGCACCGGTTTGTTCCTGCGACTGGGGGCGTTGCGCGACCAGGTGATCAACCTGACCGAGCTTGCGCCCGAGTACAAGGATCGCGGCGAATCCTTGCTGGGACTGACCGCCGATGGCGACGGCGCCAGCCGCTGGGCGCAGTGGTGGGATCAGATCTCGCGCTACATCCGTATCGATTTCAATGCCGACAAGAATGTTCGTCCTTTGCTGGCCGGGCAGAGCCTGAGTCAGGTTCGCCTCGCCCTGAGCCTGGCGCTGGAGCAGGCGCAATGGGCTGCGCTCAACGGTCAGGCAGCGGTGTATTCACAAGCACTGGCAGAGGCGCGGGATGTGCTCAAGGGCAACTTCAACCCCGACAATCCCCAAAGCAAAGTGATGCTCGAACAGGTAGCGGAACTGAGCAAGCAGCCGGTCTCCGTGGTCACGCCGGACCTGACTGGCACCCTGAGTGCGGTCCAGGGCTATCTGGAGCGGCGTAACGTCAACGCCGAGGACTCGATCAAGCCGCTGGCCAAACCTGCCGCGAATGCCGCGCAGGAGGCCACCCCATGAAACGCCTCTATGTGATCGTGTTCCTGGCCATTGCGGCTGCGGCTGCGCTGGGCTTGGCCATCGCCGAGCATTCAGGTTACGTCCTGATCGCCTACAAGAGCTTTCGCTACGAATCGAGCCTGTGGGCAACCCTGGCACTGATCGCCGTTCTCTGGCTGGTCTTCTGGGGGATCAAGGCGTTGATCGAACTGGTGACGACCTCCGGTGGCGTGGTCAACCCGTGGTCACGGCGCAATCGCAGTCGCCGGATCCAGGTGGCGATAGAGCATGGGCAACTGGACCTGGCCGAAGGTCGCTGGGCCAGCGCGCAACGTCACTTGCATCGGGCCGCGGAAGCCGAGCGTCAGCCGCTGCTTTACTACCTCGGGGCGGCGCGGGCTGCGAACGAGCAAGGTCGCTACGAAGAAAGCGACAACCTGCTGGAGCGTGCCCTGGAGCGTCAGCCCCAGGCCGAGTTGGCGATTGCCTTGAATCACGCGCAGTTGCAGACCGATCGTGGTGATACCGAGGGCGCCCTGGCGACCCTGCAGGCGATGCATGAGCGCCACCCGCATAACGCACAGACGCTGCGTCAGTTGCAACGCCTGCATCAGCAGCGAGGTGATTGGTCGGCAGTGATTCGCTTGCTGCCTGAGCTGCGCAAGGACAAAGTCCTGCCAGCGGCTGAACTGGCCGAACTGGAGCGCAGGGCCTGGGGTGAGAACCTGTCCCTGGCGGCGCATAAGGAAGTGGAAGGGGGGCTCGGTTTACAGGCGCTCGATCGCGCGTGGCAACAGCTGACCTCGGCTCAGCGCCAAGAGCCGCAATTGGTGCTCGCCTATGCCGAGCAGCTGCGGCAACTGGGGGCCCAGGTGCAGGCCGAAGAGGTCTTGCGCACGGCGCTCAAGCGTAACTATGACAGCCATCTGGCGCGCCTTTATGGATTGGTGCGCGGCAGTGACCCGGCTCGCCAGCTGCAACTCGCCGAGGGCTGGCTCAAGGATCATCCGACAGATCCCGGCCTGTTGCTGACGCTGGGTCGCCTGTGTCTGCAAAACAGCCTGTGGGGCAAGGCCCGGGATTATCTGGAAAGCAGTCTGCGGGTACAGCGCAACCCGGAAGCATGCGCCGAACTGGCCCGCCTGCTGGCACAGATGGGAGACACCGAACGCAGCAACCAGCTATTCCAGGAAGGCCTGGGCTTGCTCGATGAGCGCTTGCTGGCGGCACCGTTGCCGGTGCTGGCCCGCGTTTGACCCCTGAGAAGGATCGCTCGAATGGGCGATCCGCTGCTCCAGAGTCTGTCGGAATTCTCCCTTTACAATCCCGCTTCAGCAAAGTCCTACAAACCATTGCATCTGATCCTCCGATGCCTGTCGGGATTTCCTAACGTATTTGCTGAAGTGTCTGCATCTGCCCGCCTTGTAAGGGTTGCGCGGTTTCCACTACCGTAGCTGTCGGACTCTTATTGTTACGGAAACGCCATGTCGTTGGCCTGCCCCCGCTCCCTGTTTTTCACTGTATTCATCGCAGGCGCCCTGGCCTTGGGCGTTTCCTATTACCTGGAATATGCGGTCGGCCTCCAGCCATGTGGCTTGTGTCTGTTGCAGCGGGCTTGCCTGGCGCTGCTGACCGGTTTGAGCCTGATAGCTTCGGTGCACGGTCCCGGTCGCCTGGGGGCCTTTGTGTATTGGCTGCTCGGGCTGTTCTGCGGCCTATTGGGCACATTCACGGCCTGGCGCCAGGTATTGCTGCAAAACGACCCAGTGCATCAACTATCCGCCTGCTCGCCCGACCTGGCCGTGGTATTTACCAGCGCCCCGTGGTTACGGGTTGCGCAGCAGTTGTTCCAGGGTGCCGTCGACTGCCCGCGGATAGCCTGGACGTTGTTCGATTTGAGCATTCCGGAATGGAGTCTGCTGTTCTTCGTAGCGGTGATGATTCCGGGAATTTATCAGCTGATACGCCTGGTCTTGAGCGCCAGCAGACGACCGCTCGGCGGCGAGTCGTCGCATCGGGTGCTTGCCAAAGATTAAACACTTGTATGAACTTTATCGTCTGAGTACCTTGAAGCCACCGTCGTGCGGGCATAATCTGGCCCGCACGTGTCATTGGATTTATGTTGCTCGATGACGCTCTGCCTGGTCGATCTTGATTCTCAAGTGTGTGACAGGTGTAGAGCAGCATGACCCACAAGGGAAGAGAGACCGCCATGCTCGAAAGTTGTCAGAATGCTCAGGAACGTTGGGGTGGAGTTCATCTGCTGATTGACCGCTGGTTGCAGGAGCGTAAAGAGCTGATCGATGCGTACGACAAGCTCGGAGCAAAACCTGAGGCACTGTCCGAGAACCGCAAGCCCTTGCAAGAGTTCTGCGGCGTCCTGGTCGATTACGTATCCGCCGGCCATTTCGAGATCTACGAACAATTGACGGGGGAGGCCAAGGCCTTCAACGACAAGCGTGGCCTGGAGCTCGCCGAGACCATCTACCCACGCATCGACGTCATCACCGAGAAACTTCTCGCATTCAACGACCTGTGCGATGCCGGGAAGTGTGTTGCTGATGAGTTCAAGACGCTGGGTGGCTTGCTGCATGAGCGCTTCGAACTGGAAGACTGCCTGATCGAAGTGCTGCATACCGCTCACAAGGAAGAAGATTCGGTTCAGGCCTGATCGCTCTCCCCGCAAAACCTGAAAACGGTGCGCCATGGCGCACCGTTTTTCGTTTGTGCTTTCAGCTGGAGGCGTCGCGCAATTCGACTTCGAATACCAGGGGAGTGAAGGGGGCGATCAGGTCGCCGGCACCGTCGGCGCCATAAGCCTGTGCCGATGGAATCACCAGGCGCCATTTGGCGCCGACCGGCATGTTTTGCAGCGCGCTGCGCCAGCCGCTGATCACGCTATCGAGACTGAACCACTGTGGTTGATTGTTCTGGTCGAACACTGTGCCGTCAGGAAGTCTTCCGATGTAAAGCACCTGCACCTTTGCGTTTGGTCCGGCCTTGATGCCATTACCTGGTGCCAACTCGGTCAGCAGTATTCCATCCGCCAATTCGCGAACGCCAGGTTTGGCTTTTTCCCTGGCGAGAAATTTTTGCTCGTTTTCCAGCGCCAACGTGTTTTGCGGCGCAGGCGTCTGCGTGCTCACCCGCGTTTCGTGCTCGCTCAGAATCTGTTCGATCTGCTCGTCCTTCAACGCCAGTGGCTTGCCTTGATAGGCCTGCTGCAATCCATCGACCAGTGCCTGAATCTGCAAGTCAGGAACCTCTTGGCGCAAGCGCTCGCCGAGACTTGCGCCCAGGCTGTAAGCGAGATCGTGAGCGTCTTTTTGCGGGTTTTTTTCGGCGGCTTGAGCCACGGAAAAAAACACGCAAAACGATAAAAAAAGGTAGCGCGACATCGGCACTCTCCAGCCTGGGATGCGGCCGATTATGCCAGTGCGAATGCATTCAAAGGTGAACTGCTTTTGCGCCAGCGCAGAACATTTTCAGTTCGTTGCAACGCAGCGCTTTGGTTACTGTCAAGATGCCCTAGCGGCGGTAGCAGCAGAGGTCTAGTATGAGCCGCACTCACCCCAGCCAGGAGGTAAACCATGTCGGCCACCAAGAAGCCTGTAAGTACTCCGTTGCACCTGCTCCAACAACTCTCGGGCAGCCTGCTCGAGCATCTGGAAAACGCTTGTTCCGAAGCTTTGGCTGATGCCGAAAAATTGCTCGCCAAACTGGAAAAGCAGCGCGGAAAAGCGCAAGAGAAACTGCACAAATCCCGCACCAAATTGCAGGACGCAGCGGCGGCCGGAAAGGCCAAGGCGCAAGCCAAGGCCAAGGGCGCGGTGAAAGAGCTCGAGGACCTGCTTGATGCACTCAAGGATCGTCAATCGGAAACTCGCGGCTACATCCTGCAACTCAAGCGCGACGCCCAGGAAAGCCTGAAACTGGCCCAGGGTGTTGGTCGCGTTCAAGAGGCTGTCGGCAAGGCGTTGTCCCTGCGTTCGGCCAAGCCAGCTGCGGCTCCTGCGAAGAAAGCCGCTGCCAAACCGGTTGCCGCAAAAGCACCGGCCAAGCCTGCCGCCAAACCTGCCGCCAAGGCACCGGTGAAAGCCGCAGCCAAACCTGCTGCAACCTCTGCAGCGAAAAAACCTGTCGCGGCCAGTGCTGCAAAACCGGCTGCTAGAACCGCTGCTGCCAAGCCAGCTGCTGCCAAAACAGCGGCCGCGAAACCGGCTGCCAAACCTGCCGCCAAAACCGCCGCTGCGAAACCTGCCGTAGCCAAAACCGCAGCCGCCAAACCAGCCGCTAGAACTGCCGCTGCGAAACCGGCTGCGAAACCTGCCGCCAAACCTGCCGTGGCGAAAACCGCTGCCAAGCCTGCTGCAAAACCAGCAGCCAAACCGGCGGCGAAAGCAGCTGCGAAACCTGCCGCGAAACCTGCTGCAAAACCAGTGGCCAAGTCGGCTGCGGCGAAACCAGCCACTGCCGCAAAACCTGCCGCTGCGAAACCGGCAGCAAAACCCGCCGCTGCCAAGCCAGCAGCAAAACCGGCAGCAAAACCAGCAGCGAAACCTGCCGTGAAAAAACCGGCCGCTGTTGCCAAGCCGGCTCCGGCTCCAGCTGCCAAGCCAGCGACACCAGCGCCAGCGCCATCCGCTTCGGCTGCTCCTACGCCGACAGCAACAACCTCGACAGCCTCCACCGCGCCAACGCCAGTGGCACCGTCGAACTCCAGCACCAACCCAACCAGCGCTTCTTAAGTGCCGGTTACCGCGACGCGCAGCTGATGCAGCGCGTCGCGGTGCAGGTGGGCGGCCTCCGCCGTCACACCTTCCAGCCAGATCGCCAGATCGGTCGCGACACCGTGCGGCCAATCCCGAGACGATCGCTCCAGGCGCAACAGCAGATTTCTCTCAGCCTCCAATTCAAGTGCCTTGACCTGTTCGCGCAGCAAGTGCAGCTCGGCATCCTGTGCGGCGGCAACCTTCCACTGCACGCGCAGCGCCCGCAACGGTTGCACGACATCGACGTCCCAGGCTTGCGCCACACCGCGAAGTTTCTTCAGGCGCTGTTCATCGCAGGCGACCCCCCGCTGTCCCAGCCATGCCGCGCACAGCAGCAGACACACACTGACGCCGGCCGCCTGCATTTGCAGGCATGCCCGTTCAACGCCCGGACGGGCATAAAGGGTCAGGGAAAAGCTCCACAGGTCAGAGGACATAGTGCTACTCGCGCCAGTTGCGAGCGAAGCTGGTAGACTCCGCCGCCATTATGATTCGACTTCAGAACCTGACTTTACAGCGTGGCCCGCAACGTCTGCTAGAAGACGCCGAGCTGACCCTGCACGCCGGCCAGAAAGCCGGCCTCATCGGTGCCAACGGCGCCGGCAAATCGAGCCTGTTCGCCTTGCTTCGGGGTGAGCTGCACCCGGACTCGGGCGATTGCTTCCTGCCGGCTGACTGGCGTATCGCCCACATGCGCCAGGAGGTCGACACGCTCGAACGCCTGGCGGTCGACTACGTGCTCGATGGCGACTTGCGCCTGCGCCAGGTGCAACGTGACCTGGCGGCAGCCGAAGCGGCCCATGACGGTGCCGCACAGGCCCGCTACCACTCCGAGTTGGACAGCGCCGACGGTTACACCGCCGACGCCCGCGCGCGCAAGCTGCTGGCGGGCCTGGGCTTCACCAACGAGCAGATGGATCGCCAGGTCGGCGACTTCTCCGGTGGCTGGCGGATGCGCCTGAACCTGGCGCAGGCCTTGATGTGTCCTTCGGACCTGCTGTTGCTCGACGAACCGACCAACCACCTGGACCTCGATGCCATCATCTGGCTCGAAGAGTGGCTCAAAAGCTATCCCGGCACCTTGATGCTGATTTCCCACGACCGGGACTTCCTCGATGCCGTGGTCGATCACGTGGCTCACGTCGACCAACGCAAGATCACCCTCTATCGCGGCGGCTACAGCGCCTTCGAGCGTGCCCGTGCCGAACGCCTGGCCCAGCAACAACAGGCCTATGAGAAGCAGCAGGCGCAACGTGCGCACATGGAAAGCTACATCGCCCGCTTCAAGGCCCAGGCGACCAAGGCCCGCCAGGCCCAGAGCCGGATCAAGGCCCTGGAGCGCATGGAGGAGCTGACGGCGGCGCACGTCGACTCGCCGTTCGACTTCGTCTTCCGCGAGTCGCAGAAGATTTCCAGCCCGCTGATCGACCTGTCCGACGCCCGCCTGGGTTACGGCGAGAAAACCGTGCTGGAGAAGGTCAAGCTGCAACTGACCCCCGGCGCGCGCATCGGCTTGCTTGGCCCGAATGGCGCCGGTAAATCGACCTTGATCAAAAACCTTGCCGGTGAGCTCTCGCCGCTGGCGGGCCGCTTGACCCGTGGCGAAAACACCGTCGTTGGTTACTTCGCCCAACACCAGCTTGACTCCCTGGATGCCAAGGCCAGCCCGTTGCTGCACTTGCAGCGCCTGGCGCCAACCGAGCGCGAACAGACCCTGCGCGATTTTCTCGGCGGCTTTGACTTCCGCGGCGCGCGGATCGACGAGCCAGTACTGAATTTCTCCGGTGGCGAAAAGGCGCGCCTGGCGCTGGCGCTGATTGCCTGGGACCGGCCGAACCTGTTGCTGCTCGACGAACCGACCAACCACCTGGACCTGGAAATGCGCCTGGCGCTGACCATGGCCCTTCAGGAATTCAGTGGTGCGGTACTGGTGGTCTCCCACGATCGCCATTTGCTCAAAAGCACCACCGACAATTTTTATCTGGTAGCAGACGGCAAGGTCGAGGAGTTCGACGGCGACCTGGAGGACTACACCCGCTGGTTGGTGGAGTATCGCCAGCGCAATGCGCCGGTCAGCAACACCCCGGTCAACCCGGACAAGACCGACAAGAAAGCCCAGCGTCAGGCTGCCGCTGCATTGCGCCAGCAACTGGCGCCGCACAAGCGTGAGGCTGACAAGCTCGAAGCCGAGCTGGGCAAGCTGCACGAAAAACTCGCGAAGATCGATGCCAGCCTTGGCGACAGCGATATCTACGAGCCGATGCGCAAGAACGAGTTGCGTGACCTGTTGGCCGAGCAAGCCAAGCTGAAGGTACGCGAAGGGGAGCTGGAAGAAGCCTGGATGGAAGCCCTGGAACTGCTGGAAAGCATGCAGGCGGAGCTGGAGTCGCTGTCCTGATGGAGGCGTTCAAGCTGCCGCTGCCAGCGATGTGGATCGAGCCGATCTGGCTCACTGTGCAAATCCTGCTGATCCTGCTGGCGGGCTACATCGCCCAGCGTTTCGTTGCCAAGTGCCTGACCCGTCTCGGTGAGCGCTATCCGTTTCCGCCGCAGTTGCTGATGCCGCTGCGCGGCGGCCTGCGTTGGCTGATCATGGGCAGTGCATTGATTTTCGTGCTGGAGCGTCTCGGGGTTTCTGCCACGGTGCTCTGGACGGCGCTGTCGGGGTTCGTCGCGGTGGCGGCGGTGGCGTTTTTCGCCATGTGGAGCGTGCTCTCCAATCTGTTGTGCGCGATTCTGATTTTCACCGTCGGCCCGTTTCGCCTGGGCGATGTGGTCGAGTTGGTGGACACCACCGACAAGCCGGGCGTCAAAGGCCGGGTAGTGGCGATCAATCTGCTGTACACCACGTTGATCGAGGCTGAAGAGCTGGGTACTGGTAGCGCGATGGTGCAAGTGCCCAACAGCTTGTTCTTCCAGCGTTCGGTGCGGCGTTGGCGCGGGACTGATGTGTTTCCTTCCAGCGGGTTTGAAAAGTAGGCCTTCTGTTGCCTGATACACCGCCTTCGCGAGCAGGCTCGCTCCCACACTCGACCATGTTCAATCTGGAGAGACGCAAGCCAAGGTGGGAGCGGGCTTGCTCGCGAAGGGGGCCTAACGGCATACAACGCTGGTCGGCAGTCGCCATTTCCTTAAAAAATCGGTAGTCATCCACCCAAAGCCGCATTAGCTTAGACACCTGTCACGAGTCCGAGTCGAGGTGTGCAATGGAGCTTCAAACATGGCTGGCGTTTTTTGCCGCCTGCTGGGTGATCAGTCTTTCTCCCGGTGCCGGCGCCATTGCGTCAATGTCCAGTGGCCTGCAGTACGGTTTCTGGCGCGGCTACTGGAACGCCCTGGGCCTGCAGTTGGGCCTTGCTGTGCAGATTGCCATTGTTGGCGCCGGTGTCGGCGCGATTCTCACGGCGTCGGCCACGGCTTTCCATGCGATTAAATGGTTCGGTGTGGCCTACCTGGTTTATCTCGCCATCAAACAATGGCGTGCGCTACCCAGCGATATGAGCGATGACGCGGCGATCCGGCAGATTGGCAAGCCGATGGCCCTGGTGTTCCGAGGCTTCCTGGTGAACATCAGCAACCCCAAGGCGTTGGTGTTCATGCTGGCGGTGTTGCCACAGTTCATTGATCCGCACGCGCCACTGCTGATCCAGTACGTGATCATTGGTGTCACCATGGTCTGCGTGGACCTGATCGTCATGGCCGGTTACACCGGTTTGGCTTCCAAGGTGCTGCGTATGTTGCGCACACCGAAACAGCAACGGCGCATGAACCGTACCTTTGCCGGGCTGTTCATTGGCGCGGCGGCGTTCATGGCCACCCTGCGTAAAGCCGCGGTTTAAACATCAAGCACAAAAAAGGCGACCTCTTCAGGTCGCCTTTTTCGTTTATGCGCTGTCGTGCAATCGACGACAAAGCTTGAGTGAAACTGATTGGGAGTGAACAATATGTTACTTCGTATTTCCAATTGAGATTCGTTCATGATTGCCCCGTCCCGATTCCTGGCCTGGCTGTTAGCGCCGGTGTTTGCCCTGTGCAGCTTTAATCTGCTGGCCGACACCGTGGAAGGCGCCCCGCAAGCGTTGCACTTGCTCGATTACCTCGGCGCGGACTATCCGCAAGCGGTGCAGGCAGGCAAGGTCCTCAACGAATCCGAATACCGCGAACAACTGGAATTTGTCCAGGTGTTGCAAGGCTTGATTGCCGGCATGCCGGCCAAACCGGAAAAAGCCGGGCTGGAGCAGGGCGTCAGCGCGCTGCGCGAGGCGATCAGCGTGCGTCGGGACGGTGCGGACGTTGCCCGCCAGGCTCGGCAACTCGGCGCAAAATTGGCCGTGGCCTATGAAGTCAGCCAGGCGCCGATCATTACCCCGGACCCGACTCGCGGCGCGCCACTGTACGCCCAGCATTGTTCGGTGTGCCACGGCGATACCGGCGCTGGCGATGGTCCGGCGGGTGTGGGGCTGACCCCTGCGCCGGCCAATTTGCGAGATAAGACGCGCCTGGATCACCTGAGCCTCTACGCGATCTACAACACACTGGGCCTGGGGGTCGAAGGCACCGATATGCCGGCTTTCGGCGATCAGCTAGATGATCGTCAGCGTTGGGACCTGGCAACCTATATCGCCAGCTTCAGCGCCGATCCGCAGGCCGCCAGCAGCGACAAGACCTACAACATTGCCGATCTGGCCCGTCAGACGCCGGCCGAAGTGCAGGCAGCCGACGGTCCGCAGGGCGCAGCGACGTTCCGCGCGCAACGGGCTCAGCCGCCGCAAGCCAAGCGTGGCCCGGCGCAGTTGCTCGACTACACCGCGACTACCCTGGACAAGAGCGTCGCGGCTTACCGCGCAGGCGATCACGATCAAGCCTACGACCTGTCGGTAGCGGCGTACCTGGAAGGCTTCGAGCTGGTCGAAAGCTCCTTGGACAACGTCGATGCCAACGTGCGCAAAGACACTGAAAAGTCGCTGATGGCTTACCGTCAGTCATTACAGGATGGCTTGCCGGTGGAGCAGGTGGAACAGCGCCTGGAGACGGCCAAGGCCAAGTTGAAAACGTCTGCCGGATTGTTGGGCAGCGATGGTTTGAGCTGGTCGCTGAGCTTTATTTCCGGCCTGCTGATTCTGTTGCGCGAAGGCCTGGAAGCCATCCTGGTGCTGGCGGCGATTCTCGCCTTCCTGCGTAATACCGGCCAACAGTCGGCGGTACGCAGTGTCAACGTCGGTTGGGGCCTGGCACTGTTGGCCGGTCTGGGTACCTGGGCGCTGGCGGCGTATGTGATTGATGTCAGCGGCTCGCAGCGTGAATTGCTGGAAGGTGCAACGGCCCTGTTCGCCAGCGTCATGGTGTTGTGGCTCGGGGTGTGGATGCATGACCGTCGTCATGCCGCGGCCTGGCAGGATTACATCAAGAGCAGCCTGGTGGGCGGTGGTGGGCGTTTCGGTTTTGCGATCCTGGCGTTTTTCTCGGTGTATCGCGAACTGTTCGAAGTGATCCTGTTCTACGAAACCCTGTGGTTGCAGGCCGGACCGGCGGGCCATGACGCAGTATTGGCCGGTGGCGCGACGGCGTTGGTGTTGTTGGTCGGCTTGGCCTGGGTGATCCTGCGCGGCTCGGCGAAACTGCCGCTGGCGCTGTTCTTCAGCATCAACGCCGGTCTGCTCTGTGCCTTGTCGGTGGTGTTTGCCGGGCATGGCGTGAAGGCGCTGCAGGAAGCCGGGATCTTCGGCACGCGGCCGGTGCCGTTCTTTGAGTTCGATTGGTTGGGGATTCATGCGGATGCGTATTCGCTGACGGCCCAGGCTGTGGCCTTGGTGGCGATCATCGTGCTGTACAGCCGCAGTCGCCTGGCCGAGAAGCGGCGGGTGCAGGTTTCTTGACAGCATTCGCTTCGCTCACATTCGCGAGCAGGCTCGCTCCCACAGGATTGCGTATAACCTGTGGGAGCGAGCCTGCTCGCGAAGCTTTGAAGAGGAAAACCTGATGCGCGTATGGATCGATGCCGACGCCTGCCCCCGGGCGGCCAAGGATCTGGTGGTGAAGTTCGCCCTCAAGCGCCAGTTCGAAGTGGTACTGGTGGCCGGCCAGCCACAGATCAAGCCCGGCCTGGCGCTGGTGAAGTTGATCGTGGTGCCAAGTGGCCCTGATGCGGCCGACGACTACCTCGTGGAGCACGCGGTACCTGGTGAGCTGGTGATCTGCAGCGATGTGCCGCTGGCCGACCGCTTGGTGAAAAAAGGCGTTGCTGCGCTGGACCCGAGGGGCAAGGAGTTCGATGCGCAGAACATGGGCGATCGCCTGGCCGTGCGCAACCTGTTCACCGATTTGCGCGAACAGGGGCAAATGAGTGGCGGGCCGGCGCCGTTTGGCGAGCGGGAAAAGCAGGCGTTTGCCAATGCGCTGGACAGGATCCTTACAAGGCTGACCCGCCAAGCTTGAACCTTGTAAAGAACCCTGTGGGAGCGGGCTTGCTCGCGAATGCGGTGTATCAGTCACCATCATTGTTGAATGACACACCGCTTTCGCGAGCAAGCCCGCTCCCACATTTAATCGATGTCAGGCGTCGTTTTCGTGGGTCAGTTCGAGCACGCGGTCGACCAGCTTGTTGATACCCGAGGCCGCCTCACTGATGCTCCCCGCCAGCATGTACGCCGGAGTGCTCACCAGTTTGCGTGCCTTGTCTTCGACGATATCACTCACGGCACATTCCTTGTGGGTGGCGCCCATCTTGTTCAGGGCCGCTGCCGTTTCTGCGTCGTTGCCGATGGTGCACGTCACGCCAGGCCCATAGATTTTCGCCGCCAGGGCAGGTGAGATGCAGATCAGACCGACCGGTTTACCGGCCTCGGCAAAGGCTTCGGTCAATGCCAGGACATCCGGTTGCACCGTGCAGCCAGTACCTTCGATGGCAAAGTTGGAAAGGTTCTTGGCCGAGCCGAAGCCGCCGGGAATGATCAGTGCATCGAATTCTTCAGCGTCCGCTTCGCGGATGTCCTTGATCTCACCACGGGCAATGCGCGCCGCCTCCACCAGTACGTTGCGCGACTCGGGCATTTCCTCGCCGGTCAGGTGATTGATGACGTGCAGTTGCGCGATATTCGGGGCAAAACACTGCACCTGCGCGCCACGTTGGTCCAGGCGCAGCAGGGTCACCACACTTTCGTAAATCTCGGCGCCGTCGTATACGCCACAACCGGAAAGGATCACTGCAACTTTTTTGCTCATGGGCTTTTCTCCAGATTCATGGCGTTAAATGTCCACTAATTTGTCACTCGTTGCCATAGGGATAATTCGAGGCTACACATAGGATCTGTCCTCAAGATTCCGACCAGGGCGCGTCATGGACTTCATTCTGTATGCGGTGCCGTTTTTCTTTGTGCTGATCGCTGTCGAGCTGCTGGCCGACCGTTGGCGCGGGGTCAGCAACTATCGGCTGGCGGACGCGATCAACAGCATCAGCACCGGTGTGCTGTCGACCACCACCGGCCTGCTGACAAAAGGCGTAGGGCTGGTGACCTATGCGTTCGCCCTCAAGCACCTGGCACTGTTCGAGCTCTCGTCCGACAGCATCTGGGTCTGGGTGTTCGCCTTCGTCCTTTACGATTTCTGCTACTACTGGCTGCACCGCATGGGCCACGAGCGCAACATCCTCTGGGCCGCGCATTCGGTGCATCACCAGAGCGAGGACTACAACCTCTCCACCGCCTTGCGCCAGACCAGTACCGGATTTCTCCTGAGCTGGATCTTCTACCTGCCCATGGCCGTCATTGGTGTGCCGTTGCTGGTGTTCGTCAGCGTCGCGGCGTTGAACCTGCTGTACCAGTTCTGGGTGCATACCCGGCACATTCCCAAGCTCGGCTGGTTCGAGTGGTTTTTCGTCACGCCATCCAATCATCGGGCCCACCATGCACAGAACGCTCTCTACATGGATCGCAACTACGGCGGTGTGTTCATTATTTGGGACCGTCTATTCGGCTCGTTCCAGGAAGAAGACGACAACGAGCCGGTGATTTTCGGCGTCACCACGCCGCTGTCGAGCTGGAACCCGGTGTGGGCCAACGTGCAGTTCTACGCCCAGTTGTGGGCGGATGCGCGGCGTGCCGAAAGCACCTGGGACAAGCTGCGGATCTGGTTCATGCGCACCGGCTGGCGGCCGGCGGATGTGGCGGCCAAGTACCCGATGAACAAGCCGGACCTGAGCCAGTTCCGCAAATTCGAGGTGCCATTGGACGGGCGTCAGCAGCTCTACGTGCTGTTACAGTTCTGCGTCTACATCGCGTTTGGCAGCTATTTGATGAACCTCGCGCCCAATCTGTCGACGACCGCGTTGGTGTTGGGCTGGGGAGCTGTGGCGCTGGGCCTGTTCGTGCTGGGCGTGGCCCTGGAGAATCGCCCGTGGGCGCTGAAGCTGGAGTTGCTGCGGCTGGCATCGAATGTGCCACTGGTATGGCTTGCGCCGCTGGTGGGGCTGTGGCCGGCCAGCGCGGTGGGCTGGGTCGGCCTGCTCAGTTACAGTCTGATCAGCGGTATCGGTCTCTACTGTTGCAGAAACCGTTTTACTCGATTGGCGTCTTAGGGTTGCCGGCATTGTGCTGTTGGGCTTTGAGGGCTTGCTCGTCGGCATAGATCTGCCTGGCCAGGCGAGCATTCTTGAACCGGCGGCGCAGCCACAGGCCCAACCCGAGGACGAGCAGGGCACCGAGCACCCACAGTTCGTATTTCTTGATACTGCCGAGCATCCCTTCCAGTACCGCGCCAAAGTGATAGGCTGCCGCCGCCAGTGCGGTGGCCCAGATCGCAGCGCCAATTCCGTTGAGCAGCAGATAACGGCCCGGTGGATAGCCAGACAGGCCGATTGCCACCGGCATCACGGTGCGCAGGCCATAGACGAAGCGAAAGCTCAAGACCCAGATATCCGGATGCTTGCGGATGTGCTCGAGCGCCCGATCACCCATCAACTGCCAGCGCGGCTTGCGTGCCAGAAGCTTGCGCCCGTGCTTGCGTCCCAGGAAGTACCACAGCTGATCGCCGGCATAACTGCCGAAGAACGCCACGACCACCACCAGGTTGATGTCCATGTATCCACGGAACGCGAGGAAGCCTGCGAGCACCAGGATGGTTTCGCCTTCGAAGAATGTGCCTAGAAACAGGGCAAAGTAGCCGAAGTCATGCAGAAATTGTTGGAGCATTGTCTGGGTGCTGGCGAAATGAACGCGCAGCCTAACCCTTCGTACACATTCAGGAAAGTGTCCAAATGTGTCTCGACGTGAACATTTCCTACAAGGACAATGGAATGCGGCTACCTGTCACAGGTTGCACACAACTGTCATGTGATCGTCATAATGGCCGCTTATAACTGTCACGCTCGCCCGTCTGCGCGGGCTCAGGAGTCTGCCGTGAGCTTTACCCCCGCCAACCGCTTGTTCCCCGCAACCCGCCTGCGCCGCAACCGTCGCGATGATTTTTCGCGTCGACTGGTCCGTGAAAACGTGTTGACCGTCGATGATTTGATCCTGCCGGTTTTCGTACTGGACGGTGAAAACCGTCGCGAAGCGGTGGCCTCGATGCCGGGCGTCGAACGCCTGACCATCGATCTGTTGCTGGAAGAAGCGGCCAAGTGGGTCGAGCTGGGCATTCCGGCGCTGGCGCTGTTCCCGGTGACACCTCCAGAGCTCAAGTCGCTGGATGGCGCCGAAGCCTGGAGCCCCGAAGGCATTGCCCAGCGCGCCACCCGCGCCCTGCGTGCACAGTTCCCTGAGCTGGGCGTGATTACCGACGTCGCGCTGGACCCGTTCACCACCCACGGCCAGGACGGTATTCTCGACGAAGAAGGCTATGTGCAGAACGACATCACCGTCGATGCACTGGTCAGGCAAGCCCTTTCCCATGCCGAAGCTGGCGCCCAAGTGGTTGCGCCTTCGGACATGATGGACGGTCGCATCCAGGCTATCCGCGAGGCCCTCGAAGTGGCCGGTCACGTCAACGTACGGATCATGGCCTATTCGGCGAAGTACGCCAGCGCCTATTACGGCCCGTTTCGCGATGCGGTCGGTTCGGCACTGAACCTGGGCAAGGCCAACAAGGCCTCCTATCAGATGGACCCGGCCAACAGCAACGAAGCCCTGCACGAAGTGGCGGCTGACTTGTCAGAAGGCGCAGACATGGTCATGGTCAAACCAGGCATGCCCTATCTGGACATCCTCTGCCGGGTCAAAGAAGAATTCAAAGTGCCGACTTTTGTTTATCAAGTCAGTGGCGAATACGCCATGCACATGGCGGCGATCCAGAATGGCTGGTTGAGCGAAGGGGTTATCCTCGAATCCCTGACCGCTTTTAAACGCGCAGGCGCCGATGGCATCCTGACATATTTTGCCGTTCGTGCTGCTCAACTGTTACGAGAGCAACAATAGCCCTCCCAGGAACATTCGATGAATACCGAAGTACTCACTGAAGTTGCCGTAAAAGACGCCCAACCTGTGGTGGAGCAAGTCGACGAGACCCCGCCGGAGCTGGAGCCAGCTCCGCCCGCGGCGGTCGTCGAGACCGCTGTGGCAGCGCCAGCGATTGCCATTCCCGGCCTGGATGACAGCAGCCTGTATATCCACCGCGAGCTGTCGCAGCTGCAGTTCAACATCCGCGTGCTGGAACAGGCACTGGACGAGTCCTACCCGTTGCTGGAGCGCCTGAAATTTCTGCTGATCTTCTCCAGCAACCTGGACGAGTTCTTCGAGATTCGTGTCGCCGGCCTCAAGAAGCAGATCACCTTCGCCCGGGAGCAAGCGGGTGCCGACGGCTTGCAACCGCACCAGGCCCTGGCCCGCATCAGTGAACTGGTCCACGGTCACGTCGATCGTCAGTACGCGATCCTCAACGACATCCTGCTGCCGGAGCTGGAAAAACATCAGGTCCGCTTCATTCGTCGCCGTCACTGGACGACCAAGCTCAAGACCTGGGTGCGCCGCTATTTCCGTGACGAGATCGCCCCGATCATCACCCCGATCGGCCTCGACCCGACGCACCCGTTCCCTTTGTTGGTGAACAAAAGCCTTAACTTCATCGTCGAGCTCGAGGGTATCGACGCCTTTGGTCGCGACTCCGGCCTGGCGATCATCCCGGCACCGCGCCTGCTGCCGCGGGTTATCAAGGTGCCGGAAGAAGTCGGCGGCCCTGGCGACAACTACGTATTCCTGTCGTCGATGATCCACGCTCACGCCGATGACCTGTTCCAGGGCATGAAGGTCAAGGGCTGCTATCAGTTCCGCCTGACCCGAAACGCCGACCTGGCGCTGGACTCGGAAGATGTCGAAGACCTGGCACGTGCCCTGCGAGGCGAGCTGTTCTCCCGTCGTTATGGCGACGCGGTGCGATTGGAAGTCGCCGATACCTGCCCGAAACACCTGTCCGACTACCTGCTCAAGCAATTCAACCTCAGCGAGAGCGAGCTGTATCAGGTCAACGGCCCGGTGAACCTGACGCGTCTGTTCAGCATTACCGGCCTGGACAGCCAGCGCGAGCTGCAATACACGCCGTTCACCCCGCAGATTCCGAAACTGCTGCAGAACAGCGAAAACATTTTCAGCGTGATCAGCAAGCAGGACATCCTGTTGCTGCACCCGTTCGAGTCGTTCACTCCGGTGGTCGACCTGCTGCGCCAGGCCGCCAAGGACCCGCACGTGTTGGCGGTGCGTCAGACCCTGTATCGCTCCGGCGCGAACTCGGAAATCGTCGATGCATTGGTGGATGCGGCGCGTAACGGCAAGGAGGTCACCGCGGTGATCGAATTGCGCGCGCGGTTCGACGAAGAGTCCAACCTGCAACTGGCCAGCCGTCTGCAAGCGGCCGGTGCGGTGGTGATCTACGGTGTGGTCGGCTTCAAGACCCACGCCAAGATGATGCTGATCCTGCGCCGCGAAGCGGGTGAGATCGTGCGTTACGCCCACCTCGGCACGGGTAACTATCACGCCGGCAACGCTCGCCTGTATACCGACTACAGCCTGCTGACCTCCGACGACGCCCTGTGCGAAGACGTCGGAAAGCTGTTCAGCCAGTTGATCGGCATGGGCAAGACGCTGCGCATGAAGAAGCTGCTGCATGCGCCGTTTACCCTGAAAAAGGGCATGCTCGACATGATTGCCCGCGAAACCCAGTTCGCCCTCGAGGGCAAGCCGGCGCACATCATCGCCAAGTTCAACTCGCTGACCGATCCGAAGATCATCCGCGCGTTGTACAAGGCCAGCCAGTCGGGCGTGCGCATCGACCTGGTGGTGCGTGGCATGTGCTGCCTGCGGCCGGGCATCGCCGGGGTGTCGCACAATATCCATGTGCGCTCGATCATCGGTCGCTTCCTGGAGCACACCCGGGTCTTCTACTTCCTCAATGGAGGCGAAGAGCAGATGTTCCTCTCCAGCGCTGACTGGATGGAGCGCAACCTCGACAAGCGCGTCGAGACTTGCTTCCCGGTAGAGGGCAAGAAGCTGATCATGCGGGTCAAGAAAGAGCTCGAGCTGTACCTCACCGACAACACCCACAGCTGGAGCCTGCAGTCGGACGGCCGTTACATCCGCAATACACCGACCGGCAACCAGAACCCGCGCAGTGCCCAGGCTACCTTGCTGGAGCGGTTGGGTAGTCCGATCCTGGCGGTTCGGTAACACCGGCACGAGGAAAAAAATGGCGATCCCTGTGGATCGCCATTTTTGTTTCCGCCCTGTAGGAGCTGCCGCAGGCTGCGATCTTTTGATCTTGTTTTGAAGGGCAAAATCAAAAGATCGCAGCCTGCGGCAGCTCCTACAGGTTCAGCGCACGGTCAGTACGGTGTCTACGCGGGTGAGCCATTGCGCTTCAATCTCGAAGTCGGCCTGGGTCAGTTGGTTGTCCTCCAGCCAGTGCTCCGGGAAAACGACTTCCAGGTGGTTGCCATTGGCGTTCAGTTCCACCTGAGGCATTTGCTGGGTGCCGCGGATGTGATGGAACAGGATCGCGAAGCGTAGCAATACGCAAAGACGAATCAGCTTGGTGCCGTCATCGCCGAATTCGGCGAACTTGTCCTTGGGAATGTTGCGGCGGTGGCCGCGCACCAGCAGTGCAAGCATCAATTGGTCTTCGCGGGAGAAACCGGCCAGGTCCGAGTGCTCGATCAGGTAGGCGCCATGCTTGTGGTACTGGTAGTGGGCAATGTCCAGGCCCACTTCATGCACCTTGGCCGCCCAGCCGAGCAGTTCGCGCCAGACGCCGTCTTCCAGGTCCCAGTCCTTGGCCACCTGGTCGAAGGCATGCAGGGCCTTGCGCTCGACACGCGCCGCCTGTTCCAGATCGACGTGATAACGCTCCATCAGCGACGTCAGGGTGCGCTCACGCACGTCTTCGTGATGATGACGACCCAGCAGGTCATAGAGAACGCCTTCGCGCAGCGCGCCTTCACAGTGGTCCATGCGTTGCAGTTCAAGTGAATCAAAGATGGCTTCGAGGATCGCCAGGCCGGCCGGGAAAATCGCCCGACGGTCCGGCTTGATGCCTTCGAAGTCGATTTTCTCGACATCGCCAAGCTTGATCAGCTTGCGCTTGAGCCAGGCCAGGCCTTCGGCATTCACTTCGCCGCTGCCGTGGCCGCCGGCCTTCAGCGCCAGGCCGATGGCGCGAATGGTGCCCGAGGAGCCGATGGCTTCATCCCAGGTCAGGCGATGCAGGGCGTGTTCGATGCTCATGATCTCCAGCCGTGCCGCGGTATACGCCTGGGCGTAGCGGGCCGGGGTGATCTTGCCGTCCTTGAAATAACGCTGGGTGTAGCTGACGCACCCCATCTGCAGGCTTTCGCGCAACAAGGGCTCGAATCTCTGCCCGATGATGAACTCGGTGCTGCCGCCGCCGATGTCGGCCACCAGGCGTTTGCCCGGGGTGTCGGCAAGGGTGTGGGACACGCCCAGATAGATCAGGCGCGCTTCTTCACGGCCGGAGATGACTTCCACCGGGTGGCCGAGGATTTCTTCGGCGCGGTGGATGAATTCGTTGCGGTTACGGGCTTCACGCAGGGCGTTGGTGCCGACGATCCGCACGGCGCCCGGGGGCATACCGTTGATCAGTTGGGCGAAACGCTTGAGGCAATCGAGCCCGCGTTGCATGGATTCTTCGCTGAGGTGGCGTTCGTCGTCGATACCGGCGGCCAACTGAACCTTCTCCCCGAGACGTTCGAGAATGCGGATTTCGCCGTTCTGGGCCTTGGCCACGACCATGTGAAAGCTGTTGGAGCCCAGGTCGATTGCGGCGATCAGAGACAGATTCTTGGCTTGGGATTGCGGCATGGTCAGGGGTCTCGGTCGATAACCTCGACATCCTGCCACGATCAAAGGCTGCCGCCAACGCGTTGTGTTCAAAGCCGATCGTTCCCACGCTCTGCGTGGGAATGCAGCCCGGGACGCTCTGCGTCCCAAAGCGGACGCGGAGCGTCCGTTGAGGCATTCCCACGCGGAGCATGGGAACGATCAGGTGGTCGCCTCGACCGTGCCAATGAAATTCGCCAGCTCTGCCGTCTGCGGATTGGCAAACAACACCTTCGGATCGCCTACCTCATGCACCAGGCCCTGATGCATGAACACCAACTTATCCCCAACCTCCCGGGCAAAACGCATCTCATGGGTGACCATGATCAGCGTCATGCCCTCCTTGGCCAGTTGCCGAACCACGCTCAGCACTTCGTTGACCAGCTCCGGGTCGAGCGCCGAGGTGATTTCGTCGCACAGCAGCACCTTGGGCGACATCGCCAGCGCACGGGCAATCGCCACCCGCTGTTGCTGCCCGCCGGACAGGCGATCGGGGAAGGCATCGAACTTCTCCCCAAGCCCGACCCGTTCCAGCATCTGTCGCGCCAGTTCGGCAGCCTGGGTCTTCGGCACTTTCTGCACCACCTGCGGCGCGAGCATCACGTTCTCGCCCACCGTCAGGTGCGGGAACAGGTTGAACTGCTGGAACACCATCCCGACTTTCTGCCTCAGGCTGCGCAGGTCGGCGCGGGCGGCGTCGAGGTATTCGCCGTCGACTTCGATGACGCCATCGTTGATCGATTCCAGGCCGTTGAGGGTGCGCAGCAAGGTCGACTTGCCCGAGCCGCTGCGGCCGATGATCGCCACCACCTGGCCTTGCTCGACACTCAGGTCGATGCCTTTGAGCACATGGTGGTCGCCATAGTATTTATGCAGGGCGGAAATTCTAAGCAGAGGCATGCAGTCTCCTTTCCAGGTAGCGCGCACTGAGGGACAAGGGGTAGCAGAGCAGGAAGTAGCCGAGGGCAACCAGGCCGTAGACCATGAAAGGCTCGAAGGTGGCGTTGGCCAACATGCCGCCGGTCTTGGTCAGTTCGGTGAAACCGATGATCGAGGTCACGGCGGTGCCCTTGACCACTTGCACGGAGAAGCCCACGGTCGGCGCCACGGCGATGCGCAACGCTTGTGGCAGGATCACGTAGCGCAATTGCTCCAGGGGATTGAGCGCCAGGCTCGACGAGGCTTCCCACTGGCCGTTGGGGATCGACTCGACGCAACCCCGCCAGATTTCCGCCAGGTAGGCGCTGGTGAACAGCGTCAAGGCGATTGCCGCCGCGGCCCACGGCGAAATCTCCACCCCGGCCAGGGCCACGCCGAAGAACACCAGAAACAGCTGCATCAACAGCGGCGTGCCCTGGAACAACTCGATGTAAGTGCGGGCAAAACTGCGCGGCAAGGGTTTGTTCGAGAGGCGCATCAGCATGATGAGCAAGCCGATCAGCCCGCCGCCCACGAACGCTACCACCGACAACGCCAGTGTCCATTGCAGGCCCGTGAGCAGGTTGCGCAGGATGTCCCAGAAGGTGAAATCGCTCATCGGCTGCTCCTGGCGATGAATCGGTGGCCGATCCAGTTCAGCAACTGGCGGATCAACAGGGCCATGCACAGATAGAGCAGCGTGGTCAGTGCATAGGTTTCAAAGGCGCGGAAGTTGCGCGACTGGATGAAGTTGGCAGCGAAGCTCAGCTCTTCGGTGGCGATCTGCGAACAAACCGCCGAACCGAGCATGACGATGATGATCTGGCTGCTCAGGGCCGGCCAGACCTTGCCCAGCGCTGGCAGCAGCACCACATGGCGGAAGGCTTCGAAGCGCGTCATCGCCAGGGCCGCCGCGGCCTCCAGCTGACCTCGCGGAACCGCCTGGACGCCTGCACGGATGATCTCGGTGGAATAGGCTCCCAGATTGATCACCATCGCCAGCACCGCTGCCTGCCATTCGGAAATCTGCACACCCAGGGAGGGCAGGCCGAAGAAGATGAAAAACAACTGCACCAGAAACGGCGTATTGCGGATCAACTCGACATAGACCGCAAAAAAACCGGCGAAGGGTCGGATGTTCCACGCCCGCACCAGCGCCCCCACGATGCCAACGCCCACCCCCAGCACCGCGCCGATCGCCGTCAGCTCAAGGGTGAACAGCGCACCGCGCAGCAACAGGTCGGTGTTGTGCACCACCGGCAAGAAATCGAACTGATAAGCCATCGCGTGTCTCCTGCGTGCCGGATCAGAGGTCGGCCGGCAGCGGTTCTTTCAACCAGGCCAGGGCGTTTTTCTCCAATGCACCGTCGCTTTTGGCGGAGACGAGGATCTGGTTGACTTTGTCCAGCAGCGCCGGCTCGTTCTTGTTCACGCCCACGTAGACGGGCGAGTCCTTGAGCTTCACTTTCAGCGCCGGCACACGTTTGGGACTCTTCTCGCTGATGGCGACCATCACCACGTTGCCGCTGGCGATCAGGTCCACTTGCCCCGCCAGATACGCGGCGATGGTCGAGTTGTTGTCTTCGAAGCGCTTGATGGTCACGCCTTCGGGGGCGACCTTGGTCAGCTCGATGTCTTCGATGGCGCCACGGGTGACGCTGACGGTTTTGCCCTTGAGGTCGTCCAGGCTCTTGATGTCGGCATCTGGAGGACCGAACACGGCGAGGTAGAAGGGCGCATAGGCGCGGGAGAAATCGATGACTTTTTCGCGTTCCGGGTTTTTGCCGAGGCTGGAGATCACCAGGTCGACCTTGCCGGTGGTCAGGAACGGAATGCGGTTGGTGCTGTTGACCGGGGTCAGTTCGAGCTTGACCTTGAGCTGGTCGGCCAGCAGTTTGGCGGTATCGATGTCCAGGCCGCGCGGTTTCATGTCCGGGCCGACCGAGCCGAAGGGCGGGAAGTCCTGCGGTACGGCGACCTTGAGAACGCCGCGCTGCACGACATCCTCCAGGGCGTCGGCGTGGGCGGGCGCCTGGCTCAGCACGAGGCTGGCGAACAAGGCTGCGAGGAGGGCGCTGTAACGCTGGGTCATGGCAAGTCTCCGGATCTTTGCGAAGGGATTTCTGCGGATCGACAGAGCATGGGCCATGCCAACATCGCGTTGGTGGGCCGCCAGGCCGCGGATTTGCTGGCGTCGCACGGTCTTACTGGTCTGAACAGTCAGGTGGCGTTTCGCACCCCGATGGCGCAACCGCGAAAGTGACCGAACCCCCATGGGGCACGACTTGCCGGACGCTTCGAATAGCTTTACAACTGAGCGCACATTGGCCTGGTTCGACTGGAAAACCATGAATTCGATCTCTCGCGCCGTACCTGAACTGGCGCTGCAAGCCATCCGCAAACTGATCACCGAACAGGGTTTCGGGCCCGGGGATGCCTTGCCCTCGCAGCGGGACCTGGCGGTGCAATTGGGGGTCAGTCGGGCGTCGTTGCGTGAGGCGCTGTCATCGCTCAGCGCACTGGGTGTCATCAGTATCCAGCCGGGCAAAGGCGTGTTCGTGCAGTCGCCGGTGGAGCTTGAGCGAAGCGAGGCCGCACCCGGTTGGCCCTTCGCGGCCCAGGCTTCGCCCCTGGATATCTTCCAGTTGCGTTACGCGCTGGAGGGATTCGCTGCGGGGCTGGCGGCCGTGACCTTGAGTACCGATGAGCTCGATGCGCTGGAAGATAACGTCGCCGCCATGCGCAACGACCTCAAGTGCGGCGACTTCGAAGCGGCAGCCCGCCTGGACTTCGAATTCCATCGGCGCATTTTGCTGGCCAGCGGCAACCAGGCGATGCTGAGCATCCTGACGGCCAGTGCCGAGATTTTCCTGGAGAGTCAGAAGCTACCGTTCATCCGGGCCGAGCGGGCCATGGAAACCTGGCATGAGCACCGCAAAATCCTTCGCGCGCTGGCGCGCCGGGCCTCGGGAGCCGCGCAAAAGGCCATGCACGAACACGTGCGCAATGCGGCGCTGCGTACCGGGATCGCTTTCGTCGCTCCCGCATTGGCGTGACCTGGGCTATACCCAAACTCATGGAACACCATAGCGAGACTCAATCATCTGCACCTTCCTGAACGAGGGAAGGGCGGCTATGATGGGCCACGTTTTTTTGCTTACAACCCTGGAGAATTCCATGAGCAGCGATCTTATCAAACACGTTAGCGACGCTAGCTTCGAGGCCGACGTACTCAAGGCTGAAGGCGCTGTACTGGTCGACTACTGGGCTGAATGGTGCGGCCCTTGCAAAATGATCGCTCCTGTCCTGGACGAAATTGCAGAGACTTACAAAGGCAAGCTGACCGTTGCCAAGCTGAACATCGACGAAAACCAGGAAACCCCCGCCAAACACGGCGTGCGTGGTATTCCGACGCTGATGCTGTTCAAGAACGGCAACGTTGAAGCGACCAAGGTCGGCGCACTGTCGAAGTCGCAGCTGGCGGCTTTCCTCGACGCCAACATCTAAGCGTCGTAGTAGCGTGTCAGATAAAGGCCCCGCAGTTAGCGGGGCTTTTTTCGTTGTAGAGGGCTAGACGCTCCGAAACTCAGGTGTTACATTCGGCCCCGCGCTGGTTTCTCCAGTGCCCCCTGCTAGCCGTCGCCGACGCTCTCCTTTTCGAATAAGTACGCGATCCTGTCGCCTTCTCCGCGGCGCGGCCTCATTAAGCCGAAAGCTTAATTTCCCCCCTCCATAAATGATTACGTCATTCCTATATGAATCTGACTGAACTCAAGCAAAAGCCGATTACCGAACTGCTCGAATTGGCCGAACAGATGGGCATAGAAAATATGGCCCGTTCGCGCAAGCAGGACGTGATTTTCTCCCTGCTGAAAAAGCACGCGAAAAGCGGCGAGGAAATCTCCGGTGATGGCGTGCTGGAGATTCTCCAGGACGGCTTCGGCTTCCTTCGCTCCGCTGACGCCTCCTATCTCGCCGGCCCAGACGATATCTACGTCTCGCCGAGCCAGATCCGTCGCTTCAACTTGCGTACCGGTGACACCATCGTTGGCAAGATCCGCCCTCCTAAGGAAGGCGAGCGTTATTTCGCACTGCTCAAGGTCGACACGATCAACTTCGACCGTCCGGAAAACGCGAAAAACAAGATTCTCTTCGAGAACCTGACCCCGCTGTTCCCGACCGTGCGCATGAAGATGGAAGCCGGTAACGGTTCCACCGAAGACTTGACGGGTCGAGTCATCGACCTGTGCGCCCCGATCGGTAAAGGCCAGCGCGGTCTGATCGTTGCACCGCCCAAGGCCGGTAAGACGATCATGCTGCAGAACATCGCGGCGAACATCGCGCGTAACAATCCTGAAGTTCACCTGATCGTCTTGCTGATCGACGAACGTCCGGAAGAAGTAACCGAAATGCAGCGTACCGTGCGCGGCGAAGTGGTTGCCTCGACGTTCGACGAGCCGCCAACCCGCCACGTGCAGGTTGCCGAAATGGTGATCGAGAAGGCCAAGCGCCTGGTCGAACACAAGAAAGACGTGGTGATCCTGCTCGACTCCATCACCCGTCTGGCCCGTGCCTACAACACCGTGATCCCGAGCTCCGGCAAGGTATTGACCGGTGGTGTCGATGCCCACGCCCTGGAGAAGCCGAAGCGTTTCTTCGGCGCTGCACGGAACATCGAAGAAGGCGGCTCGCTGACCATTATCGCCACCGCGCTGGTTGAAACCGGCTCGAAGATGGACGAAGTGATCTACGAGGAATTCAAAGGCACCGGCAACATGGAACTGCCTCTGGATCGCCGTATCGCTGAAAAGCGTGTGTTCCCGGCCATCAACATCAACCGTTCCGGTACTCGTCGCGAAGAGTTGCTGACTGCCGACGACGAGCTGCAGCGCATGTGGATTCTGCGCAAGCTGCTGCACCCGATGGACGAAGTGGCTGCCATCGAGTTCCTGGTCGACAAGCTGAAAACGACCAAGACCAACGATGAGTTCTTCCTGTCGATGAAGCGCAAGTAAGTCGATAGACCAGCAAAAGCCGGGGAAACCCGGCTTTTTGCTATCTGATTTTTGATCAACCCGTAGTTCGTGGTTCTGAAGCATGAGGTTCGGCGCTAAACTGCCTGCCCCCGAACGCCACGGCCAACACGAGGCTCACGCATGCAGTATCGCGACTTGCGCGACTTTATCAGCGGCCTGGAACAGCGCGGCGAACTCAAGCGCATCCAGGTTCCGGTGTCCCCAGTGCTCGAAATGACCGAGGTCTGCGACCGCACCTTGCGCGCCAAGGGCCCGGCCCTGCTTTTCGAAAAACCCACCGGTTTTGACATTCCCGTGCTCGGCAACCTGTTCGGCACCCCCGAGCGCGTGGCGTTGGGCATGGGCGCCGAAGCGGTCAGCGAGCTTCGCGAAATCGGCAAGTTGCTGGCGTTCCTCAAGGAACCCGAGCCGCCCAAGGGCTTGAAAGACGCCTGGTCCAAGCTGCCGATCTTCCGCAAGATCATCTCGATGGCACCCAAGGTGGTCAAGGATGCGATCTGCCAGGAAGTGGTCATCGAAGGCGACGACGTCGACCTGTCGACGTTGCCGGTGCAGACCTGCTGGCCAGGCGACGTCGCGCCGCTGATCACCTGGGGCCTGACGGTCACCAAAGGTCCGAACAAGGACCGGCAGAACCTCGGCATCTACCGTCAGCAAGTGATCGGCCGCAACAAGGTCATCATGCGCTGGCTGAGTCACCGTGGCGGCGCGCTGGATTACCGTGAATGGTGCGAAAAACATCCCGGCCAGCCGTTCCCGGTCGCCGTGGCGCTGGGTGCTGACCCGGCGACCATTCTGGGCGCCGTGACCCCGGTGCCGGACAGCCTTTCCGAGTACGCCTTCGCCGGCCTGTTGCGCGGTAACCGTACCGAGCTGGTGAAATGCCGTGGCAACGACCTGCAAGTGCCGGCTACCGCCGAGATCATCCTTGAAGGCGTGATCCATCCGGGCGAGATGGCCGATGAGGGGCCTTACGGCGACCACACCGGTTACTACAATGAAGTCGACAGCTTCCCGGTGTTCACGGTCGAGCGCATCACCCACCGGATCAAGCCGATCTACCACAGCACCTACACCGGACGTCCACCGGATGAGCCGGCGATCCTGGGGGTGGCGCTGAACGAAGTGTTCGTGCCGATCCTGCAGAAGCAGTTCCCGGAGATCACCGACTTCTACCTGCCGCCGGAAGGCTGTTCGTACCGCATGGCCGTCGTGACCATGAAGAAGTCGTACCCGGGGCATGCCAAGCGGGTAATGCTCGGTGTCTGGTCGTTTTTGCGACAGTTCATGTACACCAAGTTCGTTATCGTCACTGACGACGATATCAACGCCCGCGACTGGAACGACGTGATCTGGGCCATTACTACGCGCATGGACCCCAAGCGCGACACGGTGATGATCGAGAACACGCCCATCGACTACCTGGACTTCGCCTCGCCGGTGTCCGGCCTGGGCTCGAAGATGGGGCTCGATGCCACGCATAAATGGCCGGGTGAAACCACGCGCGAGTGGGGCCGTGTAATCGTCAAGGACGACGCCGTGACCCAGCGGATCGATGCCATCTGGAATCAGTTAGGAATAGATTGATGCGTGTAACCTTGCAGCCCTCCGGAGCAGTACTGGATATCTTGCCCGGCGAGCGGATTCTCGATGGCGCACGTCGCCTGGGCTATGAATGCCCGCAAAGCTGTCGCAACGGTAACTGCCATGTGTGCGCGGCACTGCTGGTGGAAGGGCGCGTGGAGCAGGCAGGCGATGTGCGCGACCATGGCGAGTTCTACACTTGCATAGCAGAGCCGCTGGAAGACTGCATCGTGCTGTGGGATGGCGTGCTCGCGCTGGGAGAATTGCCGGTGCGCAGTCTGTCGTGTCAGGTCACCAGTTGCACCGAGGTCGGTGGCGATACCTGGCGGGTGCGGCTGCGGGCCCCCGCCGGCAAGCCGCCGCGATATCACGCGGGCCAGTATCTGATGATCCATCGCGACAACGGCGAGAAGTCGTCCTTCTCCCTGGCCTCGGCACCCTCCGGTGGCCGTGACCTGGAAATCCACGTGCTGGCGCGCGAAGCCAGCGCGCTCAACCTGATCGAGCAGCTTCAGCGCAACAGCATGGTGCGCGTCGACATGCCGTTCGGTGATGCCCACTTGGCCGAGTTGCCGGACGGCCCGTTGGTGTTGATCGCCGCGGGCACCGGCATGGGCCAGGTCCATGGCCTGATCGAGCATTGCCGCGCCGAGGGCTTCAAGCATCCGGTGCATCTGTATTGGGGGGTGCGTCGTCCTGAAGACTTTTATGAAGTCGAACATTGGGATGAATGGCTGAAGCTGCCCAACCTGTTCCTGCATAAAGTCGTCAGCGATCAATGCGGCTGGCAGGGACGCTGCGGCATGTTGCATGAAGCGGTCTGCGAAGACTTTCCTGATCTCAAAGCCCTGCACGTGTACGCCAGTGGTTCGCCGGCCATGGTCTACGGCACGTTGGATGCGCTGGTCGAGGCGGGGATGGACGCCCACCAGATGCGCGCCGATGTGTTTGCGTACGCGCCTCGATCTTGATCCACGATCTTGATCCAGCCCTTGTAGGAGCTGCCGCAGGCTGCGATCTTTTGACCTTGCCTTGAAGATCAAAAGATCGCAGCCTGCGGCAGCTCCTACAGTTCCTCCCGTTATAACTCTCTATATAGCCGATCGGTATTTATAAAATCATATAAATGTCGGTAGGTTATATATCGTTCAAGTAATTAATTAAGAGTTGCGCCAATGCGCTTCAATTACTTGAATACATATGTGCCTTATTGCTACAGCGGTGCGTTCTATTTAGTAACTGTCTACTCGCGGGGAGCTGAACGCTATTCGCCATGAGCGCCATTGAATCTTCGTTTCTGAACCTGTCCTATCCTCCGCAGCTCGATCTGGGGCCGCAACTCACGCACGAACAATTGCTCAGCTCTATGCAGTCGACCATGGCGCGCCACAAAGGCGGGCCGGTGTGGTTGTTCGCGTATGGGTCGCTGATCTGGCGCCCTGAATGCACGGCGGTCGAGCGCGTTCGCGGGCGAGTGCATGGCTATCATCGCGGTTTGTACCTGTGGTCCCACGAGCATCGTGGCACGCCGGAAATGCCCGGGCTGGTCTTTGGTCTGGATCGCGGCGGCTCCTGCAGCGGTTTCGCCTATCGCTTGCCAGATGAACAGCTGGACGCTTCGTTGTATGCGCTATGGAAACGTGAGATGCCATTTCCGTCCTATCGCCCGCACTGGCTCAACTGCCGACTGGAAGACGGCAACCAGGTTCAGGCATTGGGATTTGTCCTGGAGCGGCATCTGCCCAGTTATGCCGGCAACCTGCCGGATCATGTCCTGAGCCACGTGTTCGAAAACGCTTGCGGGCGCTACGGCACTACTCGCGATTATGTCGAGCAGACCGCCCACGCCCTGCGTAGCCACGCCATGCCAGACCGCAATCTGGAGGCGCGGCTCAAGCGCTGTAAGTCAAAGGATGATCAAGCCAGTGCTTCGCGGCTCTGACTGGCGACTTGCTTGTGCCATAGGGTTGGCGCCAGGAAGGCCATCGCCAGCAGGCAGGCGCCGATCAGCAAGATGAAACCGCCGTCCCAGCCGAAATGGTCCACGGTATAGCCCATCGCTGCACTGGCCGCGACCGAACCTCCCAGGTAGCCGAACAGCCCCGTGAAGCCCGCAGCCGTGCCGGCGGCTTTCTTCGGTGCCAACTCCAGTGCCTGTAGGCCGATCAACATCACCGGGCCGTAGATCAGGAAGCCAATGGAGACCAGCGCAATCATGTCGACCGTCGGGTTGCCGGCCGGGTTGAGCCAATACACCAGCGTCGCCACGGTCACCAATGCCATGAACACCATGCCTGTCAGGCCACGGTTGCCACGGAAGATCTTGTCCGACATCCAGCCGCACAGCAACGTGCCCGGAATACCGGCCCACTCATAGAAGAAATACGCCCAGGAGGTCTTGTCCACAGTGAAACCCTTGGCCTCCTTGAGGTAGGTCGGTGCCCAGTCCAGCACGCCGTAGCGCAGCAGGTAGACAAAGACGTTGGCCAGGGCGATGTACCAGAGCATCTTGTTGCGCAGCACGTACTTGACGAAGATTTCCTTGGCGCTGAATTCCTCTTCGTGGCTGGCGTCGTAGCCTTCCGGATAGTCGTTCTTGTACTTCTCGATTGGCGGCAGGCCGACCGATTGCGGGGTGTCGCGCATGGTGATGAAGGCAAACACCGCCACGGCCATGGCCACTGCCGCCGGTACGTAAAACGCAGCGTGCCAGTCGTTGAACAGGCCCATGCCGATCAGGAACAGTGGGCCGATCAAGCCCCCACCCACGTTATGCGCCACGTTCCACAGCGACACCACGCCACCGCGCTCCTTCTGCGACCACCAGTGCACCATGGTCCGCCCACTTGGCGGCCAGCCCATGCCCTGCGCCCAGCCGTTGATGAACAGCAGGATGAACATGATGGTCACGCTGGACGTCGCCCAATGTGCGAAACCGAACGTGAACATCACCGCTGCAGAGACCAACAGGCCGAACGGCAGGAAGTAGCGCGGATTGGAACGGTCGGAAACGATGCCCATCAGAAACTTGGACAAACCATAGGCAATGGCAATCGCCGACAGCGCCACGCCCAATTCTCCGCGGGTATAGCCCTCTTCGATCAGATAAGGCATGGCCAGGGAGAAGTTCTTGCGCAGCAGGTAGTAACCGGCGTAACCGATAAAGATACCGGCGAAGATTTGCCAGCGCAGGCGTCGGTAGGTGCTGTCTATTTTTTCTTCAGGCAGTGGAGCCTGATGTGCGGCAGGACGAAAGAAAGCAAACATTCAAGAGCTCCAAATTTCTTGTTTTGACTGCGGATGCGAATGTTACAGTTTCGTTACCGAAAATAGCATCGGTTCTCATCGACAAAATAGCGGAAATGTTGGAAATCGAGAGTTCCTTTATGAACATGTCGCTCAGACGTAAATGAAGGGCGGTGTAGGAAGTGTTACGCGCTACCACCTTGATGCGTATGCACGGTCCGAAGTCGGCAGTTCTTTGGGAAATGTCCTGCGCAGTTACCGGAAGCCATGACCTTCAGCCCAACCCAAGCCGATTTGTCCGTTGGCGCTGCTACGGGCGGGGGTAGTCGGTGATGTCCGGGTTCGTTTCATTGCCTATGCCGATGGTTCGATCGGCAAGATAAGCATTTTGCAAAGCGACCATCCTGATCGGGCTGAAGCAAGCAGGGTTGCAATCGAGCAATGGCGATTCAAGCCGCCCCGCAAATACACGAGTTTGCTACCTGTGGAAATTCGCAAGTTGCTGTAATTTCGGCCAGCAAAAGAGCGATCTGAACCGAGTCCAGACCGCCTTTTCAACTCAGCGAACTTGTACCACCACCTTCCCGACTGCCTTGCGCTGGCCAAGATCATTGATCGCCTGAGCAGCATTGCCCAGCGGATACACCTGCGACACCAGCGGCTTCAACTTGCCTTCGGCAAACCAGCCAAACAACTGCTGGAAGTTGGCGGCGTTATCCTGCGGCTGACGCTGGGCGAACGAGCCCCAGAACACGCCGAGCACTGCTGCACCCTTTAGCAGTGCGAGGTTCACTGGCAGTTCGGGAATGCGTCCACTGGCAAAACCGACCACCAGCAAGCGGCCGTTCCAGGCGATGGTACGGATGGCTTGGTCGAACAGGTCGCCGCCCACCGGGTCGTAGATCACGTCGGCGCCCTGGCCATCGGTCAGGCGCTTGATTTCGTCCTTGAGGCTGGTTTCGCTGTAGTTGATCAGCTCGTCGGCACCCGCGGCCTTGGCCACGGCAAGTTTTTCCGCGCTGCTGGCCGCGGCGATCACCCGGGCGCCCATGGCCTTGCCGATTTCCACGGCCGCCAGGCCGACACCGCCGGAGGCGCCCAGTACCAGCAGGGTTTCGCCGGGTTGCAGGTTGGCGCGCTGCTTGAGGGCGTGCATCGAAGTACCATAGGTCATGCTGAAGGCGGCGGCGGTGTTGAAGTCCATGGAAGGCGGGATCGGCAAAACGTTGTAACCCGGCACCGCGACCTGTTCGGCGAAGCTGCCCCAGCCGGTAAGGGCCATGACCCGGTCACCGACTTTCAGGTGGCTGACTTTTTCGCCCATGGCGCTGACTACGCCAGCGGCTTCACCGCCGGGGGAAAAAGGGAAGGGCGGCTTGAATTGGTACTTGCCCTCGATGATCAGCGTGTCGGGAAAGTTCACCCCGGCGGCGTGCACCTCCAGCAGGATTTCGTTCTTCTTCGCGACAGGACTGGCGACGTCTTCCAGCACCAGCGATTCGGCAGGGCCGAAGGCTTTGCACAGCACGGCTTTCATCAGGGCTATTCCTTTGGGAGTGATGGCCGATAAGTGTAGGTGTGTGAGTCGACGGGTCAACGAGCATGCCCGGCCCTGATAACCAGCCATAAGCTTGTGCTGGCGTGGCGGGTGGTTATGCTAGGCCGCAAACCGGATAAGGAGCGAATTGTGAAAGCGTGGATCATGTTGTTGCTGGGCCTTTCCTTGCCTATGGCAGCGGTGGCCGAAGAGGCCAAGGAAGAGGTGGCGCCGAAGGTCAATTACGTCACCTTGAGCCCGCCGTTCGTGGGCAACTACGGGCTCGATGGCACGCCGAAGCTCAAGGTCTACAAGGCCGATGTGGCATTGCGTGTGACGGGTGACGAGGCCACCAAAGCGGTGAAGGCCAACGAACCGTTGATTCGTAATCAACTGGTGGCGCTGTTTGCCCAGCAGTCCGCCGAGACGATGAATAATGTAGAGGCTAAGGAAAAGCTGCGTCAGGAAGCCCTGAAGCAAACCCAGCAGATCATGAATGATGAAACCGGCAAACCGGTGGTTGAGGACCTGTTGTTCAACAACCTCATTATCCAATAAGACTTGCGTTGTCCGGGCAGGCCTTTTCGCGAGCAGGCTCGCTCCCACATTGGAATGCGTTCTCCCGTGGGAGCGAGCCTGCTCGCGAAAGCATTCTGATTGCCGCCGCACGTCTTACAGCTTAAGTGCTATCACCGCCGCCCACTGCTCCGCCGTCACCGGCATCACCGACAGCCTCGAACCCTTCTGCACCAAAGGCATCTGCGCCAACGCTGCCTGTTGCTTCAGATAGTCGAGCTTCAACACCCTGGAAAACGTTTCCACATGAGCGACATCGATGGCACTCCAGGCGTTTTTATCCGGTGTTGCCTTAGGGTCGTAGTAATGGCTCTCAGGCTCCAGCGCCGTCGGGTCCGGATACGCCGCTTCGACAATCTTGCCAATCCCGGCAATCCCCGGTTCCGGGCAGCTCGAATGGTAGAAAAAGAACTCGTCCCCCACCGCCATTGCGCGCAAAAAATTACGCGCCTGATAGTTGCGAACCCCGTCCCAGCGCGCTTTGCCAAGCTGCTCCAGGCCTTTGATCGAGAGTTCGTCGGGCTCGGATTTCATCAGCCAATAGGCCATGGTTTGGCTCCTTGCGAAGTGGGTGGAAAGGTTGTCGGGCAATTTTATGACAAACCGACAGTCGGTTGACGCCAGCATTTGCGTGCCGGTTCACGTTGTCGCAAAATGCCGGCCTTTCAAGCTTGACGCTGCTGCACGGCCTACAAACGGAAACCGCTGCTGTCATCGTGTTGATATGCCTTTGGGGGGCAATCGATGAAACGCAAACCGGATTTACTTTGGATTTTGGTTATTTTGTTCGGCCTTGGCGTCGTGACCACCGGCTATGCCCAAAGCCTGTGGAACAACAAGACCGATGCACCCATCGAGGTCTCGGCGCTGCAGCAACAATCGACAGCGTTCAAGCGCTGATCCTTGCTTTTTGACGCCTGAGCGCGGTGGCGTCTAGCCTGCGTAATACCAGGCCTTGTCCGTCACCGTTCCTTGCAACGGCACATCCCAGCTCGCTTGAGCCAGCCGCTCGACCTTCTGGCATTCATGGGCCAGCCCCAGCAACGTCGGTTTGCGCCAGTCATTGCGACGCGCCAGGTAGGCGAGGCTTCGATCATAGAAGCCGCCGCCCATGCCCAGGCGTCCGCCCACATCGTCAAACCCCACCAATGGCAGCAGCACCAGGTCCAGCGCCCAGACTTTGCGTTGTCGTGCGAGGTTGTGCCTGGGTTCGAGGATACGAAAGCGATTAGGCTTGAGCTTTTCGCCGGGGCGAATGCGCTGGAACACCATTTTGGTTCGCGGCCAGGCACTGAGCACCGGCAGATAGGTAGCCTTGCCCCGACGTTGAGCCGCACGCAGCAATAGGCGCGGATCGATTTCACCGTCGGTGGGCAGGTAAAGAGAGATGTGTTTGGCGCGGCGGAACAGCGGTTGCTGGGCCAACTGCTTGTATAGCCCGCGAGCCGCCTGGCGCTGCTGACTGGGGGTCAGTGCGCGGCGGGCCTTGCGCAGCATGCGTCGAAGTT
This sequence comes from Pseudomonas sp. PSB11, assembly GCF_014596605.1. Taxonomy (NCBI): domain Bacteria; kingdom Pseudomonadati; phylum Pseudomonadota; class Gammaproteobacteria; order Pseudomonadales; family Pseudomonadaceae; genus Pseudomonas; species Pseudomonas sp. PSB11. Next base: position 367,236 of record NZ_NOIO01000001.1, read on the forward strand.
GCGGTCGAGGGAGCAGCGCAGGTTCGGTCATGGATTTTGGCTTCGGCAATACGGTTACCTAAAGCGCCTCTGTAAAAAAGCAGAGCAGTAAAAACGCCGATGCCGGTATTAAACCGGCATCGGACTGGAATCAGGCTCCCCGGATGTGCCGCTGTCGACTTAGCCCTTGAACCCGAAAGTTCAAGGTGGAAGACGCAGTAGGCTTTAAGGCTTTCCGTCTAGCGGACATGCACACCAGCCCAACGTGCGACCTCCAGGGTATAGCAAATCGGCTCAGGGACATCGCCAACTGGCAAGCACCCCAGGGAGTGATCAGAGTATACCGCAAGCGGTGACGCGAATCAGCCCTTGGTGACATCCGGATCAGTGGCGAGCACCAGATCGACGCGATCGAGCAGGTCGCGCACCTGTTCGCGGGTTGAACCGCTGGCCTGGATATCCGGTCGCTCTTCCTTGTGCAGCAAATCGTGCGTGATGTTCAGCGCGGCCATCACGGCGATGCGGTCGGCGCCGATGACTTTGCCGCTGCTGCGGATTTCGCGCATCTTGCCATCCAGGTAGCGAGCGGCGCTCACCAGGTTGCTGCGCTCTTCCTGGGGGCAGATGATCGAATATTCTTTGTCGAGGATCTGCACAGTGACGCTATTGCTTGAACTCATGAGTCTTGCTCCAGGGCCTTGAGGCGCGAAATCATCGATTCGACCTTACGCCGGGCGATTTCGTTTTTTTCAATGAGGTGCGCGCGTTCCTCGCGCCAGGTCTTTTCCTGAGCTAGTAAGAGTCCGTTTTGGCTCTTAAGTTGCTCGACTCGGGTAATCAGCAGTTCGAGTCTGGCCATCAGCGCTTGCAGGTCGGTGTCTTCCATTGTGTCCACTGTTCGTCTGATGGGTGGTAACTGTAGGAGCGAGCATGCTCGCGATGGTCTTCAACGATAACGCTGGGTACCTGATAACCCACGGCGCTCTCAGGTTCATCGCGAGCGTGCTCGCTCCTACAGGGGTAGTCGATGTAGGATACAAGGCCTTCATTCTAGACATAGCGCCGTCTGGCGCCTAGCTGCCCATGACCATTCAGAATTCCCCGTACCAAGGCTTCGCCACCCTGCTGACCTCCAGCGGTCATAACGTCTCGCCTGCCGAACTGCACGGCCTGCTGCTCGGCCGCAGCTGCGCCGGCGCCGGCTTCGACGCCGAAGGCTGGCTGATCGACGCCGCCGAGCTGCTCGAAAGCGAGCCGCAGGACAACGTTCGCAACGCCCTGATCGGCCTGCAAGAGATGGTCAAGGGTGAGCTCACCGGCGACGACGTAACCGTCGTCCTGTTGCTGCCGACCGACGACGCTCCGCTGGCCGAACGCGCCGTGGCTCTGGGCCAATGGTGCCAAGGCTTCCTCAGTGGTTTCGGCTTGAATTGCCGCGACAGTAGCATGCTGAGCACTGAGGCCACTGAAGTGTTGCAGGATCTTGCAGCCATTTCCCAGGTTCAAGACGCGCTGGAAGAGTCCGAAGACGGCGAAACCGACTATATGGAAGTCATGGAGTACCTGCGCGTCGCGCCGCTGCTGCTGTTCTCGGAAACCAAGAAAGACGCAGCGGCTGCGGCCAAGCCGTCGCTGCACTGATCAATGCCAGGGAACGCCATCTGCCCATGATTCATATCCCGAAATCGGAATACAGCCGTCGCCGCAAGGCCCTGATGGCGCAGATGGAACCCAACAGCATCGCCATCCTGCCCGCCGCCGCGGTCGCCATCCGCAACCGCGACGTCGAGCACGTCTATCGCCAGGACAGCGACTTCCAGTACCTCAGCGGTTTTCCCGAGCCTCAGGCCGTGTTGGTCCTGATGCCGGGTCGCCTGCATGGTGAATACATCCTGTTCTGCCGTGAACGCAACGCCGAGCGCGAGTTGTGGGACGGCCTGCGCGCCGGGCAAGAGGGCGCGATTCGCGACTTCGGTGCCGACGACGCCTTCCCGATCACCGATATCGACGACATCCTGCCCGGCCTTATCGAAGGCCGTGATCGCGTCTACTCGGCAATGGGCAGCAACCCGGAATTCGACCGGCACCTGATGGAATGGATCAACGTGATCCGCTCCAAGGCCAACCTCGGCGCCCAGCCGCCGAACGAATACGTTGCCCTGGATCATCTGCTGCATGACATGCGCCTGTATAAATCGGCGGCAGAAGTGAAGGTGATGCGCGAAGCCGCACGGATTTCCGCCCAGGCGCATGTGCGTGCGATGCAGGCCAGCCGTGTCGGGTTGCACGAGTTCAGCCTGGAAGCCGAACTCGATTACGAGTTTCGCAAGGGCGGGGCTAAGATGCCGGCCTACGGCTCGATCGTCGCGGCGGGGCGCAACAGCTGCATCCTGCATTACCAGCAGAATGACGCGCTGCTCAAGGACGGTGACCTTGTGCTGATTGATGCCGGTTGCGAGATCGACTGCTACGCCAGCGACATCACGCGTACCTGGCCGGTCAACGGCAAATTCAGCGCAGAACAGAAGGCAATCTACGAATTGGTGTTGGCCGCCCAGGAAGCCGCGTTTGCCGAGATTGCCCCGAACAAGCACTGGAACCAGGCCCACGAAGCCACGGTGCGGGTAATTACCTCGGGCCTGGTCGAGCTGGGACTGTTGCAGGGTGACGTCGACGAACTGATCGCCAGCGAAGCCTACAAGGCGTTCTACATGCACCGCGCCGGCCATTGGCTGGGCATGGATGTGCATGACGTCGGCGAGTACAAGGTCGGTGGCGAATGGCGCGTGCTGGAAGTGGGCATGGCGCTGACCGTGGAGCCGGGGATCTACATTGCTCCGGACAACCAGAGCGTGGCGAAGAAATGGCGCGGCATTGGCGTGCGCATTGAGGACGATGTCGTGGTCACCAAGGCCGGCTGTGAAATCCTGACGAAAGGCGTACCGAAAACCGTCGCCGAGATCGAGGCCCTGATGGCGCAAGCACGGACACAAGCGGCATGAATCGAGTCAACCTGGCGATTATCGGTGGCGGCCTGGTTGGCGCCAGTCTGGCGTTAGCCTTGCAGGCCGGGGCAAAGGCCCGCGGCTGGAAGATCGTGTTGATCGAACCGTTTGCCCCCGGGGACAGCTATCAACCCAGTTACGATGCGCGTTCCACGGCGTTGTCCTTCGGTGCGCGGCAGATTTATCAGCGCCTGGGCGTCTGGCAGGAAATCTCCCGGCGTGCAGAGCCGATCAAGCAGATTCACGTCTCTGACCGTGGGCGTTTTTCCACGGCGCGACTGTCGGCGATGGAAGAGGGCGTTCCGGCGCTGGGGTATGTGGTGGAAAACGCCTGGCTCGGCCATTGCCTGTGGCAGGGCCTGGACAAGGATGTGATCAGCTGGCGTTGCCCGGCGGAAGTCACGCGCATGGAACCGCTGACCGACGGCTACCGCCTGACCCTGAATGACGAAACCACGCTCGATTGCGACCTTGCGGTGCTCGCCGATGGCGGCCGGTCAGGCTTGCGTGAGCAACTGGGCATCGGCATCAAGAAACGCCCATACAACCAGAGCGCGCTGATCGCCAACATCACCCCGAGCGAAGCCCATGACGGCATGGCGTTCGAACGTTTCACCGATGACGGCCCAATGGCGTTCCTGCCGTTGCCGGACAATCGTTGCGCGCTGGTCTGGACCCGCCAGGGCATGGATGCACAGCGCCTGGCCGCCCTTGATGAGCGCAGTTTCCTGAGCGAGTTGCAGGGGGTGTTCGGTTATCGTCTCGGCACGTTGAAGCAAGTCGGTGCGCGGCACTTGTATCCGCTGGCATTGGTGGAGGCCGAAGAGCAGGTGCGCTCGCACCTGGTGGTTCTCGGCAATGCTGCCCACAGCCTGCATCCGATTGCCGGCCAGGGGTTCAACCTGTCCCTGCGCGATGCCCAGGCGCTGGCCGATGCGCTGCTCGCCAGCGAACGCCTGCCGGGCGACTTCGCCACCTTGCAGGATTACCGCGAGCACCAGCGACTGGACCAGAGCCTCACCGTGGGCTTCTCCGACCAGGTCACGCGCCTGTTCGGCAGTACTCAGCCGTTGGTGTCATTGGGGCGCAATCTGGGCTTGCTCGGTCTTGACCTGCTGCCGCCGGCCAAGCGCTGGTTCGCCCGGCAAGCCATGGGCCTGGGTACTCGCCCTGATGTTTAAGTGGCTGACGCGCAGGTTTGGCAAGGCCCGCTTGATGTGCCGGTTCATGAACCTCTATCCGCCGTACCTTGGTGCCGGGGTTCGGGTGCGGTACATCAGCGATGACTTTCGTGATGTCCAGGTGTCCATGGGCTTGAGTTGGTACAACCGCAACTACGTTGGCACGCAGTTCGGCGGCAGCCTGTATTCAATGGTCGATCCGTTCTTCATGCTGATGCTGATGGAAAACCTCGGTCGCGAGTACATCATCTGGGACAAGGCCGCCGACATCGATTTCATTGCGCCGGGCAAAGGCCCGGTATTCGCCCGTTTCAACATCGATGACACCTTGCTCGACGAAATCCGCCGGCAGACGGCGGAGGGCAAGAAGTACCTGCCGCAATTGCAGGTCGATATCCATGACGGCGCCGGCCACCTGGTGGCGCGTGTCGGAAAAACCCTTTACGTGCGGCTCAAGCCGCAAGCGAGACAGGCTTAAAGCATGGAAATGCGCGCAGATCTGCTGATTGTCGGGGCCGGAATGGTCGGCAGCGCCCTGGCGCTGGCGTTGCAGGACAGCGGGCTGGAAGTCCTGCTGCTCGATGGCAGCCCGTTGAGCGTCAAACCCTATGACCCGCAGGCGCCGTTCGAGCCGCGCGTGAGTGCATTGTCCATTGCCAGTCAGCGAATTCTCGAACGCCTGGGTGTCTGGGAAGGTATTGCCAGCCGGCGCAGCAGTCCCTACAGCGACATGCACGTCTGGGATGGCAGCGGCACCGGGCAAATCCACTTTTCGGCGGCCAGCGTGCATGCCGATGCGCTGGGCCATATCGTCGAGAATCGTGTGGTCCAGGACGCCTTGCTCGAGCGCTTGCACGACTGTGACCTGGGCATGCTGGCCAACGCGCGCCTGGAACAAATGCGCCGCTCCGGCGACGACTGGCTGCTGACCCTGGCCGATGGCCGTACCTTGCGCGCGCCGCTGGTGATCGCGGCGGATGGCGCCAACTCGGCGGTGCGGCGTTTGACCGGTGTCGCCACGCGCGAATGGGACTACCTGCATCACGCCATCGTTACCAGCGTGCGCTGCTCAAAACCTCATCAAGCGACCGCCTGGCAGCGGTTTACCGACAATGGCCCGCTGGCGTTCCTGCCGCTTGAGCGCGACGGCCAGCAGGACTGGTGCTCGATCGTCTGGTCGACCACGCCGAGCGAAGCCGGGCACTTGATGGAACTCGATGACGAGGGTTTCTGTCGTGCGCTGGAACGGGCCTTCGAAGATCGACTTGGCACGGTACTGAGTGCGGACCCACGCCTGTGCGTGCCGCTGCGTCAGCGCCATGCCAAGCGGTACGTGGCAGAGGGCCTGGCCTTGATCGGCGATGCCGCGCACACCATACACCCACTGGCCGGGCAGGGCGTGAACCTCGGTTTCCTGGATGCTGCCGTGCTGGCCGAAGTGCTATTGCAAGCGGCAACCCGTGGCGAGCGACTGGCGGACGTGAAGGTGCTGAGCCGTTACGAACGTCGGCGGATGCCGCATAACCTGGCATTGATGGCGGCAATGGAAGGTTTTGAACGGCTGTTCCAGGCTGACCCGTTGCCGGTGCGCCTGTTGCGTAATGTCGGGTTGAATTGGGTTGACCGGATGCCCGAGGCCAAGGCGCTGTTCGTGCGTGAGGCGTTGGGGTTGATCGGGGATTTGCCGGCGCTGGCCAAGGCCTGATGTCCTTGGTGTGGCTGATGGCCTCTTCGCGAGCAAGCCCGCTCCCACATGGGAATGCATTTCAAATGTGGGAGCGGGCTTGCTCGCGAAGGCGTCAGCACATTCACTATCAATTCCCGCTGTGCAACATCTGGTAACTCCTCCGGAAACTGTTCGATTGAGAAGCGAAATGTGAGTCCTTATCATTTGGCCTCACTTTTTCAATCGAGAGACTGCTCCCATGTTGGCACCGAAGCGTCTACTGACCGCACTGGCCCTGACCCTGATCGGCAGCACCGCCGCCCAGGCCGCTGACGAGGTGGTGGTCTATTCCTCGCGCATCGATGAACTGATCAAGCCAGTGTTCGATGCCTACACCGCGAAAACCGGCACCCAGGTGAAGTTCATCACCGACAAGGAAGCGCCGCTGATGCAGCGAATCAAGGCCGAGGGTGAGAACACTCCCGCCGACCTGCTGCTGACCGTCGATGCCGGCAACCTCTGGCAAGCCGAGCAGATGGGTATCCTCCAGCCCTTCACCTCGAAAACCATCGACGCCAACATTCCGCTGCAATACCGTGCGGCCTCCCATGCCTGGACCGGCCTGAGCCTGCGGGCGCGGACCATCGCCTATTCCACCGACCGGGTGAAACCGGGCGAACTGACCACCTACGAAGCACTGGCCGACAAGAACTGGGAAGGCCGCCTGTGCCTGCGCACGGCGAAAAAGGTCTACAACCAGTCCTTGACCGCCACCATGATCGAAGTGCACGGCGCCGAGAAAACCGAGCAGATCCTCAAGGGCTGGGTTAACAACCTCTCCACTGACGTGTTCTCCGACGACGTGGCAGTGCTTGAGGCCATCAATGCTGGCCAGTGCGACGTGGGCATCGTCAACACCTACTACTACGGTCGCCTGCACAAGCAAAAACCGGATCTGCCGGTGAAACTGTTCTGGCCGAACCAGGCGGATCGCGGGGTGCACGTCAACCTGTCGGGCATCGGCCTGATCAAGCACGCGCCGCACCCGGAAGCGGCCAAGGCCCTGGTGGAGTGGATGACCACGCCGCAGGCGCAGAAGATCTTCGCCGACGTGAACCAGGAGTTCCCGGCCAACCCGACCGTACAGCCATCGGCCGAAGTCGCTGCATGGGGCAAGTTCATTGCCGATACCTTGCCGGTGGAAGTCGCCGGCAAACGCCAGGCCGAAGCGATTCGGATGATGGATCGCGCTGGCTGGAACTGAGTCGGCGGCAATAAAGAGCAAAAGATCGCAGCCTTCGGCAGCTCCTACAGGGTGATCACCGACCCAATGTAGGAGCTGCCGGAGGCTGCGATCTTTTTGCGTTTTCCCTACACTTCAAGATTTTGCGAGAGCTATACCTTGGCCCACCCCGCCCAACGCCGCTGGTACCCCCTGGTCTTCGCCATCGCTGCGCTGGTCCTGCTTCCCCTGAGTGTCCTGCTGCTGTCCTGGCAAGCCATCGACCAGCAGATCTGGGCCCACCTCTGGGAAACCCAGATGCCGCGCCTGCTGGCCAACACCCTGACCCTGGTACTCGGTGTCGGCGTTGGCGTCACGGTCCTGGGGGTGAGCCTGGCCTGGCTTACCAGCCTTTGCGAATTCCCCGGTCGGCGTTGGCTGGACTGGGCACTGATGCTGCCCTTTGCGATTCCGGCCTACGTGTTGGCATTCGTCTTTGTCGGGCTGCTGGATTTTGCCGGTCCCGTGCAAACCCTGTTGCGAGAGTGGTTCGGCAGCGGCCTGCGTTTGCCGCGTGTGCGCTCCACGGGCGGGGTGATCCTGGTCCTGGTGCTGGTCTTCTATCCTTACGTTTACCTGCTGGCGCGCACCGCGTTCCTGGCTCAGGGCAAGGGGCTGATGGAAGCGGCACGGGTGCTCGGTCAATCCCCATGGCAGGCGTTCTGGCGCGTGGCGATGCCCATGGCGCGCCCGGCCATCGGTGCTGGCGTAGCCTTGGCGCTGATGGAAACCCTGGCGGATTTCGGCGCCGTGTCAGTGTTCAACTTCGACACCTTCACCACCGCCATCTACAAGACCTGGTACGGGTTTTTCAGCCTGTCCAGCGCCGCGCAACTGGCCAGCCTGTTGCTGCTGGTGGTGATGCTCGTGCTCTACGGCGAGCGGCGTGCCCGCGGCGCCAACCGGGCGAGTAATGAGCGGCCACGGGTCAAGGCGTTGTATCACCTGCGCGGTCTCAAGGCGCTGTTGGCGTCGGGGTGGTGCGCTCTGGTGTTCGCCTGCGCCTTTGTCATTCCGATGCTGCAACTGGTGGTGTGGTTCTGGCAGCGCGGTCGCCTGGATCTGGATGAACGTTACACCGGCCTGATCATTCACACGTTGTACCTGGGGGCGATGGCGGCGTTGATCACCGTCAGTGTCGCCCTGGTATTGGCGTTTGCCCGGCGGCTGGCGCCGACCCGGGCGATTCGCGCCGGGGTCAGCCTGGCCAATCTTGGCTACGCCTTGCCCGGATCGGTGCTGGCGGTGTCGATCATGCTGGCGTTCAGTTACCTCGATCGCGTGTGGGTGATCCCGCTCTCCGGCTGGCTCGGCGGGGCTGGCAAGCCGTTGTTGCTGGGTAGTCTGTTGGCGCTGCTGCTGGCTTACCTGGTGCGCTTCATCGCCGTGGCTTACGGTCCGCTGGAAAGCAGTCTGGCGCGAATACGGCCATCTTTGCCCGAAGCGGCACGTAGCCTGGGCGTCAGTGGCCCGCGACTGTTTTTCAAAGTGTATCTACCTTTGCTGCTCCCCGGTTCGTTGAGCGCGGCCTTGCTGGTGTTTGTCGATGTGCTCAAGGAAATGCCCGCGACCCTTCTGATGCGCCCGTTTGGCTGGGACACACTGGCGGTGCGGATCTTCGAAATGACCAGTGAAGGCGAATGGGCGAGGGCCTCTTTGCCGGCCTTGACCCTGGTTTTGGTCGGGCTGCTACCAGTCATCGGATTGATACGACGTTCGGCGCATCGAAACAGCTAGGTGCCAGTCCTACACCTTGCGGCTACAATGCGCGGCATTCGGTGCGGTCCGTCTGACAGATAAGGTAGTGAAAGCGGCTGGAAGCCTTTTATTTCAAGGTTCCCGCACAAATTATCACTCGACCGCACCTTCGCCACGCCCGGAAGGAGAAACCCATGGGACAGCGTACGCCTCTGTATGACCTTCATCTTGCCCTCGGCGCGAAGATGGTCGATTTTGGCGGTTGGGATATGCCTCTGCATTATGGATCCCAGGTCGAGGAGCACCATCAAGTGCGCCGCGATTGCGGTGTTTTTGATGTATCCCACATGACCGTGATCGATGTCGACGGCCCCCAGGCCAAGGCTTGGCTCCAGCATTTGCTGGCCAACGACGTCGAACGCCTGCATAAACCCGGTACCGCGTTGTACAGCACCATGCTCAATGAGCGCGGCGGTATCGTCGACGACATGATCGTCTATCGTCTCGAAAGTGCTTACCGCCTGGTGGTCAACGCCTCCACCCGCGACCAGGACCTGGCGTGGATGCAGGCGCATCTCGATGGTTTCGATGTACAGCTCAACGAGCGTTCCGAACTTGCAATGCTGGCCATTCAAGGCCCCCATGCCCGGCACAAGATTGCCGAGCTGGTGAGCCAGGCACGCGGCGCATTGATCCAGAAACTCAAGCCGTTCGAAGGCCAGCCCGACGGTGACTGGTTCATCGCACGCACCGGCTACACCGGTGAAGACGGCCTGGAAATCATTCTGCCTGCCGACCAGGCGCCGGGGTTCTTCAACGATCTGGTGGGGGCGGGCATTTCGCCCATAGGCCTGGGCGCGCGCGACACCCTGCGGGTCGAGGCGGGCATGAACCTGTACGGTCAGGACATTCACCAGGACGTTTCCCCGCTGGCCTCCAATATGGCCTGGAGCATCGCGTGGGAGCCGTCCACTCGCCAGTTCATCGGCCGCCAGGCGCTGGAAGCCGAGCGCAGCGGCGGCGTACAACACAAACTGGTCGGTCTGGTCCTTGAGGAACGCGGGGTTTTGCGCGCTCATCAGGTGGTTCGCATCGCCAATGTTGGCGAAGGGGAGATCACCAGTGGTAGTTTCTCTCCTACGCTAAGCAAGTCCATTGCACTGGCGCGGGTGCCGATGGCCACCGCCGACCGCGCGGAAGTGGAAATCCGTGGCAAGTGGTACCCGGTCCGAGTGGTCAAGCCGACCTTCGTGCGCCATGGCAAAACCTTGATCTAACCTTTCCCGGCGGATGTTGACCGCCGATAAATTTCCTGAGGACACAGAACATGAGCAATATCCCTGCCGACCTGCGTTTTGCCGAGAGTCACGAATGGGCTCGCCTGGAAGCCGATGGCACCGTCACCGTGGGCATCAGCGATCACGCGCAGGAAGCGCTGGGTGATGTGGTGTTCGTTGAGCTGACCGAAGTTGGCAACGTGTTTGCCGCTGAAGATCAGGCCGGTGTCGTTGAGTCGGTAAAGGCAGCTTCCGATATCTACTCTCCGATTGCCGGTGAAGTGATCGCCGTCAACGAAGCACTGAGCAGTGAGCCTGAGCTGCTCAACTCCGACCCGTACGGCGCGTGGATCTTCAAGCTCAAGCCAAGCAACACGGCTGACCTGGACAAGCTGCTTGATGCGGCAGGTTACAAGGCCGCCATCGGCGAGTAAGCCTTCAGCGTTACCCCAAAGCCCCGACCTGTCGGGGCTTTTTTGCTTCTGGCGATTTTCCCCCTGTAGGAGCGAGCACGCTCGCGATAGTCGTCAACGATGACGCTGGAAGCCTGACACCCCGCGGTGTTCTCAGGTTCATCGCGAGCATGCTCGCTCCTGCATGAGTTCGGGTCTGGCATCGACTGCTATGCTGGTTTGACCGAGTTGCATCGACGCTGAGCGCCAGCCAAGAGAGAGCCCGTCATGTCCCAGTTGCCGTCCCTGAGCCAGTTACGCGACCCTAATGCCTTTCTTCGCCGCCACCTTGGGCCTGATGCCGCCGAGCAACAAGCGATGCTCGACAGCCTTGGCCTCGGTAGCCGGGTCGAGTTGATCGAGCAGACGGTACCGCCGGGAATCCGCCTGAACCGACCACTCGACCTGCCGCCAGCGCTCGACGAAGAAGCCGCACTGGCCAAGCTGCGCGGTTACGCCGAGCAGAATCAGGTCTGGACCAGCCTGATCGGCATGGGCTATCACGGCACGCTGACACCCGCCGTCATCCTGCGCAACGTCCTGGAAAATCCCGGCTGGTACACCGCGTACACGCCCTATCAACCGGAAATTGCCCAAGGCCGGCTTGAAGCGCTGTTGAATTTCCAGCAGTTGACCATCGACCTCACGGGCCTTGAACTGGCCAACGCCTCGCTGCTGGATGAAGCCACCGCGGCCGCGGAAGCCATGGCCCTGGCCAAGCGGGTTGCCAAGTCGAAAAGCAATCTGTTCTTTGTTGACGAAAACTGCCATCCGCAGACCATTTCCGTGGTGCAGACCCGTGCCGAAGGCTTCGGGTTCGAGCTCATCGTTGACGCTGTGGATAACTTGAAGCAGCACCAGGTATTTGGTGCACTGCTGCAATATCCCGACACCCACGGCGAGATCCGTAATCTACGTCCGCTGATTGATCATCTGCATGCCCAGCAGGCGTTGGCCTGTGTGGCCACTGATCTGCTGAGCCTGCTGCTGCTCACCCCGCCGGGGGAGCTGGGTGCCGACGTGGTGTTCGGTTCATCCCAGCGTTTTGGCGTACCCATGGGTTACGGCGGCCCTCACGCGGCTTTTTTCGCCAGCCGTGACGAGTACAAGCGGGCGATTCCCGGCCGCATCATCGGCGTGTCAAAAGACGCCCGCAGCAACGTTGCCCTGCGCATGGCCCTGCAAACCCGCGAGCAGCATATCCGTCGTGAAAAGGCCAACTCGAACATCTGCACCGCTCAAGTGCTGCTGGCCAATATCGCCAGCTTCTACGCGGTTTATCACGGCCCCGAAGGGCTGAAACGGATTGCCCAGCGCGTCCACCGTCTGACCTGCATCCTTGCCGCGGGCCTTGAGCGCAAAGGCATTACCCGTCTCAACCAACACTTCTTCGACACCCTGACCCTGGAGGTCGGTGGCACCCAGACCGCGATCATTGAAAGCGCCCAGGCCGCGCAGATCAACCTGCGCATTCTGGGGCGTGGGCGATTGGGTATGAGCCTCGACGAAACCTGCGATGAAACCACGGTGGCGAAACTGTTCGACCTGTTCCTGGGGGCCGATCATGGGCTTAACGTCGACGATCTGGACGCAGAAACCCTGGATGGCGGCATTCCCGACACGCTGGCACGAACCTCGCCCTATCTGCGCCATCCGGTGTTTAACGCCCACCACAGCGAAACCGAGATGCTACGCTACCTCAAGCAACTGGAGAACAAGGATCTGGCGCTCAATCAATCGATGATCCCGCTGGGCTCGTGCACCATGAAGCTCAACGCCACCAGCGAGATGATTCCGATTACCTGGCCGCAGTTCGCCAACCTGCATCCGTTTGCGCCCAGAGAACAGGCCCTCGGTTATTCATTGATGATCGAAGAACTGGAACGCTGGCTTTGCGCGATTACCGGTTTCGATGCGATCTGCATGCAGCCCAACTCCGGGGCCCAAGGCGAATATGCCGGGCTGCTGGCGATTCGCAAATACCACGAGAGCCGCCAGCAGGGCGGGCGGGATGTCTGCCTGATTCCTTCCTCGGCCCACGGCACCAATCCGGCCTCGGCGCAGATGGCCGGAATGCGCGTGGTGATCGTCGAATGTGACGAGGCGGGCAACGTCGATCTGGAGGACCTGAAAGACAAGGCCGCCCAGGCCGGGGATAAGCTGGCGTGCCTGATGGCGACTTATCCATCGACCCACGGCGTGTATGAAGAAGGCATCAGCGAAATCTGTGAAGTTATCCACAGCCACGGCGGCCAGGTGTACATGGACGGCGCGAACCTCAACGCCCAGGTCGGGCTGGCGCGCCCGGCGGACATTGGTGCCGATGTGTCACACATGAACCTGCACAAGACCTTCTGCATTCCCCATGGCGGCGGCGGGCCGGGCATGGGGCCGATTGGCGTGCGCGCCCACCTGGCGCCGTTCGTGGCCAATCATCCGGTCGTGCCTATCGATGGGCCGCAGCCACAGAATGGCGCGGTCAGTGCGGCGCCCTGGGGCAGTGCCAGCATCCTGCCGATCAGCTGGATGTACATCGCCATGATGGGGCCGCAATTGGCCGACGCCAGTGAAGTGGCGATCCTGGCGGCCAATTACCTGGCGCGCCACCTGTCCGGCGCGTTTCCAATCCTCTACACAGGTCGCAACGAGCGAGTGGCCCACGAATGCATTCTCGACCTGCGACCCCTCAAGGCGCTGACCGGCATCAGCGAAGAGGACGTTGCCAAGCGCCTGATGGACTACGGCTTCCATGCACCCACCATGTCGTTCCCGGTGCCGGGGACGTTGATGGTCGAGCCCACCGAAAGCGAGTCGAAGGCAGAGCTGGACCGTTTTATCGGCGCGATGCTGAGCATCCGCGCGGAAATTACCGAGGTGCAGAACGGCAACTGGCCAGCCGAGGACAACCCGTTGAAGCGAGCGCCGCATACGCTGGCGGACATCACTGGCGTGTGGGAACGGCCTTACAGCATCGTGCAGGCGGTTACACCGGATGCTCACACCAAGGCGCACAAATATTGGCCGGCGGTGAACCGGGTGGACAATGTCTACGGTGACCGGAATCTGTTTTGTGCGTGTGTGCCGCTGGATGAGTACCGTTAGGCAAGATCAAAAGATCGCAGCCTGCGGCAGCTCCTACATGGTAATGCGATCCCCCGTAGGAGCTGCCGCAGGCTGCGATCTTTGCTTTTAAACGTCCATAAAAAATGCCGCTCATGTGAGCGGCATTTTTCGTTCGGCAACCTGGCTTATTCCGAAGCCACGGCATTCTTCGCCAGGATCGCGTTCGCCAGTTCCATATCCGTGGCCTGCAAGCCTGGGTTGTCGGCGCGGACTTTCTGCATTGCCGCTTCCAGGTAAGGGCCGCGGATGCTGCCGTCACTGGCCACAAAGCTGCCGGCATCGTCCTGGGCCGCGACGATCATCTTGTTATCCTTGAACGTCAGGTAGGTCGAGCCGGTGGTTGCACCGGAGGTAAGGACGTTACGCCAAAAGCTATCAGCCATCGCCGAGCCGACAGGCAGGGACAACAAGGCGATGGTAGCGACAGCAACTTTGAAACGCATGATGGGTGACTCCACTGATTAACTGCGATGTTGGATTGTCGACCCCCAATCGAGTTCCGTAACAGCCCACCTACTTCTGCTCGCTCTGCGGAGTCACCCGCAACACCTCCTCAATCGTCGTCAGGCCCGCCGCCACTTTCTGCGCCCCCGACAGTCGCAGGCTGCGCATGCCCTCCTTGAACGCCTGGCGCCGCACCGCCAGCAAGTCAGTGTCGGGATTGATCAGCGCCTTCAAGCCGTCGCTCAATTGCATGATTTCGTACACCCCGGCACGACCGTGGTAGCCGGTATCGCGGCATTCCAGGCAGCCAATGGCGCGCTGGGCGTTGCCAGGCAAGGGGGCCTGCCAGGGCCGGGTCAGGGATTGCCAGTCTTCCTCGCCCAGGGTTTGCGGTGCCTTGCAGTGTGGGCACAGGGTGCGCACCAGGCGTTGGGCCATCACGCCGAGTACGGTGGCCTTGATCAGGTAGTGCGGCACGCCCAGTTCCAGCAAACGGCTGATGGCGCTGGGTGCATCGTTGGTGTGCAGCGTCGATAACACCAGATGCCCGGTGAGGGCCGCCTGGATGGCCATCTCGGCGGTTTCCAGGTCGCGGATCTCGCCGATCATGATGATGTCCGGGTCTTGCCGCATCAGCGCCCGGACACCGGCGGCGAAAGTCAGGTCGATGTTGTGCTGGACCTGCATCTGGTTGAACGCCGGCTCGACCATTTCTATCGGGTCTTCGATGGTGCAGAGGTTGACTTGCGGCGTCGCCAGCTTTTTCAATGTGGTGTAGAGCGTAGTGGTCTTGCCCGACCCGGTCGGCCCGGTGACCAGGATGATGCCATTGGGCTGGCGGGTCATGTCCTGCCAGCGCCGCAGGTCGTCGGCGGAAAAACCCAACTGATCGAAATCCTTGAGCAGCACTTCCGGGTCAAAGATCCGCATGACCATTTTTTCGCCGAAGGCCGTGGGCAAGGTCGAGAGCCGCAACTCGACTTCTCCACCCTCCGGAGTCTTGGTTTTCACCCGGCCGTCCTGGGGTTTGCGTTTCTCCGCGACGTTCATTCGCCCGAGGCTTTTGAGGCGACTGACGATGGCCATGGTCACCTGGGGCGGGAATTGGTAGACGTTGTGCAATACGCCGTCGATGCGAAAGCGCACCGTGCCCTGTTCGCGCCGGGGCTCGATGTGGATATCGCTGGCGCGCTGCTGGAAGGCGTACTGGAACAGCCAGTCGACGATATTGACGATGTGCGCGTCGTTGGCGTCGGGTTCCTGGTCGCTGGCGCCGAGGTTGAGCAACTGCTCGAAATTGCCCAGGTGGCTGACCTGCTGATCGGCGCTGTTCGCGCCGCTGACCGATTTGGCCAGGCGAAAGAATTCCACGCTGAAACGCTGGATGTCCACCGGGTTGGCCACCACGCGCTTGATCGGCAACTTCAGCACGTGGGCCAGGTCTGCTTCCCAACCGGTTACATAAGGCTGGGCGCTGGCGATGGTTACTGCGTCGCGATCGACCGACACCGCGAGAATCTTGTGGCGCTGGGCGAAGGCGTAGGACATCAACGGTGTCACGGCCGCGACGTTGATTTTCAGCGGATCGATCCGCAGGTAAGGCTGGCCCGCCTGCTGGGACAGCCACAGGGTCAGGCTTTCAAGGTCGAGGTGCTTGCCCGGACGGCTGAGGTCGTCCAGGTGTTGGCTGGCGATGAACTCCAGCGGGTGCATCTGGCCATCGGCGGCGTGACGGCGTCGGGCGTTCAACGCCTGTTCGGCCGAGTCCTGGCTGACAAAGCCCTGGGCGACCAGTTCACGCAGCACATCATTGAGGTCCAGCCAGCGGTCCTGAAGGGCGATTTGAACGGACATGCGGGCTCCTTTTGAAAACAGTGCGCAAAGGATAGTCGTGACCCTGCAGGCCGTTGGGCCACTACCCGACGAAGCCGTATCGGGTTTTTTCAGCCCGCCGCCAGAACCGCTTCTCCCCAGGCGCAATCCGCCGCTTGCAGATCGACCGAACAGACGCTGATCAGGTTGCGCAGTTTTTGTGCAATCACCTGGGCGCGATGCCAGCTCAAGCCGTCGACGACCACATCGATGGCCAGCAAATCGTCGTGACGCTGCACCTGCACCTGCTGCGGTGTCAGGCACTGCAAGGCGAACAGGTTGAGCGCGCGGCACAACAGGTCCGGTTCGGCCTCGGCGAGCAATTGATAGTGGACGCGGCAATGTGTGTTGCCGGCATTCCAGGCATCGGCGCGGGTTAGCGAGGTATTCACGGCTTCTAGGTAAGGCATGCTCGATCTCCAATCTGATTGGAGAAATTTTTACATTCGTCGGCGGGTATTTCTTATCTATGATTGGACATATACCAGTTATGTCGAATTAAGTAATTCGTAAGATCATCAGTTGAAGGTTTTTTTATGCATAGCGAGTTGGACAGCTACGACCGTAGGATTCTCGCCTTGCTGCAGGAGGATGCTTCGCTTTCAAGCGCGCAGATCGCCGAACAGGTGGGGCTTTCGCAGTCACCCTGCTGGCGGCGGATTCAGCGTATGAAAGAGGAGGGGATCATTCGCGGCCAGGTCACCTTGCTTGACCGCAAGAAAATCGGCCTGAACACGCAGATTTTTGCGCAGGTAAAACTCAACGCCCATGGCCGCTCGAACTTCACCGAGTTCACCGAGGCTATTCGAGGTTTTCCTGAAGTATTGGAGTGCTACGTGCTGATGGGGGCGGTGGACTTCATGTTGCGGATTGTCGCGGCGGACATCGAGGCGTATGAGCGATTCTTCTTTGAGAAACTGTCGCTGGTGCCGGGGATTCAGGAGGTGAACTCGATCGTGGCGTTGTCGGAGATCAAATCGACGACGAGTTTGCCGGTGTTGCGGTAAAGCAAAAGATCGCAGCCTGCGGCAGCTCCTACAGGGGTACACAATTCTATGTAGGAGCTGCCGAAGGCTGCGATCTTTTAGCGGTGTTACAGACGCAGAAGCATCTTCCAGGCACGATTCTGATAAACCGCGATCGCCTGTTGCTTGCGCGCATCCAGGGTTTCGTCGGTGATCGGCTCGTTGGCCAGTTGCGCCAGCTTGTTCAACTCGCCGTAGAGGCGATCCATTTCCGGGATCTCCAGCACGTTGCGTGCGTGGTGCAACCAGACCTGAATGCGCTCGATACGCGGCAGTTGCTCAGCCAGGTCTTCCGGCTGTTGCTGGTAGCGCTGCAATTGCAGCGAGGTGGCTTCCTCGCCCAGCAGGCGCGGCAGCCAGCTGCCCAGTTGCGCGGCGCCCTGGCGATTGCCCCGGGTATTACGCTCGGCGGTCCAGGTGCGGGCCAGCAACCAACGCGAGGTGTTCAGGGAGAACAGGCCCCAACGCGGGTCTTCGAGTTCTTCGAGGAACTGCTCCGGCGCGGCTTTGCGAACGTCTTCATCGTCCAGGCCGGCCTGTACCAGCGGGCGCCAGTCTTCCAGCAGGGCGTCGAGGGCGACACGCAAATCGTGGGTCGACTGGCGTGGTGCGGCTTGACCGAGGCTGCTGATCAGCGCGCGCATTTCAGCCAGGTTCTCGACCCAGTCCTGCAACAGGCGCCAGTGGCCATTGAAACGATACTGCTCGGCCAGGCGCTGGCTGCTGCCCAGCAAGTGCCAGCTGAGTGCGGCGAAGGCGTCGTCCAGTGGCGTTTCGGCGCTGATCTGCGGTGCCGGCAGGCTCAAGGAGTAACTGTGGGCGTCGTACAGGCGATAGCCACGTTCGGCCTTGCTGATGTCGCATGGCATCAGCGCCAGTTTTTCCGCCAGTTCGGCAGCCAGCTCCAGCAGCGCAGCGGGTTCGCCTTCGCGCAATTCCAGTTCCAGTTCGCAGATTTCTTCTTTCTGCTTGCCGACCACCACGTGGCCCAGGTCCAGTGCCGCTTCGATGACCACTTTGGTCTTGCCGCGGCCCCAGGCGATTTCCGCGCGCTCGCGGACGAAATCGGTGGTGAAGATGGCTTTCAGGGTTTTCTTGTCCAGTTCGGCCAGTTCTTCGGGCCAGCATTCACCGTCCAGTTTTTTCAGGTCGAGCTTGGCTTTGGGCAGGTTCCAGTCGTACTCGTTACGTACGGACAGGCCAGCGACGCTTTGGCCGCGGGTCTTGAGGGTCTGGATCACTTCTTCGCCATCCTTGCGCAGGCGCAGGGCGACTTTGGCCCGGGCCAGGTCACGCTCAGGGGTGTCGAAGTATTGATTCATCAACTCACGGCGTTCCCAGCCACTTTTGTTGCGTTTTTTCAGTAACGGGTGCTCGCGCAGGGCGGCGAGGGTTTCGCGGCTGACGCGGAGCTTGATTTCGGTTTCTTTCTGCATGGCCGGAAAATCCAGGATCGGGAGCGCAGCCGGGGGAAAAGGTGGCTGCCAAGGTCGTGCAGTGTACAGGACTCAACCTGCCTACGCCGTGCGACGGTTTATTCCTGTCACCGGATGGCTCTATGATGGACTTCAATTCGGGAGTTGGAGTCAGCGATGCCTTTGCCGTCCATGAAAGATCAGTTCGCTGCACTGATCGCTGCGCCATCCGTCAGCTGCACCCAGCCAAGCCTCGATCAATCCAATCGTCCGGTGATCGACCTGCTGGCCGCCTGGCTCGGCGATCTGGGTTTTGCCTGCGACATCCAGCAGGTCAGCCCCGGCAAATTCAACCTGCTGGCCAGTTTTGGCAGTGGCCCCGGTGGGCTCGTGCTGGCCGGTCACAGTGATACGGTGCCGTTCGATGGCGCGTTGTGGCAGACCGACCCCCTGAAGCTGACTGAGGTCGACGGCCGCTGGGTCGGCCTGGGCAGTTGCGACATGAAGGGGTTTTTCGCCCTGGCCATCGAAGCCGTCCGGCCGCTGCTCGACCAACCGTTCAAGCAGCCGCTGCTGATCCTTGCCACCTGCGATGAAGAAAGCTCGATGTCCGGCGCCCGGGCACTGGCCCAGGCGGGACGGCCGCTGGGACGTGCGGCCGTGATCGGGGAGCCGACCGGGCTCAAACCGATCCGCATGCACAAAGGCATCATGATGGAGCGCATCGATATCCTCGGGCAGAGCGGCCACTCCTCGGACCCGCGCCTGGGGCACAGCGCACTCGAAGCCATGCACGATGCCATCGGTGAACTGCGCGGCTTGCGCCTGTTGTGGCAGCGTGAATTCCGTAATCCACAGTTCAGCGTGCCGATGCCGACCATGAACTTCGGCTGCATCCATGGTGGCGACAACCCCAACCGCATCTGCGGCCAGTGTTCGCTGGAGTTCGATCTGCGGCCATTGCCGGGTATGGATCCCAAGATCCTGCGAGCCGATATTTCGCAGAAGCTCAGGGCGATTGCCGAGCGGCACCAGGTAAAAATCGATTACGCACCGCTGTTCCCCGAAGTGCCTCCTTTCGAGCAGGCTGAGGATGCAGAACTGGTGCGCATTGCCGAAAAGCTCACCGGCCATGGCGCCGAAGCAGTGGCATTTGGCACCGAAGCGCCTTATCTTCAGCGACTTGGCTGCGAAACACTGGTGCTTGGCCCGGGCGATATCGCCTGTGCCCACCAACCGGGGGAATTCCTCGAAATGTCACGTTTGCAGCCTACGGTGCATCTATTACGACAGTTGATTGAACATTACTGCCTGACGCCGGCCAAAACGCCTATGCCAGTCAGTTGAGCGCACTCTTGCAGGAGCTGCGTCCCAACCCGGATTCATGAGGAGAGCACGCGTGTCGCCAAGCCTGTTCCGACGATAACCATCAGCCCGCTGTGCGTTTTCTGTTCCGCCCTTTTTTCGGCTGCTATTTATTACAGGCCCAGGTTCATGCCCGAATACGTCAATTGGCTTCGTCACGCTTCGCCCTACATCAACGCCCACCGCGATTGCACCTTTGTCGTCATGCTGCCCGGCGATGGCGTTGAGCACCCGAACTTCGGCAACATCGTCCACGACCTGGTGTTGTTGCACAGCCTGGGCGTGCGCCTGGTGCTGGTGCACGGTTCGCGCCCGCAAATCGAAGCGCGCCTCGAGTCTCGCGGCCTGACCCCGCATTACCACCATGGAATGCGCATCACCGATGCGGCAACCCTGGAGTGCGTGATCGATGCGGTCGGCCAACTGCGCATCGCCATCGAAGCACGGCTGTCCATGGACATGGCGTCTTCGCCGATGCAGGGCTCGCGCCTGCGGGTGGCCAGCGGCAACCTGGTGACGGCGCGGCCCATCGGCGTGCTTGAAGGTGTCGACTATCACCACACCGGTGAAGTGCGTCGGGTTGACCGCAAGGGCATCAATCGCTTGCTGGACGAGCGCTCCATCGTGCTTTTGTCGCCACTGGGTTATTCGCCGACCGGCGAAATTTTCAACCTCGCTTGTGAAGATGTCGCCACGCGCGCGGCCATCGACCTGGGCGCGGACAAACTGCTGCTGTTTGGCGCCGACCTTGGTTTGATCGATGAACACGGCAGGCTGGTACGCGAACTGCGTCCGCAGCAGGTGCCGGCGCATCTGCAGCGTCTGGGCAGCAATTACCAGGCCGAGCTGCTGGATGCCGCCGCTGAAGCCTGCCGAGGCGGCGTGGCTCGCAGCCATATCGTCAGCTACGCCGAAGACGGTGCGCTGCTGACCGAACTCTTCACCCGTGACGGTGGCGGTACGCTGGTGGCCCAGGAGCAATTCGAGGTGGTGCGCGAAGCGGCCATCGAAGACGTCGGCGGCTTGCTGGACTTGATCAGCCCGCTGGAAGAGCAGGGCATCCTGGTGCGCCGCTCGCGCGAAGTACTCGAGCGTGAGATCGAGCAGTTCAGCGTGGTCGAGCGTGAGGGCATGATCATCGCCTGCGCGGCGCTGTATCAGATCGCCGATTCCGATGCCGGAGAGTTGGCGTGCCTGGCGGTGAACCCGGAGTACCGTCATGGCGGTCGCGGCGATGAGCTTCTCGAGCGCATTGAAACCCGTGCACGGGCCCAGGGGTTGAAAACCTTGTTCGTCCTCACCACGCGCACGGCTCACTGGTTCCGCGAGCGTGGCTTCGTGCCGAGCAGCGTCGATCGCCTGCCGTCGGCACGGGCGTCGCTGTACAACTACCAGCGTAACTCGAAGATCTTCGAAAAAGCCCTGTAAAGCGAGGGCCCTTGATCGTGGATCGTTCCCACGCTCCGCGTGGGAATGCAGCCCGGGACGCTCTGCGTCCCATCAAGAGCCGAACGCGGAGCGTCCGTTGAGGCATACCCACGCGGAGCGTGGGAACGATCAAGGGTAGGGGGCATTATTCCTGCACGAACTTCGCGCTGACATACGGCGAATAGTCCGGCAGCACCGTTTCAACCTTCCCCTGTTCCTTCAAGAACTTCGCCGTCTCGCCAATCGCTTGCGCCGTACCGCCGGCCAACAGGGCGCTGGTCTGTTGTGCCTTGGCATCCGGGAACGCGGACCCGGCCAGCAATTCCGGCACATCGGCTGCATTGGCACCGGTCAATTTGGCGATTTTCTGCACCGGTACCGAATCCGCGGTCCAGCTGGCCTTATGCGCCGCATAGTCGGCAAATGAGTCGAGGGTAACCTTGGCGAACCGGGCGATGACCTCTGGGTGCTTCTCGGCGTAATCCTTGCGCGCTACCCAGACTTCGAAGGTCGGTGCACCCCATTGGCCGACTTGCGCAGCATCGGTCAAGGTCTTGCCGGTCTTGCGAATTTCCCCCAGGGCTGGTGACCACACAAATGCGCCATCAATGTCTCCACGCTTCCAGGCGGCGGCGATTTCTGCCGGTTGCAGGTTCACCACTTTGACTTTCGATGCGTCCAGACCCCAGTGCTTCAGCGCACCCAACAGGCTGTAGTGGGATGTGGAAACGAACGGCGTGGCGATGGTCTTGCCGATCAGATCTTGCGGTTTTTCGATACCACTGCCATTGCGCACCACCAAGGCTTCGGCGGCATTGATCTGTGCGGAAACAAGGAACGCGACGATCGGCAGATTGCGCGAAGCCGCGGCGGCCAGTGGGCTGGAGCCGAGGTTGCCGATCTGCACGTCGCCGGAAGCAATGGCGGTGACCACTTCCGGGCCACTGTTGAAGCGCCGCCAGTCAATTTTCTCGCCAATGGTTTTATCGTAAAGGCCATCGGCCTGGGGGACTTTGCTCGGATCGATGCCGGTCTGGTAGCCAACCGTGAGGTTTGCCGCATGGGCGGAAAAAGAAAATGCGAGCGATACACAAACTGTAACAAATGGCTTGGATAGTGCGCGTCTGATCGACATGGCTTTGCCCTTTTTGAAAGGTTTTGTTTCTAAATTGCTTCCAAACCTAATCGATCTAAAAAACAGCTAATAAATACCATTTAGGAATTAGCTTATGAGCCGGAGGCTCTAGCCTGAGGAAAGGCAAAAAATGAGCGAAATTCCTAAACGGTATGAGAAAAGAATCCATCCAATCTTTTCAGGTTTATGACGAAATCATGACCGGCAAGGACCAAAAAATCGGGGATTAGACTATGGTCGTAGACACATGTAGTTACGATTGACTTGTGGGTCACGCTCTGGCGCTAATCGCGCATCTTAGATTCCAGGCATATGACCCGGAACCAGGACCAATAAGAATTAGAGACGAGAGGAGTTTAAACAATGAACAAGTCGACCTTGACCCTGGCCGTGGCCGTAGGGGTTCTGGCGCAGCAGGCAGGCGCCGCCGGTTTCATCGATGACAGCAAGGCTTCCGTTAGTTCGCGCACCTATTATTTCGACTCGGATAAGCGTGAAGGTGCCAGTACGCCTGCCAACAGGCAGCGTGAAGCGGCGGAAGGCCTGAAGTTCGATTACCAGTCGGGCTTCACCCAAGGCACAGTAGGCTTCGGTATCGACGCGCAGGCTCTGGTCGGCATCCATCTGGACGGCGGCAAGGGCCATCACCCGGACAACAACTCCTTCTCCCCTAGCGATTCCGATGGTTCGGCAGAGAGTTCGTGGAGCCGTTTGGCGGGTAACGTCAAGGCGCGCTTCTCTAAGACCGAGGCCCACCTCGGTGGTGCCTTGCAACCCAACATGCCGATCCTGATCGCGAACGACAGTCGCGTACTGCCACAAACCTTTGAAGGTGGCACCATCACCTCGAAGGAAATCGACAACGTCACCTTCAACGTCGGTCAGTTGGAGCACGCGACAGGTCGCGCCTCCTCGAACAGCACTGGCCTGTCTGTGGCTGGCGCTACCCAGGACAGCAACCAGTTCCGTTACGCCGGTGCTGACTGGAAGGTCACCAAGGACCTGTTGCTGCAGTACTACTACGCGAACCTGGAAGACTTCTACAAGCAGAACTTCCTCGGCCTGGTGCACGTTTACCCGATCGGCACCAACCAATCGTTCAAGACTGACATTCGCTACTTCGACAGCAGCTCTGACGGCAAGAACGGCCAGGCCGGTTACCGGTTCAACAACAACAACGGCTATGCAAAGACCCCGGGCGAGGTTGATAACAAAACCTGGAGCGCCACGTTCACCTACACCCTGGGTGGCAGTGCATTCCTGCTTGGGCATCAGCGTGTCAACGATGACGGCGGTTTCGTCTTCCTGAACCAGGCCAACGTTGTCGATGGCAACGGTCGCAACGAAGGTGCCGGCGGCGCCAGCTTCTACTCGTTCACCGACGCCACCGTCGGCAGCTTTATCCGTGCCGGTGAAAACACCACCTACGGTCAGTACTCTTATGACTTCGCTTCGCTGGGCGTTCCAGGTTTGAAAGCGTCGGCTGCTTACCTGTACGGCCAGGACATCAAGGCCACCAACGGCGTGGGCAAGGACCTGAACGAGCGCGAGACTGACCTGCGTGTGGATTACGTGATTCAAACCGGTCCGCTTAAAGGCTTCGGTACGACGCTGCGTCACGGTATGTATCGTGGTAACACCAGTACCCTTGATGAAGACCAGACCCGTGTGATCTTCAACTACACCTACGCCTTCAAGTAAGCCGTAGCCAAAAGCCTCGTCGGCGGACGAGGCTTTTTTTCGTGTCTGTTTTCATATTCCATAAACGATGCCTTCGATGATTTTTTATTCTTTTTAGCTTTGTTCTGAAGCGCTTAGAGTAGGGCCATCCGATACGCACCGTAAGCTTCGGATCGACGCTTAAAATCCCCGAACAGCCCAATTTCCAGAAGTCGGTTTTGTCACCGTGACCTCTTGGGTCCGTGCTGTCGGGGCATATTCCTAAATGTGATTAAAATTCTTTTTGCAATTCTTTTTAGGATTATGAAGGAGTATTCTGCGCGACCCAAAAAAACGACCGATCCAGACGGTCGCGGATCCAGGGCATTCGACCCAGGACCAGGAATTAGAAAACGATAGGAGCGAAACAATGAACAAGTCCAACCTGGCCGTGGCAGTGGCCGTAGGGGTTTTGGCGCAGCAAGCAAGTGCCGCCGGTTTCATCGAAGACAGCAAGGCAACGTTGGGGCTGCGCAATTTCTATATCAACACCGACTATCGCGACGGCGCTGCTCAGCCGAACAAGAACGAAGAATGGGGTCAAGGCTTCGACCTGCGTTTCATCTCCGGCTACACCCAAGGCACTGTCGGTTTCGGTATCGATGCGATCGGCCTGTTGGGCGTGAAGCTGGATTCGGGCGGCGGCACTAATGGCAACGTTAACGCCAATGGCACCCCTGGTAACGCTTATGGCGGCACTGTGTTCCCGAGCAAGTCCAACGGCGAAGCGGTTGATAACTTCTCCAGCCTGGGCCTGACGGCCAAAGCCAAGATCTCCCAGACTGAACTGAAACTGGGTACCTTGCAGCCAAAACTGCCGGTGATCGTCACCAACGATGGTCGTCTGCTGCCGCAAACTTTTCAGGGTGGTCAGATCACCTCTGGCGATATCAAAGACCTGACACTGGTCGGTGGTCAGATCGAGCACGCCAAAGGTCGTAACTCCAGCAACAACGAAGAGTTGTCGATCGCTGGTGCCAACGGTCGTACTGCGACTGGCCGCGACAGCAACAAGTTCTATTACGGTGGCGGTGATTACAAAATCACCAAAGACCTGACTGCGCAGTACTACTACGGCAATTTGGAAGATTTCTACAAGCAGCATTTCCTGGGCCTGGTTCACAACTGGGCAATCGGCCCGGGCGTTCTGAAATCCGACCTGCGCTACTTCAATAGCCGGGATGACGGTGCCAACGGTCACGATGCGAACTTCTTCACTTCTGGCAACTACAATGCGCCGAGCGGTAAAGGCAAGGTCGACAACAACCTGTATAGCGGTCTGTTCCTGTACACCGTTGAAGGTCACACCTTCGGTGGCGGTTACCAGGTCAGCAACGGCAGCAGCGACTTCCCGTACCTGAACCAGGGCGACGGCGCATCGGCCTACATCATCACCGACTCGCAAATCCAGAAGTTCGCCCGTGCCGGCGAGAAAACCTGGCAAGCACGTTACTCGTTCGATTTCGCCAAGGTCGGCGTACCTGGCCTGACGGCGGGTTTGGTGTACCTGCATGGTGACGACATCGATACCGTCAACGCTGCCGGTCGTGAAGCGGCGAGCGGCGCTTCCGAATGGGAACGCGACCTGACCGTGGGTTACGTCGTTCAGTCCGGTGCGTTGAAAAACCTCGGCGTGCAGTGGAGAAACGCTACCTGGCGCACCGACCTGCCGAACACTCGTTCCCAGGACGAGAACCGCCTGATCGTCAGCTACTCGATCCCGCTGTTGTAATAGCGTGTGGGAGCGAGCCTGCTCGCGAAAGCGGTGTGTCATTCAGCAGGTTTGTGGCTGACACGACGCCTTCGCGAGCAGGCTCGCTCCTACAGGGTAACCGACGCAAAAAAAAAGCCCCGCCCGGCATCACGCCGGGCGGGGCTTTTGCGTTTTCGAGGCGGGCTCACCCCCGTAAACCGGCCTCGTATTTCCCCTCTTTTACAGCAACTCAAGGCCTTCTCGAACCTTGGGGCCGATGTTGGGGGCGATGGGTTCGTGCGTCCAGTGAAGAGATGTTTAATATTCCTTTAAGGTCTAAATAAATCAATATTTATTCTTTTTAATGAATAAAAAATGCAGGCACAGTTGAACTCAACCAGCACTCACCAGGAGCAGCACCATGAGTATCAGACTGGGCGATATCGCCCCGGATTTCGAACAGGATTCCAGCGCCGGTACCATCCGGTTCCACCAGTGGCTGGGCGATAGTTGGGGTGTGCTGTTTTCCCACCCGGCCGACTTCACGCCGGTGTGCACCACCGAGCTGGGGTATACGGCGAAGTTGAAAGACGAATTCGCCAAGCGTGGGGTCAAAGCCATCGCGCTGTCCGTCGACCCGGTGGAATCGCACCACAGGTGGATCGAAGACATCAACGAAACCCAGGGCACCGTGGTCAACTTCCCGATTCTCGACGACGCCGACCGCAAGGTCTCGGACCTGTACGACCTGATCCATCCCAACGCCAACGACACCTTGACGGTGCGCTCGCTGTTCGTGATCGACCCGAACAAAAAGGTACGGTTGACCATCACCTACCCGGCGAGCACCGGTCGCAACTTCCATGAAATCCTGCGAGTGATCGATTCGCTGCAACTGACCGACAACCACAAGGTGGCCACCCCGGCCAACTGGCAGGACGGTGATGAGGTGGTGATCGTCCCGTCGCTCAAGGATGAAGATGAAATCAGGCAGCGCTTTCCCAAGGGCTATCGAGCCGTTAAGCCGTACTTGCGCCTGACACCGCAGCCGAATCGGTAGCCCGGACAAGATCACTCCCACGCAGAGCGTGGGAACGATCTCGTAGAACACAAAGCAGGGGGTTTTCGGGCCGTTTCGACGGCCTTTTTTTCGTCTCGACGAATATGAAGTTATATAGCTACAACGAATAACCAAATGAATAAATATGATTTATGGATATATAAATCACCTGTTAAGGTCACTCTATCCAAGCGAGATCGCAAACCGCGAATCGCTAACACCGCTCAAGGAATCGTCTGAATGTTGGTCGTCTCACTCGGTGGCAGTCCCAGCCAGCGCTCCCGTTCCGGGGTGTTGCTGGAGCGCTCCCAGCGTTGGTTGCAAGGGCAGGGTGTGGAAGTGGTGAGCTACCAGGTGCGGGACTTCCCGGCCGAAGACTTGCTGCATGCCCGCTTCGACAGCCCGAAGGTCGTCGATCTGCTGCAACAGATTGAAAACGCCGATGGCCTGCTGATCGCCACGCCGGTGTACAAGGCTTCGTTTTCCGGAGCCTTGAAAACCGTGCTGGATCTGCTGCCCGAGCGCGCCCTGGCGCATAAAGTGGTGTTGCCCATGGCAACCGGGGGCAGCATTGCCCACATGCTGGCGGTGGATTACGCACTCAAGCCGGTATTGTCGGCATTGAAGGCCCAGGAGCTGCTCCAGGGGATTTTCGCCGTCGACAGCCAGATCGCTTACGGCGAAGGCAGTGCGCAGGCACAGTTGGCGCCGGAGCTGGAGCAAAGATTGAACGAGTCGCTGGAATTGTTTTTCAGCGCCATGGCGCGACGGCCCAAGCCGCTCGACCCGCAGCTGTTGAATGATCGTTTGTTGAGTGCTCGCTGGAGCATCTGAGCTCCACTGAACATAAGCCCCATTCCAAATTGATGTACTCGCCTTACTCGCCCGCTAACGGGCAAGCAGGTGCAGCCAAAAACCCAACTGCAAAAAGGAGAGCGCCATGCGCCCTGTCATTTTGCGTCGTGGTCTGGTCGCTCTGTTTGCTGCGGCTGTCACCTTCGGCGCCATTACTCAAGCTCAGGCCGAGACGCTTCGTATCGGTTACCAGAAATACGGCACCCTGGTGCTGCTCAAAGCCAAGGGCACTCTGGAAAAACGCCTTGCCGCCCAAGGCGTGGACGTGCAATGGACTGAATTCCCCGGTGGTCCGCAACTGCTCGAAGGCCTGAACGTCGGCTCCATCGACTTCGGTGTCACTGGCGAAACCCCGCCAGTGTTCGCCCAGGCCGCGGGCGCGGACCTGCTTTACGTCGCCTACGAACCGCCAGCACCGCACAGTGAAGCGATCCTGGTGCCGAAGGACTCGCCGATCAAATCGGTGAAGGACCTCAAGGGCAAGAAAGTCGTCCTGAACAAAGGCTCCAATGTGCATTACTTGCTGGTTCGCGCCCTGGAAGACGCCGGCCTCAAGTACAGCGATATCCAGACCGTATTCCTGCCGCCGGCTGATGCCCGCGCCGCGTTCGAGCGTGGCAGCGTCGATGCCTGGGTCATCTGGGACCCGTACCAGGCTGCCGCCGAACAGCAGCTGCAGGCCCATACCCTGCGCGATGGCCAGGGCATCGTGGATAACCACCAGTTCTACCTCGCCACCAAGCCCTATGCGCAGAAAAACCCTGAGGTGATCAAGACCCTCGTGGAAGAAGTGCGCGCAGTCGGTGAATGGTCCAAGGCCAATCCGGACGATGTGACCCAACAGGTTTCTCCACTGCTTGGCCTGCCAGCGGACATCACCCTGACGTCCGTGAAACGCCAGGGCTACGGCGCGTTGTTCCTGACCCCGGAAGTGGTCGCCGCGCAACAGAAAATCGCCGACAGCTTCTACCAGCTCAAGCTGATTCCCAAGCCTTTGAGCATCAAAGACGTGATCTGGACGCCGCCGGCGGCCGTTGCCAAAGCACAGTAATCGATTTCCTAAGGAGACCACTCCATGAGCCTCAATATCTTCTGGTTCCTGCCTACCCACGGCGACGGCCATTACCTTGGCACCGCCGAAGGCGCTCGCGCCGTCGATCACGGTTACCTGCAACAAGTCGCGCAAGCGGCGGATCGCCTGGGCTTTGGCGGCGTGCTGATTCCCACCGGTCGTTCCTGCGAAGACTCGTGGCTGGTGGCCGCGTCGCTGATTCCAGTGACCCAGCGTTTGAAATTTCTTGTCGCACTGCGCCCCGGGATCATTTCCCCGACGGTGGCGGCGCGTCAGGCGGCGACCCTGGATCGTTTGTCCGGTGGGCGTGCACTGTTCAACCTGGTGACAGGCGGTGATCCGGAAGAATTGGCCGGTGACGGTTTGTTCCTGACCCACGAAGAGCGCTATCAGGCCTCGGTGGAATTCACCCGCATCTGGCGTCGGGTGCTGGAAGGCGAAACCGTCGATTACGATGGTCAGCACATCAGCGTGAAGGGCGCCAAGTTGCTCTATCCGCCGATCCAGCAACCGCGTCCGCCGCTGTACTTCGGCGGCTCGTCGGAAGCGGCCCAGGATCTGGCGGCAGAGCAGGTCGAAATGGTCCTGACCTGGGGCGAGCCGCCGGCCGCCGTGGCGGAAAAAATCGCCCAGGTGCGCGCCAAGGCCGCCAAGCTCGGGCGCACTGTGCGCTTCGGTATTCGCCTGCATGTGATCGTGCGCGAAACCAATGCCCAGGCGTGGCAAGCGGCGGACCGACTGATCTCGCACCTGGACGACGACACCATCGCACGTGCCCAGGCTTCGCTGGCGCGCTTCGACTCGGTTGGCCAGCAACGCATGGCGGCTCTGCACGGCGGCAGTCGCGATAACCTGGAAGTCAGTCCCAACCTGTGGGCCGGTGTCGGCCTGGTGCGCGGCGGTGCCGGCACGGCGCTGGTGGGTGATGGTCCAACCGTGGCTGCCCGTGTAAAGGAGTACGCGGACCTAGGTATCGATACCTTTATCTTCTCCGGTTATCCACACCTGGAAGAGTCGTATCGCGTTGCCGAACTGCTGTTCCCGCACCTGGACATCGAGCGTCCCGAGTTGCCGAAAAGCGCCGGTTACGTCAGCCCGTTTGGCGAGATGGTTGCTAACGACATTCTCCCTAAAGCTGCGTCCCAGAGCTGAGGCGCGCCATGAAGAAAGTCATTCACAGCCTTGCGCCATGGGCATTACCGGTCTTGCTGGTAGCGGTGTGGCAGTTGTCGGTGTCGGCGGGCTGGTTGTCGACGCGGATTCTGCCTGCGCCCATTGCCGTGATCGAAGCCGGGGTGAGCCTGGTCAGCAGTGGTGAAATCTGGACGCACCTGGCTATCAGCGGTTGGCGCGCGGCGCTGGGTTTCGCCATTGGCGGCGGTATCGGCCTGACCCTGGGCTTTATCACCGGCCTGTCGACATGGGGCGAGCGTCTGCTCGACAGCTCGGTGCAGATGATCCGCAACGTGCCGCACCTGGCGCTGATTCCCTTGGTAATCCTGTGGTTCGGCATCGACGAATCGGCGAAGATTTTCCTGGTGGCCCTGGGCACCTTGTTCCCGATCTACCTCAACACCTATCACGGCATCCGCAACGTCGACCCGGCGTTGGTGGAAATGTCGCGCAGCTACGGGCTGTCGGGTTTCAGCCTGTTCCGCCAGGTGATTCTGCCGGGGGCCTTGCCTTCGATCCTGGTCGGGGTGCGCTTTGCCCTGGGCTTCATGTGGCTGACGCTGATCGTCGCCGAAACCATCTCCGCCAGCTCCGGCATCGGCTACCTGGCGATGAACGCCCGGGAGTTCCTGCAGACCGACGTGGTGGTGCTGGCGATTCTGCTGTACGCGGTGCTCGGCAAACTGGCCGACCTCGCGGCCCGTGGACTTGAACGCGTATGGCTGCGCTGGCATCCGGCCTATCAGGTCGTCAAGGGAGGTGCCGCATGACTGCCCAACAACCTCCACGCCTGCTGCGCGGAATCCCGCTGGCGGTGCGCAAGCTGCAAAAAACCTTCGGCTCGCGGCAGGTGCTGCGTGAGATAGACCTGCACATTCCGGCCGGTCAGTTCGTCGCGGTAGTCGGTCGCAGCGGCTGTGGCAAAAGTACCTTGCTGCGCTTGCTTGCTGGCCTCGACAAACCTACGGCTGGCGAATTGCTCGCCGGCGCCGCGCCGCTGAGCGAGGCGCGGGAAGACACCCGGCTGATGTTTCAGGAAGCGCGGCTGCTGCCGTGGAAAAAGATCATCGACAACGTTGGCCTCGGTCTCAAGGGCAACTGGCGTGGGCAAGCGCTGCAAGCCCTGGAAGCAGTCGGCCTGGCGGATCGCGCCAACGAGTGGCCGGCGGCTTTGTCCGGAGGGCAGAAGCAACGTGTGGCGTTGGCTCGCGCACTGATCCATCAACCGCGGCTGCTGTTGCTCGACGAGCCATTGGGTGCGCTGGATGCCCTGACCCGAATTGAAATGCAGCAGCTGATTGAACGGCTCTGGCAACAGCACGGCTTCACGGTGTTGCTGGTCACCCACGACGTCAGCGAAGCGGTGGCGATCGCCGATCGGGTGATCCTGATCGAAGACGGTGAAGTCGGCCTCGACCTGCACGTGGAACTGCCGCACCCTCGGGTCCGGGGCTCCCATCGGCTGGCGGCGCTGGAAACCGAAGTGCTCAACCGCGTGCTGTCACTGCCGGGGCAACCACCGGAGCCGGAACCTGTTTCACCCTTGCCTACGCAGTTGCGTTGGGCTCAATAACTCAAGACTCAATCAACGACAGGAATCAACATCATGACTATCAAGGCCATCAACGTACGCAACCAGTTCAAAGGCTCCATCAAGGAAATCGTACTCGGCGACGTGCTGTCGGAAATCGATGTGCAGACCGCTTCCGGCATCGTCACCTCGGTGATCACCACGCGTTCGGTGAAAGAGCTGGAACTGGTGGTGGGCAGCGAAGTGATCGCGTTCGTGAAATCCACCGAGGTGTCGATCGCCAAGTTGTGAGTCACAGGCATAAACAACCCGGAGGGTTTAGGCTCTTCGGGTTTTTTATGCCTGTGAATCAGTCGGTGCGGCGGTGTGGCATTCGCGAGCAAGCCCGCTCCCACAGGGGAATGCATTCCAATTGTGGGAGCGGGCTTGCTCGCGAAGAGGTCAGTGAAACCAATAAAGAATCAGGCAGGAACAGCACGTTTTGGCAGGTACGGCGGCAGATACAGCCCCAGATACGCATCGAACACCCGCATCCCTTCCTCAGCCATGCGCGGCGTGATCTGCCCGTGCTGCTGCACCGAGCGCGCATAAACCCGGTCCCCGAGCTCCATGGCCAGGGCAAACACATCGACATCGTCCGGCAACCTTGGCAGCTCGAAATGGTGATCGAACAGCTTGTGCATCAGGTCGCCCAACTCAATGTCGTGCTGGCGGTCGGCCTGGGTGACTTCGGTCAGGCCGTGCTGGGCCAGAATCAATTGGCGGGCCGCGGCGTCTTCGCTGTAGATCTCAAGCATCCGTTGTTCCACCAGTCGCGACAGGTCACGCCAGCCACTCAATGCGTCATGGTCGATAGGTGCCTGCAGGCAGGCGCGGAAGGCCGCGTGGACGTCGGCCGTCAGCGCCTCCAGCAGGGACGGGACGCTGGCGAAGAAGTGGTAGACGGAGGAGGGCGGGATTTGCGCGCGTTCGGCGACACTGTAGATCGACAGACTGGCCACGCCCTCGGCGGCCAGCAGCGTGCGGGCGGCATCGAGTATCGAATCGATCCGGGCCTGGCTGCGTGCACGGGGTTTGCGAACGGTGGCGGTGCGCGTCATTGGAGTCTCCTGCGGGGCAGGGGGCATTGTACGAGCAGGGTTTGATGTTGTCTGCCTGGACGCCTTCGCGAGCAGGCTCGCTCCCACAAGGATTGCCTGTGTTCACGAAAATGATGTTCACTGAAACTTACTGTGGGAGCGAGCCTGCTCGCGAACCGCCGCAGGCGGCCATAAAAAAACGCCGCTGGCTGTGAGGCCGGCGGCGTTTCTTGTTCACTGCAACCACTTACACGGTATGCAGGTACCAGTTGTACTCGAGGTCGGAGATGGAGTGTTCGAACTCTTCCAGCTCGCTCTCTTTACAGGCCACGAAGATATCGATGTATTTCGGATCGATGTACTTGGCCATGACTTCGCTGTCGTCCAGCTCGCGCAACGCATCACGCAAGTTGTTCGGCAGGCTCTGCTCGTTCTGCTCGTAGCTGTTGCCTTCCACCGGAGCGCCCGGCTCGATCTTGTTGACCAGGCCGTGATGCACGCCAGCCAAAACAGAAGCCATCAACAGGTACGGGTTGGCATCGGCGCCGGCCACGCGGTGTTCGATACGTACGGCATCGGCGGAGCCGGTTGGTACGCGAATCGCTACGGTGCGGTTGTCCAGGCCCCAGCACGGCGAGTTCGGCACATAGAACTGCGCGCCGAAACGACGGTAGGAGTTGACGTTCGGGCAGAGGAAAGCCATCTGCGCCGGTAGGGTCTCGAGCACACCGCCGATCGCGTGACGCAGCGCGGCGTTCTGCTCGGGATCCTCACTGGCAAAAATATTCTTGCCGTCTTTGTCGAGAATCGAAATGTGCACGTGCAGACCGTTACCCGCCTGGCCTGGATAAGGCTTGGCCATGAAGGTGGTGTCCATTTCATGGTCGTAGGCGATGTTCTTGATCAGGCGCTTGAGCAGCACTGCGTAGTCGCAAGCCTTGATCGGGTCGGCCACGTGGTGCAGGTTCACTTCGAACTGCGCCGGGGCACTTTCCTTGACGATGGCGTCGGCAGGGATGCCTTGCTCTTTCGCACCTTCCAGAATGTCCTGGAGGCAGTCGACGTATTCGTCGAGGTCGTCGATCAGGTAGACCTGTGTGGAGTGCGGGCGTTTACCGGAAACCGGCGAGCGAGGCGGTTGGGGACGACCGTTCACGTTCTCCTGGTCGATCAGGTAGAACTCCAGTTCGAACGCGGCGCAGATGGTCAGGCCCATTTCGTCGAACTTGCGCACCACATTGGCCAGCACTTCGCGCGGGTCGGCAAAGAATGGCTCGCCTTCGAGTTCGTGCATGGTCATCAGCAATTGCGCGGTCGGGCGCTTTTGCCATGGCTCGTTGCACAGGGTATCGGGGATTGGATAGCAGATTCGGTCAGCATCACCGATGTCCAGGCCCAGGCCGGTGCTTTCCACCGTAGAGCCATTGATATCCAGAGCAAATAGAGAGGCCGGCAGGTTGATGCCTTTCTCGTAAACCTTGTGGAGGCTGGTGCGTTCGATGCGCTTGCCGCGCACCACACCATTCATATCCGCAATCAGAAGGTCAACGTACAGAACCTCAGGATGTTCCTTAAGGAACGCGTTCGCTTCGTTAAGCTGAACGGCACGCGGGGGTACCGACATGATGCAACACCTTTGTTGTTAAAAATATCAATCATTGATCTTTTCGGATTCCAGTCAACCCGAACGGCATGCCGAAGTCAAGCGAGGCCTTTTTTGCCCTAAAAAAGCGCTCGCATGGCTTTTTTGAGGCTCTTTGGGGCGTTTTCATCCCCCGAAGCCGTTTGACGCCCGCAGGCTTGAGCGGGCCGTGTTGTATTTTTTACGGGGGTGTTGTGTAAAAAAATGAACAAGGCTAAGCTCGAATCAAACCCATAACAGCAATAATACCGGGGTGCTTCATGTATCGC
This sequence comes from Pseudomonas sp. PSB11, assembly GCF_014596605.1. Taxonomy (NCBI): domain Bacteria; kingdom Pseudomonadati; phylum Pseudomonadota; class Gammaproteobacteria; order Pseudomonadales; family Pseudomonadaceae; genus Pseudomonas; species Pseudomonas sp. PSB11. Next base: position 401,676 of record NZ_NOIO01000001.1, read on the forward strand.
CTGCCGATAATCGGCGTCACCGCCTGCTCTTCGCAGACCGGTCTGAATGCTTATCACATCAGTGGCGACATCTGCGTCAGCGCCAAGGTCGCAGCGGCTCCTGGCCTGTCGGTGATCTTCCCGTCCCTGGCGGATCAACCGTCTCTGTCCGATATTCTGGACGGCCTCGACGGCACACCCATTACGGTTACTCCATTCAATATAGAACCGATTCACAATAGCGGCTCGGCCTTTGTGCAGGGCACCGCTCGTGATTCTGCACGCCTGGTATGTGCAGAAGTACACACAAGCACGATAGCCTGGCGCAAACTTGCATTTCAACGCGACGCCGATGCGTCAACTATCGCCTGACCTCAAGCGTCAGGAAACTCAAAGCCTAGAGGCATTTATGAGTAACAACCTCGACCAGCTCACCGATTGGTTGAAAGACCACAAGATCACAGAAGTCGAATGCATGATCGCCGACTTGACCGGGATTACCCGGGGCAAGATTTCGCCGACCAACAAATTCATCGCCGAAAAAGGCATGCGTCTGCCAGAAAGTGTGCTGCTGCAGACCGTGACCGGCGATTACGTCGAAGACGACATCTATTACGAGCTGCTCGACCCGGCCGACATCGACATGATCTGCCGCCCCGACCAGAACGCGGTGTTTCCGGTGCCATGGGCCATCGAACCGACCGCCATCGTCATCCACGATACCTACGACAAGCAGGGCAACCCGATCGAGCTGTCGCCGCGCAACGTGCTCAAGAAGGTCCTGAAACTCTATGCCGACAAAGGCTGGCAGCCGATCGTGGCGCCGGAAATGGAGTTCTACCTGACCAAGCGCAGCGACGACCCGGATTATCCGTTGCAGCCGCCGATCGGCCGCTCCGGGCGTCCGGAAATCGGTCGCCAGTCGTTCTCCATCGAGGCGGCGAACGAATTCGATCCGTTGTTCGAGGACGTCTATGACTGGTGCGAATTGCAGGAACTGGACCTCGACACGCTGATCCACGAAGACGGCACGGCGCAGATGGAAATCAACTTCCGTCATGGCGATGCCCTGTCCCTGGCGGACCAGATCCTGGTGTTCAAGCGCACCATGCGCGAAGCCGCGCTCAAGCACGACGTCGCAGCGACCTTCATGGCCAAGCCGATGACCGGCGAGCCGGGCAGTGCCATGCACTTGCACCAGAGCATCATCGACATCGAGACCGGCAAGAACATCTTCTCCAATGAAGACGGGACCATGAGCGAGCTGTTCCTGCAGCACATCGGTGGCCTGCAGAAATTGATTCCCGAGTTGCTGCCGCTGTTCGCCCCCAACGTCAACTCGTTCCGCCGGTTCCTGCCGGACACCTCGGCACCGGTGAACGTGGAATGGGGCGAAGAGAATCGCACCGTGGGCCTGCGGGTACCGGATGCCGGTCCACAAAACCGGCGCGTGGAAAACCGTCTGCCGGGTGCCGATGCCAACCCGTACCTGGCCATCGCCGCGAGCCTGCTGTGCGGTTATATCGGCATGGTCGAAGGCCTCAACCCGAGTGCGCCGGTGGTGGGTCGTGGCTATGAGCGCCGTAACCTGCGCCTGCCGCTGACCATCGAAGATGCGCTGGAACGCATGGAAAACAGCGCGACCATCGAGAAGTACCTGGGCAAAAATTTCATCACTGGCTACGTCGCGGTCAAGCGGGCCGAGCATGAAAACTTCAAGCGCGTGATCAGTTCGTGGGAACGGGAATTCCTGCTTTTTGCCGTCTGACGCGCCGTGCGCCGCTGTTGTCGGGTGGCGCTCTCACCTGGAATTTTTAGGAGATTGGTATGACCAGCAACAACCCGCAAACCCGTGAATGGCAAACCCTGAGCAGCGATCACCACCTGGCCCCGTTCAGCGACTTCAAGCAGCTGAAAGAGAAAGGCCCGCGGATCATCACCAACGCCAAGGGCGTTTACCTGTGGGACAGCGAAGGCAACAAGATCCTCGACGGCATGGCTGGTCTGTGGTGCGTAGCCATTGGTTACGGTCGCGATGAACTGGCGGACGCCGCCAGCAAACAGATGCGCGAGCTGCCGTACTACAACCTGTTCTTCCAGACCGCTCACCCGCCGGTGCTGGAGCTGGCCAAGGCCATCGCCGATGTCGCGCCAGAAGGCATGAACCACGTGTTCTTCACCGGTTCCGGCTCTGAAGGCAACGACACCATGCTGCGAATGGTTCGTCACTATTGGGCAATCAAGGGCCAGCCGAAGAAAAAGGTCATCATCAGCCGCAAGAATGGCTATCACGGTTCCACTGTGGCCGGCGCGAGCCTGGGCGGCATGACCTACATGCACGAACAGGGCGACTTGCCGATTCCGGGCATCGTCCACATCGCCCAGCCATACTGGTTCGCCGAAGGCGGCGACATGACCCCTGAAGAGTTCGGGATCTGGGCTGCCAATCAGTTGGAAGAGAAGATTCTGGAAGTCGGCGTGGACAACGTCGGTGCATTTATTGCCGAGCCAATCCAGGGCGCCGGCGGCGTGATCATTCCGCCAGACACCTACTGGCCGCGCATCAAGGAAATCCTCGCCAAGTACGACATTCTGTTCGTGGCCGACGAAGTGATTTGCGGTTTCGGCCGTACCGGTGAGTGGTTCGGCAGCGACTTCTACGACCTCAAGCCGGACATGATGACCATCGCCAAAGGCCTGACCTCCGGCTACATCCCTATGGGTGGCCTGATCGTGCGCGATGAAGTGGTCGAAGTGCTCAACGAAGGCGGCGATTTCAACCACGGTTTCACCTACTCCGGGCACCCGGTGGCGGCGGCTGTAGGCCTGGAAAACATCCGTATCCTGCGCGACGAAAAAATTGTCGAGCGCGTGAAGACAGAAACGGCACCGTATTTGCAGAAACGTCTGCGCGAGCTGAATGATCACCCATTGGTGGGCGAAGTTCGTGGGGTAGGCCTGCTGGGGGCAATCGAGCTGGTTCAGGACAAGGCCACTCGCAAGCGCTACGAAGGCAAGGGCGTCGGCATGATCTGCCGGCAGTTCTGCTTCGATAACGGGCTGATCATGCGTGCGGTCGGGGACACCATGATCATCGCGCCACCGCTGGTGATCTCGCCTGCGGAAATCGATGAGTTGGTGACCAAGGCACGCAAGTGCCTGGACCTGACCCTGAGTGCGTTGCAGGCCTAAGTGCTAGGCTCTGAGCGCAAGTATGAAACTTTCGCTCAGGGCAATCATAAAGGGCGGCCTTTCCTTGAAAGACCGCCTTGGATCTTGCCAGACTAGCTGCGGTTCCAGTTGTCCGGGTTCGGCCGCTGAACGAAGTGGTTCTAAAAAGAAAAATTTGGAGCATTACGCATGAAGGCATTAGGAAAAAAGCTTGCTGGCAAGACTCTCCTCGCCATGTCCCTGATGGGCATTATGGCGGGTGCGGTCCAGGCGGACGACAAGGTGTTGCACGTCTATAACTGGTCCGACTACATCGCTCCGGACACGATCAAGAAGTTTGAGGACGAGTCCGGCATCAAAGTGGTCTATGACGTTTTCGACAGTAACGAAACCCTCGAAGCCAAGTTGCTGGCAGGCAAGTCCGGTTATGACATCGTCGTACCGTCGAACAACTTCCTGGCCAAGCAGATCAAGGCTGGCGTCTACCAGAAGCTGGACAAGTCCAAGCTGCCAAACTGGAAAAACCTGAACACCGACCTGCTCAAAGCGGTATCGGTGAGCGACCCGGGTAACGAGCATGCCTTCCCTTACATGTGGGGCTCGATCGGCATCGGCTTCAACGCCGAGAAGGTCAAGGCTGCACTGGGCGCCGACGCTCCGGTCGATTCCTGGGACCTGATCTTCAAGCCTGAAAATGCCGCCAAGCTGAAGTCGTGCGGTATCAGCCTGCTGGATTCGCCAACCGAGATGATTCCGGTGGCGTTGCACTACCTGGGCCTGCCAACCGACAGCCAGAAGAAAGAAGATATCGACAAGGCTGAAGCGCTGATCATGAAGGTACGTCCTTCGATCGCCTATTTCCACTCGTCCAAGTACATCTCCGACCTGGCCAACGGCAACATCTGCGTGGCCGTGGGTTACTCGGGCGACATCTACCAGGCCAAGTCCCGCGCGGCTGAAGCCGGTGACAAGGTGAAAGTCAGCTACAACATTCCCAAGGAAGGTGCTGGCAGCTTCTACGACATGGTCGCCATTCCTAAAGATGCCGAAAACGTCGAAGGCGCCTACAAGTTCATGACCTTCCTGCAGAAGCCGGAAATCATGGCTGAAATCACCAACGCCGTACGCTTCCCGAACGGTAACGCGGCGGCCACGCCGTTGGTTGACAAAGACATCACCAGCGATCCAGGCGTCTACCCACCGGCTGACGTGCTGGCCAAGCTGTACGCGATTGCTGACCTGCCGGCCGCGACCCAGCGGATCATGACTCGCAGCTGGACCAAGATCAAATCGGGTAAATAAGTAAAACCCTTGCAGGAGCGAGCATGCTCGCTCCTGCAAGGATTCTCATAAAGTTTGCTGGAACGGTTTTTCGAGGGTAAGTTGCGCGCCGGTTTTGTTGTAAGGCAGCCATGGCTGTCATGTAACGCGGGGCAACTTGAGCCCAACTCATTTTAGAGGACCTCCACTTGCCTATTTTTTCTTTGTTGCGCAATGCCATGCTGGTCGCTGCCGGGTTGACGCTTGCCGTCAATGTTCAGGCTGCCGGCACCGTGCATATTTATAACTGGTCGGACTATATCGGCGAGACCACCCTGGCCGACTTCCAGAAAGAGACCGGCATCAAACCGGTTTATGACGTATTCGATTCCAACGAAACCCTGGAAGGCAAGTTGCTGGCCGGGCGTACCGGTTATGACGTGGTCGTGCCGTCCAACCATTTCCTCGGCAAACAGATCAAGGCCGGTGCTTTCCAGAAGCTCGACAAGTCGAAGTTGCCGAACTATTCGAACCTCGATCCGGTGCTGCTCAAGCGCCTGGAGCAGAACGATCCGGGTAACCTGTACGCCGTGCCGTACCTGTGGGGCACCAACGGCATCGGTTACAACCCCGAAAAGGTCAAGGCTGCGCTGGGCGTCGACAAGATCGATTCCTGGGCGGCGGTATTCGAACCGGAGAACATCAAGAAGCTGCAAAGTTGCGGCGTGGCGTTCCTCGATTCCGCCGATGAAATGATGCCGACGGTCCTCAACTACATGGGCCTGGATGCTAATAGCACCAACCCTGAAGACTACAAAAAAGCCGAAGCCAAGCTGCTGGCGGTTCGGCCTTACGTGACTTACTTCCACTCCTCCAAATACATCGCGGACCTGGCCAACGGCGATATCTGCGTGGCCATCGGTTTCTCCGGTGACATGTTCCAGGCCCGCAACCGCGCGGCCGAAGCGAAGAAGGGCGTTGACATCGCCTATTCGATTCCCAAGGAAGGCGGTGCGCTGTGGTTCGACATGCTGGCGATTCCAAAGGATTCGGCCAACGTCAAGGAAGCGCACGCGTTCATCAACTATTTGCTGAAACCCGAGGTGATTGCCCAGGTCAGTGATTACGTCGGCTACGCCAACCCTAACCCCGGGTCGGACAAACTGATGGAACAGTCCATTCGCACCGACGAAGCGGTTTATCCACCGCAAGCGGTACTCGACAAGACCTACGTGTCCATCGAGTTACCACCAAACATACAGCGTTTGATGACCCGCAGCTGGACCAAGGTCAAGTCGGGTAAATAGCTTCAAGGCTCAAACTATCCAAGGTTGGCTCACCTTGAGCGAACTGCACTCTTTTTTTGGGAGTTTCGTAAATGGCAGTTGCCTCCGGCGCCTATAAGAAAGCCCTCGAGGGCGACCAGTCACCTAAACAGGTGCTGGTCAAAATCGACCGGGTCACGAAGAAGTTCGACGAGACGATTGCCGTGGACGATGTGTCCCTGGAAATCAAGAAAGGCGAGATTTTCGCCCTGCTCGGCGGTTCGGGATCGGGCAAATCCACCCTGCTGCGCATGCTCGCCGGCTTCGAACGACCGACTGAAGGACGGATCTTCCTCGATGGCGTGGACATCACTGACATGCCGCCGTACGAGCGGCCGATCAACATGATGTTCCAGTCCTACGCCTTGTTCCCGCACATGACCGTGGCGCAGAACATCGCCTTCGGCCTCAAGCAGGACAAACTGCCCGCCGCTGAGATCGATGCGCGCGTGGCCGATATGCTCAAGCTGGTTCAGATGACCCAGTACGCCAAGCGCAAGCCGCATCAGTTGTCCGGTGGCCAGCGCCAGCGTGTGGCCCTGGCCCGTTCGCTGGCCAAGCGTCCAAAGCTGCTGCTGCTCGACGAACCGATGGGCGCGCTGGATAAAAAACTGCGTTCGCAAATGCAGCTGGAGCTGGTCGAGATCATCGAGCGCGTTGGCGTGACCTGCGTGATGGTGACCCACGACCAGGAAGAGGCCATGACCATGGCCGAGCGCATCGCGATCATGCACCTGGGCTGGATCGCCCAGATCGGCAGCCCGATCGACATTTATGAAACCCCGACCAGCCGCCTGGTCTGCGAATTCATCGGCAACGTCAACATCTTCGACGGTGAAGTGATCGACGACGCCGAGGGCCACGCGATCATCACCTGCAAGGACCTCGACCGGAAGATCTACGTGGGCCACGGCATCAGCACCTCGGTGCAGGACAAATCCGTGACCTATGCGATCCGTCCGGAAAAACTGCTCGTGACCCCGACCATGCCGACCTGTGAATACAACTGGTCCAGCGGCAAAGTGCACGACATCGCCTATCTCGGTGGTCACTCGGTGTTCTACGTCGAACTGCCGAGCGGCAAGATCGTCCAGTCGTTCGTCGCCAACGCCGAGCGCCGTGGCCAGCGGCCAACCTGGGGTGACCAGGTGTACGTGTATTGGGAAGACGATAGCGGCGTGGTACTTCGCTCATGAACATGCGCAAATTCAAACGCCGCCTCAATCGAATAATTCCCGGTGGCCGCCAGATGGTCATCGGGGTTCCCTTCATCTGGCTGTTCCTGTTCTTCATGTTGCCGTTCTTCATCGTCCTGAAGATCAGCTTCGCCGAAGCCGACGTGGCCATCCCGCCGTACACCGAGATCTACAGCTACGCCGAACAGAAATTGCAGGTGCTGCTGAACCTGGGCAACTACGTGATGCTCAGCGACGACGAGTTGTACATCGCCGCTTACCTCGGTTCGTTGAAGATGGCACTCTTCAGCACCATCCTCTGCCTGCTGATCGGCTATCCGATGGCCTACGCCATCGCCAGTGCCCGCAAAGAGCTGCAAACGGTGTTGGTGCTGCTGATCATGATGCCGACCTGGACCGCGATCCTGATCCGCGTCTACGCGTGGATGGGCATCCTCAGCAACAACGGCCTGCTCAACGGTTTCCTGATGAGCATGGGCTGGATCAGTGAGCCGCTGCAGATCCTCAACACCAACCTCGCCGTGTACATCGGCGTAGTGTATTCGTACCTGCCGTTCATGATCCTTCCGCTGTACGCCAACCTGGTGAAACACGACACCAGCCTGCTGGAAGCCGCGTCGGACCTCGGTTCGAGCACCTTCAACAGCTTCTGGAAGATTACCGTGCCGCTGTCGAAAAACGGCATCATCGCCGGCTGCATGCTGGTGTTCATCCCGGTGGTGGGCGAGTTCGTGATCCCGGAACTGCTCGGCGGTCCGGAGACCCTGATGATCGGTAAAGTGCTCTGGCAAGAGTTCTTCAACAACCGTGACTGGCCGGTGGCATCCGCCCTGGCGGTGGTGATGCTGGCGATCCTGATTGTGCCGATCATCCTGTTCAACCGCAGTCAGGCCAAGGAAATGGAGGGTAAAGAATGAAACGCTTCCGTTTCTCCAGCCTGATGCTGGTACTGGGTTTGTTGTTCATCTATCTGCCGATGCTGATCCTGGTGATCTATTCCTTCAACGCCTCGAAGCTGGTGACGGTGTGGGGCGGCTGGTCGATCAAGTGGTACGTCGGCCTGATGGACAACACCCAACTGATGGGCTCGGTGGTGCGTTCGCTGGAAATCGCCTGCTACACGGCGGTGGCGGCAGTCGCACTGGGAACGCTGGCTGCGTTCGTCCTGACCCGCATCACCCACTTCAAGGGCCGTACGCTGTTCGGCGGCCTGGTCACCGCGCCCCTGGTAATGCCCGAAGTGATCACCGGTCTGTCGCTGTTGCTGCTGTTCGTGGCCATGGCGCAGATGATCGGCTGGCCGCAGGAGCGTGGCATCGTGACGATCTGGATTGCCCACACCACGTTCTGTGCGGCGTATGTGGCGGTGGTGGTGTCGGCGCGTTTGCGTGAACTGGACCTGTCCATCGAAGAAGCGGCCATGGACCTGGGCGCAAAACCGTGGAAGGTGTTCTTCCTGATCACCATCCCGATGATCGCTCCATCGCTGGCGGCCGGCGGCATGATGTCGTTTGCCCTGTCGCTGGATGACCTGGTGTTGGCGAGCTTCGTGTCGGGCCCGGGTTCCACGACCTTGCCGATGGAAGTGTTCTCGGCGGTGCGCCTGGGCGTGAAGCCCGAGATCAACGCCGTGGCCAGCCTGATCCTGCTGGCGGTGTCGCTGATGACGTTCCTGGTCTGGTTCTTCAGCCGTCGCGCCGAAGAAGCGCGCAAGCGTGCGGTCCAGCAAGCCATCGAGGAAAGCGCTGCCGATTCGTGGAAGCAACCGGACGTGCGTCGCGCGCAGCCGGAAGCGGCGTGAGTCTTAAATCGGGTTGACCACAATCCTGTGACCAACCCAAATCTAATGTGGGAGCGGGCTTGCTCGCGAAAGCGGAGTGTCAGTCACGAATATGTGGACTGACACTCCCTCTTCGCGAGCAAGCCCGCTCCCACATTTGCTTTAGGCAACCCAAGGGGATTGGCGAATGATTTCGACAAAATTCATCGGCTTGAACCCCGGCTCCTGATCTATCAAGACATCGGTCTTCACATTGCCGAACGTGGTCTGCGGACGATGGCGCAAGCCGTCGGCAAAGGCGCAGATGATGCACTCCTTGAACCCTTCGCCCCGTGGATGCGCATGCACCACCGCTTCACGCTGCACGGTGGAAAACGCCGCGTAGTCCATGCCCAGCACATCCATTTCAACGCCTGCGGTCACCAGCGCCACGGTCGGCCGCAGGTGTTGTGGCACGCCCGGCGTGGTGTGCAGGGCGATCGACAGCCAGACTTGCTCGATGTCGTCATCGCTGAATCCGTAGGGCTTGAGGAAGGCCGCCGCCGCGTTGGCGCCATCGACTTCGAAGCGTTCGTTGGCGCTGCGATAACCGTCCACCAGGCCCAGGTCATGGAACATCGCGCCGACATACAACAGCTCCGGGTTGTAGGCCAGTTGCTTGCGTTCGCCGCTCAGCGCCCCAAACAGGAATACCCGGCGGGAGTGGTGGTAGAGCAGGTCGGATTCGATGTCACGGATGTATTCGGTGGTGGCTCTGGCCAAGGCGCTGTCGGGGATCCTGATGCCGGCGATGGTGGTGCTCATGGGCTTCTCCTCAAAGTTGACGCCGGGGCGGCGCTGAGGGTTAAAGTCTGTTCGCGGGCCTCAAGCGGGACAATCGATCCATGGCTGCGATCCTTGCCAATGAGCATGCATATCGCGCCAACCTCGCAGACCCTGCAGGAGCGTTTTGACCAATACCTTGAGAGGCGCTTTGAACCATGAGCAAAACCGTTGCCATCGTCGTGTTCGCCGGCGTCCAGTCGTTGGACGTCACGGGTCCCATGGATGTGTTTTGCGAAGCCAATCGCTTCCTTGCCCCCGAGGATCACTATCGGTTGGAGGTGATTGGTGTTGAACGCGGGGTGATGGCGTGTTCCAACGGTTTGACGCTCAACGCCCATCGGCATTTCAGCGAGGCGCTGGAGGCTTATGACCTGCTGTTGGTAGCCGGCGGGCCACAATTGCCGTTCATGACGTTCGGCGCTGCATTCGATGCCTGGCTGCGCGATGCCTGCGCACGGGCGCAACGCTTTGGCTCGATCTGCAATGGCGCCTTCATGCTCGCCCGGGCGGGATTGCTGGAAGGGCGGACGGTGACCACCCATTGGGGCGATGCCGCAGCGTTGGCTGATGTGTGTCCGACAACTCAAGTCGATGCCGATCGGCTTTACGTTCAGGACGGCGAGCTTTTCACTTCGGCAGGGGTTACGGCCGGGATCGATCTGTCGCTGTATCTGCTGGGGCGTGATCACGGGCCGGACGTGGCCTTGAGCGTGGCAAAACGCTTGGTGGTGTTCACCCAGCGCTCGGGTGGGCAGTCACAGTTCAGCCCGTTTCTCACGCCCCACGCGCAGCCGACCTCGGCGGTAGCGATGGTCCAGCATTATGTGTTGGCGAACTTGACCGGTGACCTGGCCATCGCCGACCTGGCCAATGCCGCCAACATGAGTGCACGCAACTTTTCCCGGGTATTTGCAAAGGAAGCGAAAGTCACCCCGGCCGAGTTTGTCGAGCGCGCGCGCGTTGATGCGGCGCGGGTGATGCTGGAAAGCACCCGCGCGCCGCTCAAGACCGTGGCTTACCAGTGCGGTTTCCGCGATGCCCAACACATGCGCAGCGTGTTCAACCGCAGGCTGGGGGTGACGCCGCAGCAGTTTCGGCAGAATTTTTCGGCGATGGTTTGAGACATGAATTTGTGTTGTTCTTGAGGGCCTCTTCGCGAGCAGGCTCGCTCCCACAGTTGATCGAGTTATTCAGGCGGGCTCGGTCCAATGTGGGAGCGGGCTTGCTCGCGAAGGCGTCAGTCCGGTCAATAGAGATTCATTGTCCTGACCGCGCCGGCAGCAACTTCAAAGTACTGCGCGTATTCGCCGTCACTTCTTCATCATTGAGATGCGCCTGGAAGTAAATCCCCTCGATATACGCCTCAGCCTGATCGTCAAAGTGTTTGTCGAACGGCACGCCACTCTGGCCGACCGGGTTGACCGTCAAACTGTGGGCCGGGTCGGCGAAGTCGATCAGGCGCCGGGTCGATGGGCCGTACGTCACCGGCCACGGTGCCGGGCCGATCTTGGCCGACAGGTTGTTCGGCACTTCATGGGTGCCCGGGGCCGCGAACGGTCCGATATTGAAAATCCGGTCCAGCGGCTTTTGCTGCCCCAGTGGATGGCCATGGGTCAGCGTGTGCGCCTTGCCCCATTGCCATTGCGAGGAATCGGCACCCAGGGTGGCCTTGAGGTGGGCGATGCTGGCCAGCCACGCGACCTTGACGGTGTCGGCGCGGGTTTCCTTGCCGAGGGTATTGCGGTTGTCCCACCACGGTGAGTCCGCGTTTGCCGCCAGGCGCGGCAGGGCGGCATCGATTACCCGGGTCGAGAGCAGCGTTTCGAAGAAGTCATTGCCCAGTTCGTCATGCATCGCCGCGTCAGCCAGGTTGAACAGGAACTGGTTGAATAGCGTCGCGCTGGTGGACTCCAGCGGGTAGTCGCCTTGCCACTGGGCCAGTTGCTCCACCAGCTTGAGCTCTGCAGGGTCGCTGACCACTTCGCGCAGGGTCGGTATCAGTGGCGCCAGCAGGCGCGTGCCGTAGGCGGTGGTGGTGCCCAGTTGCAGCTTCTGGCTACTGTCCAGATCCCACTTGACGTTCTTGTCGCTGAGCTGGCGATTGAGCTGCTGGCCTCGGTCAGCGAGGTTGTAATAGCCGGGAATCTCCATTCCTGTCGGCGACAGCGGCTGGAAGTTGGCCGAGACGATATAGCCCCGTGCCGGGTTCTCTTCCTGCGGGTTCGCGCTGAACGGATAGAAGCCGTCCTTGTCGGCATCGCTGGTGCTGCCATCGAGGATAAACCACGGCAGCACCCCGGCAGGGCGCTTGGGCAATTGCGCCGCAGCCCACCAGCCGATATCACCCTTGGCATTGGCCCAGACGATGTTCAGGCCGGGAGCCTGGACCTTGGCGGCAGCGCTACGGGCCTTGGCCAGGGTGTCAGCACGGTTGAGCTGGTAGAAGCCTTCGATGATCGGGTTCTGGCTTTCGAGAAAGCCCCACCACATGGCGATCGGCGTTTTGCCGACGCTCTTGCCCAGCGCATCGTTGACGATCGGACCATGGGGTGACTGGCGCAGCGTCAGGGTGACTGGCGCCTGGCCCTTGACCGCGATCTGTTGTTCGCTGCTGACCAGGTCTACCCACTTGCCGCGATACCAGACCTGATTCGGATTGTCCGGATTGACCTTTTCGGCAATCAGGTCGAGATCGTCGTTCTGGAACATGGTGATGCTCCAGCCGAAGTCCCGGTTCATGCCCAGTGAAGCGAACGGCATCAGGGCCTGGTAATGACCATAGAGTTCGAAGCCCGGTGCCGAGAGCTGTGCTTCGTACCAAACCGACGGTGCGGAAAAACGGATGTGTGGGTCTCCGGCCAGCAGCGGCTTGCCGCTATTGGTGCGGTTGCCGGCAACTGCCCACGCATTGCTGCCCTCGAACTGCGGCAAGCCATTGTCGGCCAGGGCCTGTTCGCTCAGGCGGGCGAGGGCGTTGAGGTCTTTCCAGTCGGTGCTGGCGAGGGGCGACGGGGCCGCGCCGTGTGGGGTCGCCAGCACGCCCTTGGCCTGCCAGTCGAGATCGAACACACTCAGATAGCCGGCGCCCAATTGATCACGCACGTAGGTCAGCAGCGGTTCGGTGCGAAACGCCGCAGCAAAACTGTAGGCCATGTAGCCGGCGATGCTGATGGTGTCCTGCGCCGTGAACGGGCGCTTGGTTATGCCCAGCACATCGAACTCTGCGGGTTTGGCGTGACCGTCCTGGTACTGGTTGATGCCGTCCAGGTAAGCCTGCAGGGCAAGGAAGGCAGGCGATTGCTTGTCCATGTTCGCCAGATAGGTTTCGGCGCGTTCGCGAATGCGCAGGCTGCGCATCAGCCTGTCGGTGTCGAGCAGTTTCGGTCCGAGCACCTCGGCCAGTTCGCCCCGGGCAAGGCGACGCAAAACCTCCATCTGGAACAACCGATCCTGGGCATGGACATAGCCGAGGGCGCGGTACAGGTCGGTTTCGTTGTCGGCACGGATGTGCGGGATACCGCGCTCGTCATAGCGCACGGTGACCGAACCTTGCAGGTGCTGCAGTTCCACCATGCCCTGGCGTGATGGCTGCTTGCTGTAGACGTACCAACCGGCGCCGACGGCGAGCGCGACGATCAGCAAACCGAGCGCGGTCAGGCTACGTTTCATGGTGACTCCTTATTGTTATGTGTGACAGCAATTCCCTGGCGAGACTGTTTAACACGACAAGCCGGTTTGGCCCATCGCCCGTAGGAGGGATTCTCGTTTGCTGCCTGCGTTAACTCGTCGGGACGACAGGCCACGGGCAGTAACACCCCACGGCCAGTGTGTGCGTGGCACTCACTTCGCGGCCTTCGTTCAGCGCCTGCAGGATCGGCTCGATAAAGCTGTTGCTGGAATTGCAGGTCAGGCCTTCACTGTAGGGCCCGAAGTACGCCAGCCTGCCATTGCGGTCCCAGATCGCCACGGCGGGGCTGGCGGGAATCTGTTCGGAGCCCGGCAGGACGTCGATGGTTTTCAGGCTGCTGAGCGTGGCGGGTAGTTGGCCGTGGCTGCCAGGCCTTTGTACTGCATAGAACTCCACACCGTGCGGGACATAGCGTTCCACCAGTTCGGTCAGGTGCTGTTGATTGCCCACATTGCACGGGCAGGCCGGGTCCCAGAAATGCACGAGTCGGATGGCGCCGGGGCCGGCGAGATTGTCGGGCAGGCGTAGCGGATCACCGGAGAATATCGCCGTGTGCTCGCTGAATGCCCGCAGATAGCGCCCCTGAAACCAATGGTAGGCCGCCCACAGCACTCCGGCGCACACGAGGGCGAGCAAGCTGGCGAGCAGGGTGGCGCGATAGTGCGAGCGCATGGTGTCACTCCTTGTGGGTCGGTTAGCTTGCCATGCTTGCCGCGACAGATGAATATCGCAGGTCTATAAAGTCCGCTTCGCGCTCTGGAATGCCCATGTCAGTGACCTTCGATCCCGATCATCTGCGTGCCAGCCTGCGGCCGCTGGCGCAAGGGCAGCCGTTGTCAGCGGAGGCCCAGGCTTATCAACGGTTTTATGGGCTGGATTTTTCCTCGCGTAACGTTCGCAGCGCCCTGGGTCGTTTTCAGGTCGATGGTTACGAAGTGGTCAGCCAGGTCTGGTGGCCAGAGCAGGTGAAGGCGACGCTGTTTGTCTTTCACGGGTTCTACGACCACACCGGCCTCTATCGGCATGTGATCGAATGGGCGCTGGAGCAAGGCTTCGCCGTGATTGCCTGCGACTTGCCGGGCCATGGGCTTTCCAGTGGCGAGCGGGCGAGCATCAAGGACTTCGCCGAGTATCAGGACACCCTGCAAGGCTTGTTTGCCGAAGCCCGATCGCTCGACCTGCCACAACCCTGGCACCTGTGCGGGCAGAGTACCGGTGGCGCAATCGTGATCGATCATGTGCTCAACGCGGGGGCGGGCAGTCCGGCCCAGGGCCAGGTGATCCTGTTGGCGCCGCTGGTGCGGCCACGGGCGTGGGGCTGGTCGCAACTGAGCTATTACCTGCTCAGGCCTTTCGTCAAAGCCATTGCCCGACGCTTCAGCGAGAACTCCAACGACCCGGAGTTCTTGCCGTTCCTGCAAGCCGATCCGCTGCAGCCGCTGCGATTGCCGACAGCATGGGTCGGGGCGTTGGCGCGTTGGATCAAGCGAGTCGAAGCGGCACCCGCCAGCCCTCGACGACCGCTGATTGTGCAGGGGCAGGCGGACATGACGGTGGATTGGCAGCACAACCTTGAGGTGCTGCGGGGCAAGTTCGATCGGCCGCAGGTATTGATGCTGCCTGAGGCACGGCATCATCTGGCGAATGAAACGCTGGTGCTGCGCGGGGAGTATTTCGGGTTTTTGACCAAGCGGATAAAGGGGCGGAACCTTTAGCAACCCTGGTGGCCTCTTCGCGAGCAGGCTCGCTCCCACATTAGACCGCGTCTATCTGAAAAATCGGTCCACTGTGGGAGCGAGCCTGCTCGCGAAAGCGGTTCCGCGGACGCTGATAATTACTGGGTCAGGTTGGAAGTACTTTGCCCCACCGCCAACCCGGCCCGAATCGCCGCCAGCGCCGCCTGGTAATAGGCTTTGCCTTCGGCTGACTCGGCAAATGTGGCGAATTCTTCGAGTTCCTCATCCGACAGGTCGCGGTAGACGTACAGCAGCGTGTTGTTCAGGTCGTTGCCGATCTGTTCCATCAAGCGCTGGCGCTGCCCATTGAGCATGCTTTGGGTCTGGCCGGCGCCGAGCAGGCCGGGGATCATCGAACTGAGGCTGTCGGCCGCAACACCGGCAATCGCCAGGCTGACTTCCGCGCCGGCCTCGCGAGCAGGCAGGGCCTGGGCCAGGTGGCCAATGATCAGCAGCCGGCTGTCGCTGGCCTGCATCTTGGGCAGGCCCTTGGCATTTTTCGCCAGTTGATCGCGGCGGGTCGCGAGCAATTCGGCGGCGACGATTTTCTTGCCCAGCGGCGATTGGAAGAACGCCAACGCCGGTTTCGGATCGGCGAGGTTCTTGCGAAGCTGTGCTTCGGCACGCTGGTCCACGGCCTTGGGTG
This sequence comes from Pseudomonas sp. PSB11, assembly GCF_014596605.1. NCBI lineage: Bacteria > Pseudomonadati > Pseudomonadota > Gammaproteobacteria > Pseudomonadales > Pseudomonadaceae > Pseudomonas > Pseudomonas sp. PSB11. Next base: position 417,282 of record NZ_NOIO01000001.1, read on the forward strand.
CGAAACGCTGATTGCTGTTGTCGACCAGCGCCTGGAAAACCGCCGGTGGCAGGCTGCTTTGGTAGCGCTGTTGCGCGGCCGTGAGGGCGTCGTTGAAATGCGCGCGTTGTTCTGGCCAGCCGGCGACCTTGTACAGTTGGTCGTGGCCGTCTGCCCAGGCGGGCATAACACAGAGCATCAGCAGGGAGAAAAGCAAACGGCGCATAGGGACTCCTGTCAGCAGGCGACTATTCTCCGTGTGGCATCCAGTCTTGTCGAGAATTCGTATCAACCCGCTGCATGGCTCTGTCGGATTTTCAGGCGCAGGAATACTATGCGCGCCATGCAAATACCTTCTGATCACCCACTGCTGTTACAAATCGTCGACGACCTGGCTACCCGCGGTTGGTCGCAGCAGAATATTTTCCTGCCTCAGGATCTGACCCGAGCGCTGGCGGCTGAGTGCCGTAAACGTGCGGCCGAAGGTGAGTTGGCCCCGGCTGCCGTGGGTCGAGGGCCTTCATCGGAGATTCGCGAGGGGATTCGCGGCGATCATATCCAGTGGATCGAGCCCGGCCAGGCTGAGGTCTGTGACAGCTATCTGGGGTTGATGGACAGCCTGCGTGAGGCGCTCAACCGTGGCCTGTTCCTGGGGTTGGAGGATTTCGAGAGTCATTTCGCGATGTACCCGCCTGGCGCTTTCTACCTCAAGCATGTCGACCGTTTCCGTGACGACGACCGGCGCATGGTGTCGGCGGTGGTCTATCTCAACGATGCCTGGCTGCCTGAGCAGGGTGGTCAGTTGCGCATGTACCTGGACGAAGGTGCGCAATACGATGTAGTACCCATCGGTGGATGCCTGGTGGTATTCCTGTCGGGAGAGGTCCCCCATGAAGTCCTGCCTGCGAGCCGTGAGCGCCTGTCGTTGACCGGCTGGTTCCGGCGTCGAGGCAATGAGCCGTTCTGATCATGCAAAAGATACTGGTAAGCCGCTGCCTGCTGGGTCACCGCGTACGCTATGACGGCGGGGCCAGCGGGCCTTTCGATCAGTTGCAACGGTGGATCGACGAAGGTCGGGTGGTGCCGTTGTGTCCGGAAGTTGCCGGTGGCCTGCCGACGCCACGGGCGGCGGCGGAAATTCCCGGCGGGCAGGGCGGTGATGTACTCGATGGCCAAGCGGCGGTGATCACCACCGAAGGCGAGGATGTCAGTGCGCAGTTTCTGTCAGGGGCTTATCAAGCCCTGGAGCTGGTGCAACAACACGACATACGCATTGCCGTGCTCAAGGCCAATAGCCCCTCGTGCGGCAATCTGTTGACCTATGACGGGACGTTCAGCGGAGTGAAAGTCACGGGCGAAGGGGTCACGGCGGCGCTGCTCAGGCGCCATGGGGTGCGGGTCTTCAGTGAGCTGGAACTCGCCGAAGCGGCTCGGTCACTGGCAGAACTCAATTAACGACCCACACAAAACCACTGTGGGAGCGAGCCTGCTCGCGAAAGTGGTGTGTCAAACAACACTGGCGTCGACTGACACTGCGCATTCGCGAGCAGGCTCGCTCCCACAGGTTTGGCTTGCGACTCAGGGGTTCGGTGCCACTCCGGCATCCGGCCCCAGCCACTTCTTCTCCAGCGCCTCCAGCCGCCCATCCGCCTTGATCCGTTGCAGCGCGCTTTCCAGGCTGGCGTGAAACGCCGGGTTACCCTTCTGGAATGGAATCGACAAGTTCACTGCCTGGATGGCTTTCGGCTTTTGGTCTGTCAACGACTGCACCAGCAATATCGAGCGCGGCTCTTCTTTCTGCGCGATCAATTGCGCATTGGCCTTGATGTAAGGCTCGCTGAAATCGAAACGATCCGACAGCGCCGGGGTCTGTGCAATGTGGTTGATGGCGATGTCGTATTTGCCACTTTCCACGCCGGCCAGCAAATCACTGGCATCTGTCACGACAAAGTCGGCGCGAACCTCCAGTTCGTTGGCCAGCAGTTGGCCCAACTCGACTTCGAAGCCCTTTAGATTGCCATCCTCCTTGAAACTGAAGGGGGGTGTATTCGCCTCAAGGGCAATGCGCAATTCACCGCGATCATTCACGTCGTCAATCAGTTCGGCATGAGCCAACGGGCTCAAAAGGGGTAGCAGGCAGATCAGGCCAGGCAGAAAACGCATGGTCACTCCTTTGAAATCATTATCGCGACGCTCTGGATCAGGCTCGCTTTGCTATGGTTGTCGAGTGCCTTTCGACAACGATTGACCATGAAGTTGTGATGGTCACGCGAATTTTACGTAAAAACTGGAGAAGAGAATGAAAACCTTTATGTCACGTGCTGCTCTGGCTGGTCTGCTGATGGGCGTTTCAGTGTTGGCCAGTGCAGCAACGCCAGCCCCGAAAGGTGCTGAAGTGTCCATTGTTTCTCCCAAAGATGGTGCCACGGTTCCGCAGACGTTCGTGGTGAAGTTCGCTGTCGAGAACATCGCGTTGGCGCCAGCTGGCGATGTCACCAAAAACACGGGCCACCATCACCTGCTGATTGACGTGGACAAACTGCCGGCGGCCGGCCAGCCGATCCCGAACGATGCCAACCACCTGCACTTCGGCAAGGCGCAGACCCAGGCTGAAGTAACGCTGCCGCCGGGCAAGCATACCTTGCAGCTGGAGTTGGGCGACAGCGGGCACATGCCGTTCGACCCACCGATCGTCTCCGAGAAGATCACTGTAAACGTCAAATAAAAAAAGGGAGCCCCTTCGCAGGGGCTCCCTTTTTAATGCCGCACGCTGCTCTTAGAACAGAACGCGGCTACGAATGGTGCCGTTGACGTGTTGCAGTTTCTGTTGCGCCAGGTCCGAGTACTCGGCGTCTACGTCGATCACCACGTAGCCGACTTTCTCGTTGGTCTGCAGGAACTGACCGGAAATGTTGATGCCGTTTTCGGCGAAGACCTTGTTGATCTCGCTCATCACGCCAGGGATGTTCTCGTGGATGTGCAGCAGGCGGTGCTTGCCAGGGTGAGCCGGCAGGGCTACTTCCGGGAAGTTCACGGACGATACCGAAGTACCGTTGTCGCTGTACTTGACCAGTTTTTCTGCCACTTCCAGGCCGATGTTGGCCTGCGCTTCGGCGGTGGAACCACCGATGTGCGGCGTCAGGATCACGTTGTCCAGGCCACGCAGCGGGCTTTCGAACTCTTCGTCGTTGGAGCGTGGCTCCACCGGGAACACGTCGATGGCCGCGCCGATCAGGTGCTTGTCCTTGATCGCGTCCGCCAGGGCGTCCAGCTCGACCACGGTGCCGCGCGCGGCGTTGATCAGGATGCCGCCCTTCTTGATGGCGCGGATTTCCTTCTCGCCGATCATCCACTGGGTGGCAGCGGTTTCCGGTACGTGCAGGGTCACGATGTCGGACATGCCCAGCAGTTCGTGCAGGTTGCCGACCTGGGTGGCGTTACCCAGTGGCAGCTTGGTCACGGTGTCATAGAAGTACACCTGCATCCCCAAGCCTTCGGCGAGGACCGACAGTTGAGTACCGATCGAGCCGTAACCGACGATGCCCAGCTTCTTGCCGCGGATCTCGAAGGAGTTGGCCGCGCTCTTGATCCAGCCACCACGGTGGCAGGAAGCGTTCTTCTCAGGGATACCGCGCAGCAACAGGATCGCTTCGGCCAGCACCAGCTCGGCAACGGAGCGGGTGTTGGAGTACGGCGCGTTGAACACGGCGATGCCGCGTTCGCGGGCAGCGCTCAGGTCGACCTGGTTGGTGCCGATGCAGAAACACCCTACAGCCACGAGCTTCTTCGCGTGATCGAAGATCTCTTCGGTCAGTTGAGTGCGCGAGCGAATGCCGATGAAGTGAGCATCAGCGATCTTTTCCTTGAGCTGGGCTTCCGGCAGAGAACCTGTGAGGTACTCGATGCTGGTGTAGCCCGCCGCCTTGAGGACGTCGACAGCCGATTGGTGGACGCCTTCGAGAAGAAGGAACTTGATCTTGCTCTTATCGAGAGAAGTCTTGCTCATCTGCGTAAACCTGTATCCCGGAGAAAAATGGCAGGAAGTGGTCAACAGATGCTGACCCGGACGGCAACTAAACCGTCACCGCAGAACAGCCGTTGGGCACTATGCTGCGGGGTCGGTATGCTAGCATATGCACCCCGCTAAACACTCATTCCTGCGACGTGAAGCGTTCTCAGGATGACCATGAATTGTTCGAGAGTTCTGTCGATGACCAATCCTGCCCTGATTGATGAGCTGAAGACCCTGGTTGAGCCTGGCAAGGTGCTGACCGATGCCGACTCCCTGAATGCTTACGGTAAGGATTGGACCAAGCATTTCGCTCCGGCCCCGACCGCCATCGTGTTCCCCAAGACCACCGAACAGGTCCAGGCCATCGTCCTGTGGGCCAACAAACACAAGGTGGCGCTGGTGCCTTCCGGTGGCCGCACCGGCCTTTCCGCCGCTGCAGTGGCAGCCAATGGCGAAGTGGTCGTGTCGTTCGACTACATGAACCAGGTCCTCGACGTGAACCTCACCGACCGCACCGCTGTTTGCCAGCCGGGCGTGGTCACCGAACATCTGCAGAACGTGGCCGAAGAAAAGGGCCTGTACTACCCGGTGGACTTCGCTTCGGCAGGTTCGAGCCAGATTGGCGGCAATATCGGCACCAATGCCGGCGGAATCAAGGTGATTCGCTACGGCATGACCCGTAATTGGGTGGCCGGCATGAAAGTCGTCACCGGCAAGGGCGACGTGCTGGAGCTGAACCGCGACCTGATCAAGAACGCCACCGGCTACGACATGCGCCAGCTCTTCATCGGCGCCGAAGGCACCCTCGGTTTCGTGGTGGAAGCGACCATGCGCCTGGATCGCGCGCCGAAAAACCTGACTGCCATGGTCCTCGGCACCGCTGATTTCGACTCGATCATGCCGGTGCTGCATGCCTTCCAGGGCAAGCTCGACCTGACCGCTTTCGAATTCTTCTCCGACAAGGCCCTGGCCAAGGTCATGGATCGTGGTGATGTGCCGGCTCCGTTCGAAACCGATTGCCCGTTCTACGCGCTGCTGGAATTCGAAGCGACCACCGAAGAAGTGGCCAACCACGCCCTGGAAACATTCGAGCACTGTGTCGAGCAGGGCTGGGTCCTGGACGGTGTGATGAGCCAGAGCGAAACCCAGTTGCAGAACCTGTGGAAACTGCGCGAATACATTTCCGAAACCATTTCCCACTGGACGCCGTACAAGAACGACATTTCGGTGACCGTGTCGAAAGTGCCGGCATTCCTCAAGGAAATCGACGCGATCGTCGGCGAACACTACCCGGACTTCGAAATCGTCTGGTTTGGTCATATCGGCGACGGCAACCTGCACTTGAACATTCTCAAGCCGGATAACTTGAGCAAGGACGAGTTCTTCGCCAAGTGCGCCACCGTCAACAAGTGGGTGTTCGAAACCGTCGAGAAGTACAACGGCTCGATTTCCGCCGAACACGGCGTGGGCATGACCAAGCGTGACTACCTGACCTACAGCCGTTCCCCGGTTGAGATCGAGTACATGAAAGCGGTCAAGGCGGTGTTCGACCCGAACGGGATCATGAACCCGGGCAAGATTTTCGCTGTTTGACTTTAAAAGCTACGAACCAGGAGTCGGTCCATGAGCTATCAGCACCAGTATGTCGACGGTACGCGTATTCACTTCCCGCTGGGGAAAGTGGTGTGCATCGGCCGTAACTACGCCGAACACGCCAAGGAACTGGACAACCCGGTGCCGACCGAGCCGCTGCTGTTCATCAAGCCGGGCAGTTGTGTGGTGCCGCTGGAAGGCGGCTTCAGCATTCCAACCGAGCGTGGTTCGGTGCATTACGAAGCGGAAATCGCGGTGCTGATTGGCAAGCCGTTATCGACCAAGCCCAGCGTTGAAGAAGTGCTGGACGCCATCTCCGGCTTCGCCCCGGCCCTGGACCTGACTCTGCGCGACAAGCAGGCCGAGCTGAAATCCAAGGGCCTGCCCTGGGAAATCGCCAAGTCCTTCGACGGCGCAGCAGTGATTGCCCCGTTCGTTTCCGGCAGCACCTTCGCCGACCTGACCGACATCGGCATCCGCCTGACCATCAACGGCGAAGTGCGCCAGGATGGCAACAGCAGTGCGATGCTCAACCCGATCGTGCCGATGATCCAGCACATGGCCGGTTGCTTTTCGCTGCAGGCCGGTGACGTGATCCTCACTGGCACACCGGTGGGCGTAGGCCCGCTGAATGTTGGCGACGAGATCGTCCTGGAACTGCCGGGCGCGAGCCGCTTCACCAGCAGCGTTCGCTAAGGAACACAAACCCTTGTAGGCGCTGGCTTGCCAGCGATAGTGGTCTAACAGCCAACATGGGCGTTGAATGTTAGGGCCTCATCGCTGGCAAGCCAGCTCCTACAGGGTTAGCGGTGCCCATACAGCGTGGTCTCGCCATTTCCCGTTTTTTTCACATCAGGTCTGCATAATTCCACGGCTTTCGGCATCTGAGCCGGGCCCAATTGTGCTATTACCCCAAGCCTGAATTTCTGGAACGCATGCCCTGATGGCCACTCAACCAATCTCGTCGCTCAAACCTGCCCGTCGCTCGCGCTTTTTCTTGCGTTGGTATTCCTGGCTGTTGCTGCTGGTCGCAGCCGCCTACGGTTTGGCGTTTGCCATGCATTGGGATGACCGCGGCGTGCTCTGGGTGCTGGAGCGTTTTGAAAGCCCGGCCGAACGTCAGGGCAGCGTCTGGCTGCCGGACTATCATGCGGTGATCGACGCCAAGCCACTTCCGGGCATGGAAAAGGACGAAGCGTCGGACGTCACCTACGATGCCCAGACCAAAACCCTGTTTTCGGTAATGGGTAAGAACCCGTTCCTGGTCGAGTTGTCGCTGCAAGGCGATGTGCTGCGCAAAATGCCCTTGGTAGGCTGGAGCAATCCTGAAGGGGTAACAGCGCTGGGCAATGGAGTGCTGGCCATTGTCGATGAGCGTGACCACCAGATCTCCCTCGTCAAGGTCGATGCCGGCACTCGCGAGCTGAACATCGCTGATTTCCCCAAGTACGACCTTGGCCCTTCGAAAGACCAGAACAAGGCGTTTGAGGCGGTCGTATGGGATGCACGCAATCAGCAATTGCTGCTCGGCGAAGAGCGTCCACCCGCGCTGTTTGCCTGGAAAGGCGACGGCAAGACGCTCAGCGGCGACAAGCAAAAGCTGGTCAGTGACGAGTTGGACATCCGCAACCTGTCTGCCCTTGCCATCGATCCGCGCACGGGCCACACCCTGGTGTTGTCCGCTGACTCCCACCTGTTGCTGGAGCTGGACGAGAAAGGCGAACAGGTCAGCTTCATGACCTTGCTCGGTGGCTTCAACGGCTTGAAAAAAACCATACCTCGGGCTGAAGGCGTGACCATGGACGAGGCCGGCACGATGTACATCGTGAGTGAGCCAAACCTGTTTTACCGTTTCGAAAAACGGTAGGAGCTGCCGCAGGCTGCGATCTTTTGACTTTGCTTTTAAAAAACAAGATCAAAAGATCGCAGCCTGCGGCAGCTCCTACATTGTCCTACGGGGCCAATGGCCATTAAGCTTCAGTTCAGGCAGGCGTGATATTTCATCCGCCTGTCCTGAAGCCGAGCCCGCCTGAATGCGCCGATTAGCCCGCCCCAAACCTCTGCTGTTGCTCCTGTCGGTGATTGCCCTGAGTGTATTGATCGCATTCGGGCAGCATTTACGCCTGTTCGAGCGCACCTGGTTCAACCTGCGCACGCTCTGGCAGCCGATGAGCACCCAGTCCATCGGCCTGGATCAGTATCGGGTGGTGCTGGAGGGGCGGGTCATTGAAGGGCTGGACGATGATGTTTCAGCCTTGACGTACGACCCGGTGCGCAAAAGCCTGTTCACGGTCACCAATCAAAACTCCGAATTGATCGAGCTGTCGCTCGAGGGCAGGATCTTGCGGCGCATCGCGTTGGTCGGTTTTGGTGATCCTGAAGCTGTCGAGTTCATCAGCGCCGACACCTACGTGATCACGGACGAGCGCCAGCAGCGCCTGATCAAGATCCATCTGGAGCATGACACCACCTTTCTCGACGCGGCGGACGCGGAACAGATGACCCTCGGTGTGCACATGAGCGGCAACAAGGGATTCGAAGGCTTGGCTTACGATTCGGTAGGCAAGCGCTTGTTTGTCGCCAAGGAGCGCGACCCGATGCTGATCTACGAAGTGCACGGCTTTCCGCATTTCAATCCGGAAAAGTCCTACGCGGTACATGTGGTCAACAATCCCAAGCGCGACGCCGGGATGTTTGTGCGGGATTTGTCGAGCCTGCAATACGACGAGCGTAGCGGGCACTTGCTGGCGCTGTCCGACGAGTCGCGGCTGATTCTGGAGCTGGATGTGGATGGGCGACCGCTGAGCACCATGTCACTGAACAAGGGCCGGCAAGGTCTGCAAAAGACCGTGCCGCAAGCGGAAGGTATCGCCATGGACGACGACGGTACGATGTACCTGGTGAGTGAACCGAATCTGTTCTACGTCTTCAAAAAGCCAACACAGCCCTGAGCCACGAACACGAACCTGTAGGAGCTGGCTTGCCAGCGATAGCGGCAGATCATTCAACATCAATGTTGGATTTGATGGCCTCATCGCTGGCAAGCCAGCTCCTACAAGGATTGTGCGTGTTCTTACTGGGCGCGCAGGGTCTTCACACCTTCGCTCGTGCCCAGCAACAGCAGGTCTGCCGGGCGCGCCGCGAACAAGCCGTTGGTGACCACGCCGACGATCGCATTGATCTGCGACTCCAGTTCCACCGGATTGGTGATCTGCAGGTTGTACACGTCGAGGATGATGTTGCCGTTGTCGGTGACTACACCTTCACGGTAGACCGGATCACCGCCGAGTTTCACCAGCTGGCGGGCCACGTGGCTGCGGGCCATCGGGATCACTTCCACGGGCAGCGGGAAGGCGCCGAGGACGGGCACCAGTTTGCTGGCGTCGGCGATGCAGATGAAGGTCTTGGCCACGGCCGCGACGATTTTCTCACGGGTCAGGGCTGCGCCGCCGCCCTTGATCAGGTTCAGGTGCTCGTCGCTCTCGTCGGCGCCGTCGACGTAGAACTCCAGGTCGCTGACCGTATTGAGCTCATAGACCGGGATCCCGTGGCCCTTGAGGCGTGCGGCGGTGGCTTCGGAGCTGGCGACCGCGCCATCGAACGCGCCCTTGTGCTTGGCCAGGGCATCGATGAAGCAGTTGGCGGTGGAGCCGGTGCCGACCCCAACGATGCTCTTGTCGTCGAGTTTCGGGAGGATGAAGTCGACGGCGGCCTGGGCTACTGCCTGTTTGAGTTGATCCTGGGTCATGCGGGCTCCGAAGTGCCGAAGAGAGAACGAAAGGCTGGCATTATAGGCCTCGGGGCAGGGAAGGTCATTGTCCGATTGGCGGTCCGTGACTGTACCCTGTAGGAGCGAGCATGCTCGCGATGGTCGTGAACGATAACGCGTGAAACCAGGCACCCCGCAGCGCCTTTGGGTTTCTCGCGAGCATGCTCGCTCCTACAACAGGTGGTCGTGCGGCTAAAAGCCGGGTTAGACTCCTTGATCCTGCCCAACCCGCTCAGTGATGCTTTCCGATGCTTGAACAGTACGTCAAAAAGATCCTCACCTCGCGCGTTTATGACGTTGCCGTAGAAACCCCATTGCAGACTGCTCGCCAGCTCTCCGAGCGGCTGGGCAACGAGATTTTGCTCAAGCGTGAAGACTTGCAGCCCGTGTTCTCGTTCAAGATTCGCGGCGCCTACAACAAGCTGACGCAGCTGAGCGATGAAGAGCGCGCTCGCGGCGTGGTTACCGCTTCGGCGGGCAATCACGCGCAAGGCCTGGCCCTGGCGGCCAAGGTCCTGGGCGTGAAAGCCACCATCGTCATGCCCAAGACCACGCCCGAGATCAAGGTCGAAGGCGTGCGTTCGCGCGGTGGCAAAGTGGTGCTGCACGGCGATTCGTTTCCGGAGGCCCTGGCCTACTCGCTGAAACTGGTCGACGAAAAAGGCTACGTCTACATTCACCCCTACGACGATCCCCACACCATTGCCGGGCAGGGCACAGTGGCCATGGAGATCTTGCGCCAACACCCGGCGCCCCTGGATGCGATCTTCGTTCCAGTCGGTGGCGGCGGCCTGATCGCCGGTATCGCGGCGTACGTGAAGTACCTGCGGCCGGACATCAAGGTCATCGGTGTCGAGCCGGACGACTCCAATTGCCTGCAAGCCGCCATGGCGGCGGGTGAGCGTGTGGTATTGCCGACCGTGGGCATCTTCGCCGATGGCGTCGCGGTGGCCCAGATCGGCCAGCACACTTTTGATATCTGCAAAGACTACGTTGACGAAGTCATCACCGTCAGTACCGACGAAATCTGTGCGGCGATCAAGGACATCTACGACGATACCCGTTCGATCACCGAACCTGCCGGCGCCTTGGGCGTGGCCGGGATCAAGAAGTACGTCGAGTCCCGCGGCGTCACCGGACAGACCTTCGTGGCCATCGACTCCGGGGCCAACGTCAATTTTGACCGCCTGCGCCATGTCGCCGAGCGCGCTGAACTGGGCGAAGGCCGTGAAGCCATCATCGCCGTGACCATCCCTGAGCAGCCGGGGAGTTTCAAGGCGTTCTGCGAAGCCATCGGCAAGCGTCAGATCACCGAATTCAACTACCGCTACAACACTGGCAGCGAAGCGCACATCTTTGTCGGGGTACAGACTCATCCGGAAACCGACCCGCGTCGCGCGCTGATCGCCAGCCTGGGCGAGCAGGGCTTTCCGGTCGTCGACCTGACCGACAACGAACTGGCCAAGTTGCACATCCGCCACATGGTCGGCGGTCGCGCGGCGCATGTGGTCGATGAAGTGATCCTGCGCTTCGAATTCCCGGAGCGTCCGGGCGCGCTGTTCAACTTCCTCAACAAGCTCGGCGGGCGCTGGAACATTTCCATGTTCCACTATCGTAACCACGGTGCGGCCGATGGTCGTGTGGTCGCGGGCCTGCAGGTGCCTCACGAGGAGCGTCATTTGGTGCCGGCAGCGCTGGAAGAAATCGGCTACCCGTACTGGGACGAAACCGACAATCCGGCCTATCAGTTGTTTCTCGGCTGAGCGGCTACGCTGATGGGCACGCCCTTAAGGAAATCGAACCATGGAAACGTTGACGGCCCTGAAAGCGGCGCACACGGTGGCGACGGTGGTGTTGCTGGTCTGTGCGCTGGGCCTGGGGATCTGGGTCTGGCGGACCCGGCGTAACGGCGACGTGACTGCGGGCAGCCGTACGCTGCAACGGCCTCGGGTGTTCGTCTGGCTGTTGATGGGGCTGGCTTTGCTGAGCATGCCGTTTACCGGTTGGTGGATGGTGCACCTGGTGGGCTGGCCGTTGGGGCAGACCTGGTTGCTGGCTTCCAGTGTGCTTTACACCGTTGCGGCGTTGTCGTGGTTCTGGTTGTTGGTAAGGCTGAACAAGGTGCGCAAGACGCCGGGTGGGGTGGGCAGATTTACCTTTGCACTGGCGTTGTTCAGTTTCGTCTGCTTTGTGGCGATTGCGGGATTAATGGGCGCCAAGCCGGTTTAACCGGTTAAACCGTGTTGCCCCATTCGCGAGCCGGCTCGCTCCCACAAGGAAATTGTGTCGTTCACACATCCACTGTGGGAGCGAGCCTGCTCGCGAAAGCAATATCAGCCGCGCAGACTGATGACTGGCCAGCCCCGCTTCTCGGCCTCGGCGCGCAAGTTCGGATCCGGATCGACCGCCACCGGGTTCGCCACCTGCTCCAGCAACGCCAGGTCATTCATCGAGTCGCTATAAAAGTAGCTGCCCTCGAGGTTGTGCCCGGTTTCTTCCAGCCAGCGATTGAGCCTTGTCACCTTGCCTTCACGGAAGCACGGTACATCGGTACTGCGCCCGGTGTAGCGGCCGTCCTGCATTTCGCATTCGGTGGCGATCAGGGTCTCGACGCCCAGGCGCGCGGCAATCGGGCCGGTCACGAAACGGTTGGTGGCGGTGATGATCACCAGTTTGTCACCGGCATCGCGGTGTTGGGCCAGCAACTCGATCGCCTTGGGCAGCAGGATCGGTTCGATGCAGTCGCGCATGTAGTCGCTGTGCCATAGGTCCAGGGTGGCCATCTCGGTACGGCCGAGCACTTCCAGGCAGAAGTTCAGGTAGGCGTCGTTATCGAGCTTGCCAGCCAGGTAGTCCTGGTAGAACTCGTCGTTACGGGCCTTGTAGGCGACGGCGTCGAGGAAGCCGCGTTCACAAAGGTAATCGCCCCAGGCATGGTCACTGTCGCCGCCCAGAAGCGTGTTGTCCAAGTCGAATAAAGCCAGCCGCATCGCAGTTACTCGCTGAAAAGTCTGTAGAAAGGCGTCCAGAATACGGACTTTTCACAAGAGTGCACATAACGTAGGCCGGCGCGTTGCTGCCTTAACAACCTTTGTGGAACAATGCGATGACATGCGTTTGCGAGGTTGTTGCCGTGATCGACCCCGATGGTTTCCGTCCTAATGTCGGGATCATTCTCACGAATGATGCTGGCCAGGTGCTATGGGCTCGCCGTATCAATCAAGATGCCTGGCAGTTTCCTCAAGGCGGGATCAACCCCCAGGAGACGCCGGAAGACGCCTTGTACCGCGAGCTGAACGAAGAAGTGGGCCTGGAGCGCGAAGATGTTGAAATACTCGCCTGCACTCGGGGCTGGTTGCGCTATCGTTTGCCGCAACGTCTGGTCAGGACGCACAGCCAACCGCTGTGCATCGGCCAGAAGCAGAAATGGTTTCTCCTGCGCCTGATCTCCAATGAGCAGCGGGTGCGGATGGATTTGACCGGTAAACCGGAATTCGATGGCTGGCGCTGGGTCAGTTATTGGTATCCGTTGGGCCAGGTGGTGACATTCAAGCGCGAGGTGTATCGACGCGCCCTCAAAGAGCTTGCCCCGCGCCTTTTAGCGCGCGACTGACGACGGAGTTCGACCCCGAGCCATGCTCAATACGCTGCGCAAGATCGTCCAGGAAGTTAACTCCGCCAAGGATCTCAAGGCGGCGTTGGGGATTATTGTGTTGCGCGTCAAAGAGGCCATGGGCAGCCAGGTCTGCTCGGTCTACCTGCTTGACCCCGAGACCAACCGCTTTGTGCTGATGGCTACCGAGGGCTTGAACAAGCGCTCGATCGGCAAGGTCAGCATGGCGCCCAATGAAGGTCTGGTGGGTCTGGTCGGCACGCGTGAAGAACCCCTGAACCTCGAAAACGCCGCGGATCACCCGCGCTACCGCTACTTCGCCGAAACCGGTGAAGAGCGCTACGCTTCGTTCCTCGGGGCGCCAATCATCCACCACCGACGTGTCGTCGGTGTGTTGGTCATCCAGCAAAAAGAGCGCCGCCAGTTCGATGAAGGCGAAGAAGCCTTCCTCGTGACCATGAGCGCGCAACTCGCCGGGGTTATCGCCCACGCCGAGGCCACCGGTTCGATCCGTGGCCTGGGCCGGCAGGGCAAGGGTATCCAGGAAGCCAAGTTCATCGGCGTGCCGGGCTCGCCCGGCGCGGCGGTCGGTACGGCGGTGGTCATGCTGCCGCCGGCCGACCTGGACGTGGTGCCCGACAAGACCATCATTGACATCGAAGCGGAACTGGGGCTGTTCAAGACCGCCATCGAAGGTGTGCGTGCGGACATGCGTGCGTTGTCCGCCAAGCTCGCCACGCAGTTGCGCCCGGAAGAGCGCGCGTTGTTCGACGTCTACCTGATGATGCTCGACGATGCGGCGCTGGGCAGCGAAGTGACCACCGTGATCAAGACCGGGCAGTGGGCCCAGGGCGCGTTGCGCCAAGTGGTCACCGATCACGTCAACCGCTTCGAATTGATGGACGACGCCTACTTGCGTGAGCGTGCGTCAGACGTCAAGGACCTCGGTCGTCGCCTGCTCGCTTATTTGCAGGAAGAGCGCCAGCAAACCCTGGTCTATCCCGACAACACCATCCTGGTCAGCGAGGAACTGACGCCGGCCATGCTCGGCGAGGTTCCGGAAAACAAGCTGGTGGGCCTGGTTTCGGTGCTTGGCTCCGGTAACTCCCACGTTGCGATCCTTGCCCGGGCCATGGGCATTCCAACGGTGATGGGCCTGGTGGACCTGCCGTATTCCAAGGTCGACGGCATTGGCATGATCGTCGACGGTCACCGCGGCGAGGTCTACACCAACCCCAGCGACGTGCTGCGCAAGCAGTTCGCCGAGGTGGTCGAAGAAGAAAAGCAACTGGCCCTCGGGTTGGATGCGCTGCGCGATCTGCCGTGCATCACGGTCGATGGCCACCGCATGCCGCTCTGGGTCAACACCGGCCTGTTGGCGGACGTCGCGCGCGCGCAAAAGCGCGGGGCCGAAGGCGTCGGTCTGTACCGCACCGAAGTGCCGTTCATGATCAACCAGCGCTTCCCGAGTGAAAAGGAACAGCTGGCGATCTACCGCGAGCAACTGGCCGCGTTTCACCCACAGCCAGTGACCATGCGTACCCTGGACATTGGTGGCGACAAGTCGCTGTCGTACTTCCCGATCAAGGAAGACAACCCGTTCCTCGGCTGGCGCGGCATTCGCGTCACCCTCGACCACCCGGAAATCTTCCTGGTGCAGACCCGTGCCATGCTCAAGGCCAGTGAAGGCTTGAACAACCTGCGGATTCTGCTGCCGATGATCTCCGGCACCCATGAGCTGGAAGAAGCCCTGCACCTGATCCACCGGGCCTGGGGCGAGGTTCGCGACGAAGGTTGCGACGTACCGATGCCACCGATTGGCGTGATGATCGAGATTCCGGCAGCGGTGTACCAGACCAAGGAACTGGCGCGACAGGTGGACTTCCTGTCGGTTGGTTCCAACGACCTGACCCAATATCTGTTGGCCGTGGACCGTAACAACCCGCGAGTAGCCGACCTGTACGACTACCTGCACCCGGCGGTGCTGCAAGCCCTGCAAACCGTAGTGCGAGACGCCCATGCCGAAGGCAAGCCAGTGAGTATCTGCGGCGAAATGGCCGGTGACCCGGCGGCGGCGGTGCTATTGATGGCGATGGGTTTCGACAGCTTGTCGATGAACGCCACCAACTTGCCGAAGGTGAAGTGGATGCTGCGCCAGATCAACTTGAGCAAGGCCAAGCAGCTGCTCGCCGAACTGATGACCATCGACAACCCGCAGGTTATCCACAGTTCGCTGCAGTTGGCGCTGAAGAACCTTGGGTTGGCACGGATGATCAATCCGGCGGCGATCAAGCCTCTCTGAATTTGCGACACCCCCTTCGCGAGCAAGCCCGCTCCCACATTTAAACGCATTTCAAATGTGGGAGCGGGCTTGCTCGCGAAGAGGGTCGAACGAACAACGCAACACTAAAGCCGAATATCCACTTCCCCAAGATGTCCGCCAAACGGCCCGAAACTCCGTTCGACCAAATGCCGCGAGCCATCCGCCTGCACAATCAACGCCGTACTCGCCCGCGTCCCATAACTCTGGCTGGCAATAAACACACTCGACAGCAGCGTCTCGGTGGCCAACCCCACTCCGGTGTCCGGCAGGTCTGCAAACGGCGCTTGCTGTGAATCGCCGAGCAAGGCCAGCAAAGACTGCGGTTGCGGATCATCCAGTACCTCGCCCAGTGCCGCCTTGGCCCTGAGCAGTTTCGGCCACGGCGTATCGAGCCCGGCGTTCGACAGGCCGTAGATCCCCGGCGGTAGCATCACCGCTTCCGATTCCCGTGCATTGAAATGCCACATCTCATTGGCGTTGCCGATCAGTAAGTTAAATCCGCCATATTCAGGCGCACGGGCGACAACGTCGTCTAAATAGTCATCAATTGGCACATCTTTGGTGAGGAATCCCGCCACTAACTCACCGCGCGACCTGCGCCCTGGCGGTCGATGCGGGTCGCGGATGTTGGTCAGCGCCGCAAAGCGCCCGTTGGCGCCGAGACCGAGCCAGGTTCCTCCCGCCTCCAGGTCTCGCCCGGCGTGCACCTGGGGGGCCTCGGGCCATTGCGCCAGTGGCAGGCTGGGGCGGGCATAAAATTCGTCGCGGTTAGCCGCCACGATCAGCGGTTGGGCGTGGCCCGGTCGCCAAGCAAAAACAATCAGGCACATAAGGTGATCCTTGTGTGTTTTTTCCCCCACTCTACGCAGTCATCGTGCGGGTATCCATCGCCATCCAGTGGAGCCCGAGGCCATGCATCCGTTACCATGCCGCTCCGGTTTTGGGGTTGGGAGGGGAAAAGCATGGAGTTTCTGCTCTATCTGGCGCTCGGCGCCTGTGCCGGAGTGCTGGCCGGGCTGTTCGGCGTGGGGGGCGGAATCATCATCGTCCCGGTGCTGGTATTCAGCTTCAAGGCCCAGGGGTTCGATCCGTCGATCCTCACGCACCTGGCCGTAGGCACCTCGCTGGCGACGATTATCTTTACCTCGGTCAACGCCATTCGGGAGCACCATCGCCGTGGAGCGGTACGCTGGCCAATTTTTACGTGGATGACCCTGGGCATTCTGATTGGTGCGGGTTTTGGCGCGCTGACTGCCGAAGCGATCTCCGGGCCCAACCTGCAAAAGATCATCGGCGTGTTTGCCTTGGTCATTGCTGCGCAGCTGGCGTTGGACCTCAAGCCCAAGGCCAGCCGAACGGTGCCGGGTAAACTCGGTCTGACCGTAGCCGGCAGCGTAATTGGCTGGGCTTCAGCGATTTTCGGGATTGGCGGCGGGTCACTGACCGTGCCGTTCCTGACCTGGCGCAGCGTGCCGATGCAGCAAGCGGTCGCCACGTCCTCTGCCTGCGGCCTGCCGATTGCGCTGTCCAGTGCATTATTTTTCATGATTCTGGGCTGGCACGATCCGTTGCTTCCGGCCCATAGTCTCGGTTTCATATATTTGCCGGCGCTGCTGGGCATTGCCCTGACCAGCATGGTCTTCGCCCGCTTCGGCGCGCGACTGGCGCACAATCTGTCGCCAAGGTTGCTCAAAAGACTGTTTGCCGCTTTGCTGTTTGGCGTTGGCCTGAACTTTCTCGTCTGAAGCATCTGCTCTGACGCACGACACAATCCTGGCTTAATCCTGAGGTGACAGCGTCGCCCGGGAATTGATTTGAACTCATGAGGAGTCGCAATGCTGCCTTACCCGCAGATCGACCCGGTGGCCTTGGCCATCGGTCCGCTGAAAATCCACTGGTACGGGTTGATGTACCTGATCGGCATCGGCGGCGCCTGGCTGCTGGCGTCGCGCCGGCTGAACCGTTTCGACCCGACCTGGACCAAGGAGAAGCTCTCCGACATGGTGTTCTGGATGTCGATGGGGGTGATTGTCGGTGGTCGCCTGGGTTATGTGCTGTTCTACGATTTGAGTGCTTATATCGCCAATCCGCTGTTGATCTTTGAAGTGTGGAAGGGCGGGATGTCGTTCCACGGCGGGTTCATCGGCGTGATGTTGGCCGCCTTGTGGTTCGGTAAAAAGAACAACAAGTCGTTTTTCCAGCTGATGGACTTCGTCGCGCCGATGGTGCCGATCGGCCTGGGCGCCGGGCGTATCGGCAACTTCATCAACGCCGAGTTGTGGGGCAAGGCTACCGATGTGCCGTGGGCGATGGTCTTCCCGACTGATCCGGCACAACTGGCACGTCACCCGTCGCAGCTGTATCAGTTTGCGCTCGAAGGCGTCGCGCTGTTCCTGATCCTGTGGCTGTTCTCGCGCAAACCACGGCCGACCATGGCGGTATCGGGGATGTTCGCGCTGTTCTATGGCATCTTCCGTTTCATTGTCGAGTTCGTTCGCGTACCGGATGCGCAACTGGGCTATCTGGCCTGGAACTGGCTAACCATGGGCCAGGTGCTCTGCGTGCCGATGATCGTCGGCGGGCTGTTCCTGATCTGGCTGGCGTATCACCGCGCCCCGGCGACTCCAGCGGCGGCCGTATAAATTTCGAACCCCGCAGCGATGCTGCGGGGTTCAAGGACACAGGTAATTCATGAAGCAATATCTCGAACTGGTCGCCCACGTCATCAAGAACGGCACCAAGCAGGCCAACCGCACTGGCGTGAACACCATCAGCTTTCCGGGCGCCATGCTGCGTTACGACCTGCAGGAAGGTTTCCCGGCGATCACCACGCGCAAGATGGCCTTCAAATCCGCCATCGGCGAGATGTGCGGGTTTCTGCGTGGCGTGAACAATGCCGCGCAATTCCGTGCGTTGGGCTGCAAGGTCTGGGACCAGAACGCCAATGAAAACGCCCAGTGGCTGGCCAACCCGTTCCGCCAGGGTGAAGACGACCTCGGCGAGATCTACGGCGTGCAATGGCGTAAATGGCCGGCGTACAAGCAAATCCCGCTCAGCAACCCGGCCGCCATCGAGCAAACCCTGAAGCAGGGTTATCGCCAGATTGCCGAAGGTGAAGAAGATGGACAGGCCTATGTGGTGTTGTACAAGGCCATCGATCAGGTTCACCAGTGCGTCGACACCATCATCAAGGACCCGGGCAGCCGCCGTATCCTGTTTCACGGCTGGAACGTCGCGCAGCTCGATGAAATGGCCCTGCCGCCTTGCCACCTGCTGTACCAGTTCCACCCGAATGTCGAGACCAGGGAGATTTCCCTGACCCTCTACATCCGTTCGAACGACTTGGGCCTGGGCACGCCGTTCAACCTCACCGAAGGCGCCGCGCTGCTAAGCCTGATCGGTCGACTGACCGGCTACACGCCGCGCTGGTTCACCTATTTCATCGGCGACGCCCACGTCTATGAAAACCACCTGGACATGCTCAACGAACAGCTCAAGCGCGAGCCGTTCCCGATGCCCAAACTGGTGATTTCCGACCGCGTACCGGAGTTTGCCAAGACGGGTGTTTACCAGCCGGAGTGGCTGGAGCTGGTTGAGCCGAGTGATTTTTCGCTGGAAGGCTATGAGCACCATGCGCCAATGACCGCGCCAATGGCGGTCTGATTCCTGACGCTTAACCAATGTGGGAGCGGGCTTGCTCGCGAAGGCGGTGTATCAGTCGACATCTCTAATGACTGACACACCGCCTTCGCGAGCAAGCCCGCTCCCACTTTTGGCGTTGCAGTGCTTTCAGTGACCGTGGCTACGGCCCACATGCGAATGCTCAACCTCCGTCGCCACAACCCCGCCACTCACTTCCAGCCTCTGCAAAATCCCGCATTGATCGACATCTGGTCCTTCGCCACAACGCTGGCGCAGGTCGAGCAGTTGCGCCTGCAGGGCCAGCAGCCCATCGATCCGCGCCTTGACGTGATGGATGTGCTCGTCGATCAGCGCATTCACGCTTTCACATTGATCCTGCGGACTGTCGCGAAAGGCCAACAGGCTGCGAATTTCTTCCAGGGTCATGTCGAGGGTGCGGCAGTTGCGGATGAAGGTCAGGCGTTCGGCGTGGGCCTGGGTGTAGACCCGGTAGTTGCCGTCGCTGCGGGCCGGTTCCGGCAGCAGGTTCTCGCGTTCGTAGTAGCGGATGGTTTCCACGGCGCAGTCGGTGAGTTTGGCCAGCTCTCCAATCTTCATGACGGCAATCTCCAAATAGGTGCTTGACCCTATAGTGGCTACAGGGTCTTTACTTGGCAACAGGCACCTTCAAGGACGCGACCCGATGAGCGACTCCCTTCACACCCACAAACCCGAGGCTGATCACGATCACAGCCATAAACTCAAGCCTGTGCACAAACATGCGCATGGCGGCCCCGGGGATTCCTGCTGTTGCGCCAAAGTGGCGGCGCCGTCGCTGATCAAGTTGAACGAAATGCCGACCGCCAACGCGCGGTTGAGCACTTTCCGCATCGAGGCCATGGATTGCCCGACCGAGCAAACGCTGATCCAGAACAAACTCGGCAAGCTGGCGGGTGTGCAGCAGTTGGAATTCAACCTGATCAACCGTGTGCTCGGCGTAACCCACGACTTGCCAGGCACTGCACCGATCATCGACGCCATCAAGTCCCTCGGCATGCAGGCCGAGCCGCTGGAGCAGGGTGTTGAAGCGCCCGCCCCGGCGCCGGTGAAAAAGCCCTGGTGGCCATTGGCGTTGTCGGGTCTGGGTGCGCTGGTGGCCGAAGTGATTC
This sequence comes from Pseudomonas sp. PSB11, assembly GCF_014596605.1. Lineage (NCBI taxonomy): Bacteria > Pseudomonadati > Pseudomonadota > Gammaproteobacteria > Pseudomonadales > Pseudomonadaceae > Pseudomonas > Pseudomonas sp. PSB11. Next base: position 437,361 of record NZ_NOIO01000001.1, read on the forward strand.
ACTTCACCAGTGCTGCACCGAATTGGGTGGTGGCGGTCATCGCTCTGGTCTCGATCCTCAGTGGCGGCCTCGCAACCTACAAGAAGGGCTGGATTGCCCTGAAGAACCTCAACCTGAACATCAACGCCTTGATGAGCATTGCGGTGACCGGTGCAATCCTGATCGGGCAATGGCCGGAAGCGGCGATGGTGATGTTCCTGTTTACCGTGGCCGAGCTGATCGAGGCCAAGTCGCTGGACCGGGCGCGCAATGCAATCAGCGGCCTGATGCAGATGGCGCCGGAGCAGGCCACGGTGTTGCAAGCCGATGGCCGCTGGATTGCGCAAAACGTCAAGTCCATCGAACTCGGCGCGCGGGTGCGGGTACGCCCCGGTGAGCGGATTGGCCTGGACGGTGAAGTGGTGTCCGGCAGTTCGACCATCGATCAGGCACCGATTACGGGTGAAAGCCTGCCGGTGGAGAAAACCGTTGGCGACAAGGTATTCGCAGGCACCATCAATCAGGCCGGCTCCCTGGAATATGCCGTGACTGCTGAAGCGAACCATTCGACGCTGGCGCGGATCATTCACGCCGTCGAACAGGCTCAAGGCGCGCGGGCGCCGACCCAGCGCTTCGTTGACCGCTTCTCGAAAATCTACACCCCGGCGGTGTTTGTCCTGGCCCTGGCGGTGGCGGTGATTCCACCGCTGTTCATGAATGCGCTGTGGTTTGACTGGATCTACCGCGCGCTGGTCCTGCTGGTTGTCGCCTGTCCTTGTGCCTTGGTGATTTCCACGCCGGTGACCATCGTCAGCGGCCTCGCGGCAGCGGCGCGCAAAGGCATTCTGGTGAAGGGCGGTGTCTATCTGGAGGGTGGCTACAAGCTCGACTATCTGGCGCTGGACAAGACCGGCACGATTACCCACGGCAAGCCGGTGCAGACTGATTATCTGGAGCTTGATCCGAAGGCCGATGCCGCGGTGCCGGCAATTGCCGCAGCACTGGCCGGTCGTTCGGATCACCCGGTGTCGTTGGCCATCGCCAATGCCGCTGTGGATAAACAACACCCGCTGATGGTTGTGGATAACTTCGAGGCGCTGGCTGGACGTGGAGTGCGCGGTGACATCAACGGCCAAACCTATCACTTGGGCAACCATCGGCTGGTCGAAGACCTGAACCTGTGCTCGCCGGAGCTGGAAGAGACGCTGTTCGCGCTGGAAAAACAGGGTAAATCCGTAGTGCTGCTACTCGATTCATCCGGCCCATTGGCGCTGTTTGCCGTGGCCGACACAGTGAAGGAGTCCAGTCGCGAAGCGATCCAGCAGCTACATGACCTGGGCATCAAGACCCTGATGCTGACCGGCGACAATTTCTACACCGCCGAGGCGATTGCCGCGCAGGTTGGCATCGACCAGGCACAAGGGGATCTGCTGCCCTCTGATAAGTTGCAAGCCATCGAAGCACTTTATGCTCAGGGCCATAACGTTGGCATGGTCGGTGACGGCATCAACGATGCGCCCGCACTGGCTCGCGCCGAAATTGGTTTCGCCATGGCTGCCGCTGGCACAGACACGGCAATCGAAACCGCCGATGTCGCCCTGATGGACGACGATCTGCGCAAAATTCCGACGTTCATTCGCCTTTCGCGACAAACCTCGAGCATCCTCAAGCAGAACATTGCCCTGGCATTGATCATCAAGGCGATCTTTCTTGGGGTAACCTTCGCCGGACTCGCCACCATGTGGATGGCGGTGTTCGCTGACATGGGCGTGAGCCTGTTGGTGGTGTTCAATGGCTTGCGCCTGCTGCGCAAATAAACGATGAGGGACAGTTGTGCTGAGTGCCGAGCTGAAGGCGTTTTACATGGTCGCCCGCCTGGGCAGCATCACCCTGGCAGCGAAAAAGCTCGGTTTGAGCCAACCCACGGTGACCACCCAGATTCGCAACCTGGAAAGCCAGTACTCAGTTGAGTTGTTCTACCGGGGCGGCCGCCGCCTGAGCGTCAGCGATGAGGGCGCGCGGCTGTTGCCGATGGTCAAGGGACTGCTGCAACAGGAAGCCGACATCGAGTTCTTCCTGCGTAACAGCGGGCAGGTCCAAGGCATGTTGCGCATCGCCGCTACGGCGCCGTACTACATCCTCGACTTGGTGAAAACCTTCCGCGAACGCCTGCCGCAGGTAGAGGTGTCGGTTGAAATCGGCAACTCCCAGCAGGTGCTCGAAGCGTTGGAGGAGTACCGGGTGGATGTCGCGGCATCCTCGCAGTTGCTGGAGGATGCGCGGCTGATTCGACGGGTGCTGGGCAGCGATCCGCTGGTGCTGGCGGTGCATCGCAATCATCCATTGGCGGTATACGATCACGTGCCGCTGGGCGCATTGGCAGGGCACACATTGTTGATGCGAGAGCCGGGTTCGACCACCCGGCGTTTGACCGAAGAGTTGCTCGCCAGCGCCGGTGTCGGTTTCGGGCCGCTGCTGGAGATTGGCAGCCGCGAATCGATCCGTGAGGCGGTGTTGCGCAATATCGGGATCAGCATTATTGCCCGCCAGGAAGTGCCGCATGATCCGCAACTGCGCGTGCTGACCATCGAGAATGCGCCGCAGATTCCGGAGTACCTGTATTGCCTCAAGGAGCGAAAAAACGCGCGGTTACCGGCGGCGTTTCTGGGATTGGCGCAGGAAATGTCCCCGGCCTGAGATTAGCGGTGACAGTACCGGCCCCTTCGCGAGCAAGCCCGCTCCCACATTAGATCTTCAGTGAACTCAAATTTTGTGTTCGACGCAGACTCAATGTGGGAGCGGGCTTGCTCGCGAAGAGGCCAGACAAGGCACAACAGATCGTGCAGCCTCAACCAAAAATCCCGAATACCACTATCGGCGGTTTTTGCCTCACTGCCACATGACGGACGCATTACAACCCTAGGATGGCCCCATCTGCCAGATGAGGTCCGTCCATGAACAACTCGATCACAACTGCCCTGACCAACCCCGGCGCACCGATGAAGGTGCGCGGTGTACAGAAGCGCTTTGGCGCGTTTACTGCGCTGGATAACGTTTCCCTCGACGTAGCGGCCGGTGAGCTGGTGTGTTTGTTGGGCCCGTCGGGCTGCGGCAAGACCACCTTGCTGCGTTGCATCGCCGGGCTGGAGAAGCAGGACAGCGGCGAGCTCTATCTAGGCGATCGCGACGTTTCCCACCTGGCGCCCCAAGCGCGGGACTACGGCATTCTGTTTCAGTCCTACGCACTGTTTCCCAATCTCACCGTCGAAGCGAACATTGCCTACGGCCTGGCCGGCAGTGGCCGCGAAGAGGTGCGTCAGCGTGTCGGTCAGATGCTGGAACTGGTTGGCCTGAGCGGCAGTGAGAAAAAGTACCCGGGCCAGTTGTCCGGTGGACAGCAGCAACGCGTAGCGCTGGCTCGCGCCTTGGCCCCGGCACCTTCGTTGTTGTTGCTGGACGAACCGATGTCGGCACTCGATGCTCGCGTCCGTGAGCACCTGTGCACCGAACTGCGCCAGCTGCAACGCAGCCTCGGCATCACCACCCTGATGGTTACCCACAACCAGGACGAGGCCATGCTGATGGCCGACCGCATTGCCGTGATGAACAACGGCCAAGTCGAGCAGTACGCCACGCCGCAGGAAATCTACAACCGTCCGGCCACGCCGTTCGTGGCGGAGTTCGTCGGCCAGGGCAACTGGCTGCCTTTCAGCCGCAACAGCGACAGCCACGCCCAAGTCGGCGGGATGAACCTGCGCCTGGCCGACGGCAGCGCAAAAAATGCCTCGGGTCGTTTGTTCTGTCGCCCGGAAGCGATCAACGTCAATCCGCCGGTGCATGAAGAAAACCTGTTTCCGGCCAGGGTTCGCGAAATCACCTTCCTGGGTAATCGCTGTCGGATGAGCTTCGAGCTCGACCATTTGCCTGGCCACGCACTGCTGGCCGAGCTGGCACCCGAAGCCATGCCGCGTCTTGGCGCGCAGCAGATCATGGTGGCTTTGCCGCCACAGAGCTTGCAGGTGTTTGCCTGATGAATTCGAACATCGCGCTGCCGCTAACGCACAAGCAGGTGCGGAAGTATTCCCGTGCCGAACTGGGCGACCGCCTGTTCGTGGTCGGCGGCAAAGTCCTTTTGCTGGTGCTGCTTGGCGTCGCGGTACTGATGCCGTTGCTGGCCATCTTCTGGCGCGGCTTCAGTGCCGAAGCCGGGCAGGGCGGAGGCTGGCTGGCTGCTCAAGAATTGATCGGCAGTGCCAATTTTCATTGGTTGCTGGGCAACAGCCTGAAGGTATCTCTCAGCGTCGCCGCCATTGTCGTACCACTGGCCTACCTGTTTGCCTACGCCCTGCAACGCACCCTGATTCCCGGCAAGGGCATCTGGCGGGGGATTTCATTGTTGCCGCTGATGGCGCCTTCGATGCTGCCGGGGATTGCCCTGGTTTATCTGTTCGGCAACCAGGGCCTGTTACGCAGCTTGCTCTCGGATAACATCTACGGCTTCTGGGGCATCGTTCTGGGTGAGGTCATCTACACCTTCCCACATGCCTTGATGATTTTGCTGTCAGCGCTTTCCCTGGCGGATGCGCGCCTGTTCGATGCCGCCTCGAGTATGGGCGCCAGTCCGGCAAAAGCCTTTCGCAGCATCACCTGGCCGGCGACCCGTCAGGCGGTATTTGCTGCGTTCTGTCTGGTGTTCACTCTGACCATCACTGACTTCGGTGTACCCGTGGTCGTCGGTGGCGACTATCAAGTGCTGGCACTGGAAGCCTACAAGGCGGTGGTCGGCCAGCAACAGTTCGGTCGCGGCGCGTTGATCGGCATGGTGCTGTTGCTGCCGGCGCTGTTCAGTTTCGGGGTCGATGCCTGGTTGCGTCGGCGTCATGGCGATTCCATGAGCGGTCGGGCGCAAGTCTTTAAACCAGCGCCGTCGACGTTGCGCGACGGCTGCTACCTGGTCGTGGTGCTGCTGATCTGCACCGCGTTGCTAATGGTGTTCGGCATGGCGGTGTTCTCATCGCTGGTGAAATTCTGGCCGTACAACCTGTCGCTGTCGCTCAACCACTATCAGTTCAACGACACCGCGGGTGGCGGCTGGCTGGCCTACGGCAACAGCGTGAAAATGGCGTTATGCACGGCGCTGATCGGCAGCCTGTTGATCTTCACCGGCGCGTACCTGATGGAAAAAACCAGGGGCCAGCGTGGACTGAACCTGGCCCTGCGCATGCTCAGCTTCGTACCGATGGCAGTGCCGGGCCTGGTGCTGGGCCTGGGTTACGTTTTCTTTTTCAACCTCACCGGCAACCCGCTGCACGTGCTCTACGGGACCATGACCCTGCTGGTGGTCTGCACCATTGCGCATTATTTGACCACCGCGCAAATGACCGCCACCACCGCGCTTCGCCAACTCGATGCCGAGTTCGAAGCCGCCGCGCTGTCACTCAAGGCGCCGCTTTATCGGCATTACTTGCGGGTCACCGTGCCGATTTGCCTGCCGGCGCTGCTGGATATCGTGCGCTACCTGTTCGTCTCGGCCATGACCACCGTCTCGGCAGCGATCTTCCTCTATAGCCCCGACACCATTCTCGCGGCGGTCGCGGTGCTGAACATGGACGATGCCGGCAATGTCGGTGGTGCGGCGGCGATGTCGACCCTGATTCTGTTCACCTCGGCGGGCGTGTCCTTGCTGCTGGCCTGGGCTTCGCGCGGTTTGCTGCGTCGCTCGCAAGCCTGGCGGCAGACCGCGCCTGGTCACTGATTCACCCTCTCAACTCAACTACAGGAAAAGATCATGTTCAAGCCTATGGCCCTGGCCGCTGCTGTCCTCACCGCTTTCAGCCTGAACGCCTTTGCGGCGAAAACCGAGTTGACGGTGTACACCGCCCTCGAAGCCGAGCAACTCAAGACCTACAAGCAGGCGTTCGAAAAAGCCAACCCGGACGTCGAGATCAAATGGGTGCGCGACTCCACCGGCATCATCACCGCCAAATTGCTCGCCGAAAAAGACCGCCCACAAGCTGACGCCGTATGGGGCTTGGCCGCATCGAGCCTGGCGATCCTCGACCAGCAAGGCATGCTGCAAAGCTACGCGCCCAAAGACCTTGGCAAGATTGGCGGCAACTACCGCGACGCCGCCAACCCGCCAGCCTGGGTCGGCATGGACGTGTGGGCCGCGACCATTTGCTTCAACACCGTCGAAGCCCAAAAGCAGGGCCTGAGCAAGCCTGTGAGCTGGCAAGACCTGACCAAGCCCGAGTACAAAGGCAAGATCGTCATGCCCAACCCGGCGTCTTCCGGCACCGGTTTCCTCGACGTCAGCGCGTGGCTGCAAACCTTCGGCGAGAAGCAGGGCTGGGCCTACATGGACGGCCTGCACCAGAACATCGGCCAGTACGTTCACTCCGGTTCCAAGCCCTGCAAACTGGCGGCGGCGGGTGAGTTCCCGATCGGTATTTCCTTTGAATACCCGGCTGTGCAGCTGAAACGCCAGGGTGCGCCACTGGACATCATCCTGCCGAAGGAAGGCCTGGGCTGGGAGATCGAAGCCACGGCCGTGATCAAGGGTACCCAACATGAAGACGCCGCGAAGAAACTCGCGGACTTCTCGGCCAGCCCCGAGGCGATGGAGCTTTATAAAGAAAACTTCGCCGTACTCGCACAGCCTGGTATCGCCAAGCCGCAGACCGAGTTGCCGGCTGACTATGAGCAGCGTTTGATCAAGAACGACTTCGCTTGGGCGTCGAAGAATCGCGACGAGATTTTGACCGAATGGCGCAAGCGTTATGACGGCAAGTCCGAGAAGGTGGCGGCCAAGTAAATCTTCGCAGCCTGAAAGGGCCTCTTCGCGAGCAGGCTCGCTCCCACCAGGATCGTTGGTGTTCACAGAGTTTGTGTCTCACCCGAAAATCTGTGGGAGCGAGCCTGCTCGCGAAGACGGTCTACTATTCAACGCCAATCCACTTCATCGCGAGACTTCTGATGAGCCCAAACGAACAAGCAGTCGCCAAGGTTTTCGCCCTCTACGAGCGCTTCGGCGATGCCGACTACATTGGCGAACCGGTGTCGCAGATCGAGCACATGTCCCAGGCCGCGCAGTGCGCGATGGCCGAGGGCTTTGATGACGAAGTGGTGCTCGCCGCTTTTTTCCACGACATCGGGCACATCTGCGCCGAGGGCGCCGAGAACATGGGCGGCTTTGGTGTGGTCAGCCATGAACGGCTGGGCGCCGATTACCTGCGCAGTGTTGGTTTCAGCGAACGCATGGCGCGGTTGGTGGAGTATCACGTGCAGGCCAAGCGTTATCTGACGCTCAAGGAGCCGGGGTACTACGAGCGCTTGAGCGAGGCCAGTCGCCGGACACTGGAGTATCAGGGCGGGGTGATGACGGAAGCCGAGGCGCAAGCTTTTGAGCAGGACCCTTTGTGTGAAGTCAGTTTGCGCATGCGCCAGTGGGATGAGCAGGCCAAGGAGATGCAGGTGCCGGTCATGGACCTGGGTCTTTTGAAGGATAAGGCGTTGCGATTGCTCGCCGCTTAAAACGGGTCAACTGTAGGAGCGAGCCTGCTCGCGATGGACGTCAACGATAACGCTGGCAGCCTGACACCCCGCGACGCTCTCAGATTCATCGCGAGCAGGCTCGCTCCTACAGTTGCTGCGCCAGTTCTTCGATTTGCTCTTGCCGCTCCGCCTGATTCAACTTCGCATGTGCGTTGAGCGACGACCACTGTGGATGCGCCCGGGCCTTGTTCAAGGCTTCGGGGAGTTTGCCTTCGCGCCAGCTCTTGTCCTGGGGTGTAGCCAGCTGAATGCTGTCCATTGCGGCGTGCCCGCGGGCATTGAGCGCTTGCAGCAGTTGGCGCTGGCGCAGGGCCAACAGTCGCAGCACATTGTCATCGACCGTCAGCTCTCGCTGGCCCTTGAGCTTGCCGAGCAAGCGGCTGCCATAACTGCGGGCGGTTTGCAGGGCGCCGCCGGCGATGGCACCGGCCAGTGCGGCCGCACCCAAGGTAATACCGCCGACCAGTAGATCGACGCCGGCGCCGGCGGCAGCACCCGCGGCGATGCCTCCTCCGACCCGCACGCCCAGTTGCTTGAGGGTCTCCGGATTGAACAGGTCATCGCCCCAACGACCGTCGAGCAGCGGCAAATCACTCGCTGTGGCGTCCTGCAGGCGGAAGGCATAAAGCCTGAGCAGGGACTCGACGCAGCGCTGCTCTCGCTGTCGCACGGCTTTGCGCAGTTCGTTGATCGCTTGCCGCTCTTGCTCAGCATCGCTGACCACACTGCGTCGGCAGGCTGCGCAATCGATCAAGAGCTCGGCGATCAAGCGAGCCGCGCTTTGCTCGCGGGCCAGGCGCTGGGCTTGCTGGTCGGCGATCAGTCGTTGCAGTTGCGGCCGGGCATTTTCCAGCAGCAGCGCGAGGCTTTCATAAAGCCGGCGTTCGCCATCCTCCGGCGGTGCGACGCTGTCGAAGCGCACCAGCGCATGCAAACCCAAACGGGCCAGCGCTTCACGCCACGCCGGCTCACGGTGGTTGTCGCTGCTGACAAAATTCAGCACCGGCAGCAGCGGTTTGCCACAACTGGCCAGCACTTCCAGCTCATCGCGATACTTGGCGAGAACCGGTTCCCGGGCGTCGATCACATAGAGCCCGGCGTCCGACGCCAGCAACTGGCGCAACACCTTGGCTTCCTGTTCGAAGCGCTGCCGTGCTTCGCTGCCCTCAAGAAAACGTGCCAGCCGTGCCGGGCCGTCCAGCCGCTCGCCGGGGCGCTCCAGGCGTTCGAGGTAATCGAGCAGGGCGATGGCGTCTTCCAGTCCGGGTGTGTCGTACAGATCAAGCAAAGGTTCGCCATCCACCGACAGTCGCGCGCCTTCGACGTGCCGCGTGGTGCTGGGGCGGTGGGACACTTCGCCGAAACCGACATCACGAGTCAGGGTGCGCAACAACGAGGTTTTGCCGACGTTGGTGTGGCCGACAACCGCGAGTTTCAGAGGCTGCTTCCTGGTGTCAGTCATGGCCCGTCTCCAGCCAGTTCATCGGTGCGCAATCGGCGAACGGCAGCTCAAGCTGTTGCAGCGCCACGTGCCAATCGCCGAGGCGTTCGGCATCCAGCGCTTCACCCGGCGGCGCTTGCAGCAACCAGATGCGGGTCGCGCTGGCGCTGCGGGCCAGTTCGGCAATCAGTGCCAGGCTGCCGCGATCCGGCGAGCGCCGTGGATCGCAAGCGATTGCCAGGCGCGCAGGCGGAAAGCGGCTCAGTTGTTCGAGGAGTTTGTGTCGCGATTCGCGGCTGTCGAGGATGCCGGCGTTGCTGACGTTCTTGGGCAGTTGTGGCGGCCACGGGCGGTCGTCGTCCAATTCGATCGCGACCAATAGCGCGCCATCGCTTTGTTGTTCACTGACGCCGCTTGCCACTCGATGAAGTTGAGCCGGTGCGGCATCGCTGACACCCAGGCGTTCACTGGTAGGCATCAGGCGTTCGCGCAGTTGCGCATAGCCGGGCAGGTTCAAGTCCAGGCGTAAGGCAGACCTGCCGGTTTTCCAGCGCCACAGGCAAAACACTGCAAGCAGCAGGCGCGGCACGACGCCGTAGACCAGCAGTACGCCCACCAGCCAAGCAGCCCAGGCCTGACGGGCGCTTTCGATATTCAGTGCAGCGTCGCCACTGGCGCGGATCATCTGTTCAGTCGGCACACTGAAACCAAGCAAGGCTGGGAGCGCACCCAGGGCCTGGGTCACGGCAATGAATGTGTCGGCACTGAGGATGGTGGTTTCCCAAACGAAGCCGTAGCGCCGGGTTGCCATCAACGTCAGCAGAATCACCAAGGCACTGAGCATCGCCAACAACCACAGGCCATTGACCAGAACACCGATGGCCCAGCGATTGAGTTTCTGGCGTTGCAGCAACAGCAGCAGGGCCGGCGCCAGTTGTGCGGCCTTGGCGTCCCGGGCGAGTTTTTCGCTTAGCCACAACCACAAGCGGCCGAGGCTGGCGCCGTGTTCGCCAGCAAACACCAGGCCCAAGGCCCAGCTCAACAATAGGATCAGGTTGATCCCGAGCAGACTGCCCAGCGCCCAGAACACATTCACCGGGTGCAGGCCGTCGCCCATCGCGGCAAAGGCCAAGCCGGCGCCGCTGATCACGGCCAGCACCGCCAATACGATCAGCGCCAATCGTGCGCCCTGCAGCCAGTGTTTGAGTGCCTCGCTCAAGCCATCGCGTTCGGCCAGCCACAGGGCGCGACGTTGAATGCGTGCTGGCAGATCGCCGCCGGCGCTGCGGGCCAGCCGATTGGCTTCCAGATCTTCAAGGGGGCCGGCATGTTCTTCGCGCAGGCGGATGGTTTCTGTCAGCCAGAGATTATTCAGTTCAGTCACGCGGCATCCCGTCGCTTAATTGAACTGTGAGCATAACCGCTGTGGCGCTTATCCGGGTAAGCGCGGCTCTGGTATCCTCGCCGGCATGACTAAATCACTCCCCCTCAGCCTGATCGCAGCCCTCGGTGAAAACCGCGTGATCGGCATCGACAACAGCATGCCCTGGCACCTGCCGGGGGACTTCAAATACTTCAAGGCCACCACCCTGGGCAAGCCGATCATCATGGGGCGCAAGACCTGGGATTCCCTCGGTCGCCCATTGCCAGGTCGCTTGAACATCGTGGTCAGTCGTCAGGCGGATCTGGTGCTCGAAGGCGCGGAGGTCTACCCCTCGCTGGAGGCGGCCGTGGTTCGCGCTGAAGAATGGGCCAAAGAGCAGGGCGTCGATGAGCTGATGCTGATCGGCGGGGCGCAGTTGTATGCGCAGGGGTTGGCGCAGGCAGATCGGCTGTACCTGACCCGTGTGGCACTGAGCCCGGAAGGGGATGCGTGGTTTCCGGAGTTTGATTCGGGGCAGTGGAAGCTGGTGTCCAACATCGAAAACCCGGCTGTGGATGACAAGCCGGCATACAACTTCGAAGTTTGGGAAAAAGGCTAAGAGCTTCGCGAGCAGGCTCGCTCCCACAATGGGTTTGTGTCGCTCACAGATCCAGTGTGGGAGCGAGCCTGCTCGCGAAGAGGCCCGCTCAGCCGCTGAAAGACTTAAGCGTGAGCCAACTCAGAATGCTCATCCGCATCCAGCAATTCTTTATCCGTCTGCTGCATCACCTGGCTGGTAATCGCCCCGGCCGTGATCGAACCACTGACATTCAACGCCGTGCGCCCCATATCAATCAGCGGCTCGACCGAAATCAGCAACGCCACCAATGACACCGGCAAGTCCATCGCCGGCAGCACGATCAACGCGGCAAACGTCGCGCCACCGCCAACGCCAGCCACACCCGCCGAACTCAACGTAACAATTGCCACCAGCGTCGCGATCCACAGCGGGTCCAGCGGGTTGATGCCAACGGTCGGCGCCACCATCACCGCCAACATCGCCGGATACAATCCGGCGCACCCGTTCTGGCCAATGGTCGCGCCGAACGAGGCGGCGAAGCTGGCGATGGATTGCGGGATACCCAGGCGGCTGGTTTGTGCTTCGATGCTCAACGGGATCGTTGCAGCGCTCGAACGGCTGGTGAAGGCAAACGTAAGCACCGGCCAGATCTTGCGGAAGAACCTCAACGGGTTGATCCCGGCGGCAGACACCAGCACGCCATGCACCACAAACATCAAGCCCAGGCCGATGTAGGACACCACCACGAAACTGCCGAGCTTGATGATGTCTTGCAGGTTGGAGCCAGCGACCACTTTGGTCATCAGCGCCAACACACCGTAGGGGGTCAGCTTCATCACCAGGCGCACCAGACGCATCACCCAGGCTTGCAGGGTGTCGATGGCATTGATCACTTTCCGACCTTTTTCCACGTCATCCTTCAGCAGTTGCAGCGCTGCAACCCCGAGGAACGCGGCAAAGATCACCACGCTGATGATCGACGTCGGCTTGGCCCGCGCCAGGTCGGCGAACGGGTTTTGCGGAATGAACGACAGCAGCAACTGCGGCACATTCAGGTCGGCGACCTTGCCGGCATAGTCGCTCTGGATGGTTTGCAGGCGCGCCATTTCCTGGGTGCCGGCCACCAGGCCCTCGGCGGTCAGGCCGAACAGGTTGGTCAGGCCGATGCCGATCAACGCCGCTATGGCGGTGGTGAACAGCAGCGTGCCAATGGTCAGGAAGCTGATTTTGCCCAACGACGAGGCATTGTGCAGACGGGCCACGGCGCTGAGGATCGAAGCAAACACCAGCGGGATCACGATCATTTGCAGCAGCTGCACGTAACCGTTGCCCACCAGATCGAACCAGCCGATCGAGGCTTTCAACACCGGGTTGCCGGCACCGTAGACAGTGTGCAACGCCACACCAAACACCACGCCCAGCACCAGTGCGAGCAGGACTTTTTTCGCCAGGCTAAATGTTGTGTGGCGGGTTTGTGCCAAGCCCAGCAGCAGGGCGAGGAACACCAGCAGATTGAGAATCAGCGGCAGATTCATTGGAACTCCCATTAGACAGGTGCGAACTGCCTTCCGGGGCAGTTGCGAACCGGCAAGCCTAACAGCTTGAAATCTAATGATTTAATATCAAAAACGTCTTGAAAGTGTCGTTTTTGGAATAAGCGCATGTCGCTTTTGAGAATGTGACTGGCGCGAAAGGTACGTTGACGGTCGCTGACGGATGAGGACTGTCACAGGTATTTGTTAGCGTCGATGTCTTTCAATCAGGGAGATATGAGGATGAAGTTCGCACCGAAATTACTGGCTGCAGCTCTTTGCCTTGGCCTCGCCGGCCAGGTATTCGCCACGGATCTGAAACACTGGCCCGCCGATCAGGCCAAGGCACTGGATGCCATGATTGCCGCCAATGCCAACAAAGGTAACTACGCGGTGTTCGACATGGACAACACCAGTTACCGCTACGACCTCGAAGAGTCGTTGCTGCCGTTCATGGAAAACAAAGGCCTGATCACCCGCGACAAACTCGACCCCTCCCTGAAACTGATGCCGTTCAAGGACACCGCCGACCACAAGGAAAGCCTGTTCAGCTACTACTACCGTCTCTGCGAAGTCGACGACATGGTTTGCTATCCATGGGTCGCCCAGGTGTTCTCCGGTTTCACCCTCCAGGAGCTCAAGGGCTACGTGGATGAGTTGATGGCCTCCGGCAAACCGGTGCCCGCCACCTATTACGAAGGCGACGTGGTCAAGAAACTCGACGTCAACCCGCCGAAAATCTTCACCGGCCAGCAAGAGCTCTACAACAAGCTGATGGAGAATGGCATCGAGGTCTATGTGATGACCGCCGCCTCGGAAGAGCTGGTGCGCATGGTCGCGGCCGATCCGAAGTACGGCTACAACGTCAAACCGCAGAACGTGATCGGCGTGTCGATGCTGCTCAAGGACCAGAAGACGGGCGAATTGACCACCGCACGCAAGCAGATCACCGCTGGCAAATATGACGAGAAGGCCAACCTCGGCCTGGAACTGACGCCATACCTGTGGACCCCGGCGACTTGGATGGCCGGCAAGCACGCGGCGATCCTGACCTACATCGACGAGTGGAAAAAACCGGTCCTGGTCGGCGGCGATACCCCGACCAGCGACGGCTACATGCTGTTCCACGGCGTTGACGTGGCCAAGGGCGGTATCCACTTGTGGGTCAACCGCAAGGACAAGTACATGACCCAGATCCAAGGCATGATGGCCAAGAACGCCGCGGCCCAGGCCAAGGAAGGGCTGCCGGTGACGGCGGACAAAAATTGGGTGGTCGTCACACCGCAAGAGATTCAGTAAGGACTTTGATTCACTGTAGGAGCGAGCATGCTCGCGATGGTCGTTAACGATGACACGTGCGTTCTGATTTGACGCGGTGTCCTTAAATCCATCGCGAGCAGGCTCGCTCCCACAGTTTGATTGGTGTTGTCCTCCAATCCAGTGTGCAAAGCTGATCCATTGTGGGAGCGAGCCTGCTCGCGATGAGCCAGTCGGTACAATGAAAGCCTCTGATCGATCCACTTCTTCCTACAGTCGAAACCTGCACGTTCTTGCGTAAGGGACTACGATTGATCGTTCCCACGCATGGGAACGATCAGATCAGAAACAAAAAAAATACCCCGCACTTGGCGGGGTATTTTTCCTTCAACGCTTAAGCCTTACAGCCCATCAAGCATCGCCTTGTTACGCACAGCACCCTTGTCGGCACTGGTCGCCAGCAGGGCGTAGGCTTTCAAGGCAGTGGTCACTTTACGTGGACGCACTTCCACCGGTTTCCAGCCTTTCTTGTCCTGCTCGACGCGGCGCGCGGCCAGTTCTTCGTCGCTGACCAACAGGTTGATCGAGCGGTTCGGAATGTCGATCAGCACTTTGTCGCCGTCCTGCACCAGGCCGATGGCGCCACCGGCAGCCGCTTCAGGCGAAGCGTGGCCGATGGACAGGCCTGAGGTGCCGCCGGAGAAGCGGCCGTCGGTGAGCAGGGCGCAGGCTTTGCCCAGGCCTTTGGATTTCAGGTACGAAGTCGGGTAGAGCATTTCCTGCATGCCGGGGCCGCCTTTCGGGCCTTCGTAGCGAATGATGACGATGTCGCCTTCCTTCACTTCGTCAGCGAGGATGCCGCGTACGGCGCTGTCCTGGCTTTCGAAGATCTTCGCGTTGCCTTCGAACACGTGGATCGATTCGTCGACACCGGCGGTTTTCACCACGCAGCCGTCCAGGGCGATGTTGCCGTAGAGAACGGCCAGGCCGCCTTCTTGCGAGTAGGCGTGCTCGACGCTGCGGATGCAGCCGTTTTCACGGTCGTCGTCCAGGGTGTCCCAACGGGTCGACTGGCTGAACGCGGTTTGCGTCGGGATGCCCGCAGGACCCGCCTTGAAGAAGTGATGCACCGCTTCGTCGTTGGTCTGGGTGATGTCCCACTTGGCGATGGCTTCTTCCATGCTGCGGCTGTGCACGGTCGGTAGCTGGGTGTGCAGCAGGCCGCCACGGGCCAGCGAGCCGAGGATGCTGAAGATCCCGCCGGCGCGGTGCACGTCTTCCATGTGGTATTTCTGGATGTTCGGCGCAACCTTGCACAGTTGCGGCACGTGACGGGACAGGCGGTCGATGTCGCGCAGGTCGAAATCGATCTCGGCTTCCTGGGCCGCGGCCAGCAAGTGCAGGATGGTGTTGGTGGAACCGCCCATGGCGATGTCCAGGGTCATGGCGTTTTCGAACGCCTGGAAGTTGGCGATGTTGCGCGGCAACACCGACTCATCGTTCTCGCCGTAGTAACGCTTGCACAGCTCGACGATGGTGCGGCCGGCCTGCAGGAACAACTGCTCGCGGTCGCTGTGGGTGGCCAGGGTCGAACCGTTGCCCGGCAGTGCCAGGCCCAGGGCTTCGACCAGGCAGTTCATCGAGTTGGCGGTGAACATGCCGGAGCACGAACCGCACGTAGGGCAGGCGCTGCGCTCGTACTCGGCAACCTTCTCGTCAGAAGCGCTGGAGTCGGCGGCGATCACCATGGCGTCGACCAGGTCGAGACCGTGGCTGGCCAGCTTGGTCTTGCCGGCTTCCATTGGGCCGCCGGACACGAAGATCACCGGGATGTTCAGGCGCAGGGACGCCATCAACATGCCAGGAGTGATCTTGTCGCAGTTGGAAATGCAGACGATGGCGTCGGCGCAGTGGGCATTGACCATGTACTCGACGGAGTCGGCGATGATCTCGCGGCTCGGCAGCGAATAGAGCATGCCGTCGTGGCCCATGGCGATGCCGTCGTCGACGGCGATGGTGTTGAATTCTTTTGCCACGCCGCCAGCGCGTTCGATTTCGCGGGCGACCAGTTGCCCCAGATCTTTCAGGTGCACGTGGCCCGGCACGAACTGGGTAAACGAGTTGGCAATGGCGATGATCGGCTTCTTGAAGTCGTCATCTTTCATCCCCGTTGCGCGCCACAGTGCGCGGGCGCCGGCCATGTTGCGGCCATGGGTGGATGTTTTCGAGCGGTAATCAGGCATGAAGCACTCCGGGCGGCTAATCAGGTATCAAAAGGGAAGTGAGCTTCTATTGACGTCTGGAACACTCAGAAATGGCCGGGTGTCCGGAAGTTGCCGATAACTTTGCGGGATCGCCGCGCGCTTCAGCTTGAGCTCATAAACCCGCCGGGGATGACTGGCGATGAATGTTCGCGATTCTACACGGCTGGCGGCTGGAGGGAATGCCTGCACGCATGCAGTCAGCATCCACAAGACGCACGGACCGCACGGACAGCCCCTGTAGGAGCGAGCATGCTCGCGAAAAACCTGAGAGCGCTGCGGGGTGTCAGGCCTCCCGCGTCATCGTTGACATCCATCGCGACGATTCGACGATTCGACAAGCTCGCTCCTACAGGACGGCGGCCGCCCGATCAACGTGTTCAGCCCCAGTCCTGCGATGCTCAAGATCAGGAAGCAAGAGGCGAGGGCGGTCGTCAGGTCTTCAGACGCGAGATTGATCACCACGCTGATCACGCCGCCGCACAAGAAGATCATCACACCGCCGACCGAAGTGGATGTGCCTGCATCCTGCGGGTGGAGGGTCATGGCTTTGGAGTTGGCAATGGGGCGGGCAATCGTAGTGCCAGCGGTACAAATCAGCATCGGTATCAGCACGGCTGTGGCAGTGAGCCCGAACTGGCTGGCCAGCCACAGCATGACCAACCCCGATAGCGCGATCAGCCCCAGGCCGACGATGATCTGTGTATTGGCCTGCAGGTGCCGATGCAGAACGCTGGCGACTATCCCGCCAACTATGTAGGCGGCACCGTACAGCAACATGACCCAGGCGAATTCGTAGGGCGTAAGTGCCAGGCGCTCCATGAAAATGATCGGCGAGATGACGATGAACGAGAAATGGCAGGCGAAGGCGAGGGCGGAAATCAGCCAATAGCCCATGAAGCGTGGGTCGGAGCACAGGTGCCAGTAGGCACTGAATAAACGACTGGGGGCCGGGTCGCGAATGCGCGGGGTTTCCTTGAGCAACACGCCAGCCTTTATCCAGACAATGACCGCCAGCCCGATAAAGACATAGAAGCTGCCCTCCCAGCCCAGATGTAATTGCAGCCATGTTCCCAGTAGTGGTGATAGGGAAATGAAGACGCCGCCTGCGGTGGTCATCCAGATTCTCAGGCGCTCCTGTTCCCTGCCGACGAATAGATCCTGAATCAGCGCCTGCGATAGCACGAAGGAACCGCAGCCAACTGCCTGGACAACGCGAAACACCAGGAACCAGCCGTAATCCGGAGTCATCACGCAGCCCGCTGCACCGATTACCGAGATGGCGATACCGATCAGTAGAAGCTGCCTGCGCCCCCATAAATCCGACAGCGGTCCGACCAGCACCACGGATATCCCCAGGCCGATGGCGAACAGGCTGACAGAAAGGGCAATGTCGGACGCTGAGGTCTGGAAGTAGTCAGACAGGGCGGGAAAAGACGGCAGGACGACGTCCAGCGGAAATACGCCCAATAGCGTCATGGTCATCAACAGCAGGATGAGCGACGATTTTTTCGAGGTGTGCGGGGAGGGGCTCATCAACAACGCGCTCGATCCGTGAGGGACGGTCGAGAGTCGACTTGATGTGGGGGGAAGTCAATTGCAGGAGGCGTAGGACAGTTCTGAATCTCTTGTAGGAGTGAGCATGCTCGCGAAAAGCTCGAAAACGCCGCGGGGTGTCAGGCTTCCCGCGTAATCGTTGACGCCCATCGCGAGCATAGCTCGCTCCTACAAGGGATTTGGGTTAGCTGTTTGGCAGCAACCGGCAGGTGATGCTCTTGATGTAGCGGGTTTCCGGGATGGCCGGGTGCACTGGATGATCCGGGCCCTGGCCGCCACGCTCGAGCATCTGGATATTGCGATCCAGGTGGCGGGCGCTGGTCAGCAGGATGTTTTGCAGGTCATCTTCCGGCAGGTGCATCGAGCAGGAGGCGCTGAACAGGATGCCGTCCTTGGTGAGCAGGCGCATGGCTTGTTCGTTCAGGCGGCGGTAGGCGCCTTCGCCGTTTTTCATGTCTTTCTTGCGTTTGATGAAGGCGGGCGGGTCGGCCACGATGACATCGAAGCGCTCTTCGCTGGCCTTGAGCTCTTTCAGGGCATCGAAGACGTCGCCTTCGATGCAGGTCATTTTCTCGGCAAAGCCGTTCAGCGCGGCATTGCGCTCGACGCCGTCGAGGGCGAAGTTCGAGGCGTCGACGCAGAACACTTCGCTGGCGCCGAACGCAGCCGCTTGCACACCCCAGCCGCCGATGTAGCTGTACAGGTCGAGCACGCGCTTGCCCTTGGCGTAGGGTGCCAGGCGTGCGCGGTTCATGCGGTGGTCGTAGAACCAGCCGGTTTTCTGGCCCTGGATCACCGGCGCCTCGAATTTCACGCCGTTTTCTTCCAGCGCAACCCACTCCGGCACCAGGCCGAAGACGGTTTCGACGTAGCGGTTGAGGCCTTCCGCATCTCGAGCGGCGGAGTCGTTCTTGAACAGGATGCCGCTTGGCTTGAGCACCTGGGTCAGCGCTGCGATCACGTCGTCTTTATGGGCTTCCATGGTCGCCGAGGCGATCTGCACCACCAGGATGTCGCCGAAACGGTCGACCACCAGGCCTGGCAGCAAGTCGGAATCGCCGTAGACCAGGCGATAGAACGGCTTGTCGAACAGGCGCTCGCGCAGCGACAGGGCTACGTTCAGGCGATGCACCAGCAGCGACTTGTCGAGAGGCAGCTTGATGTCGCGCGACAGCAGGCGCGCGCAGATCAGGTTGTTCGGGCTCATGGCGACGATGCCCAGCGGCTTGCCACCGGCGGCTTCGAGGATCGCCTGGTCGCCGGCCTTGAAACCGTGCAAAGGTGTAGCGGCTACATCGATTTCGTTGCTGTAGACCCACAAGTGGCCGTTGCGCAGGCGACGGTCGGCATTGGCTTTGAGGCGCAGGCTAGGCAGGGACATGACGTCGCTCCGGAAAAAAGAGCGGGAGTATAGCGTGTTCAGTCTCGGGACGGTTCTGCGGGCGATGAAACGTGGAGCAAGCCGCGCTCCCACAGGTTTTGCGTCGTTCACAGGATTGTATTTCAACTTAATCCTGTGGGAGCGTGGCTTGCCCGCGATGGCGATTCTCGGTTACGCAGACAACAGCTCAATCAACTCACGATTGAACGCCGGAATGTCATCCGGCTGGCGGCTGCTGACAAGTATTCCATCTGTAACCACCTCCTTGTCGACCCAATTGGCACCGGCATTGACCAAGTCATCCTTCAGGGTCTTGTAGCTGGTCATGGTCTTGCCGTTGACCAGTCCGGCCGAAATCAACAGCCAACTGCCATGACAGATGACCGCGATCGGCTTGCCGGCAGAAGCGCCCATCTTGACCAGGTGTTGGGCATCCTGGTCGATGCGGATGGTGTCGGAATTCTGTACGCCGCCAGGCAAGACCACGGCATCGTATTCCTCGATACTGGCCGAACGGAAAGTCCGGTCAACCTTGAAGTCGTCCGCCGGTTTATCGTGGTTCCAGCCTTTGACCTGACCTTCCTTCGCCGAAAGTATGTCGACCTGGGCGCCAACCTGTTCCAGCGCTTCTTTCGGTCCGGTCAGTTCGACCTGCTCGAAACCATTGGTCACCAGTATCGCAACACGTTTGCCATTCAGGGAATTGGACATGAAAAAGCTCCTGACTTGAGAGAAAAATTTTGCCCGTGAGCACTACAAAGTCCGAAGCCAGGTGATCCATGAAAGTTCCTGCGATGTGCTCGCTGGTATGTCGGATCCAACTTTATAAAGGGTAGAATCTGCGCCTGTCCCAGAGTGTGTACTTATGTCCCAAGAGCTGACGCCCGAACAAATCCAGCAATCCCTGCAAGGCATCAGTGTGCCGGCCCAACCGCAGATCATGGTGGATCTGCAGATGGAGCAGTACATGCCCGACCCGGATCTGGATGTGATCGCGAAGCTGATTTCCCAGGACCCGGGCCTCTCTGGCTCCCTGCTGAAAATCGTCAACTCGCCGTATTACGGTCTGAGCAACAAGATCGCCTCGATCCAGCGTGCGGTGAATCTGCTGGGCAGTCGCTCGATCATCAACCTGATCAATGCGCAGTCGATCAAGGGCGAGATGAACGATGACACCATCGTTACCTTGAACCGGTTCTGGGATACTGCCCAGGACGTGGCGATGACCTGCCTGACCCTGGCCAAGCGCATTGGCGCCCAGGCCGGCGATGAAGCCTATGCCTTGGGACTGTTCCACGACTGCGGCGTGCCGTTGATGCTGCAGCGGTTTCCCAACTATATGAGCGTGCTGGAACAGGCCTATGCCAACGCCGGCCCCGAATGCCGGGTAGTGGACACCGAGAACCAGGCATTCAACACCAACCATGCAGTGGTCGGGTACTACACGGCCAAATCCTGGCGCCTGCCGGATCACGTGTCTGCCGCGATCGCCAATCATCACAATGCCCTGGCGATATTCAGCGACGAGTCGTCACGCCATAGCGCCCTGAAGAACCTGCTGGCGATCCTGAAAATGGCTGAGCACATTTGTGCGTCCTACCGGGTGCTGGGCAGCCAGCCCGAAGACCACGAGTGGAACAGCATCGGGCATTTGGTGCTCGATTACGTGGGTCTCTCGGATTACGATTTCGAAACCCTCAAGCAAACGATTCGCGACCTCGGCACTCACCGCTGAACGGCGAACCTCTTCTCACCGAGCGCCTGATCCGAGAGCACCATGCCTGAACTCCCAGAAGTCGAAACCACCCGCCGCGGGATTGCGCCGCACCTGGAAGGCCAGCGTGTCAGTCGGGTGATCGTGCGCGATCGCCGTCTGCGCTGGCCGATCCCCGAAGACCTCGATGTGCGCTTGTCCGGTCAGCGCATCGTGCTGGTGGAGCGGCGCGCCAAGTATCTGTTGATAAATGCCGAGGTCGGCACCTTGATCAGCCACTTGGGGATGTCGGGAAATTTGCGCCTGGTGGAAGCCGGCTTGCCGGCGGCCAAGCATGAGCATGTGGATATCGAACTGGAATCGGGCCTGGCCTTGCGCTACACCGACCCGCGACGGTTCGGTGCGATGCTGTGGAGCCTCGATCCGCTCAATCATGAGCTGTTGATTCGCCTGGGACCGGAGCCGTTGACCGACCTGTTCGATGGCGAGCGGCTGTTCCAGCTGTCCCGCGGGCGCTCGATGGCGGTCAAGCCGTTCATCATGGACAACGCGGTAGTGGTTGGCGTTGGCAATATCTATGCGACCGAAGCGTTGTTCGCCGCCGGTATCGACCCACGTCGCGAAGCCAAGAGTATCTCCCGGGCGCGGTACTTGAAGCTGGCGATCGAGATCAAGCGCATCCTGGCGGCTGCCATCGAGCGCGGCGGCACCACATTGCGCGACTTTATCGGCGGGGACGGGCAGCCGGGCTACTTCCAGCAGGAGCTGTTCGTTTACGGCCGCGGCGGTGAGCACTGCAAAGTCTGTGGGACGGGCCTGCGGGAAGTGAAACTCGGACAGCGCGCCAGCGTCTTTTGCCCTCGGTGTCAGACCTGAAAAGCAAAAGATCGCAGCCTTCGGCAGCTCCTACAGGGGAATGCGATCTCTGTAGGAGCTGCCGGAGGCTGCGATCTTTCAAGCCTTACCGGTAATCTTGCGGTACTTCTCCATCAACTGCTCTTCAGTCTCTGGATGGGCTTCGTCCAGAGGAATGCAATCTACCGGGCAGACCTGCTGGCACTGGGGTTCGTCGTAGTGGCCGACACACTGAGTGCACAGGTTCGGGTCGATCACATAGATTTCTTCGCCCTGGGAAATGGCGGCGTTGGGGCACTCAGGTTCGCAGACGTCGCAGTTGATGCAATCGTCGGTGATGATCAGGGACATGCTAACTCCAGCCGGGGCGGCAGGCCCGGGCGCAATAAATCAATGCGCTAATTGTGCCGCATTGGCGTCTGCGGTGCACGCAACTACGACGTACTGCAGGAGCCGGCTTGCTGGCGAAGGCGGTGCATCAGGTGCACCGCGTTGTATTGAGCGCCAGCAAGCTCGCTCCTACGGATCAGGATTATTTCTTGAAGCGCTGTGTGAGGGCGTCCGCCACTATCGGGTGTACGAACTTGGTGATATCACCGCCCAAGGCTGCGATTTCACGAACCAGCGTCGAGGAAATGAACGAATAACGCTCGGATGGGGTAAGGAACAGGCTTTCCACATCCGGGGCCAACTGGCGGTTCATGTTGGCCAGCTGGAATTCGTATTCGAAGTCTGACACTGCGCGCAAGCCACGCAGGAACACATTGGCGTTCGTCTCTTTGGCAAAATGCGCCAGCAGCGTCGAGAAACCGACCACTTCAACGTTCGGCAGATGTTTGGTGACTTCGCGGGCCAGCTCCACACGCTGTTCGAGGGGAAACAACGGGTTTTTCTTCGGGCTGGCGGCGACGGCAATGATCACGTGATCGAACAGGCGCGAGGCGCGTTCGACCAGATCGCCATGGCCCTTGGTAATAGGGTCGAAGGTACCTGGGTACAACACTCGGTTCATCGCGTCGTCCTGGCGGGAGTGCGTTGGGGATTCGGATGGTATCGCAGCCTAACCGGTCGGCCAAGTCGCCTGTTGGGTAAGAAAGCACTATAGACGATGGAAATATGCCAATCCTTCCCCCGTCTTTTTCTCGGCTTGCTGCCAAATACACTGCCGTAGCCCCCTAAAAACCCGCGATCGACAAATGTTCATAGGTCAGTGGGATCGTTGAAATCAATAGGCTTCAAACGTAGCGTCAGAGCGTCGCTGCGTTGAATTTGGGGCGCCTGTGCCAGTAGAACCGACAAGTTGTCATGCGCCGTGAGGTAGCGGCCGTTGAGGGCATCGAAGTGTCCGGTGGCCAGTTCAAGTACGCGGTGCGCGCAGGCCGACGGGGCGACCGAGTGGCCGGCCTGTCGTTGTTGTTCTACCCAGTCCAGCAGATTGGCAAGGTCGGAGCCCGGGACCTTTGGGTGTTCGCTCAACTCGCTGACCAGCCCTGCTCCGATGACGATGCCCGGATGCAGCGAGAACAACTTGACCTGAGTGGATTTGGCTTCCACGGCGACGTTCTCGGTGAATTTGATCATTGCCGCCTTGGCGACTGAGTACGCGGACGCCGCTGGCCAGCGATAGACGCCTGCGTGGCTGACAATATTAATGATGCGACCCCGACGGTTTCGGGCCATCACTTTGAGCGCCGCGCTGGCGCAAAGAAAGCTGCCGAGCAGATGCGTCTCAAGCGTGTTCCACCATTGCGTCGGCTCCACCTCCCAGGTTTTACCCAATGGTCCCATGTTGCCGGCATTGTTCACCAACAGGTCAATGCTGTGAAACTGCTCGGTGATCTGTTCGAAGCGCCGTTTTACCGCGGCGGCGTCGGTCACATCCAGCGTCATGCTTGATGCCCGGCCGCCGCTGTCGTGGATTTTCTGCACTGTAGCATCCAGATGCACTGCCGAACGCCCCATTAATACGACGGTAGCGCCTGCGTGCGCCAACGTCCGGGCGATCACTTCACCGATGCCTCGGCCGGCTCCGGTAACTACCGCAATTTGGCCGTCTAGCGTGCTGAAGTCCGGATTCATGTCGTGGCGCTCCGCGTGTTCGAAAGTATTCTTTGCCCGACATGGCGCGAAGGCCGTTGGCCGGTATTTTTCGAAGCTACGCCTCACGACCTGATTGATCTACTGTCAGAAATAACAGGTCAGCTACGCGGGTTCTGGGGATTCAAGTGCTTTTCAATCGTTCGGCCAAGGCAGTTGCCAGTTGTGCCGTCAGCCCGTAGACCGACAGCTGTGGGTTCGCGCCAATGCTGGTGGGGAACAGCGAGCCGTCATGAATCGATAGATTGGCCAGTTGATGATGCCGGCCGAGGCTGTCGGTGACGGCACTTTTCGGATCTTCGCCCATGGCACATCCGCCCATCACATGGGCGCTGCCCAGGCGTGTCCGGTATAGCTCAAGGCTCAAACCGTCGATCAGCGTGCGCGCTTCGCCAAACGTTTTTACGTATCGAGCGTCGGCGTGCATTGGCATTACGGCCTTGGCGCCCCCGGCAAACTGGATCTCGGCCATGCTGTGGAAAGCCCGGCGCAAACCGTCCCAGACGTAGGGTGAAACCTGGTAGTCGAGCGCCGGCGTACCGTCGCTGCGCAGTTGAACGCTGCCACCGGGACTGTCCGGGTGGAATCCGTCGCGCAGCAACGCCAGCATGGCGTGAGTGTGCGGCAGGTCAGCCATGTGCCGTGCATTTTCCTGGCCGAAGCCGCCCAGCAGGGTGGCGGCCAGCGCCGGGTGCAGCGGCGGAACCTCCAGTTTGTAACCAATCTTGCCGGTGGTGCCATCCTGCCATTGGAAGTGGTCGGAGTAGATCGACTGTGGCGCGCCATAGAACGGGTTGATGACTTCGTCGAACAAGCCGGCGGACATGTTCACCAGATGCAAAAAGGTGCGTGTGCCCAGCCGCTTGTGCGGGTCGGGCGCGTCGGAGCGCAGCAGCAGCGCCGGGCTATTGATTCCGCCGCCGGCCAATACGTAATGCCTGGCCTTGACCCTGATACTGCGTCCGGTGGGCTCGACACAGCGCTCGTCCATCGCCACGCAGTGCAGCCCGGTAACGGTCTCGCCGCTGATGATGAGTTTTTCCGCTCGGGCCAGATAGAGCAGTTCGCCGCCGTTTTCCAGGGTGGCCGGAATAGTCGTGACCATCATCGATTGCTTGGCGTTGGTCGGGCAGCCCATGCCGCAGTAGCCGAGGTTCCAGCAGCCGCGCACATTGCGCGGGATGACATGCCAGCTGTAACCGAGGTTTTCGCAGCCCTTGCGGATCACATCGTTGTTCGCGTTGGGCGGGACCATCCACGGGGCGACGCCCAAGCGCTGTTCCATTTTTACGAACCAGGGCGCCATTTCAGCAGGGGAGTGTCCCTTTACGTCGTGTTCCTTGGCCCAGTGTTCCAGGGTCGGCTCCGGCGTGCGGAAACTGGAGGTCCAATTGATCAGCGTGGTGCCGCCCACCGCCCGGCCCTGGAGGATGGTGATCGCGCCATCCTTGCTCATGCGGCCAATGCCTTCCTGGTAAAGGCTGGCGTAGGCCTGGTCTTCGAGCAACTTGAAGTCACTGCTGGTCTGGAGCGGGCCTTCCTCGATCAGCAGCACTTTGTAGCCGGCCGCACTGAGGATTTCGGCCGTGGTCCCGCCACCGGCACCGCTGCCGATGATCGCCACATCCGCTTCGAGGGTCAGGTCCTGGGTCAGTTGCGAGCCGTCATGGGTTTTCCAGCCGCGGGCCATGCCTTCGCGGAACGGGTCGGGTACGGGCATCTTCGGGTTCTCTTTTTATTGTTGGATGAAGTGGTGAAGCAGCTGGCGCCTTCGCGATCAGGCTCGCTCCCACGTGGGGACGCTATCTCTGTGGGAGCGAGCCTGCTCGCGAAAGCGTCGACGCGGTCTCAAACCGCTGGTGGCCCCGGATACCCGCAATGCGCCCAGGATTCCTTGCGCCCATACCAGGCCATCATCACCAGTTGCAGCAAAGAACTGTGGCCCATGCGCAGCAGGCCCAACGAGCTGTTTTCCCAGCGATCGAGGAAGTGCTGGATATCCTCGGCACTGGCGTTTTCCCAGCTGCCCCAGATCCCGGTCAGCGGCCCGCGAGTCACGGCCATACCCAGCACATCGAACAATTGTCGAGTGAGCTTGAGCATTTCCGGGGACAGGTGATCGAGGTTGTAATCGAGGCTTTTCAGGGTGCCCTCGACAGCGTCCGGCATGCTTGCGGTCGTGACTGCACCGTCGAGCATCGCCGGGACCAGGGCTCGTAGAAACAGCAGGTCGCTATTGCGCAGTGCCGTGAAGCCACTGGCAGGCACGCTCGATGAGCAGCCACTGAGGCTGGCCCCCAACCCGGCAGTGGCAAGAAAGGCGCTGGCGCCGAGGCTGAATTTGAGCAGGCCGCGCCGCGACAGCGCGGGTGTTTCGGACAGGCTTGGGTGCATTATTGTTATTACCCGGCGGTGGCTATCGTTAGCGGATAAACAGCTTCTGGATCAGTTTCTGAATGGCTTTGCCATAGGGCGGATAGATCAGCTTTGCCGCGTTGAAGCGCTGCTTGACCAGCACACCTTTGGCCTTGCTGAAGGTCAGGAAGCCTTCGTGCCCGTGGTAATGGCCCATGCCCGAAGGACCGATACCGCCGAACGGCATGTCATCCTGAGCCACGTGCAGCAGGGTGTCGTTGAGGCAGACGCCTCCGGAATGGGTCTCGTTGAGCACACGGTTTTGCTCGCGCTTGTCGTAGCCAAAGTAGTACAGCGCCAGTGGGCGAGGCCGCTGGTTGATATAGGCAAAGGCCTGGTCCAGATGCTTGTAGGGAACGATCGGCAACAGCGGGCCGAAGATTTCGTCCTGCATCACCGTCATCTCGTCGTTGACGTTAAGCAGCAGGCTATGCGCCATGCGACGGCCCTGGCCTTGCTCGAACACTGGAATCAGCAGGGCACCCTTGCTGGTGGCATCGCTGACATAGCCCTTGAGCCGCGCCAGTTGTCGGTCATTGATGATCGCGGTGTAGTCCGGGTTGTCGGCGAGGGTCGGATAAAAACCGCGAACCGCCTGTCGATAGGCCTCCACGAACGCGCCGACACGATCTTCCGGCACCAGCACGTAATCCGGGGCCACGCAGGTCTGGCCGGCATTGAGGGTCTTGCCGAAAGCGATGCGTTCAGCGGCATCCTTGAGCGGAACGTCATGGGAAACAATGGCCGGGGATTTGCCGCCCAGTTCCAGCGTGACCGGCGTCAGGTTTTCCGCCGCCGCGCGCATCACGTGTTTGCCAATGCTGGTGGCGCCGGTGAACAGCAGGTGATCGAAGGGCAGGCGTGAAAACGCCACGCCGATATCGGCTTCGCCCAGCACCACGCAAACCAGGTCTTCGGGGAAGATTCGCGCGAACAATGCCTTGATCAGCATACCGGTGGCCGGGGTCGATTCGCTGAGTTTGAGCATCACCCGGTTACCTGCCGATAACGCGCCGACCAAAGGCCCGACGGCCAGGTACAGTGGATAGTTCCACGGCACGATGACCCCGACCACGCCCAGTGGCTGGTAGACCACCTTCGCCGAAGCCGGCTGGAACGCGACACCGACCTTGCGCCGCGACGCGCGCATCCAGCCCTTGAGGTGGCGGCTGGCGTGATGAATGCCGTGCAGGCTGGGCATCAGTTCGGCGAGCAGGGTTTCATCGGCACTGCGGTTGCTGAAATCCTGGCTGATCGCATCGATCAGGGCCTGGCGTTCGTTGTCCAGCAAATCACGTAGGGCCTTGAGCCATTGCTGGCGCTGGGCCGCGGGCGGCATCGGGTTGGCAGCGTAGGCCGCGCGCTGTGCGTCGAACAGGGTCTGAAGCTCTTGCAGGGGCTGCTGGATATTTTGCAGGTAGGAAATGTCAGCAGTCATGGTCGGCTCCGGATTTTTTGTAGTGAGCGCATTTTTAGAGTCTATACTCTAAAAAGTCAAATACCATCCTCGGCACCGCTTTGTTTTATCGCTCGCGGATAGGCCGTAAGATGCCCTCATCGCACTCTGAATTTAAGCTCAAGCCATGGCCCCAAGGATAAAAACCAGCGAGCGCATCGTGCAGAACAGCCTGGAGCTGTTCAACCAGCAGGGCGAGCGCAGCATCAGCACCAACCACATCGCCGCCCACATGGAGATTTCTCCGGGCAACCTGTACTACCACTTTCCTAATAAGCAGGCGATCATCGCCGTGCTGTTCGGTGAGTATGAGAGCCTGGTGGACAGCTTCCTGCGTCCGCCACAGGGGCGCGCCGCCACGGTGCAAGACAAGCGTTTCTACCTCAAGGAGCTGTTGTCAGCCATGTGGCGCTACCGGTTCCTGCACCGGGACCTGGAGCACTTGCTCGACAGTGACCCGGAACTGGCGGCCCGCTACCGGCGCTTTTCCCAGCGCTGCGTGATTCAGGGCGCCGCCATCTACGAGGGTTTTGTCGCCGCCGGCATCCTGAAGATGGATCGGGTGCAGATCGAGTCCCTGACGATCAATGCCTGGATCATCCTCACCTCCTGGGTGCGTTTTTTGTGCACCACGCGGGAAAACTCCAGCCACCTCAGCGAACAAGCCATCAAGCGCGGCGTGTACCAGGTGTTGGTGCTGGAGGCGGGTTTCGTCACGGATCAGGCTCGCGATGCGGTCGATGCGCTGTTTGAAGAGTTTTACGTGCCGTTGGCCCAGGCATTGGAAGAAGTATGAAATAACGAATGCAGCAGGATCGAAAACAGCCCATCACAGGAGCCCGTTATGCCCATTGCGCAACTGATCAGCCCGCAAGCACTGGACCTGAAAAAGGACCAGCCAGGGTTGGTGATTCTTGATTGTCGTTTTGCTCTCGAAGACCCGGATTACGGCCAGCGCAGCTACGCACAAGGGCACATCGCCGGCTCGTCTTTTGCCGATCTTGAGCGCGACCTGAGTGGCAAAGTGGTCAAGGGCGTGACCGGGCGCCATCCATTGCCCGAGCCGGCGGACTTGATCGAACGCCTGCAGGCGTGGGGCATCAACGCCGACAGCGAAGTGGTCTTGTACGACGACGGTCCGGGTGCCTTTGCAGCGCGGGCCTGGTGGTTGCTGGCCTGGTTGGGCAAGTGTGACGGCGTGTTTATCCTCGACGGCGGGCTTAAGGCCTGGCACGCCGCGGGCTTGCCCCTGAGCCTGGACCCACCGTCGAGCAGCCGCGGCACATTTACCGGTGTACCGGACAGCGCGCTGATCCTCAGTGCCGAGCAGTTGCAGAAACGCCTGGGCCAACCCGCGCTGACCTTGCTCGATGCCCGTGCCTTGCCGCGCTTCAAGGGCGAGGTTGAACCGATCGACCCGATTGCCGGCCACATTCCTGGTGCGCAATGTGCGGCCTTCACCGACAACTTGGGCAGCGACGGGCGTTTCCTGCCACCCGACCAGCTCAAGCAGCGGTTTGCCGCAAAACTCGGCGAGCGCTCGCCGGCCGATCTGGTGGCGTATTGCGGCTCCGGTGTGACGGCGTGCCATAACCTGTTCGCCCTGTGCCTGGCGGGTTATCCGTTAGGGGCGCTTTATGCCGGTTCGTGGAGCGAGTGGATCAATGATCCTGCGCGGGGCGTTGCCACCGGCGAATAATCACAAACCCCCTGTGGGAGCGGGCTTGCTCGCGAATGCGGTGTAACAGTCAATGTTGATGCCGGCTGATAAACCGCATTCGCGAGCAAGCCCGCTCCCACATTAGGTTTTCGTCGTCTTCAAGATCAGAGAAACTGCCGGGCGCTGCGATACGCCCCAGGTCCAACGCCATACACCTGCTTGAACTGCCGGCTCAAATGACTCTGGTCGGCAAACCCCAATTGCGTCGCAACCTCCAGCGGCAAGCATCCCCCCTGCAATAACGCCCGCGCCCGAGCGATGCGTTGCTGCATCAGCCACGTGTGCGGCGGCATGCCGGTGGCGCGGCGGAACACCCGTGCGAAGTGGAAAGGCGACAAATTCACCGCCGCCGCCAGTTCTTCCAGCGAAGGCGGCGCCGTCAATTGTGCCTGCAGCAGCTCCTTGGCCAATTTTACTGCCCGGTGCTCCTTGCCCGGTTTGCCGGCAACGGGAACCGCTGCGTGACGTTGCAGCAGTGACAGCATCAGCTCCCGCCAGGCAGTCTGCTGTTGAAGGGCTGTGGCCGGGCTTTCCAGCAAGCGATGCAACTGACAGAAGCCATTTACCAGATCCTGGTCGCGATACAGCGTGGCGCCGAACGCCGGCAGGTTATGAGTCGGCAGCTCCAGCTCGGCCAGCAGGGAAAGAATCTGCCCGCTGTCGGGATAAAACGCCCGGTACAACCAGCCGTCTTCCGTACCCTTGTGGCCTGTGTGCAGTTCATCAGGGTTGATCAGCACCAGTGTGCCACTGCCTGCCAGGTGTTCGGCGCCGCGATAGCGGTAACGCTGGGCGCCGGCCATGATCATGCCGATCACATAGCCATCATGCACATGGGGGGCGAAACGGTGATCGATGTAGCGTGCCGACAACAGCTCGATCCCGGCCAACGGCGCCGTTTGCCAGAAGTGGATGGACTCGCCCTGGGTGTTGCCCATGGCCTAGCCGCGTCCCACGGTAGTCAGCCACTGCGGAATGCGCCGCTCCAGGTAGTACCCTGGTTGGCGGAACGAGCCATCGACAAATCCGACATGCCCGCCCCGGGCCTGCAATTCGAATTGCGTGCAGGCTGACAATTCGTCAGCCTGCGGCAGGCTGTGGGGAAAAACGAAGGGGTCATCGGCAGCCTGAATGATCAGGGTGGGCGTGCAGATTTCGCCGAGGAAGTAGCGGCTCGATGCGCGGCGATAGTAGTCCTGGGCATCCGCGAAACCATTGAGGGGCGCGGTCACCCGGCCATCGAAATCCCAGAACGTGCGCATGTTTTCCAGCGAGCCCAGCGCAGCGAGTGCCGCGAGACCCTCCTCGCGCCCATCATGCTGAAACTGGCGTTGCTTGTTCTTGATGTAGGCCAGCATCTCGCGCATGAAATGCGCCTGATAGACCTTGGAGAAGCCCTGGCCGATGCGGTCGGCGCACTGGTCCAGGCGAAACGGCACCGATACCGCCACCGCGCCGAGCACGCCGCTGGCACTGCCGGTCTCGCCCAGATGCTTGAGCAGCACATTGCCGCCCAGGGAATAACCGACGGCATACAGCGGTGCGAGTGGACGCTTTGCCCGCAGGTGCCTGATGGTTTCGGCCAGGTCTTCACTGGCGCCGGAATGATAGCTGCGCGGCAACAGATTGGGTTCGCCGGAGCAACCGCGCCAGTTCAGCGCGACACTGGCCCAGCCCTGGTCGCCCAGCGCTTTCTGTATGCCGGCAACATAAGGTGAATTCGACGAACCGGTCAGTCCGTGCAGCACCAGGACCAGAGGCGCATCGACAGTGTGCGGGCCATGCCAGTCAAGGTCGAGGAAGTCGCCATCTTCAAGCCACAGGCGTTCACGCTCACGTTGCAGGTGGGTGGTTTTGCGCCACAGTGGGCCCCACAAGGTCTGCAAGTGCGGATTGCCGAGGCCGAAGGCTGGGGTGAAGCGTTCTGGCGGATGGGACACGATTCGTCTCGATGCAGTGGTGCACGCCTGCATGGAGGCGCGCCCCTTGTACAGGCCGGTCGATTAACCGGCGATCTCTGCCATACGTTGCCATAACGAATAATAGACCCGTCCGGATTTTTGCTCCCGGTGCAGGCGCCAGTTGCCCGGCAAGCCGAGGGTCGAGGGTGCGCTTTCGCTTTCGGTGTACACCCAGGCATCTTCGGCCAGCCACTGGCGCTCTTCGAGCAGCGTGCAAACGGCAGGCAGCAGGTTCTGGTTGAACGGCGGGTCGAGGAACACCAGGTCGTAGGCAATCGCTGGCTGAGTTTCCAGATAACGCAGGGCATCGGCGGTCTGGACCTGGCCGGTGGTGCAGCGCAGCGTGCCCAGGTGCTCCTTGAGGCTGGACACCGCAAGGCTGCTGGCATCCAGCGCTTGGCCCATGGCTGCGCCACGGGACAAGGCTTCGAGAAACAGCGCGCCGCTGCCGGTGAATGGATCGAGCACCTTGGCGCCCGGGACGTAGGGTGCGAGCCAGTTGAACAGGGTTTCACGCACCCGGTCGGGCGTCGGGCGCAGGCCTGGAGCGTCGGGGAAGCTCAGTTTGCGGCTGCGCCATTCGCCGCCGATGATGCGCAGCTGGTTCACACCGTTATGCACGTTGTGGACAGGTTTTTTCGGGCGAGAAGTGGCCATTAATGCTCCGGAACCCCGAGCGGTTGCTCGGTGGGTTTATCAGTAGGGGCCGGCAACGGCTTTTGCGGCACGGTGGGGCCAGCGCTGACGATGACCAGCTTGTCCGTACTGAGGTGTTTGTTCATTGCTGCCTTGACCTGCTCGACGGTCAGGTTCTGCGACTGCTGCATGAAGTCTTCCAGGTGGCTGAGTGGCAAGCCATAGAAGCCAATCGCGCCCAGCTGGCCGACGATATCGGCGTTGCTGGCGGTGGACAGCGGGAAGCTGCCGGCCAGTTCGCGCTTGGCGTCGTCGAGCTCTTTTTCGGTCGGACCGGTCTTGAGGTAGTCGGCGAGTACATCCTGCACCAGTTTCAGGGTGCCTTCGCTCATTTCGGCGCGGGTCTGCAGGTTGATCATGAACGGGCCACGTGCCTGCATCGGGCTGAAACCTGAGTAAACACCATACGCCAGGCCACGCTTTTCGCGTACTTCGCTCATCAGTCGAGTGCCAAAACCGCCACCACCGAGGATCTGGTTGCCCATGGACAGTGCCGCGTAATCCGGATCGTCGCGGTCGATGCCCAGCTGCGCCAGCATCAGGTTGGTTTGCTTGGACGGGAACTCGATATGGCCGATGCTGGCCTTGGGTTCGGCGGGTTGCTCGATCTTCGGCAGGGCCGGACCTTTGGGCAGGGCGGCCGATACCTGCGCGGCAATGGCTTCGGCTTCGGCGCGGGACAGGTCGCCGACCAGCGCGATCACCACGTTGCCTGCGGCATAGGCTTTCTGGTGGAACGCGCGCAGTTGCGCAAGGGTGACGGCCGGAACGGTATGCGCCGTGCCATCACTGGCGTGCGCGTAGGGGTGATTGCCGTACAAACGGTTCATCAACTCGAGGCTGGCGAGTTTGCCGGGGTTCTGTTTCTGGTATTCGAAACCGGCGAGCATCTGGTTCTTGATGCGGGTAAACGAGTCGGCGGGGAAGGTCGGTTTACCGACCACTTCGGCGAACAGCTTCAAGGCGGGTTCACGTTTGTCCGCGGCGCTGAGACTACGCAGTGAGGCAACCGCCATGTCTTTGTAGGCACCGTTACCGAAATCGGCGCCCAGGCCTTCGAAGCCCTGGGCAATGGCGCTGACATCCTTGCCAGCCACGCCTTCATTGAGCATGGCGTTGGTCAGTAGCGCCAGGCCAGGAGCGTCACCGTCCTGGCTGCTGCCGGCGGCAAAGATCAGGCGCATGTCGAACATCGGTAGCTCACGGGCTTCGACGAACAACACCTTGGCGCCTTCTGCAGTGTTCCAGGTCTGCACATCGAGCTTACGGTGGCTCGGGGCCTTGCCGTTGAGTTCAGTCAACGACTGCAGCTTCTGGCTGGCCTTGGCCTTGTCCAGCGCTTCACTGGCAACGGAGTCATTGGTCCTGGAAAAATAGAACGCGGCCGACCCGATCAGGGCGACTGCGATCAGGCCGAGCAGGGCCAGGCGCGGTTTTTTATGTTCACTCATGAGTCGTCTCCTCCGGCAGAACATGGGCGACGCTGAGACGTTCGCGGGTGAAATACAGCTTGGCGGCGTTCTGGATGTCTTGCGGTGTCACGCTTTCCAGTTCGGCGAGTTCGGTGTCCATCAGTTTCCACGACAGGCCGACGGTTTCCAGCTGGCCGATGGCGGTGGCCTGGCTGGTGATCGAGTCGCGCTCGTACACCAGCCCGGCGATGACCTGCGCCCTTACGCGTTCCAGTTCTTCGGCGGTCGGCGCGGTGGTTTTCAGTTGCTCAAGCAGCTTCCACAAGCCGGCTTCGGCCTGGGCGATGGTCTTGTTCTTCTGGCTGTTGGGCGTTGCCGACAGGGTGAACAGGCTGTCGCCGCGGGTGTAGGCGTCGTAGCTCGACGAGCCACCGGACACCAGTTCTTCGCCACGCTCCAATTGAGTCGGGATGCGTCCGCTGTAGCCGCCGTCGAGCAGGGCCGAGATCAGCCGCAGGGCATTGACCAGGCGCTTGTCGTCAGTGGTGGCGATGCTTGGCACGTTGAAGGCCAGCATCAGGCTGGGCAATTGGGTCTTCACATGCAGGGTGATCTTGCGTTCGCCGGGCTCGGCCAGTTCCAGCGGAATCTTCGCCGACGGCACCTCACGCCGGGCGATCGGACCGAAGTAGCGCTGGGCCAGGGTCTTGACCTCGTCCGGCGTCACGTCGCCGACCACCACCAGCGTGGCGTTGTTGGGCACGTACCAGGATTGGTACCAGTGACGCAGCTCTTCGACTTTCATGCGGTCCAGGTCTGCCATCCAGCCAATGGTCGGCGTGTGATAGCCGCTGGCCGGGTAAGCCATGGCCTTGAAGCGCTCGTAAGCCTTGGACATGGGTTTGTCGTCTGTGCGCAGGCGCCGCTCTTCCTTGATGACTTCGATCTCGCGAGCGAACTCGTCGGGCGGCAGCCGCAGACTGGCCATGCGATCGGCCTCCAGCTCGAAGGCCACGCCCAGGCGGTCGCGGGCCAGGACCTGGTAATAGGCCGTGAAATCGTCGCTGGTGAAGGCGTTTTCTTCTGCGCCGAGGTCGCGCAGGATCAGCGACGCTTCGCCAGGGCCGACTTTTTCGCTGCCCTTGAACATCATGTGTTCCAGGGCATGGGACAGGCCGGTCTGGCCGGGCGTCTCGTAGCTGGAGCCAACCTTGTACCAGACTTGGGAAACCACCACCGGGGCGCGATGGTCTTCGCGCACGACGACCTTCAAGCCATTGTCGAGGGTGAATTCGTGGGTCGGTTGCGGGTCGGCCGCCAGGGCCGAAAGGGGCAGGCAAAGTGTGCTGATCAGCAGGCCTGCAGCGCGGCGGGCTAGGGCATTCATTCGTTTTTAAACCTTTGGGGCTGCCCGCTTGTTCTTAGCTTCAGCGGGCGAGAGGGTGCTAGGATACTGATCCGTTTTACTGGCGGCCACGCCTATCAGGCCTTTACGTTTGATCAGGTTGTTTGGGTTTGCGGCAGTAAGCTGTGGTTTATCAGCTAAACTCTGCTTTTTCGCCGATTTTCCGCCATCAGTCCTTAGTGAAATCGTTTTTGCAGGGTGCCTTTTGCACCTCGACAAAATGTTGCGCATGAACAAGCTGGGTCAATCGCAGTCTGTTCTGCATCGAATATTCATTTGCCGGGGCGCCCGTTGGCGCGTCGCTACCGTGAGATAGCCGTCCTCCATGTTTGGTTCCAACGACGACAAGAAGACCCCAGCTGCGGCTGGTGAAAAGAAAAGCCTGTTCGGATGGCTGCGCAAAAAGCCGCAGGAACCCGTCGTCGAACAGCCACAACCACTTCCTGAGCCAACGCCCGCGCCGGTAATAAACGCCGAGCCTGCGCCGGTTGTTTCGCCGATCGCCGAGCCGGCGCTGCAACCGCTTGTCGAGGCAGCGACTGAAGTCGTCGCCGAATTGCCGCTGACCCCGGTCACCGAGCCCTGGTTGACCTTGCCGGTGGCGGAAGAGCCGGTGGCGCTGGTCGAAAATGACTTGGCACCGCACGTGACACCTCCGATTCCGGCGCAGGCGGTTTCTGCGCCTGAGCCGGTTAAGGTACCCGTGGTCGAGCCGGTCGTGGCGCCCGTCGTTGAGGCTGCGCCGCCACCGGCGGTCAATGCATTCGTCCCACCGGTTGCACCGATTGTCCAAGCGCCAGAACCTGCACCTGCACCTGCACCTGCACCTGCACCTGCACCTGTTATTGCTCCTGTTGTCGCTGCCCCTATCGAAGTTCCAGTCGAGCCGGTACGCACCGAAGAAACCAAAGCCGGTTTCTTCGCCCGCCTCAAGCAAGGCCTGTCCAAGACCAGTGCCAGCATCGGCGAAGGCATGGCCAGCCTGTTCCTGGGCAGGAAAGCCATCGATGACGAACTGCTCGATGACCTCGAAACCCGCCTCCTGACCGCCGACGTGGGTGTCGAGGCTACGTCAGTGATCATCCAGCGCCTGACCCAGAAGGTCGCGCGCAAGGAGCTGGCCGATTCCGACGCGTTGTACAAATCCCTGCAGGCCGAGCTGGCCGCCATGCTCAAGCCTGTCGAACAGCCGCTGAAAATCACCTCGCAGAACAAGCCGTTCGTGATCCTGGTGGTGGGCGTCAACGGCGCCGGTAAAACCACTACCATCGGCAAGTTGGCGAAAAAACTGCAGCTGGAAGGCAAGAAAGTCATGCTGGCCGCCGGCGACACCTTCCGCGCTGCTGCGGTCGAGCAATTGCAGGTCTGGGGCGAGCGCAACAAGATTCCAGTCATCGCCCAGCACACCGGGGCCGATTCGGCTTCGGTGATTTTCGACGCCGTCCAGGCCGCCAAGGCCCGTGGCATCGATGTGCTGATCGCCGACACCGCCGGTCGCCTGCACACCAAAGACAATCTGATGGAAGAGCTGAAAAAGGTTCGCCGGGTGATCGGCAAGCTCGATGCCGACGCGCCGCACGAGGTGTTGCTGGTACTCGATGCCGGCACCGGGCAGAACGCCATCAACCAGGCCAAGCAATTCAACCAGACTGTCGAACTGACTGGCCTGGCGCTGACCAAGCTCGACGGGACCGCCAAGGGTGGGGTGATTTTCGCCCTGGCCAAGCAGTTTGGCCTGCCGATCCGCTATATCGGCGTCGGTGAAGGCATCGACGATTTGCGCACTTTTGAAGCTGAACCCTTTGTCCAGGCACTGTTTGCCGAACGGGAGCGTTCATGATTCGTTTCGAACAGGTCGGTAAACGCTACCCGAACGGTCACGTCGGCTTGCATGAGCTGAGCTTTCGAGTCCGTCGGGGCGAATTTTTGTTTGTAACGGGCCATTCCGGTGCCGGCAAGAGCACCTTGCTGCGGCTGTTGCTGGCCATGGAGCGTCCAACCAGCGGCAAGCTGCTGCTGGCCGGGCAAGACCTGAGCACCATCAGCAACGCACAGATCCCCTTCCTGCGTCGGCAGATCGGCGTGGTGTTCCAGAACCACCAACTGCTGTTCGATCGCACGGTATTCAATAACGTCGCGCTGCCGTTGCAGATCCTCGGTTTGTCCAAGGCCGAAATCGCCAAGCGCGTGGACTCGGCGCTGGAGCGCGTGGCGCTGTCGGACAAGACCGACCTGTATCCCGGCGACTTGTCCACCGGTCAGCAACAACGCGTCGGTATCGCCCGCGCGATCGTCCACCGCCCGGCCCTGCTGCTGGCGGACGAACCGACCGGTAACCTCGACCCGCGTCTGGCGGCGGAAATCATGGGTGTGTTCGAAGACATCAACCGCCTGGGCACCAGCGTGCTGATCGCCAGCCACGACCTGGCCCTGATTGCGCGCATGCGCCATCGCATGCTGACGCTGCAACGCGGCCGATTGATCGGCGATGGGGAGGCCGGCGAATGAGTGCTACTCGCAGTCCGAAGGTTTCCGAGCGCGTGGCCCCCAAGGCCGCCGACCCGCAACCGCAGAAGAAAAAACACGACGACGATGATGGCCCGGATTTCGCCACGCTGTTGCGCGCCTGGATCGAAAGTCATCGCGCCAGCCTGCTCGACAGCTTGCGTCGCCTGGGCAAGCAGCCCATCGGCAGCTTTTTCACTTGCATGGTGATGGCGGTTGCCTTGAGTCTGCCCATGGGCCTGTCACTTTTGCTAAGTAACGTCGAGCGCCTTGGCGGTTCCTGGCAACGCGCGGCGCAGATCTCCCTGTATCTGCAACTCGAGGCCAGCGCGACGGATGGCGAGGCGCTGCGCGAACAGATCAAGGGTATCCCTGGGGTGGCCGATGCCGAATACGTCGGTCGGGACCAGGCGCTGGAAGAGTTCCAGCAGCAGTCGGGCCTGGGCGAAGCGCTCAAGGAACTGCCGGAAAACCCGCTGCCTGGCGTGGTGTTGGTAACGCCGACCGAGGTCGACAAGCCAGCTCTTGAAGCATTAAGACAAAAACTTTCCGAACTGCCGAAGGTACAACAGGCGCAGCTTGATCTAGTCTGGGTCGAGCGTCTGGCAGCCATCCTCAAGCTGGGCGACCGATTTGTCTTCGGTCTGACCGTGCTTCTGGTTTCTGCATTACTTTTGGTGATAGGCAATACCATTCGTCTTCATATTGAAAACCGCCGCACAGAGATAGAAGTGATTAAACTCGTAGGCGGCACTGACAGCTATGTGCGCAGACCATTTCTCTACATGGGGGCGCTGTATGGTTTCGGTGCGGGGATTCTTTCCTGGGGCGTATTGGCGTTCGGCCTGAACTGGCTGAACGATGCGGTGGTCGGCTTGGCCGGGTTGTACGGCAGTGATTTCGCACTGGCCGGCGTACCGGTTGCCGACGGTCTGTCTCTCTTGCTAGGCGCGGTGCTGTTGGGTTATATCGGTGCATGGATTGCAGTCGCACGTCATCTCAGGGAGCTGGCGCCGAAGTAGAATCTTTTTTGCGCGTATTGACCTTGCAGTTTTTAGGGGAACTTGTCTTTCGGTTTCCGGTCAATTTTCGCAGTGCCAATGGCACGAGTATGTAAGTGGGAGGTTTTTTCGTATGACCAATTCTTTGCAGCCTGCATATGCTCTGGTCCCGGGTGCGAACCTGGAGGCCTATGTGCACACCGTCAACAGCATTCCATTGCTGACGCCGGAGCAGGAGCGTGAACTGGCCGAGAGTCTCTATTATGAGCAGGATCTTGAGGCGGCTCGGCAGATGGTGCTCGCCCACCTGCGTTTTGTCGTACATATCGCCCGTAGCTATTCCGGCTACGGCCTGGCCCAGGCTGACCTGATCCAGGAAGGTAACGTCGGCCTGATGAAGGCCGTGAAGCGCTTCAACCCGGAAATGGGCGTGCGCCTGGTATCCTTTGCCGTGCACTGGATCAAGGCGGAGATCCACGAATTCATCCTGCGTAACTGGCGGATCGTGAAAGTCGCGACCACCAAGGCCCAGCGCAAGCTGTTCTTCAACCTGCGCAGCCAGAAAAAACGCCTGGCGTGGCTGAACAACGAGGAAGTCCACCGTGTGGCGGAAAGCCTCGGGGTCGAGCCGCGGGAAGTGCGCGAGATGGAAAGTCGCCTGACCGGTCACGACATGGCCTTCGACCCGGCGGCCGAAGCCGACGACGACAGCGCCTTCCAGTCACCGGCCAACTATCTGGAAGACCACCGGTACGACCCGGCTCGTCAGCTGGAAGATGCCGACTGGAGCGACAATTCCAACCACAACCTGCACGAAGCGCTGGAAGTGCTGGACGACCGCAGCCGCGACATCCTTTACCAGCGCTGGCTGGCAGAAGAAAAGTCCACGCTGCACGACCTGGCACAGAAGTACAACGTGTCGGCCGAGCGTATTCGCCAGCTCGAGAAGAGCGCGATGAACAAGCTCAAACTGTCCATCGCCGCGTAACCCGCGCGAAAGGCAATAAAAAACGCCCCGGTCATCGATCGGGGCGTTTTTGTTGGTGCCTATTTTTCAATATCAGCTTGGCCCCTGTGGGAGCGAGCCTGCTCGCGAAAGCGTCAAGTCAGCCAGCACAAATGTGATCAATCGCTTTCGCGAGCAGGCTCGCTCCCACAGGGGGGCATCAGTGTCTGGAAAATTGTGATCGTCTATTGTTCCCAAGGCGCCCGGCGCGAATCATTGAGCCCCACCAGGTAGCTGTCCCCACCCAACTGACTCATCTGCCGCCGAATCCAGCCCGCACGCCGTGCCACGTAAGCGGTGGGATGGCTGGCACTCCATACTCGCGGATTCGGCAATACGGCCGCCAGCAAGCTCGATTGCTGGCGACTGAGACCTTTTGCGCTCACGCCAAAATGATGCCTGGCCGCCGCCTCTGCCCCAAACACTCCGTCATCCCACTCGACGCTGTTGAGATACACCTCAAGAATCCGCTGCTTGGGCCAGAGCACTTC
The DNA here is from genome assembly GCF_014596605.1 of Pseudomonas sp. PSB11. NCBI lineage: Bacteria > Pseudomonadati > Pseudomonadota > Gammaproteobacteria > Pseudomonadales > Pseudomonadaceae > Pseudomonas > Pseudomonas sp. PSB11. The sequence goes on from NZ_NOIO01000001.1 coordinate 477,000, forward strand.
GATCAACCCGGTAAACCAGGCCTCCAGGCCTTTGCGCAACCAGCTGCGGCCGGACCACAGGAACAGGTTTTTCGACACCTGCTGGCTCAGGGTGCTGGCACCCCGGATGGTGCCACCGAGCTCGTTGTGGGCCAGTGCTTTCTGGATCGCGCCGAAGTCAAAGCCCCAATGCTCGGGAAATTTCTGGTCTTCGCCGGCAATCACCGCGACTTTAAGGTCGTCGGAGATTTCATCCCAGGGTTTCCAGGTACGTTGCAGGTCGATGGGCTCGCCATCGAACCAGGATTCGATCTTGCGTTCGACCATCAGCATTGTTCCGGGCGGCGGCACCACGCGAAAAATCAGCACCAACACTACACTGGCACCCATGAACCAGAGCACGGCCTTGGCGAAACGACGGAAATAGATACGCAGCATAGAGATGGCTTGGCCGAACCCGTTGAGCGGGCCATTATACAGACCCTGTGGATCGAGACTGACTGGAGTTCTTCATGCTGCGTGGCTTTTTGATGCTGGCCGCTTTTTTCGGCTTCACCGGTGTCGGTCTCGGGGCGTTCGCCGCCCATGGCCTGAAAAACCGCCTGAGCGCCGAGTATCTGGCAATTTTCCATACCGGCGTCACCTATCAACTGGTGCACACCCTGGCATTGCTGGGTGTGGCGTTGCTGGCTGTGCAGATCCCGGGGCGTCTCGTTACCTGGGCCGGCGCATCCTTTGCCATCGGCATTGTGCTGTTCTCCGGTAGCCTGTACGTGCTGACGCTGACGGGAGTCAGCAAGCTGGGCATCATCACACCGTTCGGTGGCCTGGCGTTCCTTATCGGCTGGCTTTGCCTGGGCCTAGCCGCCTGGCGCTTGCCGTTGACCGCTTGACGCTTGTTGCTGACCTTTAGGTCATGATCGGGCTAGAATGCCAGCCCCAAAAAATGATGGCGGCATTCGACATGCGCATTCAGTTGAACGGTGAATCCTTTGAACTGCCCGACGGTGAAACCGTTGCGGCCCTGCTGACCCGTCTGGACCTGACCGGACGCCGGGTGGCGGTCGAACTCAATCTGGATATCGTCCCGCGCAGCCAGCATGCCGATACCACGCTCAACGACGGTGACAATGTCGAAGTCGTGCACGCCATCGGCGGCGGCTAGCCGCCCGGCCTGCAAGGGCACAGAATTCTGCAAGACCCTCACCCTTAAAGAGGATTCCCCATGAGCATCGTTCGCAGCGACAAGCCTTTTGTTCTGGCCGGTCGTACTTACCAGTCGCGTTTGCTGGTGGGTACCGGCAAGTACCGTGACATGGAAGAAACCCGTCAGGCCATCGAGGCCTCGGGTGCCGAGATCGTCACCTTCGCCGTGCGCCGCACCAACCTGGGCCAGATTGAAGGCGAGCCGAACCTGCTCGAAGTGCTGTCGCCGGATCGCTACACCTTCCTGCCAAACACCGCCGGTTGCTACGACGCCATCGAAGCCGTGCGCACCTGCCGTCTGGCCCGTGAGCTGCTCGACGGCCACAATCTGGTCAAGCTGGAAGTGCTGGCCGACCAGAAAACCCTGTTCCCCAACGTGATCGAAACCCTCAAGGCCGCCGAAACGCTGGTCAAGGAAGGCTTCGACGTGATGGTCTACACCAGCGACGACCCGATCATCGCCCGTCAACTGGCGGAAATCGGCTGCATCGCGGTGATGCCGCTGGCCGGCCTGATCGGTTCGGGACTGGGGATCTGCAACCCGTACAACCTGCAGATCATCCTTGAAGAAGCAAAAATTCCAGTGCTGGTGGATGCCGGTGTCGGTACCGCTTCCGACGCCACTATCGCCATGGAGCTGGGCTGCGATGCGGTGCTGATGAACTCGGCCATCGCTCACGCCCAGCAGCCGATCATGATGGCCGAAGCCATGAAACACGCGATCGTCGCAGGCCGCCTGGCCTACCTCGCCGGCCGCATGCCGAAAAAACTCTATGCCAGCGCCTCTTCGCCGCTGGATGGTCTGATCAAGTAAGAGCCTTTGATGACTGAATCGAACGACACGCCAATCCAGACGGAAGAAGGCGACGAGCGCCAACACCGCCGCATCAAGAGTTTCGTGATGCGCGCCGGGCGCATGACCGAAGGCCAGCAACGTGGCCTGGAGCAGGGCGCGCCGCTGTTCGTACTGCCCCTGGCCGACGCGCCGGTGGACTTCGACCAGGTGTTCGGTCGCTCGGCACCGCGCTCGCTGGAGATCGGCTTCGGCATGGGGCATTCGCTGCTGGAAATGGCCGCGGCTTCGCCGGAGCAGGATTTCATCGGCGTCGAGGTTCACCGTCCAGGTGTTGGCGCGCTGCTCAATGGCGTGTTGACCCAGGGTTTGACCAACCTGCGGGTCTACGATTGCGATGCCATCGAAGTGCTCAACCGCTGCGTGGCCGATAACAGCCTTGATCGCCTGATGCTGTTTTTCCCGGACCCATGGCACAAGAGCCGTCACCACAAGCGTCGTATCGTTCAGGCGTCCTTCGCGGAGCTGGTGCGTAGCAAGTTGAAGGTCGGCGGTATCCTGCACATGGCCACCGACTGGGAGCCCTATGCCGAATACATGCTGGAAGTGATGAACGTCGCACCGGGTTACCGCAACCTCGCCGAAGACGGCAAGTGCGTGCCACGCCCGGCCGAGCGCCCGATCACCAAGTTCGAACGCCGTGGCGAACGTCTTGGGCATGGCGTGTGGGATCTGAAGTTCGAAAAGCAGTCTTAAGCTTCACACCGTACGAACTGTGGGAGCGAGCCTGCTCGCGAAGAGGGAGTGTCAGTCAACAGAAATGCTGCCTGATACACCGCCTTCGCGAGCAGGCTCGCTCCCACCATTGTTTTCGGTTATGGCTGAAATCAGCGGCGGTCGGCGACTACGCCGATAAGCACCAGCACCACCAACAATACCGGCGCCAGGCTGTAATTGTTGAACTGGCTCAAGCCCTTGACGATCCACGGCGTGGCGTAGATCAGCGCCGCACCGCTACCGATCATGCACAGCAGCGACATCAGCGGTACGCGCAAGGCGCCGGCGATGCTGCCCAGGCGTTGCTCGACCCAGCCTTTGAAATCCGCACCGAACAGCACCAGCAGGCAACCGACCAGGGCGAGAGCGATTTCCGAGAGGTTGCTGCGGCTCCAGCGAGACGCGGTGGCGAGCAGGTCGAGTACCAAATCCATTCGATTTCCTTATGTCAGAAATTTCTGCAGCAAGTCGTTGAGGAAGAGTTGTCCGCGTTCGGTAGCCGCCAGACGTGACGGTTCGACCTGTAAAAGCCCGCTTTGTTCGGCTTCGCGGCGGCTTTGGGCAAGGCTTTCAAGGGGCATGCCGGTGCGTTCCGGGTACAGTCGCGATTCGACGCCCTCGGTCAGGCGCAGGGCGTTCATCAGGAATTCGAACGGCATCTCTTCATCGGTCAGCGCTTTCTCGCCAGCCTTGAACTGTTTGGCCGGGTTCAGGTAATCCTTCGGCAGCCGGGTTTTCCAGGTGCGTACGATGCGCCCGTCCGGATGGCTGAGCTTGCCGTGGGCACCGGCACCGATGCCGATGAAGTCGCCAAAGCTCCAGTAATTGAGGTTATGCCGCGCCGGGCGACCTGGCTGGGCATAAGCCGAGACTTCATACTGCGCGTAACCGTGTTCAGCCAACAGCGCCTGCCCGGCTTCCTGGATATCCCATAGGGTGTCGTCTTCCGGCAGCGTCGGGGGCTGGTTCCAGAATACGGTGTTCGGCTCCAGCGTCAGCTGATACCAGGAGAGGTGGGTCGGCTTCAGGGCGATGGCTTGGCGCAAGTCGCTCAGGGCGTCTTCCAGTGATTGATCGGGCAAGCCATGCATCAAGTCCAGGTTGAAGTTATCGAACCCCGCTTGACGAGCCATGCCGGCGGCGCGTACGGCCTCATCACCGTTGTGGATGCGACCCAAGGCATTGAGTTTTTCTTGCTGGAAACTCTGGATGCCAATCGACAGGCGATTGATGCCCAGCGCTCGGTAGGCGATGAACTTCTCTTGTTCGAAGGTCCCCGGATTGGCTTCCAGCGTGATCTCGATGTCGCTGGCAAAGGCAATGCGTTGCTCCACGCCTTTGAGCAGGCGACCTAAGGCCTGGGCACTGAACAGGCTGGGCGTGCCGCCACCGAAAAAGATCGAGCTCAGCTCGCGGCCGTAGACAGCGTGCAGGTCCTGATCGAGGTCAGCCAGTAATGCGTCGACATACTCTTCTTCCGGGAGCACGGGGCTGGCGGTGTGGGAGTTGAAGTCGCAATAAGGGCATTTACGTACGCACCACGGGATGTGGATGTACAGCGCCAGAGGCGGCAGCACAGGCAGGGCGGCCCGAGGCGATTGCGCGGCGCCGCCGAAGATCAGCGACGACGCGGAGGATTCGCGGGTCATTTCAAGCCCAGTCGCTGGCGCAGCAGATCCATTGCACGGGCGCGGTGACTGATCTGGTTCTTGTCGCCCGGACTGAGTTCGGCGCTGGAGCAATCACGTTCCGGCACCCAGAACAGCGGGTCGTAGCCAAAACCGTGTTCGCCGCTGGCCTGGGTCAGGATGCGCCCGTGCCACAGGCCTTCGCAGAGAATCGGCAGCGGATCGTCGGCATGCCGCACCAGCGCCAGCACGCAGACGAATTGCGCGCCACGCTCGGTTTCAGGCACGTCCTTCAACGCCTCGAGCAACTTGGCATTGTTCGCCGCATCGCCTTTGCCATCGGCATAACGCGCCGAGTAGATGCCCGGCGCACCGCCAAGAAAATCCACCGCCAGGCCGGAATCGTCCGCCAGGGCCGGCAGGCCGGAAATGCGCGCGGCATTGCGGGCCTTGAGGATGGCGTTCTCGACGAACGACAGACCGGTTTCTTCAGGCTCCACGCTGCTGAACTCGCCGATCGAGCGCAGTTGCACCGATTCGCCGAGCATGGCCTGGAGTTCCTTGAGTTTGCCGGCGTTATGGCTGGCCAATACGAGTTGCGTGAAGTTGATCATTCGCCGGGGAAGAGCTCTTGGTTGAAATTGATGGTGTTGATTTTGTCACCGGTCTGCACCTTGATCTCGAAGGTGCGGGTTTCCTGCTGCGGGACCGGGTATTGGGCGATGTAGTAGATCGCGCCTTGCTCGGTAATCTGCCTGAAATCCAGTGGCACACTTTGGCTGGTCAGGTCCTTGACCGTACCGCTGACCTGGGCCATCTGCGGCTTGCCGTCCTTGAGTACGGAAATGTTGATCACGCCCTGGTTCTTGCTGCGGGTGAGCTGCGCAGCCTTGGCGATGTCCGGCGTCAGGAACGTTGAGTTGAAGGTGTTGTAGTGCACCGTCACGTCGCCGAATTTTTCCTGGCGTTCACCTTTGATCGCGTCGGCAGCCATGGCCGTGACGCTGAGGCAGGCAGTAAGTAGAAGCAGCGCTAGACGACCCATGATCGTTCTCCTCGAAATGTGCTGATTCAGACCGCGACCTTGTGGTCTGCAAGTCCCGGGCTGCTGACGCGGTAAATACCGATCTCACCTAACAGATTAGGCCATAGCTTACTGGCCCACCCGTGCCGATGCTGTTGATCCACGGCCAGCCGATCAATGACCTTGGCTTCACGTTCGCGACATAAGGCTTCAAAGTCCGCGAAGGTGCAGAAGTGGATGTTCGGCGTGTTGTACCAGGTGTAGGGCAGGAACTCGGAAACCGGCATCCGACCCTTGCTCGCCAGGTACCAGCGGCAGCGCCAGTGACCGAAATTCGGGAAGGTGATGATGCACTGGCGACCGACGCGCAGCATTTCGTCGAGGATCTTGTCCGGGTAGTGCACCGCTTGCAGCGCCTGGGTCATGACCACGATGTCGAAGCTGTTGCTGGCGAAATTGCCCAGGCCCTTGTCCAGGTCCTGCTCGATAACGTTGATGCCCTTGGCCACGCACTCGGCAATGTTATCCGCGTCGTTTTCCAGGCCATAGCCGGTGACCTGCTTGTTGTCGCGCAGCCAGGTCAGCAGTTCGCCGTTGCCGCAACCGAGGTCGAGCACGCGGCTACCGGCGGGGATCCATTCCTGGATGATTTCCAGATCAGCTCTCATGGCTATCTCACAACGTAATGCGGTTCATGTAATTGCCGAACGCCTGCAAGTAGCGCGGAATCGGAATCAGGAAGGCGTCGTGGCCTTGCGGTGCGTCGATTTCCAGGTAGCAGACGTCCTTGCGCGCGGCCATCAGTGCGTCCACCAGCTCCCGCGAGCGGGCAGGGGAGAAACGCCAGTCGGTGGTGAACGACATCACGCAGAACTTGGCGGTGGCGTTGGCGAAGGTTTTCGCCAGGTCATCGTCGAAGTTGGCCGCCGGATCGAAGTAGTCCAGGGCCTTGGTCATCAACAGGTAAGTGTTGGCGTCAAAGCGCCCGGAAAACTCCTCACCCTGATAACGCAGGTAGCTTTCGACCTGGAACTCGACGCTGTGGAAGTCGTAGTTGAGCTTCTCGCTTTTCAGGCCGCGCCCGAATTTCTCGCCCATGGAGTCGTCGGACAGGTAGGTGATGTGCCCAACCATGCGCGCCAGCATCAGCCCGCGCTTGGGGATCACGTTGTGTTCCTGGAACGAACCGCCGTGGAATTCGGGGTCGGTGAGGATCGCCTGGCGCGCCACTTCGTTGAAGGCGATGTTCTGTGCCGACAGCTTGGGTGCCGAGGCGATGGCCACGCAATGGCGGATACGGTCGGGGTAAGTGATGCTCCACTGCATCGCCTGCATGCCGCCTAGGCTGCCGCCGATCACGGCCGCAAACTGGGCGATGCCGAGGCGATCGGCCAGGCGTGCCTGGCTGTGCACCCAGTCTTCCACGGTCAGCACCGGGAAATCGGCACCGAACGGCTTGCCGGTCTCCGGGTTGATGCTGCTCGGGCCGGTGGAGCCATTGCAACCGCCAAGGTTGTTCAGGCTGACCACGAAGAACTTGTTGGTGTCGATGGGCTTGCCGGGGCCGATGCAGCTGTCCCACCAACCGGGTTTACGGTCGTCGGGGCTGTGATAGCCGGCAGCATGGTGGTGGCCGGACAAGGCGTGGCAGATCAGCACGGCGTTGCTCGCCGTGGCGTTCAGGGTGCCGTAGGTCTCGTAAACCAGGTCATAGGCCGCAAGCGAACGGCCGCAGGCCAACGCCAGGGGTTCGCTGAAGTGCGCCACTTGCGGCGTCACCAGACCAACAGAATCGGGGGGAAAGGCAGCTGGCATCGACCCTGCTCTCGTTGAAATGAGGCGTAAGTCTAAAGACCGCTGGGGTTAGCGGCAAGCAAAGGCCGGGCCTGATTTCATCCAGCTAGACCGAGGTGCGCCATTCGCGAGCAAGCCCGCTCCCACATGGGAATGCAACCTCCTGTGGGAGCGGGCTTGCTCGCGAAGAACGATAACGCGGTCTCAGATCAGGCCAAACAGTTCTTTCGGCATCAGCGCGTAGTAAGCCAGGCGCGGAATCAGCCAGCTCTGCAGCAACTGCAGTGCGATGAAGGCGAAGATCGGCGAGATGTCGAGGCCGCCCAGGTTCGGAATGATCCGGCGGAACGGCGCGAGCACCGGTTCAGTGATCTGCTGGACCAGTTCTGCGCCTGGATTGTGGCTACCCGGAGCGACCCAGGACAGAATCACGCTGATGATCATTGCCCAGAACAGGATCTTCAAAAACAGCGCGAAGATGCCAATCAGCGCCCAGGGGGCCAGGAACAGTACATCGACCGAGTAACCACTGAGCAGCAGGATGACCGCGAACAGCGCCATTTGCACGACCAGGGCCAGCACCAGAGAGGACATGTCCAGCCCGAACATGCTTGGGATAACCCGGCGCAGCGGCTTTAGCAGCGGTTGCGTGGCCTTGACGGCGAATTGGCAGAGCGGGTTGTAGAAGTTCGCCCGCACCAATTGCAGGATGAAACGCAGCAACACGATCAAAAGATACAGGCTGCCCAAGGTCTGGATCACAAAAATGGCAGCGTCATTGAGTCCGAGCATTGTTGATTCCTTATTAAGTGCTGATTAGCGACCGAGTTGCTCAGCCATCTCGGCCGAACGATGCGCAGCGGCGCCCAGGGCTTTTTCGACCAGTGCTTCGAAGCCATTGGCCTGGAACGATTTGATCGCGGCTTCGGTCGTGCCGGCAGGCGAAGTGACGCGGCGACGCAGCTCGGCGGCGTCGACGTCGCTGGACACCGCCATGTGGGCGGCGCCCAAGGCGGTTTGCAAGGTCAGTTGCGCGGCGATGTCTGCCGGCAGGCCGAGCTTCACGCCGGCGGCGGTCATGGCTTCGATCAGCAGGAAAAAGTACGCAGGGCCCGAGCCGGAAACGGCGGTGACCGCATCCAGCTGTTGTTCCTCGTCCAGCCACAGGGCAACACCAACCGCCGATAGCAGCTCTTGAGCTTGCTGGCGCTGTTCGGCGGTTACCTGATCGGTGGCGAACAGGCCGCTCACGCCCTGACGCAGCAGTGCCGGCGTGTTGGGCATGCAGCGCACGATTGGCTGGGCGCCGAGCCAGTTGTTCATGCTGGCGCAGGTAATGCCGGCGGCAATCGATACCACCAGTTGCCCGGGTTTCAGGCTTGGGCGAAGGGCTTCACAGACAGCCTTCATCGCCTGGGGCTTGACCGCCAGCACGACCACATCGGCGCCCTCGATGGCCTGGGCATTGTCGGCGAATACTTCGATGCCGAGTTCGGCGCTCACGCGGGCACGGGTTTCTTCTCCCGGATCGCTGGCGCGGATCTGCGCCGCTTCCAGGCCTTTGGCCCGCAGGCCGCCGATCAGGCTGGCGGCCATGTTGCCGGCACCGATAAAGGCAATACGTGTCTTGCTCATGTCAGGTCCTTATAAAGGGGGTCAAGGTTGACCGTAATCTCTGGCGCCAAACAGGGCCGTACCGACACGGACCCAAGTGGCACCCTGGGCGATCGCTGACTCAAGGTCGTGGCTCATCCCCATGGAAAGTGTGTCGAGGGGCAAGTTCAGGCTGGCCTGCAGGCTTTGTACGGCAGCAAAGGCGGCATCCTGGGCGGCACGGTCTTCGGTCGGCTCGGGAATTGCCATCAGCCCGCGCAACTTCAGGCGCGGCAAGGCGCTGATCGCATTGGCCAGGGCCGGCAGGTCCTGCGGTGTGCAGCCGGACTTGCTGGCTTCACCGCTGACGTTGACCTGGATGCAGATGTTCAAGGGCGGCAGATCGGCAGGGCGTTGTTCGGACAGGCGTTGCGCGATTTTCAGGCGATCCACGGAATGCACCCAGGCGAAGTGCTCGGCGATTGCGCGAGTCTTGTTCGATTGAATGGGGCCGATGAAGTGCCAGATCAAGGGCAGGTCGGTCAATTCCGCCTGCTTGCTCAATGCCTCCTGCAGGTAGTTCTCGCCAAAATCGCGCAGGCCCGCGGCATAGGCTTCACGCAGCGCCTGGGCGGGTTTGGTCTTGCTGACGGCCAGCAACTGGACGCTGTTTTCATCGCGGTGGGCGGCGAGGGCGGCGGCACGAATACGTGAACCAACCCGTTCAATGTTGTCTGCTATCGTGGACATTCAAGAGGCGCCAGCGGTCTGAGGTTGGCGGCATTCTACTGGAATTGAGGGGTGCTATGGATATCACTGAGTTGCTGGCGTTCAGCGCCAAACAAGGCGCATCCGACCTGCATTTGTCGGCAGGCCTGCCGCCGATGATCCGTGTCGATGGCGATGTGCGGCGCATCAACTTGCCGGCCTTGGAGCACAAGGAGGTGCAGGCGCTGATCTACGACATCATGAACGACAACCAGCGGGTGGCCTTTGAAAAGCACCTGGAAACCGACTTTTCCTTTGAGGTGCCCGGCGTCGCGCGATTCCGGGTCAATGCCTTCAATCAGAGTCGAGGCGCTGGAGCGGTTTTCCGCACGATCCCGTCCAGGGTCCAGAGCATGGAAGAGCTGGGCATGGGCGAGGTGTTCCGCAAGATGACCGATGCGCCACGTGGCCTGGTCCTGGTGACAGGCCCGACGGGGTCCGGCAAGTCCACCACCCTGGCAGCGATGATCGATTACCTGAACAGCCACCGCCATCACCACATCCTCACTATCGAAGACCCTATCGAGTTCGTTCACGAATCGCGCAAATGCCTGATCAATCAGCGTGAAGTTCATCGTGATACCCGCAGTTTCGCCACCGCCTTGCGTTCGGCCCTGCGCGAAGACCCGGACGTGATCCTGGTGGGGGAAATGCGTGACCTGGAAACCATCCGCTTGGCATTGACCGCTGCCGAGACTGGCCATTTGGTGTTCGGCACCCTGCACACGACCTCGGCGGCGAAAACCATTGACCGGATCATCGACGTATTCCCCGGGGACGAGAAGTCGATGGTGCGTTCGATGCTTTCCGAGTCATTGCTGGCGGTGGTGTCCCAGACCCTGGTCAAGAAGATCGGGGGAGGGCGGGTCGCAGCCCACGAGATCATGCTCGGGACATCGGCAATCCGTAACCTGATCCGTGAAGACAAGGTGGCACAGATGTATTCGTCGATTCAGGCGGGCGGGTCGCTGGGGATGCAGACGCTGGATATGGGCCTGAGGGACCTGGTGACCAAGGGCTTGGTCAGTCGCGAGCAGGCGCGGGAGAAGGCGCGGTCGCCAGATAATTTCTGATGGCGTTTAAAGCAAAAGATCGCAGCCTGCGGCAGCTCCTACAGGGAAACGCGAGTCCCTGTGTAGGAGCTGCCGCAGGCTGCGATCTTTTGATCTTGCTTCAGGTTAGCGCTGAACAACCTGCAACGCTTTCTGGTCTTTCGGCAGAACCCGCTTGGCCACGACGTAGTGTTTTTCCCAGTACGGTTTCTTCAGGGTGTCGATGCTCACCGACTTGCCACGGCGTGGCGCGTGGATGAAGCGGTCGTTGCCCAAATAGATGGCAACGTGATTGACTCGACGACTCTTGATGTTGAAGAAAATCAGGTCGCCGGGCTTCAAGTCGTTGCGATCGACTTTCTCGCCGTGGCCGCTGGCCATGGCATTGGAGGTGCGTGGCAGGTCAAACGTGGCGTCGTTGAACGCGTATTTCACCAGGCCGCTGCAGTCGAAGCCTTTGCTCGGGCTGCTGCCGCCCCAACGGTACGGTGTACCCAGGACGTTAACGGCGCGGCTCAGCACGTTGCTGCTTTCCCGGGTCGCCATTGGCGGCACCAGGCTGCTCTTGCTGGCCAGCTGTGGAGCCAGCTTTACCGATTTCTTGCTTTTGCTCGAAGGAGCAGCCGCATGGGATTTTGGGGTGTAACCATTAACGTTCGGAAGACGTTGCTCACGATTGGTGGCGTGGGCGGCCAGTGGCAATAATAGGCAAATGGTTAGCCATGTCTTGAAAAGTGGACGCATTAGGCAGGGCTCGTATGTGTTAGCGCGCAACTTTATAACAGCTTTTTTTGGCATTCTGAGGCCGTTGGTCGATTCCATCGGGGTCTAACGGAACCAAATAAGCGGTAAATTGACGCGATTGTCCGACAGAAGTCAGGTGCTATAAGGGTTTGGCGAGAGTGACGGTAGCATTTGCCATACGTCGGCTGCTCGTAAAAAAGTCACAAAGATTTAAAGAATATTTATCTATCGCGTGAATCGAGGTCCTCCATGAACACCTATCAACCCCCCGTCCCGCATCAGGACACGCACAGCAAAGTGATTGGTTACCTGCTGTGGATTTTTGGATTTACCGGTGCCCATCGCTTTTATTACGGCAAGCCGGTGACCGGGACGATCTGGTTCTTCACCTTCGGTTTGCTGGGGATTGGCTGGTTGATCGACCTGTTCCTGATTCCGGCCATGGACCGTGAAGCAGACCTGCGATTTACCGCTGGACCGATTGAATACAACGTGGCGTGGATTCTGCTGACGTTTCTTGGGGTGTTCGGCGTGCACCGGATGTATCAGGGGAAGTGGATCAGCGGGTTGCTGTACCTGGTGACGGGTGGGTTGTTCTTTCTGGGGGTGCTGTATGACTTCTGGACGCTGAATGACCAGGTGTCCATTCGCAACGCGCAGAACAGAGGCGCCTTCCAGTAAGTCTTCGCGAGCAAGCCCGCTCCCACAGGGGACTTGTGAACGACACAGATCCAATGTGGGAGCGGGCTTGCTCGCGAATGCAGGCGGCGCGGTTTTAAGCCTGGTGGCTGATCCGTCCGTCCACCAGGGTATAGCGCACCACGCCCGGCAGGCTATGACCCAGGAACGGGCAGTTCTCGCCTTTGGACAACCAGGTTTCCCCGGCCACGGTCGAGGCTGCAGGGTCGAATAGCACGATATCCGCTGCGCCGCCCACCGCCAGCTTGCCCGCTGGCAGGCGCAAGGCCTGCGCAGGGCCGGCACTGAGTCGCGCCAGCAGCGTCGGCAGGTCGAGCAAGCCGTCTTCCACCAGTGTCATCGCCAGCGGCAGCAGCAGTTCGACGCTGCTGATGCCTGGCTCGGTGGCCCCGAACGGCGCCAGTTTGGCGTCCCGTTCGTGGGGCTGGTGATGGCTGGAAATGGCCGAGACCACGCCAGACTTCACGGCTGCGCGCAAACCCTCACGGTCGGCCCGGGTGCGCAGCGGCGGCTGCACGTGATAGAGGCTGCTGAAATCGATCAGCGCTTCGTCGGTCAGTATCAGCTGGTACAGGGCGACATCCGCCGTGACCTTCAGGCCGCGTTGCTGGGCCTGGGCGATCAGCGCTACACCACGTGCGCTGGTCAGCTGGCTGAAGTGCGCACGCACGCCCGTCTGTTCGACCAGCAGCAAGTCCCTGGCCAGGGCCACGGTTTCAGCGGTTTCCGGAATGCCCGGCAGGCCGAGGAAGCTCGCGGTCGGTCCTTCATGGGCCAGGCCGCCTTCCGCCAGGTCGTGGTCCTGGGAGTTGAAGATCACCGTGAGGTCGAAGGTGGCTGCGTAATCCAGCGCCCGGCACAGGGTGCGGGTGTTGCGAAAGCTCTCCAAGCCGTTGCCGAAGGCCACGCAGCCGGCATCGCGCAAGGCAACCAGCTCTGCAAGCTGTTCGCCGTCCAGGCCTTTGCTCAGTGCGCCGATCGGGAACACTTTAGCGTTACCGGCTTCGCGGGCGCGGTCGAGGATCAGCTCGGCCACTGCCGAGGTGTCCAGCACCGGTTTGGTCTTTGGCGGGCAGCACAGGCTGGTCACGCCACCGGCAGCGGCGGCGCGGGTTTCGCTGGTAATCGAACCTTTGCGGCTGTAGCCCGGTTCACGCAGGGCGACATTGAGGTCGACCAGGCCAGGGGCGGCCACCAGGCCTTTGGCATCGAGGGTGTCGACAGCGACAAAACCGGCTGGGGCGGCGCCAATGGCGACGATCTTGCAGGCTTCAATGTGGATATCGGTGACTTGATCCAGGTCACTGGCCGGATCGATAACGCGGGCCCCGAGAATGCTGAGCTTCACTGAACGTTCTCCTGCTCGAATTGGCGTTGCGCAGTCTGACCGCTCATGGCCATGGACAGAACGGCCATGCGAATCGCGATGCCGTAGGTCACTTGGTTGAGGATCACCGAGTGTGGACCGTCGGCTACCGCCGATTCGATTTCCACCCCACGGTTGATCGGCCCCGGGTGCATGACGATGGCATCGGGTTTGGCGCCAGCCAGGCGCGCGGTGGTCAGGCCGAACAGGCGGTAGAACTCGCCCTCGCTCGGCAGCAGGCCGCCGGTCATGCGCTCACGCTGCAGGCGCAGCATGATCACCACGTCGACGTCTTTGAGGCCTTCGGTCATGTCGGTGTAGACCTTCACGCCGTATTGCTCGATGCCGATCGGCAGCAGGGTCTTCGGCGCGATCACGCGGATGTCCGGGCAACCCAGGGTTTTCAGGGCCAGCATGTTCGAGCGTGCAACCCGCGAGTGCAGGATGTCGCCGACGATGGCCACTGAAAGGTTTTCGAAGCCGCCCTTGTGCCGGCGGATGGTGAGCATGTCGAGCATGCCTTGGGTCGGGTGAGCGTGACGGCCGTCGCCACCGTTGATGATCGCCACCTGTGGGCAAACATGTTCGGCGATGAAGTGTGCAGCGCCGGAATCACCGTGGCGCACGACGAACATGTCGGCGGCCATGGCCTCCAGGTTGCGCAGCGTGTCGAGCAGGGTTTCGCCCTTGCTTGCCGATGATGTCGACACGTTCAGGGTGATCACGTCCGCCGACAGCCGTTGGGCCGCCAGTTCGAAGGTGGTGCGGGTGCGGGTGGAGTTTTCGAAGAATACGTTGCACACGGTCTTGCCGCGCAGCAACGGGACTTTCTTCACTGCCCGTGCGCCAACTTCTAGGAACGAGTCGGCGGTGTCGAGGATTTCCGTCAGCAGCTCGCGGCGCAAACCGTCGAGCGAGAGGAAGTGGCGCAGCTGGCCCTGATCATTGAGCTGCAGCGGGCGCTTGGTATCTAGAGGCGTCATCGCGAGGGGGACTCTCAATAGGGCGAATTAAAGGGCGAGGTCTTGCAGTTCGAGCTTGAGTTCCGGCCCCGACAGTTTCACCCGCTCGTGGGCTGCCAGGGACAGGGTCGCGCCCAGTACGTTGGGGCGGATCGGCAGTTCCCCGGCATCCAGGTCCAGCAGGCATACCAGCGTCACGCTGGCCGGGCGACCATAGTCGAAGAGTTCGTTCAGGGCGGCGCGGATGGTCCGCCCGCTCATCAATACGTCGTCGATCAGCACCAGGTGCTGGCCTTCGATCTCGAACGGCAGGGCCGACGGCCGCACTTGCGGGTGCAGGCCGTTCTGGCTGAAGTCGTCGCGGTAGAAGGAAACGTCGAGTGTGCCAAGCGGTTCGGCGCTGCCCAGCTCCTTGAGCAGGGCCTGGGCAACCCACACGCCACCGGTACGAATGCCGATGTAGCGCGGTTCGCTGATGCCACGGTGTTCCAGGTGTGCCTTGAGATCAGTCGCCATCTGGCTGATCAGTTCGGCGGGATTGGGCAGGCTCATGGTTGCTCCTTCTTGGGCCCGAGCCGGATCGTTGCGGGAGGTGGCTCGGGTTGTAGCTAAAAGAGACGGGTGACGGCTCTTCAGGATTAGGATTGGAACAATGCGCTGTTCTCGTCGAGCCAGCCTTGCAGCAGCAGGGCGGCGGCGATGGCATCCACCGGGTTGTCGCGGTAGCTGCCTTTCTGTCCGCCCCGGGCCAGGCGTTCGCCCTTGGCTTCAAAGGTGGTCAGGCGTTCATCGTGGGTATAGAAGGGCAGGTTGAAGCGACCGTTGAGGCGTCGGGCGAATTTTTCCGCGCGGGCGCACATGTCGCTGGGTGTGCCGTCCATGTTCAGCGGCAGGCCGACCACCACGGCGTCGGGTTTCCACTCCTTGATCAGCGCTTCTACCTGATCCCAGTCGGGAATACCGTTTTGTGCCTTCAAGGTGCACAGCTCGCGGGCCTGGCCGGTAATGACCTGGCCAACCGCAACGCCGATCTGCTTGGTGCCGTAGTCGAATCCCAGAATCAACCGCAGGGCCATCAGGCGTGCCCCGCCTGGCTGGTGAGCAGGCTGAGATTGACGCCCAGCTGCCTGGCTGCCGCTTCCAGGCGCAGCTCGCTGCTGGTGTTGAACAGGATGTCGGCATCGTACGGGCAGGTCAGCCAGGCGTTCTGGGCCAGTTCGGCCTCCAGTTGCCCGGCTTCCCATCCGGCATAACCCAGCGTGATAACGCTTTTCGCCGGGCCGACGCCATCGGCGATGGCGAACAGCACGTCCTGGGAGGTCGACAGGGACAGCTCGCCTTCCAGATCAACGGTCGCTTGAAAACTCTGGCCCTTGGGGTGCAGGACAAAACCACGATCGGTCTGCACCGGCCCGCCGATGAAGATCGGTACGTGCTGACAAAGTGCCGGTGGTTCGATGTCCGGGCGCAATTGCTCGAGGATATCGGCCAGGTTCAGGTCCTGCGGACGGTTGACCACCAGCCCCATGGCACCATTGGCCGTGTGCTCGACGATGTAGGTCAAGGTGTGCGCAAAGTTCGGGTCGACCATGTGAGGCATGGCGATCAGGAAGTGATGCTTGAGGTAGCTGGGGCTGACGTTTTTCATGAACGCTAGTGTGGCGTTGGAGGGACGAACTGACAAGCCGAAGCACGTCAAAAGATCGCAGCCTGCGGCAGCTCCTACAGGGAAATGCATTCCACATGTAGGAGCTGCCGCAGGCTGCGATCTTTTGATCTTCAATTAATTACTGGAGAGTCGGTCCCCGCGTGCAAATTTCCACGTGCGGATGATTTCCAGGCGATCGATGTCCGACAGGTCTCCGGTAAAGGGGGCGAACGGCGCTGCCAGGCGCACGATGCGCTGGGCCGCCTGGTCCAGCAGCGGTTGTCCGGACGACTCCAGCACCAGCACTTCATACAGCGATCCGTCGCGGTTGATCGAGACCATCAGGCGCAGGTTGCCGTAAATCTGCTTGCGCCGGGCTTCGTCGGGGTAATTGAGGTTGCCGATGCGCTCGACTTTTTTACGCCACTCGTCTTTATACCAGGCGCCCTTGTCGCGCATGGTCGAGGCGGCGCTCAGGCGGTGGATGCGCGGGCGCTTGGCGTACAACTGTTGTTCCTGGGCCAGTTCGGCTTCGAGGCTGGCGATGTCGCTGGACAGCTGTTCGCTGTCGAATGTCGGTGCCGCCACCACAGGTTTGGTGACGGGCTTGGGCTCCTCGGTTTTTGTCGGGGCTTTCTTCGGCTTGGGTGCGACGGTGGTCACGGCTGCCTTGGGCGGGGCGTCCTTCTGTTCTGGCTTGGCGGCGGGCGGTGGCGTGACTTTTTGTACCTTGTTGTCCTGGAACGGTGCGATCTCGGTGGTCTTGGGGATGGCCTTCTTGTCCAGGGTGCCGCTGCCTTGCTGGTTTTCCTGGGCGAGGAAGTCAGCCTTTTCCGGTTTCTTTTCGCTTTTGAAGGTGGCGAGGGTGATTTCCAGGGTTTTGCTGATCTGCTTGGGCTCGACCATTGTGAAACCGACACCCAGCAGTAATGCCAGGTGGATCAGCGCCGCCAGGAACAGGGTAAAACCGAGGCGATCGGCCGGGCGCACGCCGTGGTGGGCGAGTTCGGGGGGCAGATCGGACGGGAGGGTCATGACAAGGAAACCAACATCGCGTTTTCACAGGCCGCGCATGATAACGCAATGTTGGTTTGGCTTATCAACGGGCCTTGAGCTTCTGATCGATGGCATCCATCAGCATGCCGCCAATATCGGTGCCGAAGGCATTGTCGATTTCGCGGATGCAGGTCGGGCTGGTGACGTTGATCTCTGTCAGGTGCTCGCCGATCACATCGAGGCCGACGAACAGCAGGCCTTTTTCGCGCAGGGTCGGACCGACTTGCGCCGCGATCCAGCGATCCTTCTCGGTCAATGGACGGGCTTCGCCGCGGCCACCGGCTGCAAGGTTGCCACGGGTTTCGCCGGCAGCAGGAATGCGCGCCAGGCAGTAGTCCACCGGCTCGCCGTCGATCATCAGGATGCGTTTGTCGCCATCGACGATGGCCGGCAGGTAGCCCTGGATCATGATTTGCTGCTGGCCGTGCAGGGTCAGGGTTTCGAGGATCACCGAAAGGTTCGGGTGGCCGGCGGTGTGACGGAAGATCGAGGACCCGCCCATGCCGTCGAGTGGCTTGAGAATCACATCGCCATGATGGTCGGCGAATTCACGCAATACGTCAGGGCGACGGCTGACGATGGTCGGGGGCGTGCACTGCGGAAACAGCGTGGCGAACAGTTTTTCGTTGCAGTCACGCAGGCTTTGCGGCTTGTTGACCACCAGTACGCCAGCATTCTCGGCCTGTTCCAGCAAATAGGTGGTATAGACGAATTCCATGTCGAAAGGCGGATCCTTGCGCATCAGGATCACGTCCAGGTCGCTCAGCAGGTTGTCCTGCTCGGCTTCCAGCTCGAACCATTTTTCCGGGTTGGCGAACACTTTCAGTGGACGCATCCGCGCCCGCGCCTGCCCTTCGGCCTGGTACAGGTCGCGCTGTTCCATGTAGAACAGTTCCCAGCCGCGTTTCTGTGCGGCCAGCAGCATGGCCAGCGAGCTATCCTTTTTATAGGAGATGCTGGCGATAGGATCCATGACAATCCCGACACGAACGCTCATGGGTGTTTCCTCAAAAGTGGGTGAGGCCTAGGACCATATAAAAGTGGCGTCAGAGTGGCGCTGAGAGTGTTCCCGGTCAAGGAAAAACCACTGCCGGGACCGGCCGATAGATTGGATATGGAGACTGTGCTAAAAAGACTGCCATGTCGTGCCGACCCTTGAACATCAAGGGTTTCGAGTCCTCGACGCCCCGCAGATGGACAAATAGATTCCTAAAGGCGACGGTAGAGCAACTATGGAACAGCAACCCAACGCCTTGAAGGTCATGGTAATCGACGATTCGAAGACGATTCGCCGCACCGCCGAAACACTGCTCAAGAACGTGGGTTGTGAGGTCATCACGGCCATCGATGGGTTCGATGCGCTGGCCAAGATCGTCGATCACCACCCCGGCATCATCTTTGTCGACATCATGATGCCGCGCCTGGATGGCTATCAGACTTGCGCGTTAATCAAGAACAACAGTGCATTCAAGTGCACGCCAGTGATTATGCTGTCGTCCAAGGACGGGCTGTTCGACAAGGCCAAGGGGCGCATTGTCGGCTCCGACCAGTTTTTGACCAAGCCTTTCAGCAAGGAAGAGCTGCTGAGCGCGATCCAGGCCCATGTTCCGGGCTTTGCCGCTGTTTTGCCGCAGTAAGACACCTACAGTGACGCTCGGCCATTGGGCCCTGCGCCGACAAGAATGGGGAAGACCATGGCACGTATCCTGATCGTCGATGATTCGCCGACCGAAATGTACAAATTGACCGGCATGCTGGAGAAGCACGGTCATGAAGTATTGAAAGCCGAAAACGGCGCAGACGGCGTGGCGCTGGCCCGCCAGGAAAAACCCGACGCAGTGCTGATGGATATCGTCATGCCCGGACTCAATGGCTTCCAGGCGACTCGCCAGCTGACCAAAGATCCGGAAACCGGGCACATCCCGGTGATCATCATCACCACCAAGGATCAGGAAACCGACAAGGTCTGGGGTACGCGCCAAGGGGCCAAGGACTACCTGACCAAGCCGGTTGACGAAGATACCCTGATCAAGACCTTGAACACCGTGCTGGCCGGTTGATCACAAGGCCATGAGCGAATCACTGACCGCCTTCGAACTGCTATTGCAGATCGACCGGCGTTGTCGCTTGCTGGCGGCGGACTTGCCGTCCCAGCCCGCCCGCCAGGACAGCTGGAGCGGCATCGGTTTTCGCCTGGGCGAACAGTGGTACGTCGCGCCCATGGGGGAAATCGGTGAAGTGTTGCACGAACCGCGTTTTACGCTGGTGCCGGGGGTCAAGTCCTGGGTAAAGGGCGTGGCCAATCTGCGCGGGCGTTTGTTGCCGATCATTGATTTGTGCGGTTTTTTTGGCCAGGAAATCTCGGCGACGCGCAAGCAGCGGCGCGTATTGGTGGTGGAGCATGACGAGGTGTTTGCCGGGTTGCTGGTCGATGAAGTCTTCGGCTTGCAGCACTTCGCCCGGGACAGTCTGCAGCCGATAGACGCGCCGGGCGGCCCGATCGCACCGTTCATCACCGGCCGGTTTCAGCGCGAGCAGAGCTGGCAGGTGTTGAGCCTGTTTACGCTGGCGCGGTCGCAGGGATTCATGAACGTTGCCGTTTAAATGGAGCGTCACAGCTCTAAATGTGGGAGCGGGCTTGCTCGCGAAAGCGGCAGATCAGTCAATATCAATGTTGAATGGACTGGCGCTTTCGCGAGCAAGCCCGCTCCCACAGGGGATTCTGGCAGGCCTAGAAGTGGGTTAACAGGCGAAGACCGATGATAAAAGCAAAAACAGGCAAGCCAATGGAGGCGTCGCGCAGTCGATCGCAGATCATCGCGCTGTTCATCGCCCTGATCATCTTCATCATGTTGTTGTTCGCCAACTTCGCGTACCTCAACACCCAGGCCACCTACGACAAACAGTACATCGGTCACGCCGGTGAGCTGCGCGTGTTGTCCCAGCGCATCGCCAAGAATGCGACCGAGGCCGCTGCCGGCAAGGCTGCGGCATTCAAGTTGCTCAGCGATGCGCGCAACGATTTTGCCCGGCGCTGGAGCTATCTGAAGAAAGGCGACCCCGCCACCGGCCTGCCACCGGCACCGCCCAGCGTGCGCCCGGAAATGCGCGCCGTGCAACTGGACTGGGAGCGCTTGCTGAAAAACACCGATGCGATCCTGTCCAGTGAACAGACGGTGCTGTCGCTGCATCAAGTCGCCGCGACCCTGGCCGAAACCGTGCCGCAGTTGCAGGTTGAATACGAAAAGGTGGTGGAAACCCTGCTGCAACGTGGCGCCCCGGCGGCGCAGGTGGCGATGGCGCAGCGTCAATCACTGTTGGCCGAGCGTATTTTAGGGGCGGTCAATACCGTGTTGTCCGGCGACGAAAACTCACAGCAGGCCGCCGATGCGTTCGGCCGTGATGCGGCGCGGTTCGGCCAGGTGCTCAACGGCATGCTCCAGGGCAACGCCTCTCTGCGGGTCAGCCAGGTCGAGGACCGTGACGCGCGCGCGCGGCTGATCGAGATATCCGAGCTGTTCGAATTCGTCTCAGGTTCAGTGGACGAAATCCTCGAAACCTCACCGGAGCTGTTCAAGGTTCGTGAGTCGGCCACCAATATTTTCAGCCTTTCGCAAACCCTGCTAGACGAAGCTTCCCATTTGGCCAGTGGCTTTGAAAACCTCGCCGGAGGGCGTGACACCGACACCATCGGCGGTTATGTCCTGGGCCTGGGGGCGCTGATGTCGATCATCCTCATCGGCCTGGTGATGGTGCGCGAAACCAATCGCCAGCTGCGCGAGACTGCCGAAAAGAACGAGCGCAACCAGAACGCGATCATGCGCCTGCTCGACGAAATCGAAGACCTGGCCGACGGCGACCTGACCGTGACCGCCACGGTAACCGAAGACTTCACCGGGACCATCGCCGATTCGATCAACTATTCCGTGGACCAACTGCGCGATCTGGTGGCAACGATCAACCTGACGGCGGGCCAGGTTGCAGCCGCCGTGCAGGAAACCCAGGCTACCGCGATGCACCTGGCGCAGGCCTCGGAACATCAGGCCCAACAGATTTCCGAAGCCTCCACCGCGATCAACGACATGGCTGAGTCCATCGATCAGGTGTCGGCCAACGCCGCGGAATCCTCGGCGGTGGCCGAGCGTTCGGTGGAAATCGCCAACAAGGGCAATGAAGTGGTGCACAACACCATCCATGGCATGGACAACATCCGCGAACAGATTCAAGACACCGCCAAGCGAATCAAACGCCTTGGCGAGTCTTCCCAGGAAATCGGCGATATCGTCAGCTTGATCGATGACATTGCCGACCAGACCAACATTCTCGCCCTCAACGCGGCGATCCAGGCGTCCATGGCCGGTGACGCCGGGCGTGGTTTCGCAGTGGTTGCCGATGAAGTGCAGCGCCTGGCGGAACGCTCTTCGGCCGCAACGCGGCAGATCGAAACCCTGGTGCGGGCGATCCAGGCCGACACCAACGAAGCGGTCATTTCCATGGAGCAGACCACCACCGAAGTGGTGCGCGGCGCGCGTCTGGCGCAGGATGCCGGTGTGGCCCTGGAAGAAATCGAAGGGGTGTCCAAGACCCTGGCGGCGCTGATCCAGAGCATTTCCAACGCGGCGCAACAACAAACGTCGTCTGCCGGTCAGATTTCCCTGACGATGAACGTGATCCAGCAGATCACTTCGCAGACCTCGTCCGGCTCTACCGCCACCGCCGAGAGCATCGGCAACCTGGCAAAAATGGCCAGCCAGTTGCGGCGTTCGGTGTCTGGCTTCACCTTGCCGGCCACCCAGGCGCAGGTCGCGGACAAAGCTTGAACCGCCCCCGGGCATGGCTATCTTGATAGAAGTGGGGATTGGAGTGGTTATGGGTGATCGGCACGACTATGTGGCCCTTGAATGGGTCAAAGGCGAAATTGCCGAAACGCTGAAGCAGGCTCATCACGCGATCGAAACCCAGCTTGATGACCCGCAGGCGACGCACGCCCTGAGCGAATGCCTGGCGTGCATCCATCAGGTTCACGGCAGTCTGCAGATGGTCGAGTTCTACGGCGCGGCGTTGCTCGCCGAAGAAATGGAGCAACTGGTCACCGCCTTGCAACACAATCGCGTCCATCATCGTGACGAGGCGTTGCACCTAATGCTGCAAGCGCTGGGGCAGTTGCCGATCTACCTGGATCGCGTGCAAGGTGCACGCCGCGATCTGCCTTTGGTCGTGTTGCCGCTGATCAACGACCTGCGCAGCGCCCGCGGCGAAAGCCTGTTGTCGGAAACCAGCCTGTTCAGCCCGCAGTTGCCAGACCTGCCTGCCCTGGATCAAGCGGCCCTGGCGCGGCTGGAGCCGGCGGACTTGCCGAATGTGCTGCGCAAGTTGCGGCAAATGTTGCAGATGGCCCTGGTCGGGTTGCTGCGTGAGCAGGATGACGACACGCACCTGGAGTACCTGGCCAAGGTCTTTACTCGTCTGGAAGGCTTGTGCGATTCAGCGCCCCTGAGCCCACTGTGGCAGGTGGCTTCAGCGCTGGTCGAAGGCATGCGCGCCGGCGTCATTACCAACAGCCCGGCCTTGCGCAGCCTGTTCAAGGAGGCCGACAAAGAGCTCAAGCGTCTGCTCGAACAAGGCATGCAGGGCATCAATCAGCCGCCGCCACCCGAGTTGCTGAAGAGTTTGCTGTTCTACATTGCCAAGGCCGAACATCCCACCGGGCAGATGCTGACCATGAAAGATCGCTACGCACTGGACGATGCATTGCCTGACAGCGCGATGGTCGACGAAGAACGCGCCCGCCTGGCCGGTCCTGATCGTGATGCCATGCGCTCGGTATTGGCGGCATTGTGCGAAGAGCTGGTGCGGGTCAAGGAGCGCCTGGACCTGTTCGTGCGCAGCGATCGGCAACACACTTCGGACCTCGACAGCCTGCTGGCGCCCCTGCGGCAAATCGCTGACACCCTGGCGGTACTGGGCTTCGGCCAACCCCGCAAGGTGATCATCGATCAACTGGCCGTGGTGCTGAGCCTGGCCCAAGGCCAGCGCATACCCGATGATGCGATCCTCATGGACGTGGCCGGGGCCTTGCTTTACGTCGAAGCGACGCTGGCGGGCATGGTCGGCACCGTAGAGCCTGAAAGCCAGGAAGACAGTCGGCTGCCCACCACCGACCTGACGCAGATCCACCAGATCGTCATCAAGGAAGCGCGCATCTGTCTGCAGCAAGCCAAGGACATGATCGTCGACTACATCGATGCCGATTGGGACCGACAGCACCTGCAGGGGCTGCCGGCCCTGCTGACCCAGGTGCGGGGTGCGCTGGCGATGATCCCGTTGACCCGCGCGGCGGGCCTGATCGAAACCTGCAATCACTACATTCATGAACACCTGCTGCTTGAGCCGCATCAGCCCGGCTGGCAGGCGTTGGACAGCCTGGCCGACGTGATCACCAGCATCGAGTATTACCTTGAGCGCCTCAACGACGACCCCGAAGCCCCCGGTGAGCAACTGCTCGACGTGGCGCAAAGTCGCCTGGCCTCACTCGGTTTTTTCCCCAGCGAGCGACAGGTGCCAGTGCTGGCGGATGTCCTGAGCCCCGGCGAAGCGCAGTCCCTGCGGCAACAGCAGGAGCGGGATGCCCCGGCCATCGCCCAGGCCCTGGCCGATGTGCTGGCCAGCCCGGTTTCGGCCCTCAACCCGCCCGCGCTCGACACCCCGGATAGCCTGCTGCCGCCACCTTCAGGCGAAGAGCCGGTGGATGAGGAATTGCGTGAAGTATTCCTCGAAGAAACGGATGAAGTGCTGGAGATCCTTCGCGAACATTTGCCACGCTGGTCGGCGGACCCCACCAACCGCTTGGCCCTGAGCGAATTGCGCCGTGCCTTTCATACCCTCAAGGGCAGTGGCCGGATGGTACGAGCCCTGGTGCTTGGCGAATTGGCCTGGGCCGTGGAAAACCTGCTTAATCGCGTGCTGGAACACAGCGTGGAGCCTGGCGCCAGCGTGCAGCAACTGCTCGACGATGTGCTCGATCTGCTGCCGGAACTGGTGGC
This sequence comes from Pseudomonas sp. PSB11, assembly GCF_014596605.1. Taxonomy (NCBI): domain Bacteria; kingdom Pseudomonadati; phylum Pseudomonadota; class Gammaproteobacteria; order Pseudomonadales; family Pseudomonadaceae; genus Pseudomonas; species Pseudomonas sp. PSB11. The sequence continues at coordinate 501,132 of NZ_NOIO01000001.1, forward strand.
CGAATATGCCGCCGATGCCCAGCGTCAGCGCAATGATGTTGACCAGTTGGCGGCCCGTGCCCACGCCCTGGCCAAGGGCGATAACACGGCAGCGGACGAGGATACCCAGGACGTCGCGGCCCTCGACCCGCTATTGCTGGAAATCTTCCGCAAGGAAGCCGAAACCCATTTGAGCAGCCTCAACCGCTTTCTCGACCAGGCCGCCGAACGCCTGCCGCTGCAGGCCAGCGATGAGCTGCAGCGTGCTTTGCACACCCTCAAGGGTAGTGCGTCGATGGCCGGGGTCGTGCCGATTGCCGAGCTGGCGACGCCGCTCGATCAACTGGCCCGGGAGTACAAGGCTCACCTGATCGCGCTCGACCTGGACGAAGTCGAAGTGCTGCTGGAGGCCGAAGGACTGTTCCGTCTTGGCTTGCGCCAGCTCAAGACCGACCCGTTGGCTGAAATCCCCGGCTCCGGGGCCCTGATCGAACGCGCCAGGGCGCTGCTCGCCGAACGCCTGCAAAGTCACTTGAGCACGCCCAGTGCCGGCCTGAGGATCAAGCGCGACCCGCAGTTGATCAACAACTTCCTGGCCCAGGGCATGGACATCCTGCTCGACGCCGAAAGCCTGTTGCGGCGCTGGCAGCAGCATCCAGGCGAACGCCAGGAACTCAGTGCACTGCTGGACGAATTGACCACCCTCGGCGAAGGCGCCCACCTGGCCGACCTGCATCCGGTGGATGAGCTCTGCGAAGCCTTGCTCGACCTCTACGGTGCTGTGGAAGAGAGCAGCCTGGCGGTTAGCGAGGAATTTTTCCATGAAGCCCAAAGTGCCCACGAAGCGCTGATCAACATGCTTGATGAGCTGGCGGCTGGCCAGGAAGTCAGCCCGCGCCCGGAGCGGATTCGGGCCTTGCACGGCTTGCTCGATCAGAGCCTGGACCCTTCGGCCATGGGCTTGATCCGCAGTGACGGCAGTCGCACCTTGAGCATCCGCGAGCTGGGCGACGCCACCGCCGAACTTGAAAGCACCCTCCCCCCTGTAGGAGCGAGCACGCTCGCGATGGACGCTAACGATGACGCGCTTTCATTGGATAAACGCGGCGCCTATGAGCCCATCGCGAGCAGGCTCGCTCCTACAGGAGACCGCGCAGCCGAACTGGACGACGACATCGTTTCGATCTTCCTTGAGGAAGCCGAGGATATCCTCGAAAGCGCCAACCATTCCTTGCAACGCTGGGTAAGTGACCCGCATAACCCCGCGCCGCTGTCCTCGTTGCAGCGCGACTTGCACACCCTCAAGGGTGGCGCGCGGATGGCCGAGGTCGAACCGGTCGCAGACCTGGCCCAGGAACTGGAAAACCTCTATGAGGGCCTGGCGGACCGCCGTTACAGCCACAGCGAAGTGCTGACGCAACTGCTGCAACTGAGCCATGGCCATCTGGCGCAGATGCTTGAGCAGTTGCAGGACCATCAAGCCCTGGGCGATCCCGAGGAACTGATCGAAGCGATTCGCGCGTTCAGGCAAAGCCACGCAAACAATGCCCAGGTCATCGAAGCTGCCGCTGGCGTCGACTCGGCCCACCATGACAGCGAGTTGCTGGACATCTTTCTTGAAGAAGGCTTCGACATCATCGAAAGCTCCGGGGCGGCGCTGCTGCGCTGGCAGGCCGAGCCGTCGAACCGGCAGGAAATGGAAACCCTGCTGCGCGACCTGCATACCCTCAAGGGCGGTGCGCGCATGGTGGAAATCGCTCCCATTGGCGATTTGGCCCACGAGCTGGAGTTTCTCTACGAAGGTTTATCCACCGGCATGCTGCAACCCACGGCGGCGATGTTCGAACTGCTGCAGCGCAGCCATGACCGGCTGGCGCAGATGCTCGACGCAGCGCGCGCCGGTGAGCCACTGCCGCCGGCCGACCGGCTGATCGATGCCATCCAGAACTTCAGTCACCCGGTGCTGCCTGAAGCCCCGGCGCCACTCACCGTTACGGCAAAAACCGAGACACCAGCGCTGCAGCCCGATGCCGGGGCGGACATGGTCAAGGTCTCGGCCGAACTGCTCGACGACCTGGTCAACCTGGCCGCTGAAACCTCGATCTTTCGCGGTCGCATCGAACAGCAGGTCAACGACGCGCAGGTCGCCCTCAACGAGATGGAAACCACCATCGAGCGCATGCGCGACCAGTTGCGCAGGCTCGATACCGAAACCCAGGGCAGGATCCTCAGCCGTCAGCAAGTCGATGCCGAGCGCCTGGGCTACGAAGAGTTCGACCCGCTGGAAATGGATCGCCACTCGCAACTCCAACAACTGTCGCGAGCCCTGTTCGAATCCGCCTCCGACTTGCTCGACCTCAAGGAAACCCTCGATCGGCGCAACCTGGACGCGGAAAACCTCTTGCAACAGCAGGGCCGCATCAACACCGAATTGCAGGAAGGCCTGATGCGCACGCGCATGGTGCCGTTCGAGCGAATGCTGCCGCGCTTGAAGCGCATCGTCCGTCAGGTGGCCGGTGAGCTGGGCAAGGACGTCGAGTTCATCGTCGGCAACGCCGAAGGCGAGATGGATCGCAATGTACTCGAGCGCATGGCGGCGCCGCTGGAGCATATGCTGCGCAATGCCGTCGACCACGGCCTGGAATCCGCCGCGGTGCGTGTGGCGGCGGGCAAGCCGGCGCAAGGGCGGATCACCCTGGATCTGTTGCGCGAAGGCGGCGACATCATTTTCGATATTCGCGACGACGGTGCCGGCGTGCCACTGGAGGCGGTGCGGCGCAAGGCGATCAAGCGCGGCCTGCTCGACCCGGACAGTGTCATCAGCGACCACGACGTGTTGCAATTCATCCTGCAACCGGGTTTTTCCACCGCCGAGAAAATCACCCAGATCTCCGGGCGTGGGGTCGGCATGGACGTGGTGCACGAAGAAGTGCGGCAACTGGGCGGTACCATGAGCATCGACTCGGTGCCGGGGCAGGGCGTGCATTTTCGCATTCGCCTGCCGTTCACCGTGTCGGTCAACCGGGCGCTGATGGTGCAATGCGGGGAGGATCAATACGCCATTCCGCTGAACACCATCGATGGCATTGTCCGCGTGTTGCCCAACGAACTGGAAGGGCATTTCCGCCTTGATCCACCGAGCTATGAATACGCCGGTCAGCGCTATGAATTGTGTTATCTGGGCGAGCTGCTGAAAACCAGCCCACGTCCACGGCTGTTGGGCCAGAGCCTGCCGCTGCCGGTGTTGCTGGTGCAATGCAACGAGCGGCATATTGCGGTGCAGGTCGATGCCATGGCCGGCACGCGCGAGATCGTGGTGAAAAGTCTCGGCCCGCAGTTCGCCGCCGTGCAAGGGGTGTCCGGGGCGACGATTCTGGGGGATGGCCGGGTGGTGCTGATTCTGGACCTGCTGGCGCCGGTTCGCGCCATGCAGGCCCGTGCGCCGCAGCATCCGGTCAGTCACGACGTCGAGGTCGAACCGCAGCGGCCGTTGCTGGTGATGGTGGTCGACGACTCGGTCACCGTGCGCAAGGTCACCAGCCGTTTGCTCGAACGCCACGGCATGAACGTGCTCACCGCCAAGGACGGTGTCGACGCCATGCTGCTGCTGGAAGAGCACATCCCGGACCTGATGCTGCTGGACATCGAAATGCCACGCATGGATGGCTTCGAAGTCGCCACCCAGGTGCGCAACGATGAGCGTCTGCGGCACCTGCCGATCATCATGATCACCTCCCGTACTGGCCAGAAACATCGCGACCGGGCCATGGCCATTGGCGTCAACGATTACCTGGGCAAGCCGTACCAGGAATCGGTATTGCTTGAAAGCATTGCCCTGTGGAGCAAGACCCATGCATGAGCGTCGCCACGACCCGCGCGACAGCCAACTCACCGGCCTGCTACTGCCTTTGGCTGACCGCCACCTGATCCTGCCTAACGTCGCAGTGGCTGAACTGATCGGCTACCAACCCGCGGCCATCGACCTGGACTCGCCACCCTGGTATCTGGGAAGGGTCGCGTGGCGCAACCGGCAGATACCGTTGCTCAGCTTCGAGTCGGCGTGCGGGCAGAAAATCGTCATCGGCGAACGCGCGCGAATCGTCATTCTCAATGCGCTCGGCGGTCGGCCCGAGCTGAAATTCATCGCGCTACTGGTTCAAGGGATACCGCGCTCGTACAAGCTCGACAGTCAGTTGAGCTATGTGGACGTGCCTTTGTGCCCGCTGGAGAGAGCGGCGGTGCAGGTGGCGGACCAAGTGGCCAAGGTGCCGGATTTGTTAGCACTGGAGGAGTTGTTGGTGAGTGCCGCGCTCGTCTGAAGGGCCCCTTCGCGAGCAGGCTCGCTCCCACAATGGTTTTGCGACGAATACCAAACCCTGTGGGAGCGAGCCTGCTCGCGAAAGCGGCCTCCAATTCACCGAAGACCTGACGGCTAAACCTTGGCCTGGGCCAACGCCTCATGGTGATCCAGCGCCCGCTCCACCAACAATTGCACACCATCGGCCATTCGGCTGAGCGCCAAGGCTACCGAACGGCGCGAACCTTCCACCCCGTCCGCCAGATCGGCCGCAATGGCGCTGATGGACAGCAAGTCTTCGGAGGCATTGGCCAGAAGTGCTTCGGTGCCGATATCGGGAGAGACGGTGAACAGCTGGTATTTTCGGCGCTTGGCCGGTTTTTCGTGAGGGGGCGGGAAGTAATGAGAGAGGGCGCGGTCTGCGGCTTCGCTGAGCTTCTCGGCTTCCATGGCAGCTTGGAAATCGGGATCGGTTTCCGGGGGATTGGGAGTTACTTTGAACATACTGAATCTCCATTTGACGAGTTTCAGCTGCCCCATTCGGTTCCAAACGAATTAGGGTGGCAGCTGTACGCAGGTTGGAACCCGAGGTAAATGGAGAAAACCCGGTAGACCCGAAGGTCTCCCGCGCACAGCCGCCATAACGGAATGCACACTATGAAGGTGCGCAAGCATACGTTATGAATGGCGCTTTTTCGCCCTTTACACCTCGGGGTTCCAAACCCGGCCGCTGAATTTGCAGCGACGCACACACGATAAAGATCCGCGCAAAAGCGCACCAGTCAGCGGGTTCCGGCATTTCTGTAGGCAGCGATGCCAAGCGTTGTAGCCTTCCACCCTTTCTGCGGACAAATGTTTAAACACAAAACCCGATCGGCTGGCGAAGATGCCCAAAGGTTGAAGATTCCCAAAAAGGGACCTATCGTTCCCATTTTGGGACTCATTGGTTGTCACTGTGCAAAACCTTTCCCTCAGCGAAGCCTTGTTCACGACCACCCAGCAAAAAGTGCTGGGCCTATTGTTCGGCAAACCCGACCGCAGTTTCTACGCCAACGAGATCGCACGTTGGGCTCAAGTGGGCAAAGGCAGCCTCATGCGCGAACTGGGTCGCTTGCAACGGGCGGGTGTACTGACGATGTCCCGACAGGGCAACCAGACTCACTATCAAGCCAACCCTGATTGCCCGATCTATGCCGAACTTCTGGGTATCACGCGCAAAACCTTCGGTATCGCACAACCTTTGCGCGACGCATTGCAGCCTTTCGCCGATCAGCTCGTTTGGGCGTTTATCTACGGGTCGATCGCCAAGGATCAGGCCAACGCATCCAGTGACATTGATCTCATGCTGATCGGCGAGGGGCTGCACTACAGCGAAGTGATGGAACGGCTCTTGCCCCTGGAAGAGCAACTGGGCCGCACCCTCAACCCGACGCTCTACACCCCTCAGGACTGGGCCGCAAAAACCAAGGCTGAAAACAGCTTCGTCGTGCGGGTAGCGCAGCAGGACAAGATCAATCTGGTGGGTGAGAACCCTATGGAGTCCAAGGATGGGCAGCAACGAGAGTCTGGAGAATCTGGTACGTAGTGGTGGGTTAAAGGTCGAGCCGCCGGAGCGCAAGGAATGCGACGGCTTGATGCGTGGCTTACAACGCTGCTCACGCTATTGCGCTTACCGCTCTGCGGTTGAGTGGATACCGCTCCGACAAGCGCTATCTGGTTTTCCAGTGTCTGGTTCATACCGCCGATGCGAACAAGCTTCAGGTCCGACTTTTCGCCTTGTGCCACGAGCGGCGAAATCTGGCGGATTACGAAGGCTATATGGATGAAGACGAAGCATTGCTGGCGCAGTTGTTGGAAAGTACTGCGCAGCTTTTGATTCGAGTGCAGGAGCGGATGGGCGAGCTGTGATGTTCCATGGCCCAACGCTTTGGAATCTTTCCTGGCCCCTTCGCGAGCAGGCTCGCTCCCACAGGTTTTGTGAATGCCGCCGAATCACTGTGGGAGCGAGCCTGCTCGCGAATACGGCCTTCAATCCACCGAAAACCTGACGGCTAAACCTTGGCCTGATCCAGCGACTCATGATGATCCAGCGCCCGCTCCACCAACAAATGCACGCCATCGGCCATTCTGCTGAGCGCCGAGGCTACCGAGCGGCGCGAGCCTTCCACGCCGTCCGCCAGATCGGCAGCACTGGCACTGATGGACAGCAGGTCTTCGGAGGCGTTGGCCAGAAGCACTTCGGTGCCGATCTCGGGAGAGACGGTGAACAGCTGGTATTTTCGGCGCCTGGCCGGTTTTTCGTGAGGGGGCGGGAGGTAATGAGAGAGGGCGCGGTCGGCGGCTTCCTTGGGCTTCTCGGCTTCCAAGGCATCTTGGGAATCGGGATCGGTTTCCGGAGGATTGGGAGTTACCTTGAACATACTGAATCTCCGCTTAATGAGTTTCAGCTGCTCCATTCGATTTCCAGGCGAAGGGGTCGCAGCTGTACGCAGGCTGGAAATCCGGGGGTAAACGGAAATAACAACCCGGCAGACTCGAAGGCCTCCCGCGCGCACCCGCCGGTCAGCGGGTTCCGGGGTTGCTGTAGGTCCCAGCGTCAAACTGCGTAGCCTCACGCTGTTCCTGCAGACAAATGATTAAACAAAAAACAATCGGTTCAGGCCGCTTGTCGTGAGCAGCTTGTCCCGGACCTTGGTGAAGGCTTTAGGCAAGCAATTACCTATCAGTTCTACTAGTAGACACTTTCAGCAAAGAAGCCGAAGCTCAATGCTATCAGCAAGGAGCAGCAGGAGCCCTGCCAATGCCTTCCCAAAACGAAGAAGTACTCTGCACTTATCACTATGATCCGCTGGACAGTTTGATTGGCTTTAATTCGGCCAAGCCGGACGCGCTTCAGCGCTTTTACTGCAAGACCCGGCTAGCCACGGAGATTCAAGGATTGGCGCGCTGTTCGATTGTACAACAGGGTGACCAGTTATTGGCGCAACAGAAGCGATTGGGCGACGCACAGGAAACGGCATTGTTGGCCACTGATCAGCAGCGTTCAGTGATGCAAACTGTTGGCGGGCATTCGCTTCCGATTGTTTATTCGCCCTATGGGCATCTTCGCGCAGAAAGTGGTTTAACCAGTTTGCTGGGTTTTAATGGTGAGCGGCCGGATGCAGTGACAGGGCATTATTTGTTAGGTAATGGTTTTCGAGCATTTAATCCGGTGTTGATGAGATTTAACAGTTCGGACAGTTTGAGTCCGTTTGGCAAGGGGGGATTGAATTCATATGCGTATTGTTTGGGGGATCCTGTTAACGGGAGTGATCCCACTGGCCACATGCGTTGGTTTTCACTATCAACGATGGATTTTACAAATTTCAAACGCGATCCAACATTTGCCAGTATGAGTAAGTTTACGGTTGGGCACAGATTTTCACATGCAAAACATTTGAATAATCTGGAAAACCCATTATCCAATTCAAACGTACAACTTGCGAAATGGCGATCTCCGAAACGATTTTCGAATAGGGCATCAGTTGATTATCATAGCGTGAGGGATTCTGATCCATTAAACTTGGACTTCATGAAAAAAAATCATAGAATAGATTTTGATCTTCCTAATCCAGACTCTTCCTACGATCTGAACGCAGTTGTTTTGAACCCGAAGCTACAAAGCTTTATAAGTCATCGGGAGAAACATTATCGTGTACTAGATGAGCTAGAAAAAGTAGCTGATTTTGATAAAGGAAAGTCAATCCTCCCGACTTTTAGTCGCGCTCATGCGAATCTTGAGGTAGGTATAAGCCGATATCAAGAACTTTTATTGAAGGGAAATAACGCTCGCGCAAGAGAGGTGTTGAAGTCGGCAATGGATCGGTTTGATCGGCAACAGAAGAAAATACGAGAATCGCAATAGTTACGGTAACCGTAACAATTCACCACCCTGCTTGATTGATGCCCCCCACCCAACGCTCCTAAGGTGACCCCCACGACAGCGAACCCGTGGAGTGGTCATGACAACAACAATATCCCCCGACTCGCGATGGACGCGGCGGCGCAGCGAAAAGCAGCGGCGTCTTGCGCTGGTGCGAGACCTGGCCGACGGTGTGGTGTTGCCCACCGACAAGATGGTGGCGGCGCTGGAGGCGTTGATCTTGCCCGGCGACCGCGTGGTGCTGGAGGGCAACAACCAGAAGCAGGCGGATTTTCTTTCTCGTTCCCTGGCCAAGGCCGATCCAGGCAAGCTGCATGACCTGCACATGATCATGCCCAGCGTCGGTCGTTCCGAGCATCTGGACCTGTTCGAACGCGGCATTGCACGCAAGCTCGACTTCTCCTTTGCCGGCACCCAGAGCCTGCGTATCAGCCAGTTGCTCGAAGATGGCCTGCTGGAGATCGGCGCGATCCACACCTACATCGAGCTTTATGCGCGGCTGGTGGTCGACTTGATTCCCAACGTGGTGCTCAGCGCCGGCTTCATGGCTGACCGTGCCGGCAACATCTACACCGGGCCGAGCACCGAAGACACGCCGGCGCTGATCGAACCGGCCGCCTTCAGCGACGGCATCGTCATTGTCCAGGTCAACCAACTGGTGGATGACGTCAGCGACTTGCCGCGGGTCGACATTCCCGCTTCCTGGGTCGACTTCGTGGTGGTGGCGGACAAGCCGTTCTACATCGAGCCGCTGTTCACCCGTGACCCCCGGCACATCAAGCCGGTGCACGTGCTGATGGCGATGATGGCGATTCGCGGGATCTACGAAAAACACAACGTGCAGTCGCTCAACCACGGCATCGGCTTCAACACGGCCGCCATCGAACTGATCCTCCCGACCTACGGCGAATCCCTGGGCCTCAAGGGCAAGATCTGCCGTAACTGGACACTCAATCCCCACCCCACCCTGATCCCGGCGATTGAAAGTGGCTGGGTCGAAAGCGTGCATTGCTTCGGCACCGAACTGGGCATGGAAAACTACATCGCCGCGCGGCCCGACGTGTTCTTCACCGGGCGCGACGGCTCGCTGCGTTCCAACCGGATGTTCAGCCAACTGGCCGGCCAATACGCGGTGGACCTGTTCATCGGCGCGACCCTGCAAGTCGACGGCGACGGCCATTCTTCCACCGTGACCCGCGGGCGCCTGGCCGGTTTCGGCGGCGCGCCGAACATGGGGCACGACCCGCGCGGTCGACGCCACGGTACGCCAGCCTGGCTCGACATGCGCCACGCCGACGCGACCGAGCCGATGCTCGAACGCGGCAAGAAGCTGGTGGTGCAAATGGTCGAGACCTTCCAGGAAGGCGGCAAACCGACCTTCGTCGAGACCCTCGATGCGGTGGAGGTGGCGAAGAAAAGCGGCATGCCACTGGCGCCGATCATGATCTACGGCGACGACGTCACCCACCTGCTGACCGAAGAAGGCATCGCCTATCTGTACAAGGCCCGAACGCTGGAAGAGCGTCAGGCAATGATCGCCGCCGTCGCTGGCGTGACCGCCATCGGCCTGCGCCACAACCCGAAAGACACCGCGCGCATGCGCCGCGAAGGCTTGATCGCCTTGCCCGAAGACCTCGGCATCCGCCGTACCGACGCCACCCGCGAATTGCTCGCCGCGAAAAGCGTAGCGGACTTGGTGGAGTGGTCCGGTGGCCTCTACAACCCGCCCGCCAAGTTCAGGAGCTGGTAATGCACGCACTCAACCTGCAACCGAAAACTCTGAGCCTGGCCGAACGCCTGGCGGACCTGGCGGTGGATGCGCTGATAGACGAGGCTGACCTGTCGCCAAAACCGGCGTTGGTCGACCGTCGCGGCAATGGCGCCCACACCGATTTGCACCTGGGGCTGATGCACGCCTCGGCGCTGGCCCTGTGGCCGGCGTTCAAGGAAATGGCGCAAGCCGCTATCGAGATGGGCGAGGTTGGATTGCCGCTACGCGAGGCGATTGGCCTGATCGGACGTGAAGGCGAACAAGCGATGCTCGCCACCACCAACGGCGTGAATACCCATCGCGGGGCCATCTGGGCGCTGGGCCTGCTGGTCGCCGCTGTTGCGCTGGAGCCGCAATCCACCGCCGCCGGTGCCATCGCCTTGCGCGCGGCACGCCTGGCCTTGCTCGACGACCGTTATGCGCCGCGTCCACTGAGCCATGGTGCGCAAGTCGCCCAACGCTACGGTGTGCGCGGTGCCCGCGAGGAAGCGCAACTCGGTTTTCCGGCAGTGATTCAACGCGCACTGCCGCAACTCAAGTGCAGCCGCGCTACCGGCCATGGCGAGCAGAACGCCCGGCTCGATGCGCTACTGGCGATCATGACGAATCTGGCCGACACCTGCGTGCTGTACCGCGCCGGCGAGGAAGGCCTGAACACCATGCAGCTCGGCGCCCAGGCCGTGCTCGACGCGGGTGGCAGTGCGAGCCTCGCCGGACGTCGTCGGCTGCATGAGCTGGACCAACAATTGATCGCATTGAATGCCTCGCCCGGTGGTGCTGCGGATTTGCTCGCAGCCTGCCTGTTCATCGACCGCATCGAGGCCGGCGACCGCATTACCCAGGGAGCGTTTTAATGGAAACCTTATCTTTTGAATTCCCCGCCGGGCAGCCGCCACGCGGTCGCACGCTGGTGGGTTGTGTCGGCTCGGGCGATCTGGAAGTGCTCATCGAACCGGGTCAACCCGGCAAGCTGAACATCACCGTGCAGACTTCGGTCAACGGCAGCGAGCAACGCTGGCAGCACCTGTTCGCACGGATGTTCGACGGTCAGACCCCGCCGGCCATGGACATCGACATCCACGATTTTGGCGCCACCCCCGGCGTGGTCCGCCTGCGCCTGGAACAGGGCTTCGAGGAGATCGGCCATGACTGACAGCGCAGCGCTTCTCAACAAGCACAGCTTCGTTGAGCTCGGTGCCCGGCAGCGGGCAAAAGCTCTACTCGATGCCGGCACCTTCCGCGAATTGCTCGATCCGTTTCAACGCATCATGTCGCCGTGGCTGTCGCGCCAGGGCGTGGTCCCGCAAGCCGATGACGGCGTGGTCATCGCCAAGGGCAGCCTTGAGGGTTTGCCGGTGGTGATCGCGGCGATCGAAGGGGCATTCCAGGGTGGCAGTCTCGGTGAAGTCGGCGGGGCAAAAATTGCCGGCGCATTGGAACTGGCCGCCGAGGACAACCGCAAAGGCGTTCCGACCCGCGCCGTACTGCTGTTGGAAACCGGTGGTGTGCGCCTGCAGGAAGCCAATCTCGGTTTGGCGGCCATTGCCGATATTCATGCGGCGATCGTCGATTTGCGCCAGTACCAACCGGTGATCGGTGTGGTGGCGGGCAGCGTCGGTTGTTTTGGCGGCATGTCGATTGCCGCGGGCTTGTGCAGCTACCTGCTGGTGACCCAGGAAGCCCGCCTGGGCCTGAACGGTCCACAGGTGATCGAACAGGAGGCGGGGCTCGAGGAATACGACTCGCGCGATCGCCCCTTCATCTGGAGCCTGACCGGCGGCGAGCAACGTTTCGCCACGGGGCTGGTGGATCGCTTTGCCGATGATGACGTGGCGCAGATTCGCGAGCAGGTCGGCGAATTGCTCAAGCAGGGTTTGCCTGCACAGCAACGCAGTACTCAGGCCGACCTGTTTCTGCAACGGCTGGCGCGTCTGGACGCCGAGCCGCAAATCGAGCCGGCCACGGTTCGCGACCTGTATCAAGGAGAGCGCTCATGAGTTCGTATTCCCTGAGGGGCTTGAACTGGTTCAACGCCTTGAGCGGCGATGCCCGGCCGGTCGAGGGTTTGCCGGCCTCGCTGAAAGTGGCGGATGGATTTGTGGGTGAACAAGCCGCGCGCTTCATCGCCGTGGTGGCCGATCCGGACAACCGGTTCGTGCGTGCCCGCCATGGTGAAGTCGGGCTGCTCGAAGGCTGGGGCCTGGCCAAGGCGGTGAATGACGTCATCGTTGCCGATCAGCACACGCCGCAAAAACGCGCCTTGATCGCCATCGTCGATGTGCCGAGCCAGGCCTACGGGCGCCGCGAAGAAGCCCTCGGTATTCATCAAGCCTTGGCCGGCGCGGCGGACAGTTATGCCCGCGCCCGGTTGGCCGGTCATGCCGTGATCGGCTTGCTGGTGGGCAAGGCGATGTCCGGGGCGTTTCTGGCTCACGGTTATCAGGCTAACCGCTTGATTGCCCTGCGCGATCCAGGGGTGATGGTGCATGCCATGGGCAAGGCTTCGGCGGCGCGGGTGACCTTGCGCAGTGTCGAAGAGCTGGAAACCCTGGCCGCCAGCGTGCCACCGATGGCCTATGACATCGACAGCTACGCCAGCCTCGGCCTGCTCTGGGAAACCTTGTCGGTGCAGCAGATCGAACAGCCCACCACGGCGGATGTGGCGCGGGTGAGCGAGTGCCTGACGCAGGCGATTGCCGATGTCGCGCAAAAGGGCGTTGATCTCAGCGGACGCCTCGGGGCGACCAATCGTGCGGCCTCCAGCAGGGTCCGCCAATTGCTGAGAGAGCAGTGGTGAGCAAGTTTCTGGCCCACGACCTGCTCTGGGGCATGACCCCTCGGCAGCTGCGTGAGGGGGCGCCTGCCTGGGCGGTCGAATCGATCGGCACCGGTCAGCCCGTGGTGGTGCGCCGTGCGGTGTCGACGGAGGATCGGATTGCGGTCGGCGTGCGTGGCCGTTTGCGTGAACAGCGCTATGGGACGTCGATGGCAATGGCCGCGGTAACCCGTCGTGTCAGCCCGGAAGCGCTTTGTCACGTCGACAGCCACCGCGACCTGCCGGCGCTCGAAGCCCTGGCTCAATTGCGCCCCGCACTCGATGCCTGCGGTTGGGCCTGGGGTGTCAGCGGCAGTGCCGGGTTCGAGTTGGCCAGCGGTTTTGCAGCCCTGCATGAGGCCAGCGATCTGGATCTGATCCTGCGCACACCACAGCCTCTGGCGCGGGATCAGGCTCGGGAGTTGCTGGCGTTGTTCGACAAGGCGCCCTGTGTGGTGGACATGCAATTGCAGACCTCATTCGGCGCTGTCGCCTTGCGTGAGTGGGCGGGTTCTTCCTCACGGGTTTTGCTCAAGAACGCAACGGGAGCCTGTCTGGTCACCGACCCATGGACCCCGCAGGAGCAGGCAGCGTGAGCAGCTTGCTGGTGTTCCCGGGGCAGGGTGCGCAGCGGCCGGGCATGCTCCAGGGGTTGCCTGGGGACACGCTGATCGAGGCCAGCGACCTGTTGGGTGAAGACGTTCGGCTGCTCGATTCCGCCCAGGCGCTGCAATCGACAAGGGCGGTGCAGCTCTGCCTGCTGATCGCCGGTGTGGCGGCGGCGCGGCAGTTGTCATTGCCGGCGGATTACGTCGCCGGGCTGTCCATTGGTGCCTACCCGGCCGCGGTGGTCGCCGGTGCCCTGGGTTTCAGCGATGCGCTGCATCTGGTCAGCCTGCGTGGCGAGTTGATGCAGCAGGCTTATCCACAGGGCTACGGGATGACCGCGATCATCGGCCTGGAACTGGCGGTGGTGGAGGGCTTGCTGGCCCGGGTTCACAGCGTTGATACGCCGGTTTACCTGGCCAATATCAACGCCGATAACCAGGTGGTGATTGCCGGCAGCGACGCTGGGATGAAAGCGCTGGCCGAGCTGGCAAGGGAGCGTGGGGCGGGGATGGTCAAGCGTCTGGCGGTGAGTGTGCCGTCGCACTGCCCGCTGCTGGACGTACCGGCGCAAACCCTGGCCGAAGCGTTCGCCAGGGTGACGCTGCAAACACCAAAGATCGGCTACCTGAGCGGCAGTCGCGCGCGCCCGGTGATCAAGGTTGACGCCTTGCGCGACGACCTGGCCTTCAACATGTGCCGCGTGGTGGATTGGCGCGGCACGGTGCAAAGCGCTTATGAGCGCGGCGTACGTCTACAGATCGAACTGCCGCCCGGTGCGGTGCTGACCGGGCTGGCGCGCCGGGTCTTCGAACAGGGCACCGTGATAGCGTTCGACGGTGCAAGGCTCGACACACTGCAGGCGCTGTTGCGTGAGGAGGGAAGCCGCCACCCCTAGAGCAGCCCTGAGGCTTCGAACAACAAGAACAACATTCGACGATGCACTTTGAGGACGACAACAATGATTATTTACGGTGTGACGCTGCTCGCGATCTGTACGCTGGCAGGGGTGATCATGGGTGACATGCTGGGCGTCCTGCTGGGCGTAAAATCCAACGTCGGCGGGGTCGGGATCGCAATGATCCTGTTGATCTGCGCACGGTTGTGGATGCAAAAACGCGGTGGCATGACCAAGGATTGCGAAATGGGCGTGGGCTTCTGGGGTGCCATGTACATCCCCGTGGTGGTGGCGATGGCCGCGCAACAGAACGTGGTCACGGCCTTGCATGGCGGTCCGGTGGCGGTGCTGGCGGCGATCGGTTCGGTGGTGGTCTGCGGCTGCACCATTGCCTTGATCAGCCGGACCCATAAAGGTGAACCCTTGCCCGATGAGCCCTCGGAAATTACCCCAGTCGGCACACCTGTAGGAGGTCGCTGATATGTGGGATCTCATCGAGAAAGGCCTGGAACACAACGGCCTGGTCACCGCATTCGCCTTCGTCGGCGTGATCATGTGGGTGTCGGTCATCCTCTCCAAACGCCTGACCTTCGGGCGCATCCATGGGTCGGCGATTGCCATCGTCATCGGTCTGGTCCTGGCCTGGGTCGGCGGCACCCTGACCGGCGGGCAAAAAGGCCTGGCGGACTTGACGCTGTTCTCCGGCATCGGCCTGATGGGCGGCGCCATGCTGCGCGACTTCGCCATTGTCGCCACGGCCTTCGAGGTGCAGGCCACCGAAGCGAAAAAGGCCGGGCTGATCGGCGTGATCGCCCTGCTGCTGGGCACGGTGCTGCCGTTCATTGTCGGCGCATGCATGGCCTGGGTATTCGGTTATCGCGATGCGGTGAGCATGACCACGATTGGCGCGGGCGCGGTGACCTACATCGTCGGGCCGGTGACCGGTGCGGCAATTGGCGCGACCTCGGATGTGATGGCGCTGTCGATTGCCACCGGGTTGATCAAGGCGATCCTGGTGATGGTCGGCACGCCGATGGCGGCGCGCTGGATGGGCCTGGATAACCCGCGTTCGGCGATGGTCTTCGGCGGCCTGGCCGGTACGGTGAGTGGTGTGACGGCGGGGCTGGCGGCGACGGATCGACGGTTGGTGCCTTATGGCGCGTTGACGGCGACCTTTCACACCGGGCTTGGGTGCTTGTTGGGGCCTTCGTTGCTGTACTTCATTGTTCGGGGGATTGTGGGATAGGTCTTCCGAATTTTCTAATGTTCGTCTCCGCATTTACCGGGTTTCATGAGTTGCTCGGTAAATGTGGAAATATACAAATATAATCTTAATAAAGTTGGAGCCGGCTCAGGTTGTTGATGCTGAAATTTTATGAGGAGGTCGAAATATTTTTTGATGTCATTTGAATGTTTTTGCTGTGGTCTTGATAAAAAATATGGACAGGCAGTATGCCGTCATCAGTGCAATTAGGCCATAGCTTAGGCCGTCAATTATCCTTTCAGGCTTAAAAATTAAGCTGCTCGCAGTGATGATCAGGATGATGGTTAACGTTGTGGCAAGTTCGCTAATAAGAAAAAAAGATACTGCATCGCTATCGTTCGCGGTATGGAAGATTTCATTTGATGTTAGTCTGGTGAATATTGTTCCGACTATCACGCCTAATAGGCAAAAAAAAGCAAGTGATAAAAAAAACGTAATGTCCTTGTTGGTCAGTGCCAGCAGCAGAGATGTGATAATAGTCACAATCAAACAGGAGGCTGCGAGTGTGGTGCTGGATTTGCTGATGGTAAATTTGGATATCACAAGCCGCCCTAATACAGTTGATGCTAAAAAGACCATGTACGCAATCGCTGAGCTTCCTAACCAGGAAAATTGCTGGGCTAAGCCCAAGAGGTCGCTATGCCGATAGAGCAAGCCTATTGCATACATAAGTATTAGAGATTCAAATACGTTTCCCGCAACATAGCCGATTATTTGCACCGGACATTTGACGGCAACAGTGAAATGCTTAAGATATGCATGTCGGGTCGAGTGCATTACGTTAGTTCTGCTGGTGTTGGTGGGTCGAAGATCATTTTTTGATATGTATATTTGCGCTGATCTGAGTACCAGCAGCATCGACATTATCGCTGTTACAGCATATAAATATGAGGTGTAATTTATTGCAAGGGAGGCCGTCAGCAATAAAACAAAAGGCGTTCCAATTCGCATGTATAAAAAATGGTTGAATGCTTTGACGTAATCTGCAGTTTTGCCAGTCATTTTTATATGTAGGGCATTATAAGCTGGCCTGAAAGATGCTTTTAGGCAGCCTGTTCCTGCCGAGTCGCATACGAAAGCGATCAGGATTAAACTCCAGCCTGTATACCAATGTTCAAGCAGTGCTGCCCAGAAACCCAATGTCAGGAAAATAGCGCATGCTAGTTTGAATATAAAGCCATATACGGTTGTATTGGCAACACCTAGCCCACATACAAAGTAGTGTCCAATGTAAAACTCCACAATCAAGGAGATGATTAACTGCGTTACAAGCGAGAACTCTAACGAAAACTGTCCTAAATTTGGGTTGCTTGCAATTAAGGCTAGTTCGAGAATTGTTGCTCCCATCGCAACACCACCATACAAGGCATCTGATCTCGCGATGAGTGTGTGTGCACTTTTCATGCGTTGACTCTATAAGTTGTGCCAGGCTCTAGAATAAGGTTTTCATATAGAGCGGACGGCGCGTAGGCTCGACCGTAAAACATGAGCGTTGTATATATTGAATCAAGATCGTAAGGGATTAGCGTGAATTTCTCTTTAGGTTGTGTGGTTGTGTATGCCGGACTTCCAGTTTTACCGTTTCTAAAGTCTTCGTAAAGTAATAGCTCGACATCAATGTGTGCGTTCTTGGCGGTATTGTTAAAGAAAATACCGCAGGCTGCATCATTGAGATTTTTGTAGGTGCTCCCGGTCGTATCAAATCGCTCAAATACGTTAATTAAAATATCATCCCCATAGATTGACTGTAGGTATCTAATTGCATAAGGCCATCTTCTATTCAAATGCCTGGATATGTCTAGATATCGTCTGACGCATTCAAAAGTGAAATGTTTTTCGCATGCAGAGGTCGGGGAAGTGAGAATGTTTTTAGATTTATATATTTCAGTGAAGATCAGGTCGATAGCATCAGTGTTTTTTATTGTCATTCTCTGATACCTCTTTGAGTGATTTTTTTACGAGATCAATGTTGCTGCGCTCAACTTCAACGGATGAACCCTCCATTTCCAGCAAAATATTTTTCGTGTTGTATGCCTGAGTGATGGTTGGTTTAAAAGCATCCATCAGTTCAATATTGAAAGGGTCTGAGTGCTGGTCGAGCCATACGGGAATACCATTCCACATCCAGGATTTTATTCCTGAGATATGTAACGTCTTGATAAAGTTCCAGATTTCATGTTTTGCATCAGGTATGGCGAAAGCAATATCTTTACTTTTGCAATAGCCCAAGTAGTGTCCTATGTCAAAGGCCATGGAGCAATCAGACTGAATGCATAGCTCTAAGTAGAAGTCCCAAAACGGTATGTTTCCGAGCTCGCTATATACGGGAGGGTTTTCTAAAAATATGGGTAGTTCAAAAAAATGCTTTGCCATATTGGCGTTAAGTATTGTTGTTTGTAATGATTTTTTGTTTAGGGGTGGGTTGGTTTGATGGGCGCCTAGAAAAAGATTGCCATTTCTCCATATGCCTATGTCTTCTTCAATATAACTTACTGGAAGACTATCAGTTATTTTTTTCAGATTAGCTAACTCTGCCATGTCGATCACTCCAGAAAAATTTATATCTACTGGGTGTACGGAAATAGTAAAATCAGCAGTTGCGCAGAAATCAATAATTGAGTTATCCAGCCTATCCCAAGGGCGCACGCCCAGGCTGAAGTGTTTGATCGGGGCGCCATGGTAAGCGCTAGTGGTATCTCTATGTAAACAAATGAATTGCTTTAATTTATTTATATCACCACTCACACCTAGACTTATCGAATTCATGTCCATAAAATTGACCTGCTCCAACGATAATTATGAAGATTTTCCGATTAATTCACCTTTTCTACCGCCAACACCAAGCGTAAAGGTCTCTAAAACGACTGGTCTCGGTGAGCCGCTTGGTTCTTTGCCGTTCAAGATCTTTTTTATAATGGAGGTGTATTTTAAGAATTCTTTTCCTGTAAACATCATCGTCCGCTCTCCCGTCTGCTGACAGAGCCCCCACAGGATTTTGAATGGCATATGTCTTAGGTAAATATTGAGCAAGGATAGGTGCGCAATTTCTCCTAGCGAGTCGCATTGTGAGATTTTTTCTATATTTATAGAGATTGCATCCTCTAGGGAGTTTAGGAAAGGCTTTGCAAAATGATCTATATAGGCGCCGTATATTTCCTTGACCTCTTGATTTTCTATAAGCTGTCTGCTGTTAGGTAAATCGATCAAATCAAATTTAAAGCCAATTTTTCTTTCAAGATTATCTCTAACAGGCGTGCCTGGATATATCATCATGATGTTGAAATAATGATCAAAGGATTCATGTTCAGTCATTCCAGAGTTCAGCAGAAAGCTCAGGTTTTCTATGATTTCTCTTTTTTGTTGGTCGTGATAGAACATGATAAAGTCGAGGCCGACGTCAATTCCATTGATCTGTAAGGCCCTAATTGCGTCTATATTGTCCTTTACTGTGACTCTCTTGTTCATATAGTCGAGTTGTGTTTGTGATCCAGACTCAATGCCCATTTCGACGAGTCTTAATCCTTGCGTAACTAATTTTGGCAATTCTGTGCGTAACTTAAGCAGGTATCCTACTGTAGACGAACTGCTCCATGTAACTTTGCCTTCGAACAGATTGTATAGTTTTTCAGAGAATTCCAATACTCTGTCTTTTCGCACAAAAAAATTAGCGTCCATCATGTATATGTGTTCAAAAGAGTATTGTTTGTGAGCTTCTGCAATCCAATTAACAAGAGTGGTCGCGTCAACAGCACGCCACTTTGGACCATTTTTATCTGCCGCAACGATAGCGCAGAATGAGCACGCTAAAGGGCAGCCCCGACTACTGGTGAGTGCTATTGATCTTCTTTTTTTACCATCTCTCCTGTCCGTGAAGTAAAGATTTTGTAAGCGCTCTGAACAGTAATCCAATAATGGATTTTCCCACTCGGTTGCAGGCAGTTGTATCTTCTGCTTAAAGGTTTCGTAGATTTCCCCAGTTGCGGAGATCCAAACTGCATTTGGTATGTCTTGTAAGTGGGTGTCTATAAATATCTGTTTTGGTGTAGGGGTTTTGTTAATGCTTTTTGTGGGAGATGGGGCTGGAGCTTTCATGCGCGATTTGTTGAATAAGTTTGTTAGTCTGGTTGTAGAGTGTTCTCCTTCCCCATAAAGTGCCAGTTCAAAGATTCCGTTTGATACACGTAAAAAATCTTTCGCTGCAAGGCTTATATGTGGGCCGCCGCAGAATAAAACTGTATCAGGTAGCGCGGCTTTAATTAATTGCCCCCAAGCGATCGCTGCTTGAACATGGCTGCTGTAAATGGATATCCCTACCAGGGCAGGTTGCCAGTCTATCAGGTCTTTTAATTCATGAGTGTCTGATGTATATAAGTCAGAATAATCAAATATTTTGCATTTTACATGTGCTGCATGTTTTTTTACGTAGGCTGATATGTTCTGTAGCCCCAAAGGCATTACTTTTTGCGGACCTTCACCGTATGGTAGCGAAACTAACGCTAGTCGAGTTGGATCATAAATGTCACTGCCAATGTTTAGCGAGTTCCAGCACACTTCGTTCATACGCACTCCTTGCCTCTTTGGCCTCAGACATATTGAAAAAAGCTGGATAGCGTTCTGTTAGCGCTAAGGAATCTTCATGGGAATCCAATGCTTCAATAAACTTTTTTTTGGGGATTTTCAGGAGGTGTGTGCCGTTGTGGAAAAAACAATATCCGAGTTCTGTTAAGCATAGAACACCTTCATTGATTGTAGCTCTCATGTGTTGGCAGCCTTGGATTTTAGAAGTGGGCATCGATAAACGATGCCCTGGTTATTTAATCAGAACTCTGGCGCTGTTTTTCCAGCAACCATATCATATGTTCCATCTGGAACAGGAGTCATAACCTCAACATCGGAGGCCAATTCATCTAATTGGTTTTCATCATAAATTATTTCGTCATTCATACCTTTCTCCTTCTGAAATGTGACAGCTAAGTCACAGGATAACTCCGGTTTGACATCGTTTAGGTTAGTGCTCGGCAAATATGCAAGTGTGCACAGCTGAGGGTCTAACCTCCTGAAACTGATTGATAGCTATCAGTGACCGTTTCATATAAGTATCGAATCAGATTGCAGTCAAATAAAAAACAAAATTTCAGAAATTTCCTAAGATAATTGTGATTTTGTAGGTTGAATCCTACTTGAAGGGAATTTTCCTACAAATAGGTAGTTGATATAGGTGTTTGGGTCTGTCGCTTTGGTGCGAATCGTAAGTTAACAGTGGCGACTGTATTTCTAGAGAACAGCACGTTAGATTGCTCTATGGATCATTTTGAAGGCGAAGTTAAGGTTTTTTCATTGCTATAGAGCGTCCGATAATAGGGACGCAGCGCGCTGGATGGGCCTGGACAACCCGCGTTCGGCGATGGTCTTCGGCGGCCTGGCCGGCACGGTGAGCGGTGTGACGGCGGGGTTGGCGGCGACGGATCGGCGGTTGGTGCCTTATGGCGCGTTGACGGCGACCTTTCACACCGGGCTTGGGTGCTTGTTGGGGCCTTCGTTGCTGTACTTCATTGTTCGCGGGATTGTCGGCTGATCCGTTAGATAATCGTTGAATGTAGCGCCGTCTTCGCGAGCAAGCCCGCTCCCACATTTGATTGCATTCCAATGTGGGAGCGGGCTTGCTCGCGAAGGGCGCGACTCGGTCTCAAGCCTGGCGATTGGCGTACATCCGGCATTCCGCCAATAACGCCAGCAGATTCGGATCACGCTCTTTGGCCTTCAGGAACACCACACCAATGTGCTGCTGCAACCGGTACTTCTCCTGCAGCGCAATCAGCTTCACCCGGTTCTCGTACACCGCCGCAATCCTGCCCGGCAGCAACGCATAACCAACCCCCGAGCTGACCATGCTCAGCAGGGTGAAGATGTCGTTGACCTGCATCGCCACCTTCGGCTCGAACCCCGCCTGCTCGAAAACCCGTTTACCGTCCTGATGCGTGGCGAAGCCCTGGGTCAGGGTGATGAAGGTTTCATCGCGGACCTCGGCCAAGTCGACTTCGCTGCGCTGGGCGAACCTGGAATCGGCGGGCGTGGCGAGGAAAATGTCGTCGGAGAACAGCGGGATCTGCTCGCAATCCGGATCGTTGACGGTGTCATCCAGGGACACCAGGATCGCGTCGACTTCCATGTTCTTGAGCTTGTACAGCAGGTCGATGTTGGAGCCCAGGATCAGGTCGATGTTGAGTTCGCTGCGGCGGATCTTCAGGCCCATGATCAGCTGCGGCACGGTCTTCACCGTCAGCGAATACAGCGAGCCCAATTTGAAACGCTCGGCGGAAAATCCGGCGGCTTCGCGGGTCAGGCGCACAGTTTCCACGACATCCTGGATCAGCTTGTGCGCCCGTTCTTCCAGGACGTAGGCGCTTTCCAGTGGCGTCAGGTTGCGCCCCTCGTGCTTGAACAACGGGCAGCGCAGGGCGCTTTCCAGGGAGTGGATCGCCCGATGTACGCTAACGTTACTGGTCTGCAATTCGGCGGCGGCACGGGCCAGGTTGCCAGTTCGCATGAAGGCCAGGAACACCTCGAGCTTTTTCAGGGTCAACTCTTCGTCGATCAGCATGGGGCGGACTCTTGTAGGAATGGCTCGATTGTATCTTTTGTAGGAGCTGCCGCAGGCTGCGATCTTTTGATCTTGCTTTTAAAGATCAAGATCAAAAGATCGCAGCCTGCGGCAGCTCCTACAGGAATCGTGTCGTTTGGAAATGTTGTGCATTTACTCTTCAGGCTTGGGGGTAAGCGATGTACCACGGGGAAAGATTGAACGCCTGGACGCATCTGTTCGGGGCGGTGGCGGCGTTTGTCGGTGGAGTGTGGCTGATCGTGGCCGCCAGCCTCGACGGCGATCCGTGGAAAATAGTCAGCATGGCGATCTACGCCTTTACCTTGCTGGTGTTGTACAGCGCATCGACCGTGTACCACAGCGTGCGCGGACGCAAGAAAGCGATCATGAAAAAGGTCGATCATTTTTCGATCTACCTGTTGATCGCCGGCAGCTACACGCCATTCTGCCTGGTGACCCTGCGCGGGCCGTGGGGCTGGACGTTGTTCGGGATCGTCTGGGGGCTGGCGCTGATCGGCATCCTGCAAGAGATCAAGCCCAGGTCGGAAGCGCGGATCCTGTCGATCGTGATCTACGCGGTGATGGGCTGGATCGTGCTGGTGGCGGTCAAACCCTTGCTGGCGGCGCTCGGCAGCGCCGGATTTGCGTGGCTGGCGTCGGGGGGGATTTTTTATACCGTGGGGATTATCTTCTTTGCCCTCGACCATCGCCTGCGCCATGCCCACGGGGTCTGGCATCTGTTCGTGATCGCCGGGAGTTTGCTGCACTTCGTGGCGATATTCTTTTACGTCTTGTAGGCGAAACTGCCTTGCAGGTTTCAGGGTCAGCAGAGGCGATCCAATTGCTCCTGGGCTTGGCGGCCGAACACCTGCAACAGGTCGTTCAACGTGTGGGGCGGGGGTTCGGCGGCGCGGGTGACTGCGTACAGGGTAATGGGCAACGGCGGCGCCAGAGGGCGAATCGTTGTGGTGTCGGGAGACGCACCAAGGGCGGTGAACGGATCGATCACCGCCACACCCGCGCCAGATTCCACCATCGCCCGTGCCAATGAGTAGGTCTGCACGGCGATGCGTACGCGAGGAGGTGGTTCGACGGCTTCCAAGTAGCTGTCGAGCCGTGCGGCCAGAGGATCGGCACTGGATAAACCGATCAGCGGCGCATTCGCCAGCGCCATAAGCGGTAACGGCCTGCCTGCCTCTTGCGGCGGCCAGTAACCAATCGGCGCCAGCGCCACCAGCACGCCGCACGCCAGGGCTTGGGCCTTGAGTCCCGGGTGATCCGGGCGTTGCAGGGTCAAGGCGACATCCACTTCGCGCATCAACAGGTTCTGGACCAGTTCGCGACTGTGGGCGCTGGACAACTCGCAGACGATGTCCGGGTAGCGTCCGGTCCATTCGTGAATGGCCGGCGGCAGCAACGACAGGGCCAGTGCCGGGGTCGCGCCGATGCGCAGGCTGTGCCCCGGCTCGCGACGCAGGCTCTGGGCCAGGCGTCGTACGCCTTGCAGGCTTTCACTGACCTTGTCCACTTCGCGCTCCAGCTCCAGCGCTTCCGGTGTCGCCTGCAACTTGCCGCGCACCCGCAGGAACAACGGGAAGCCCAATTGCTGCTCGGCGTGCTGCAACACCTTGCTCACCGCCGGTTGCGAGACGTGCAGCAGCTGTGCGGCGGCGCTGATCGAGCCGGTCTGGCGGATGGCCTGGAAAATTTCGATATGGCGAAGACGCATGGCAAGTCCATAACCTTTGTTTATGGGTTTGACATATTTATGCATTGTTCAACGTCTGTCACCTGGCTCTAACCTCGGCCTTGTCTTCACAACGGTTTTAAGGACGGACATGGCTCAGCGTGTGTGCATCATCGGCGGTGGCGTGATTGGCCTGGCTACGGCCTATGCGCTGGTGCGCGACGGCTTTGAGGTCACGGTGGTCGAGGCTCGGGACTCATTGGGCAGCGAAACCAGTTTCGCCAATGGCGGCCAGTTGTCTTATCGCTACGTCGCACCCCTGGCCGACGCCGGTGTGCCATTACAGGCCATCGGCTGGATGTTGCGCGGCGATTCACCGCTGAAGCTGCGCCCGCGCTTCGACCTGGCGCAATGGCGCTGGATGGCATCGTTCCTCGGCGCCTGCCGCCGTTCGGTCAACCGCGCGAACGCCGCCCATTTGCTGCGCCTGGCGCTCTTGAGCCAGGCCACCTTGAAGTCCTGGCGCGAGGACGATGGACTGGCGGGTTTCCAGTGGCGGCGCAATGGCAAGCTGGTGACGTTCCGCCAGAACAGCAGCTTCGAACATGCGCGCCAGGGGCTGGCCGACCCGCAACAACAGCAGGTGTTGTCGGCGGCCGAATGCGCGCAGCTGGAGCCGGCGCTGATGGATGCACCCTTCGTCGGGGCGATCTACACCCCGGACGAAGAGGTCGGCGATTGCCACGGTTTCTGCCAACAACTGGCCGCCCGGCTGCAAGCGTCCGGTCGTTGCGAGTTTCGTCTCGGGCAAGCAGTGACCGGGATTCGCCATGGCCACGGCAGCGTCAACGCCATCGAGTTGGGCGAACACCTGCTGCCGGTCGAGCAACTGGTGATCGCTGCCGGCCACCGCAGTCCGCTGTTGGCGCTGCCTGGGCTGCAACTGCCGCTGTACCCGCTAAAGGGCTACAGCTTGACCGTGCCCATCGGCGTCGGTCACCGGGTGCCCGACGTGAGCATCACCGACTACGACCGCAAGATCGTCTACGCCCGCATCGGCGAGCAATTGCGCGTGGCGGCGATGGTCGACATCGTCGGCTTCGACCCTGCGCTGGACCCCAAGCGCCTGGCACTGATCAAGCGTCAGGCCCAGGACACCTTTCCAAATGCCGGCGCTTATGACCAAGCCGTCGAGTGGGCCGGCATGCGCCCGGCCACCCCCAGCGGCGTACCGTTGCTGGGCGCGACGGCCTATCGCAACCTGTGGCTCAACCTCGGCCACGGTGCGTTGGGGTTCACCCTGGCGTGCGGCAGCGGGCGATTGCTCAGCGAGTTGATCGCCGAGCGTCCACCTTCCATCGACCTGCAGGGGTTCAATCACCGGGCCGCCTGAATAGCCATTTCTGAAGAGGACACTGCAATGAGCATTACCCGACTGCACAGCAACCCGCGCCTGTCAGGCGCCGTGACTTTTGGCGACCTGGTGTTTCTTTCCGGGCAAGTACCGGGCGATGCCCTGGATGCCAGCGGACAGACCCGGGAAGTACTGGGGAAAATCGACGCCTTGCTGGCCGAGGCTGGCAGCGACAAGGATCATCTGCTCAGCGCGACCATTTACCTGAAGAACATCACCGAGGATTTCGCCGCGATGAACGAGGAATGGTCGGCCTGGCTATCGCCGGGGCAGGCCCCGAGCCGCACCACCGTGCAGGCCGAGCTGGCTCGCCCGCACGTGCTCGTGGAAATCACCGTCATCGCTGCACGCGTCTGATCAACACCCACAACGGAGAATAACAATGCAAAAAATCACGTTGCTCGCTTGCAGCCTCGGCCTGTTGCTTGGCAGCCAGGTACAAGCCAATGAAACGCCGCTGACCGGCACCCTGGGCAAGATCGCCAGCACCAACAGCATTACCCTGGGTTATCGCGATGCGTCTGTGCCGTTTTCCTACGTGGGTGATCACAGCGGCAAGCCGATGGGTTACTCGGTGGATCTGGCGGGCAAGATCGTCGAGCGCATCCAGCAGCAACTGGCACGGCCTGACCTGAAGGTGAAGTACAACCTGGTCACCTCTCAGACCCGCATTCCATTGGTACAGAATGGCACCGTGGACCTGGAATGCGGTTCCACCGGCGTCACTGCCGAGCGGCAGAAGCAGGTGGCGTTCTCCTATGGCTTCATCTACGTCAAAGGCCAGTTGCTCACCGCCAAGGACAGCGGCATCAAGGGTTTCGCCGACCTGCGCGGCAAGAACGTAGTGACGACCGCCGGCACCACCAACGAGCGCTTCCTCAAAAGCTACAACGTCGATCACAAGATCGACATGTTCGTGATCAGCGCCAAGGACCACGGGGAAGCCTTCCAGATGCTGCAATCGGGGCGGGCCGCGGCGTTCTACATGGACGACGCGCTGCTCTATGGCGAGCGTGCCAAGGCCAATGACCCGCACAAGTGGGTGGTCGTCGGGGAGGAGCAATCGCGGGAGATCTACAGCTGCATGGTGCGCAAGGACGACCCGCAGTTCCTCGCCCTGGTCAACGGCGTGTTGGCGGATCTGTACAGCTCGGGCGAGATCAATGGCATCTACCAGCGCTGGTTCGAGCAGCCGATTCCGCCGAAGGGGTTGAACCTTGAGTTCCCGATGACCAGCGAACTCAAGGCGATCATTGCCAAGCCGGTGAGTGATCCGGTGCAATAAAATCAAAAGATCGCAGCCTTCGGCAGCTCCTACACGGGATTGCGCTCCAGCCTGTAGGAGCTGCCGCAGGCTGCGATCGTTTTAGAAATCCCCCCAGAGCTGCTGGGCAACCGCCAGTGCAACCACCGGCGCGGTCTCGGTGCGCAACACTCGCGGGCCGAGGCGGGCGGCATGGAAGCCGCTGGCCTTGGCCAGATCGACTTCGGCATCGGCCAAACCACCTTCCGGGCCGATCAGAAAGGCCAGGCTTGAAGGCTTGGCATGGCTGACCAATGGCTCGGCCACCGGGTGCAGCACCAGCTTCAGTTCAGCCTCAGTCTGTTTCAACCAGTCGGCCAACAGCACCGGCGGATGAATCACCGGCACCCGTGAGCGCCCGCATTGTTCGCAGGCACTGATCGCTACCTGGCGCCAGTGCAGCAGGCGTTTGTCGGCGCGTTCGTCCTTGAGTCGCACTTCGCAGCGCTCACTGAAAATCGGCGTGATCTGCGTGACCCCCAATTCGGTGGCTTTCTGGATCGCCCAGTCCATGCGCTCGCCACGGGACAAGCCCTGGCCGAGGTGGATCTGCAACGGCGATTCCACCTGGCCGGCAAACTCCTCATGGATCTGGACCACCACGCGTTTTTTGCCGACTTCAACGAGCGTAGCCCGAAACTCATGGCCGGAACCGTCGAACAGTTGCAACGCATCACCCTCGGCCATGCGCAGCACGCGCCCGATGTAATGGGCCTGGGCTTCGGGCAATTCGTGCTCGCCGGTGCTCAGGGGGGCGTCGATGAAGAAGCGGGACAGTCTCATGCTAAATCTCTGTAGTTGGATCGTTCCCACGCTCTGCGTGGGAATGCCTCATCGGACGCTCTGCGTCCGCTTTTGGGACGCGGAGCGTCCCGGGCTGTGTTCCCACGCAGAGCGTGGGAACGAGCAGGCGAACGCTAGCCCGGATCGCGGAAACCGGGGTGGAAGTCCTTCGGCACCGCCACGCTGACGCTTTCGCGGGTGGCAATGTCGATGCCCTCACTGGCGACCTCGGCGAGGAAGTCGATTTGCTCCGGGGTGATCACGTACGGCGGCAGGAAATACACCACACTGCCCAACGGCCGCAGCAAGGCACCGCGCTCCAGTGCATGCTGGAACACCTTCAGGCCGCGGCGTTCCTGCCAGGGGTAGGCCTCTTTGCTGGCTTTGTCCTTGACCATCTCGATGGCCAGCACCATGCCAGTCTGGCGCACTTCGCTGACGTTCGGGTGGTCGACCAGATGTGCAGTGGAGGAGGCCATGCGCTGCGCCAGGGCCTTGTTGTTCTCGATGACCTTGTCTTCTTCGAAGATATCCAGCGTTGCCAGGGCCGCCGCGCACGCCAAAGGGTTGCCCGTGTAGCTGTGGGAATGCAGGAAGGCGCGCAGGGTCGGGTAATCGTCGTAGAAGGCGCTGTAGACGTCATCGGTGGTCAGGCACGCCGCCAGCGGCAGGTAGCCGCCGGTCAGGGCCTTGGACAGGCAGAGGAAGTCCGGCCGGATACCCGCCTGTTCACAGGCGAACATCGTCCCGGTGCGGCCGAAGCCGACGGCGATTTCGTCATGGATCAGGTGCACGCCATAGCGGTCGCAGGCTTCACGCAGCAGCTTGAGGTACACCGGGTGGTACATGCGCATGCCGCCGGCGCCCTGGATCAGCGGCTCGACGATCACCGCGGCGACGCTGTCATGGTTCTCGGCCAGGGTCTGTTCCATGGCGGCGAACATGTTGCGCGAGTGCTCTTCCCAGCTCATGCCTTCGGGGCGCAGGTAGCAATCGGGGCTTGGCACCTTGATGGTGTCGAGCAGCAACGCCTTGTAGGTTTCGGTGAACAGCGGCACGTCGCCCACCGACATCGCCGCCATCGTTTCGCCGTGGTAGCTGTTGGTCAGGGTAACAAAGCGCTTCTTGTTCGGCAGGCCGCGGTTAAGCCAATAGTGAAAACTCATTTTCAGCGCGACTTCGATGCAGGACGACCCATTATCGGCGTAGAAACACCGGGTCAGGCCCTCCGGCGTCATCTTCACCAGGCGCTCGGACAACTCGATCACCGGCTGATGGCTGAACCCGGCGAGGATCACGTGTTCCAGTTGATCAACCTGATCCTTGATGCGCTGGTTGATGCGCGGGTTGGCATGGCCAAACACGTTCACCCACCAGGAGCTCACCGCGTCGAGGTAGCGCTTGCCTTCGAAATCCTCCAGCCACACGCCTTCACCGCGCTTGATCGGGATCAGCGGCAGTTGTTCGTGATCTTTCATCTGGGTGCAGGGATGCCACAACACCGCGAGATCGCGTTGCATCCACTGATTGTTCAGGCCCATGTTCAGTCTCCTCGAGGCGGTCCGTGTCGTGCGCGGACATACAATCGCGCAAGCCTATGCAATGCGTGCCTCGGGAACAACCCATTGTGTTGTTTGAGCTACTTTGTATAGGACGGTAGACGTTGCTGGCGGGCGTCTGACGGCTGACGTATCCTTCGCGGTTCTGGAGCCGCCTGGCTCGCAAAAACCGCTATTTTTCCTGTATTTCCGGAGTTCGCTGAATGTCTGTCGGTTGGCTGCGCGCCTGTGCGCTGGTGATGTTGGGGCTGTTCAGCGTGTCTGCGCTGGCCAAGGATAAAACCGCGATCGTGATCGGCGGCGGGGTCTCGGGCCTCACGGCTGCTTATGAGCTGCAGAACAAAGGCTGGCAGGTCACGCTGCTGGAAGCCAAGCCAGGCCTGGGCGGCCGTTCCGGCATGGCCACCAGCGAGTGGATCGGCAACGACAAGACCCAGCCGGTCCTGAACAAGTACGTCTCGACGTTCAAGCTGAGCACCACGCCAGCACCTGAATTCGTGCGCACCCCGGGCTACCTGATCGACGGTGTCTATTACACCGCGGCCGACCTGGCCACCAAGGATCCAACCACTGCCGAAGCGCTCAAGCGCTACGAAAAGACGGTGGACGACCTGGCGCGCTCGATCGAAGACCCGCAGAACCCGTCAGCCAACAACACGCTGCACGCCCTGGACCAGATCAACGTGTCCAACTGGCTCGATCGCCTGAGCCTGCCGGCCACTGCCCGTCAGTTGGTGAACCAGCAGATTCGCACCCGTTATGACGAGCCTTCGCGTATCTCGCTGCTGTACTTCGCACAGCAGAGTCGCGTTTATCGTGGCGTTTCCGACCGTGACCTGCGCGCGTCGCGCCTGGTCGGTGGCAGCCCGGTGTTGGCCCAGGCCTTCGTCAAAGAACTGAAAACCATCAAGACCAGCTCCCCGGTCTCGGCCATCACCCAGGACAAGGACGGCGTCACCGTCAAGGTCGGCAGCGTGGGCTATCAGGCTGACTACGTCGTAGTGGCCGTGCCTTTGCGCGCCCTGAACAAGATCCAGATGACCCCGGCACTGGACGCCCAGCACCAGGCTGCGATCAAGGGCACCAACTACGGTTGGCGCGACCAGATCATGCTGAAGTTCAAGACGCCAGTGTGGGAAAGCAAGGCGCGCATGTCCGGTGAGATCTACAGCAACACCGGCCTGGGCATGTTGTGGGTCGAGCCGGCGCTGAAGGGTGGCGCCAACGTGGTGATCAACCTGTCCGGCGACAACTCGCGGGTCATGCAGGCGTTCGGCGACAAGCAGATGGTCGATCAGGTACTGATCCGCCTGCACGCGTTTTACCCACAGGCACGCGGTTCGTTTACCGGTTATGAAATCCGTCGCTACAGCACCGACCCTTCGATGGGCGGCGCTTACCTGGCCTTCGGCCCTGGTCAGATCAGCAAGTTCTGGCGCCTGTGGGAGCGTCCGGTTCAGCGTGTAGCCTTTGCTGGCGAACACACTGACACCCTGTACCCGGGCACCCTGGAAGGCGCGTTGCGCACCGGTCAGCGTGCGGCCAGCCAGGTTGAAGACCTGGCGGCGGGCAAGTCGTTTGACCCGGCGAAAGCCGCTCCAGTAGCCGCTGCAGCTGCAGCCGGCGCGGTGGCAGCGAAGAAGGGCAACTTCTTCAGCAACCTGTTCGGCGGCTCGGATGACGAGAAGAAGCCAGAACCGGTCAAGGCACCTGAGCCAGTCGCACCGGCCCCTGCACCAGCCCCGGCACCGGCGCCTGCACCTGCTCCGGTCGAAGCACCGAAGCCTGTGGCACCGGTGAAAGCCGAGCCTGCGAAGAAAGCACCGGCAAAAGCGCCAGTGAAGAAGACCGAGGCGAAGAAAACGTCGGCCAAGGCACCGGCGAAAAAGGCCGAACCGACCAAGAAGCCAGCGGTGACCACGGTTACCAAGGCCCAGTAACGTTCAGGCGTAAAAAAAACGCGGCTCACGGGCCGCGTTTTTTTTTGCCAGATCTCGGCGTTGTCTCCCGTCCTACATGCGCCAGCGATATCAGAGACTTCCCACAAGCGAATCAGAAGGGGGTGATGGGTAGAGCTTGATCTTGGGCCCATGCTCTTCAAAAACTGGAGAGCATATGAAAGAACTGACAGTAATCATCATATTGATAACCCTTTTGGGTTGTGCAAATGCGGAGATATTTCATGAGGGATATCGCCGCGGATACGGGCATGAGCTGGCCTATAAATGCGATATGGATCCGTACAATCCTGACTGTCTGCAGCCCCCTTCCGTGTACCACAATTAGGAAGTGCGATATCGCCCCGCTAAGTCTACGTAGCGTTCAAGCACAAACAAGCGCGGTTCCAGGCTGCGTTTTTTTACGCTTGAAAAAATGAGGCAAGAAGTCGAATAAACCTTTTGATACAGGTGTTCTCTGCTTTGTATTCACTTTTTTTCACAATTTCGACTTTAATCTTTCCTTAACCCGCGTGATTTAGGCTTTTGATCGCATTTCTCGATATTTCAAAGCGAAATTTTCCGCTTTAATCCGATAGATAAATCGATAGTCTTGGGCCAGCACTTACAGGGATCTGGGCAATGCAGCTACGAAATTCAACTTCCCGCTACGGCTGGGTCAGCATTTTCATTCACTGGAGTGTGGCGCTGGCGGTTTTTAGCCTGTTCGCGTTGGGGCTGTGGATGGTCGGGCTCGACTACTACAGCACCTGGCGCAAAGACGCGCCGGACCTGCACAAGAGCATCGGCCTGGTGTTGCTGGGTGTGATGGTGTTGCGGGTGGTGTGGCGTTTCATCAGTCCGCCGCCGCCGACCCTGTCGAGCTACAGCCGGATGACGCGCCTGGGCGCCAAGTTCGGCCATGGCTTTCTGTATCTCAGTCTGTTCGCTGTGATGATTGCCGGTTACCTGATTTCCACCGCAGAAGGTGTCGGTATCCCGGTGTTTGGCTTGTTTGAAGTGCCTGCGCTGGTGTCCGGGCTACCGGACCAGGCAGACACCGCCGGTGTGATTCACCTCTGGCTGGCGTGGGTGCTGGTAATTTTTTCCGGCCTCCATGCGTTGGCAGCATTGAAACACCACTTTATCGACCGTGATGTGACCCTCAAGCGAATGCTGGGTCGCAAAGCCTGAAGTTCAACCTCGACTCCAAAGGAAAACAAAGTATGTTGAAAAAGACTCTGGCCGCTCTGGCAATCAGTTCCGCCCTGTTGTCCGCCGGTAGCGTCATGGCCGCTGACTACGTGGTCGACAAGGAAGGCCAGCACGCCTTCGTTGACTTCAAGATCAGCCACCTGGGCTACAGCTTCATCACCGGTACTTTCAAGGACATCGACGGCAAGTTCAGCTTTGACGCCGCCAAGCCTGAAGACAGCAAGATCGAGTTCAACGTAAACACCGCCAGCGTGTTCACCAACAACGCTGAGCGCGACAAGCACATCTCCAGCAAAGACTTCCTGAACGGAAGCAAAGCCACCTTTGTTTCCACCAGCGTCAAGCCAACCGGCAAAAACGCCGCTGGCAAGGACACTGCCGATGTGGCTGGCGACCTGACTATCCTTGGCGTGACCAAGCCAATCGTGGTCAAGGCTACCTTCCTGGGTGAAGGCAAGGATCCGTGGGGCGGCTACCGTGCAGGCTTCGAGGGTACCTTCAGCCTCAAGCGTTCCGATTTCGGCAAGCAGAAAGACCTGGGCCCATCGTCCGATGCTGTTGAAATGTACGTGACCTTTGAAGGTGTCAAAGCGAAGTAATGCTGAGACTGTAGGAGCCGGCTTGCTGGCGATGGCGTCTTTTGAGACACAGCAGAAACCGAGTCGCCCCAATCGCCAGCAAGCCGGCTCCTACAGGTACTACGCATAAAAAATGCCCCAGACCTTTCGGTATGGGGCATTTTTCATTTCAGCGATGACTCAGCGATTGCGGGTCAGCAATGCCGGTTTTTCGCCACGAGGACGGCTTGGCAGTTGATCCAGTTGCTCAGGTGTCGGGAAGCGATCGGCCTTCGACTCCTTGTGCATGATCTTCGGCGCCGGACCACGCGGGTTCTGCACGGCCGGTTCCGAACGCGGTTGATCGTCACGGGCCGGACGGCGGTTACGGGAGTCTTCGCGACGGGCCTGGCCATCACGTGGAGCGCCGCTGCGTGGACCGCTGCGCTTGGCTGGCGGGGTGCCGGTGCTGGCGCCATCGCTGTTGCGCGGACCGTTCTGGCGACCGCCCTGCGGCTTGCCGCCACGTGGAGCGCCTGCGGCTGTGCCTTGAGCCGGAGCACCCGGACGACGGCCGCGGCCTTGGGCCGGTTTCTGCTGCGGAACGTAGTCGACGCGGTTACCGAAGTTATCGATATCGTCGTCCAGGAACTCGTCCGGCGCACGATCAGCTGCGGCACGCGGCGGCTGGCTTGGCTGACGCTGTTCGCGGGCCGGGGTGCCTTCACGGGGCTTCTGCTGACGGGCTGGACGCTCACCGCGCTCACCCGCCGGTTTTTCCTTGCCCTTGTCCTTGCCTTTGTCCTTGCGACCGCTACCACCACCGCCGCCATTCGGACCATCGCCGCGCGGGCCACGTGGATTGCGCGGGTTGCGCATGTCCGGACGCTCGCGAGCTTCGGGTTTCTCGGCTTCCACGGCGCTGGCATCGAAGCCCATCAGGTCGCCGTCGGCGATTTTCTGCTTGGTCATGCGTTCGATGCTTTTCAGCAGTTTTTCTTCGTCCGGGGCCACCAGCGAGATCGCCTCGCCCGAGCGACCGGCACGGCCAGTACGGCCGATGCGGTGCACGTAGTCTTCATCGACGTTCGGCAGTTCGAAGTTGACCACGTGTGGCAACTGGTCGATGTCCAGGCCGCGAGCGGCGATGTCGGTGGCAACCAGGATGCGCACGGTACCGGCCTTGAAGTCGGCCAGGGCTTTGGTACGCGCGTTCTGGCTCTTGTTGCCGTGGATCGCGACGGCGCTCAGGCCGTGTTTGTCCAGGTACTCGGCCAGGCGGTTGGCGCCGTGCTTGGTGCGGGTGAACACCAGGACCTGTTCCCAGGCGCCGGCGGTGATCAGGTGCGCCAACAGCGAGCGTTTGTGGCTGGCCGGCAGGCGGAATACGCGCTGTTCGATGCGCTCGACCGTGGTGTTCGGCGGCGTGACTTCGATGCGTTCCGGGTTGTGCAGCAGCTTGCCGGCGAGGTCGGTGATGTCCTTGGAGAACGTCGCCGAGAACAGCAGGTTCTGACGTTTGGCCGGCAATCGGGCGAGGACTTTCTTCACGTCATGGACAAAGCCCATGTCGAGCATGCGGTCGGCTTCGTCCAGCACGAGGATTTCCACGTGGGACAGGTCGACACTGCCTTGGCCGGCCAGGTCGAGCAGGCGGCCAGGGCAGGCCACCAGCACGTCTACGCCACGGGACATGGCCTGAACCTGCGGGTTCATGCCGACGCCACCGAAAATGCAGGCGCTGACGAACTTCAGGTCACGGGCATAGACCTTGAAGCTTTCGTGCACTTGCGCCGCGAGTTCGCGAGTAGGGGTCAGGACCAGTACGCGCGGTTGGCGCGGGCCGTGACGCTGGGATTTGTCCGGGTGACCGTTGGGGAACAACCGCTCCAGGATCGGAAGGGCGAAGCCGCCGGTTTTACCAGTACCTGTCTGTGCCGCGACCATCAGGTCGCGACCTTGCAACACGGCGGGAATGGCCCGCTGTTGCACCGGAGTAGGCTCGGTATAGCCCGCTGCCTCGATGGCGCGGACTAAAGCCTCGGAGAGACCGAGGGAAGCAAAGGACATGAGTAATCCTGTTTTAAGTTAGGGCTTGGCCCAATGGGAGTCTTGCCTGGCGCGAATGGCGTTTATGAGGAACGCAATCCCGTCCGGTCCTGCTTCGGTCACGAAGGCTCGTCTGGAGCGCTCGCGCGGGCTGAAAAGCTGCGCTGTAGCGGGTTCGAGATGCCTTGAACGGTTCCGAGCGTCCGGGCGTGAGCCTGGCGGGAAGGCCGGAGTATAACAGAGCAATCACTGCGCGCCGCTTTCCTGCTGCTCAACGGTTTTTTCCGTGTTGGCCGTGGTCCGCCCGACGTTGATCGTAGCGGCCGGCGCGGCGCCATATCGGGCGCTGAGCTCGGCGTACGCGGGTTCGCGCTTGAAACGTTTGAGCTCGGCGCCGAAACGTTGCACCAGCAAGTCCATGCCGGCATTGCGGCGCACCGCCAGAAACTGGCTCTGTTGACTGATGACCGTGGGGTTTTCGGTAATTATGTTGCGGATATTCAGTTCGTCGAGCAAGTGCTGGCCCACCCTGCGGTCGGTGATCAGCAGGTCGATCCGCCCACGCACCAGTTTGCCGAAGTTCGCTTCGTGGCTCGGTGCCGGTTCCCGGGTGAACAGGGTCGAGTCCCTGAAATCCTGGCTGTACAGGTAGCCAGGAGAGATGCCGATGGTCAGGCCGCGCAGTTCGTCGAGGGTGCGAAACGGATGGGGCCTGGCGTTGGCGTAGAACATCACGAACTGGACATCGGAGAGCGGTTCGCTGGGGTAGAGCAGGGTCGCATCGCGTTCATCGCTATGGAAAATGTCCAGCGCGCCATCGGCCTGACCTGTTTCCAGCATCGACAGGCAGCGTTTCCATGGCAGGAATTGCCATTCCACTTCGATGCCCAGGCGCTTGAAGACGATGGCGGTGGTTTCGTAGTCCAGCCCCAGGGCCTTGCCGTTTTCCTCGTACACGTAAGGTGCCCAGGGTTCGGTGACAATGCGCAGCTTCTCGCCCCTAGCGGCAAAGCTAAGGCAAGTGAAAACAAGCAGGGCGACGAACTGCGTGATCAAAGGCATGGGCTTGAGATTACGACGAGAAACGCGAAAGAGCCAGAAACTGGCAGCAGATGCTCTAACTCCGAGTGTTACATCACAGTAAACGTGCGTTGAATGCAAAAGATCGCAGCCTTCGGCAGCTCCTACATTGGAATGTGTATTCCCTGTAGGCGCTGCCGCAGGCTGCGATCTTTTGATCTTGCTGTGTTTAACGCGGCAACTTCAGGTTGTTCCACACCGCCAGGCTCGCTTCAGCCTGGTTCAGTGTGTAGAAGTGCAGCCCTGGCGCGCCGCCCTGCAGCAGGCGTTCGCACATCTCGGTAATGACTTGCTCGCCGAAGCGTTGAATGCTTTGGGTATCGTCACCGTAGGCTTCCAGTTGCTTGCGGATCCAGCGCGGGATTTCCGCACCGCAGGCATCGGAGAAGCGTGCCAGCTTGCTGTAGTTGGTGATCGGCATGATCCCCGGCACGATCGGGATGTTCACACCCTTGGCCCGCACGCGCTCGACGAAGTAGAAGTAGCTGTCGGCGTTGAAGAAATACTGGGTGATCGCACTGTCGGCGCCAGCGTTGGCCTTGCGCACGAAGTTGTTGAGGTCGTCTTCGAAATTGCGTGCCTGTGGATGCATCTCCGGGTAGGCGGCAACTTCGATGTGGAAATGATCGCCGGTTTCTTCCCGGATGAATTCGACCAGGTCGTTGGCGTGGCGCATTTCACCGCTGGCCATGCCCATGCCCGAAGGCAGGTCACCGCGCAAAGCGAC
Source organism: Pseudomonas sp. PSB11 (assembly GCF_014596605.1). NCBI lineage: Bacteria > Pseudomonadati > Pseudomonadota > Gammaproteobacteria > Pseudomonadales > Pseudomonadaceae > Pseudomonas > Pseudomonas sp. PSB11. The sequence continues at coordinate 537,596 of NZ_NOIO01000001.1, forward strand.
GATGCGCTGTATGCCGGCGGCCTTGTACTGGCTCAGCAGGCCGCGCAGGTCGGCCTTGCTGTCGCCGACGCACGACAGGTGCGGTGCGGCCGGGACTTTGACTTCGCTTTCGAGCTGCAACACGGTGTTGAGCGTGCGATCACGGGTCGACCCACCCGCACCGTAGGTGCAGGAGAAGAAATCGGGGTTGTACGTGGCCAGCTGACGGGCAGTGGCAAGCAGCTTTTCATGCCCAGCATCGGTCTTGGTAGGGAAGAACTCGAAGCTGTAGCGACGATCTTGGGACATGCTCATATCCTTTAAAACGCTTAAGCCTGTGGGGCCGGTTTGTCCGCAATCGCCAGCAAGCCGGCTCCTAAAGGGTTTGCGTCGTACACGTTACTCACGTACGACCGCTCCCCTGTAGGAGCCGGCTTGCTGGCGATGCAGGCAACGCGGTGTATCAGAACACCGCTATTGCCGGTCAAATCAGTAGCGGTAAGCGTGCGGCTTGAACGGGCCTTCGACCGTCACGCCGATGTAGTCGGCCTGGGTCTTGGTCAGTTTTGTCACGACACCGCCGAAACCGCGGACCATTTCCAGGGCCACTTCTTCGTCGAGTTTCTTCGGCAGTACTTCAACGGTCAGGCGCTCGGCTTTCTGGGCTGGCGACAGGTCGGCGTATTTCTGGCCGAACAGGAAGATCTGCGCCAGTACCTGGTTAGCGAACGAACCGTCCATGATGCGGCTCGGGTGGCCAGTGGCGTTGCCCAGGTTAACCAGGCGGCCTTCAGCCAGCAGGATCAGGTAGTCGTCGTTCTGCGGATCGAAGCTGCCAGCGCCGGTACGGTGGATCTTGTGAACCTGCGGCTTCACTTCTTCCCATGCCCAGTTCTTGCGCATGAAAGCGGTATCGATTTCGTTGTCGAAGTGGCCGATGTTGCAGACAACAGCGCGCTTCTTCAGGGCCTTGAGCATGTTCGCATCGCAAACATTGACGTTACCGGTGGTGGTCACGATCAGGTCGATCTTGCCCAGCAGCGCTTTGTCGATGCTTTCTTCGGTGCCGGTGTTGATACCGTCGATGAACGGCGAAACCAGTTCGAAACCGTCCATGCAGGCTTGCATGGCGCAGATCGGGTCGACTTCGGAAACCTTGACGATCATGCCTTCCTGACGCAGGGACTGGGCCGAGCCCTTGCCCACGTCACCGTAGCCGATGACCAGCGCTTGCTTGCCGGACAGCAGGTGGTCGGTACCGCGCTTGATCGCATCGTTCAGGCTGTGACGGCAGCCGTACTTGTTGTCGTTCTTGCTCTTGGTCACCGAGTCATTGACGTTGATGGCCGGGATTTTCAGCTCGCCCTTGGCCAGCATGTCCAGCAGGCGGTGCACGCCGGTGGTGGTCTCTTCGGTCACGCCGTGAACGCGGTCCAGCACCTGCGGGTACTTCTTGTGCAGCAGTTCGGTCAGGTCGCCGCCGTCGTCGAGGATCATGTTGGCGTCCCATGGCTGGCCATCCTTGAGGATGGTTTGCTCCAGGCACCACTCGTACTCTTGCTCGGTTTCACCTTTCCAGGCGAAAACCGGAATGCCGGCAGCGGCGATGGACGCAGCAGCCTGGTCTTGAGTCGAGAAAATGTTGCAGGACGACCAGCGTACTTCGGCACCCAGGGCAACCAGGGTTTCGATCAGCACGGCGGTCTGAATGGTCATGTGGATGCAGCCGAGGATCTTCGCGCCCTTGAGCGGTTGTTCTTCGGAGTACTTGCGGCGCAGGCCCATCAGGGCTGGCATTTCCGATTCGGCGATGATGGTTTCGCGACGACCCCAGGCAGCCAGGGACATGTCGGCGACTTTGTAATCGTTAAAATCTGCAGGCGTGATAACAGCGCTCATGAAGAGTCTCCATTCGTAATGTATGCGAATGGGCGCCGTTGTGCGTTTAGTGTCTGGCCGTTGATGGCCAAGCAACGCCCCATCCGAGCCTGACAGGTCTAGCCTGCTGCAGCGCCCCTCGGACAGGTGGCGGGAAAACGGTAGCAAATGAAGATTACCGTTTTGAAACGGGGGCGATTATAGCGGGCTATGCTGATCTTCCAAAGGGTTTCTGTCGGTCAATGTGCGAACGGTAATAGTGGCTATAGAAGATCCCGAATAGAGCTCTGGCCCGGGGTCTGCCAAGATACCGTCCATCATTCGGCAAGACGCTCAGGAGTGCATATGAATTTCCACACCCGCAAATGGGTCAAGCCCGAAGACCTCAACCCCAATGGGACGCTGTTCGGCGGCAGCCTGCTGCGTTGGCTCGACGAAGAAGCGGCGATCTATGCCATCGTCCAGCTGGGCAATCAACGCGTGGTCACCAAATACATTTCCGAGATCAACTTCGTCAGCGCCTCGCGCCAGGGCGACATCATCGAGCTGGGTATCACTGCCACCGAATTTGGTCGCACCTCGATCACCCTCACGTGCGAAGTGCGTAACAAGATCACCCGCAAGAGCATCCTGACGGTGGAGAAGATTGTTTTCGTCAATTTGGGCGAAGACGGATTGCCTGCGCCACACGAGCGGACCGAGATCAAGTACGTCAAGGACCAGTTCAAGGATGAAGGCGCCGTCGAATAATTTGTGGATGACGAACGGAATCTGAACCGCGCGGGTCGTAACTACATCGCACGCCAGCGGTTCAGGAGTTCCATGGACACTAAAAAAGACGGCAAGACCCCCGACCTTTCGGAAAAAGAGCAGCACGAAGTCGAAAAAAACCAACCGCCACGCGCGGCGGTGCTGCACGAAATTATCCGCACCCAGGGCGATCAGGAACTGGAGCGCAGCGTTGCCGCGCTGTGGTGGTCGGCGTTGGCCGCCGGCCTGACCATGGGGCTTTCGCTGATGGGCATGGGCTTGCTCAATTCCCGCCTGCCGGACGGCGAAGGTTTCAAGGTGATTACCAGTTTCGGTTACTGCGCCGGTTTCCTCGCGGTGATTCTTGCCCGCCAGCAACTCTTCACCGAAAACACCCTGACCGCCGTGCTGCCAATCATGAGCAAACCCACGCTCGGCAATTTCGGCCGATTGCTGCGACTGTGGGGGGTAGTGCTGGTGGGCAACCTCTGCGGCACCTTGCTGGTGGCTTACGTCATGCTGGAGCTGCCGATTTTCGACAGCAAGACCGACGAGGCCTTCCTCGACATCGGCCGCAAGGTCATGGAAAACGACGTCAGTCAGATGTTCGCCAAGGGCATCGTCTCGGGCTGGATGATCGCCACCATGGTCTGGATGATCCCGTCGATGGAGAGCGCCAAGATGTGGATCATCATCCTCATCACCTACCTCATGGCGCTGGGGGATTTCACGCACATCGTGGTGGGTTCGCTGGAGGTCGGTTATCTGGTGTTCGCTGGCGAGCTGCCGTGGAAAGATTTCTGGCTGGTGTTCGCAGGTCCCACGCTGGTGGGGAACATCGTGGGTGGCAGCTTTATCTTTGCATTGATCAGCCATGCGCAGATTCGCAGTGAGAGCGGGCCACCCAAAAGCGCGGCGGAGCAGGCTGAAAAACCTGATCCGCAAGCGCTCAAAAAATAATCAACTCGGCACATTTACCGCAGCGGCACTGCGCCGTTGCAGGTAGATGAAATACAGCGCGGCCAATACCGTCAAGCCACTGACCAGTGCGCCGGTCCATGGCAGGTCCGCGAGATCTGCACCGCTGGCGACTACCAGCCCACCGATCCAGGCACCTGCTGCGTTACCGAGGTTGAAGGCACTCTGGTTCAGCGTCGAGCCCAGGTTGGGCGCTTCATGGGCCTGATCGATAATCAGCAGTTGCAGGATCGGGCACAGGGCAAAGGCGAAAATGCCCCACAACACCAGGGTAATCGCCGCCGGTATTACCGAGTGGCTGGTCTGGCTGAACGCGGCCAGCACCACCACCACGGCCAGCGCCATGCCGACCAGTGAAGGCAACAGGCGGCTGTCGGCCAATCGCCCGCCGAGCATACTGCCCGCCGTCAAGCCTACGCCAAACAACAACAGCATGATGGTCACGCCATGGGGGCTGACACCGGTGATGTCCTGCAGGATAGGTGCGATGTAGGTGAATACGCTGAACAGGCTGGTCGAGGCCAATACGCTCATGCCCAATGCCAGCAGCACGTTGGGCTTGCCCAGTACTTTGAACTCGCTTGCCAGGTTGGCTTTATCCATCACGATGTTCTTCGGCAGCCAGACCCATTGCGCAATGGCCGCGATCACGCCGATCACCGACACCGCCCAGAACGTCGAGCGCCAGCCGGCGTACTGCCCCAGCGCGGTGCCCAGCGGCACTCCAAGCACGTTGGCCAGGGTCAGGCCGGTAAACATCATGGCAATCGCCTGGGCGCGTTTGTTCGGCGCCACCAGGCCGGCGGCAACCACCGAGCCTATGCCGAAGAACGCGCCGTGGCACAGCGCAGTCACTACGCGCGCGGCCATCAGCGTGGCGTAGTTCGGTGCCAGTGCGCAAAGCATGTTGCCCAGGATGAACATCAGCGTCATGCCCAGCAGTGTCGCTTTGCGCGGCATGTTGGCAGTGCCGACCGCGAGGATTGGCGCACCGAACACCACGCCCAGGGCGTAACCGGTGATCAGCAATCCGGCGTGGGGGATGCTGACCGCGAGGTCGCGGGCAACATCGGGCAGCAAGCCCATGATGACGAATTCAGTGGTGCCGATGCCGAACGCGGCAACAGCAAGGGCAAGCAAGGCGAGTGGCATGCGCAAGGTCTCTGTCGGTAGTCTTGGCGCTGTGATCAGGCATACGCATGCCAAGACCGATCTCGATGAGAGCGGGCAAGGGCATTGTTATTGGAATTAGTCTGTGCGCAACTGAGTGCGGCGTGGTCGGTTGCAGTATAAACAGCTGCTGACATATGGCGAATCAATTCTCTCCCCAGCCCTTGTAGGCGCCGGCTTGCTGGCGATGGCGATCTCAGGAGCGCTGTCGCCAGCACGCCGGCTCCTACAGGGGGGGGCGGTCAACTAAAAAAGGAGTAGGCCGTGCTTGCGACGGCGTTAGTGTTGGTGGCGGCGCTATTGCATGCGGCGTGGAATACCCTGATCAAGTTCAGCGCCGAGCGTTTGCTGGTAGTGGCCTGCATGGACAGCGTGGCAATGCTCTTCGTCGCGCTTATGTTGCCGTTCGTGGCGCTGCCGCCATTGGACATCTGGCCGTGGATTCTCGCCTCGGCAGCGTTCGAGTTGCTCTACCGTTATTTGCTGATCCAGGCTTATCGGGTCGGCGACCTCGGGCTGGTCTACCCGCTGATGCGGGGGTTGTCGCCGCTGGTGGTGCTCGCGCTGACCCTGGTTTTTGCCGGGGAAGTGCTGACCCACCAGCAGATCTTCGGAATTCTGTTGATCCCGCTCGGCATGCTGTGCCTGCTCTGGCAGGGGGGCGGCGGCGCTCGCTTGCCGTGGTCGATGCTGCCTGTGGTCGCGTTGATCGGCTTGTGCATCGGTTGCTACACCTTCATCGATGGCCAGGCCTTGCGGCGCTGGTCGCATCCACTGGATTACCTGGTCTGGGTGACGTTGCTCAGTGCCTGGCCATTTCCATTGCTGGCCTGGGTGAGCAAGCGGCCGGCGTTCAAGCTGTTCTGGCGTGAGCAATGGCGATTGGGGCTGGCGGTCGGATTCTGCGTGTTGTTCAGCTACGCTCTGGTGCTGTGGGCCATGCAGCTGGGCTCCATTGCCGAAGCGGCGGCTTTGCGCGAAATCAGCGTGATCCTGGTGGTGCTGTTCGGCATGCGTTACTTGAAAGAACCTTTCGGCGGGCCAAGGCTCTTAGCCTGTGGATTGGTTTTGATCGGCATGCTGGTAATGAAATTCTGACGGGTCTGTAACGTGAAGAAGGGACGGCTTTATGACGGTTGCTCTGTGGTGCATCTTGATCGCGATTTTCCTGCCTTATATCTGTACGGTCATCGCCAAGGCCAGTGGCGGGTTTCGTCTGAGTGACAACCACGATCCCCGTGACTTTCTAGAGTCGCTCAATGGTTTGGCCAGGCGCGCGCATGCGGCGCAATTGAACAGTTTTGAAGTCACCCCGGCGTTCGCGGCCGCCGTGATCGTGGCGCACCTGGTGGGCACTGCCGAACTGGTGACGATCAATGTGCTGTCGGTGTTGTTCATCACCAGTCGGCTGCTCTACATCATCTTCTATCTGACCGACTTGGCGATCTTGCGATCGCTGGCGTGGTTTGTGGGGATGGGGTTGATTGTCAGTTTCTTTGTCGTGTCGGTTTAAGGGCAAGATCAAAAGATCGCAGCCTCGTTTCACTCGACAGCTCCTACAGGCATTGAGAGCATCCGCGATAATGCGGCGGATGAGGTCAATGTAGGCGCTGTCGCAGGCTGCGATCTTTTGACTTTAAAGCTTGTCGGCGACTTGCGGCACTTGCGGCAGCGCCGCGCCTTTGGGCCACAGCATCCAGATCTGCCCCTGCTGCTTCATGTCGCCAGCCAGTTGCCCGGCCGCCTCGCCAGTACCCCAGAACAGATCCGCACGCACCTCGCCGGCAATTGCGCCGCCGGTGTCCTGGGCTGCCACCGGGCGTACCAGTGCCGTGCCATCCGGTTTGGTGGTGGATAACCACAATAGGCTACCCAGCGGAATCACTTTGCGATCCACCGCCGCGCTATAACCGGCCGTCAACGGCACGTTCAGCGAGCCGCGCGGGCCTTCGTTGCTGTCCGGGTTCTGGGTGAAAAACACGTAGCTTGGGTTGCTGCCGAGCAGCTCTGGAATGCGCGTTGGGTTGGCCTTGGCCCAGTTGCTGATCGCGCCCATGGTCACGTCTTCTTTCTTCAGCTCGCCTTGCTCCACCAACCAGCGTCCGATCGGTCGGTAAGGGTGGCCGTTCTGGTCGGCGTAAGCGATTCGCAGCTGACGACCGCTGTCGAGCTGGATACGACCCGATCCCTGGATTTGCAGGAACTGCAGGTTCATCGGATCGGTCAACCAGGCCACGACGGGAGCCTTGAGCCCCTTGCTGCCGATGGTCGCTGCATCGTCGTAGGGCTTGAGCACGCGGCCTTCAAGTCGGCCGCGCAGGCGTTTGCCCTTGAGTTCCGGGTAGATGCTGTCCAGCGAGACGATGATCATATCTTCAGGCACGCCATACACCGGGACGTTCGCCTTTGCGGTTTGGGTCAGGCTGCCGGGGTAGACCGGTTCGTAGTAGCCAGTGATCAAACCGTTGGGATTGTCGTTGGCGGCGCGCAGGCCGTAGACATCCAGGTTCTGCTTGAGAAATCCACGGATGTCGCTGGCACTCTGCGGCACGTTGGTCGCCGCTGCGCAGGTGGCGCCCCAGACCGGGTCAGCCTTGAGTCGGGTGCAGGCGCTGCGCCAGGAACCGAAACCGGCGACGAGGTCATTGTCGGAGACTGCCGGTAACGCTTCCCAGGTGGCGCTGGAGTAGGTGGCCAGGGCGTGGGTCTTCGGTTGTTTGTCTTCGCCACCGGTGCAGCCCGCGAGCACGGCCACAATAGGAAGCGTCCAGGCCAGGGGATGACGCCAGGCCTTGAAACGGCTGTTCATGGAGTATTTCCTTTGCCGGTTGCCTGAGCGTCGTGTGCACTCATGCAACCCGTATTGATAATAGGGGTATTGGTGTTTGCCGGTGACGCGAGGATACTGGCCCCCGTTTTCCGTGACCTGAAGCCACCATGACTCTTAAAAGACTTTCTGTTGTATTGCTGGCCTGCCTGACGCTTTGCGCTTGTGGCGGCGTCGATCCCAACTCGCCCCTCGGTCAGCGCAAGGCCATTTTCAAGCAGATGCTCAAGACCGGTGAAGACCTGGGTGGCATGTTGCGAGGCCGTATTGCGTTCGATGGCCCGAAGTTCGCTGACGGCGCCGTGAAACTCGATGCGCTGTCCCATGAGCCATGGAAACATTTCCCGCAGGTGCGTGAAGAAGACCACACCAGCGCCAAGAGTGACGTCTGGGAGAAGCAGGCACGCTTTGAGCAAATGGCTCGCAGTCTTGAAGCGGCCACCGGCGAGCTGGTGATCGCCAGTCAGGTTCAACCCTACAAGGCCAGTAACCTGGGGCCGGCGGTACAGAAGGTCGAAGATGCCTGCAGTGCGTGCCATAAAGAATTTCGGGATCATTGATCAACGATACCTGGTCTGATGTCTTCGCGAGCAGGGGCATGCGGTCAACTGTGGGAGCGAGCCTGCTCGCGAAGGCGGATTTTGCAACACCAGGGATTGCCGATCTTTACCTGTTCTTATTTATCCAGCTCGTCCACCGCTTCCTGCAATTCCTTGCGGGACTCGGCGAGTTTGTCCTTGCGCTTGTTGATCTTCTCGGGGTCGCCTTGTTTCATGGCTTTATCAAGGTCGGACTGACGCTTGCTGACTTCATGCTTGGCGTCGAGCACCTTGTTTTCCCGTTCTTTCTTCAGCGAGGCATCGGTGCAATTGGCGCTGACTTCGCTCAAGGCTTTCTCCAGGCCAGCCTGCTGCTCGGCATTGCCGTGGGATTTGGCCAGTTCGATCTGATTGATGATGCCTTGCTTCTTGGCGGCGCAGCCGGTCAGGCCTGGGGCGTCTTCGACGGCCATCAATGGAGTGGCCATAACGCTGCAAAGGGTCAACAGGACCAGCGGTGGAAGAAATTTCATAAAAGCTCCAGGTGAAAAGGCATTCGTGTCGATGCAGCGATGGCATGTTTGAGCCCATCGGGACTTCAGGGTTCCCGGGCGCATGGGCATCACCGGGGCTAAAACTAAAAACCGTCTATGGCAGCCCGGCGCAGTGTTTCACTCAGCGCCACGACCTGCGGATCGCGAAAAAATGCGCTTAATTGTGCGGCGCGTCCTGGTCCGATGTCGGGTTGGGCCTGCCATTGCTCGATGTCTCGTTGTGCCAGCTCCCGCCATGAATCGCCCGGGTGGGCCTGGCCGATCGGCGGCATACCCAGGGCTTTCAGCCAGCGGGCGAATGGGCGTTGCCGGGCATTGTCGAAGCTGCTGGCCAGCCGAGTAGCGCTGCGTTCGCCGAAACCGTCAATGTTAGCAAGCTCTTGGGCATCGAGGGTCAACCAATCCAACAGGCCGTTCAGGTGACCTGTTTCAAGAAGTTTTTCCCATGTGCCGGGGCCTACATGGGGCAGGTCCAATCCGTGTTTGCCGCTGAGCCATGTCAGGCGTGCGAGAAACTGGCTTTGGCATCCCGGCGTCGGCTGCCAGCAGCTCAATGGGTGAAAGTTGGCAGCCAGTGGAACGTCCATCTCAGGGCGCTCGGTATTGCGCAGCACAACGCCATCGAGCCTGGGAATGGTCAGGCCGGCCAGGCTGATGGCGACCTGGTCGCCCGCTCGGATATCCAGCGTTTGCCAGCGTTGCAAGGAGCTCACACTGACGCGCTTGATCTGTTGGTCATCGAGCGTCACCGGGATCAACTCCAGCACGGGGGTGATCCGTCCAGTGCGACCAATCTTGAAATGAACTTTTCGCACCTCGGCCAGTGCCTGGGCAAAGGGATACTTCCAGGCAACGATCCAGTATGGCGCTTTTGCCTGCCAGCGCTCGGCGGGCGGGCGCTGCTCTTGACGCAGGACAATCCCGTCGCTGGCAAACGGCAGGGGCGAGCGATACCAGTGATCACGCCAGCGCTCGACTTCGGCTATTGAACTGATGACCTGGGTGTACTGCGCGGAACTGGAAAAACCGAGTTTTTCCAGTTCCGCGATACGGGCCGGCAAGCTCGTCGGACCGTGGGGCCATTCCCAGGCAAACAGGCCGATCCCCTCAGCCTGCTCGACGCTCAATGTCTTGCGGGCCATCAAGCCGGCTACCGTGCCGCGGGCGTTCAGGCTGCCGGCGATGGCTTGCACATGGTCAGCCAGGCGCCAGTAGAGCTCGCCCTGTACCACCAGGTCCCGTGGCTCGGACAGGCGTTGAGGAATGGCGCCGACCTGGCGGGCCGAGGCGGTCCAGTCCTGACCATGCACACCATCGCCGCGACTGATCGCCTGGACCAGCAGGCCGTTGCGGTAGACCAGGGTCACCGCCACGCCGTCGACCTTGGGCTGGGCCCAGACCTGAGTTCGACCCCGCAGCCAATGCTCGACGGCGCCCGCGTCTGGCAGTTTTTCCAGGCCGGTATGCGGCACTGGATGGGCCAGTGGACCGCTTGCGGTGCGCAATGGATCGGTGGCCGGACCGGGGCTGAAGCATTGGCGCCATCGGGTCAGGCGCGCGAAGGACTGATCGTACAGTTCGTCGGCGATCAGCGAACGACCTTCGCGGTGATAGCTGTCATCCCAGAGGTCGATTTGTTTTTGCAGGGCGGCGAGTTCTTGCGCGGCACGAGCCGGCGGCCAGGCCGGGCATTCGCCAGCAACAGATCCCAGGCACAGGCAGGTCAGGAGTAAGCCGGTCAGCAGGCGGGGCAGCATAGTGAGCTTCCTTGCTCGATAGAGGTGCCTGAAGGTTAGTCAGCGGCAGGCTGATGGGTGTGCAGCTGTTTTTCGGATTGTTTCTACCTACTCAGTTTCAACCCATAAAAAAACCCCGCACGGCGGACCGTGCGGGGCTTCAGGTACCAACGGAAAGTCTTACAGGCCGGCAGCCGTGCGCAGGTGGTCGGCGCGGTCGGTTTTTTCCCAGGTGAAGGTGGTGAAGGTGTCATCACCAACCGTCTTGGTTGCCGGGGTACGACCGAAGTGGCCGTACGCAGCGGTTTCCTGGTACATCGGGTGCAGCAGGTCAAGCATGGTGGTAATTGCGTAAGGACGCAGGTCGAACACTTCGCGGACCAGTTTGACGATCTTGTCGTCGCTGATCTTGCCGGTGCCGAAGGTGTTCAGCGAGATCGAAGTCGGCTGGGCAACGCCGATGGCGTAGGACACCTGAATCTCGCAGCGCTCGGCCAGGCCGGCGGCAACGATGTTCTTGGCCACGTAACGACCGGCATAGGCAGCCGAGCGGTCAACCTTGGATGGATCTTTGCCGGAGAACGCACCACCACCGTGGCGGGCCATGCCACCGTAGCTGTCGACAATGATCTTGCGGCCGGTCAGGCCACAATCGCCCACCGGGCCACCGATGATGAACTGGCCGGTCGGGTTGATGTGGAACTGAGTGTCCTTGGACAGCAGTTCGGCAGGCAGCACGTGCTTGACGATCAGCTCCATCACGCCTTCGCGCAGGTCTGCGTACGACACTTCCGGGTTGTGCTGGGTCGACAGGACAACCGCGTCGATGCCGACAACCTTGCCGTTTTCGTAGCGGCAGGTCACTTGCGACTTGGCGTCCGGACGCAGCCAAGGCAGCAGGCCGGATTTACGGGCTTCGGCCTGGCGTTGCACCAGCTGGTGCGAGAACGTGATCGGTGCAGGCATCAGCACGTCGGTTTCGTTGCTGGCGTAGCCGAACATCAGGCCCTGGTCGCCGGCGCCCTGATCTTCAGGCTTGGCACGGTCGACACCCTGGTTGATGTCAGGGGACTGCTTGCCGATGATGTTCATCACGCCGCAGGTCGCACCGTCGAAGCCGACGTTGGAGCTGGTGTAGCCGATGTTGGTGATGACGTCACGAACGATCTGCTCCAGGTCAACCCAAGCCGAGGTGGTGACTTCGCCAGCGATGATCGCCACGCCGGTTTTCACCAGGGTCTCGCACGCCACGCGCGCGAACTTGTCTTCAGCGATGATGGCGTCCAGCACCGCATCAGAAATCTGGTCGGCGATTTTGTCCGGATGCCCTTCAGACACGGACTCGGAGGTGAAAAGGGAGTATTCGCTCATCTCGATGTTTTCCTGAAATTACCGATGGTGAGTGTCGCCAGCCGACCGCTGAAAATGGCGGACCTGAATCTGGAAACCATTACGTAAGCCTACATAGAGGCTTTCTCCGGGGACGAGCCCCGCAGCGGTGGCCCAACGGGCCAGATCGTCCTGTTCAAACCCCAGCCAGAGATCACCGCAGGCCTCCTTGGCCCAACTCTGGTTGTGGCTACATAATTCTGTCACCAGCAGGCTGCCGCCTGGTTGCAGCAAATTGGCCATGTGCTTGAGCGCATCGGCCGGCGCGGCAAAGTGATGCAATACCATGTTCAGTACAACGCAATCGGCCTTGAGACTGACGCCGTTCAGGGCATCGGCCAGTTGCAGGTTAACGTTAGTCAGCGAATCGCGTTCGCACACTTGGCGTGCGAGCTCGAGCATGGCCTGGCTATTGTCCAGCGCCGTGACCTGAGTGAAGCGGCGCGACAGTTCCGGCAGGAATGCACCATCGCCGGGGCCGACTTCGATCGCGGTGGCAGCGCTGCCGAAGCTCAGTTTGTCGAGCAGGGCCACCACGCTCTCGCGGTACTGTGGCAGGCCGGCGATCAAGTCTTGCTGGGCGCGAAATTTCTCGGCGACCCGTGAGAAAAAGTCCTGGCTGGCCGCCTCGCGTTGCTTGTGAACCTGGGTGATGCGCATTTGCACGTCGACAGGCAAACGCAGGTTATCCACTTCCTCGAGCAACGCCGCGTGCAGTTTGCCCCCCGGCAACACGGTGTGTGGCAGGGCACGACGGTAGAAAATCGCATTGCCTTCACGGCGGGTCGCTACCAGATCGGCCTGGGCCAGCACCTTGAGGTGATGGCTCATGCCCGATTGGCCGATGCCGAAGATCTGCGCCAGTTCCAGTACGCCGAACGAATCGTTGGTCAAAGCGCGCAAGACATTCAGGCGCAAGGGATCGCCGCCGGCCTTGCACAAGGCCGCCAGCTCATCACAATCGTCCTGGCGAATGGAGGGCGCGCGTAAATTCATAGGCCGGCAGTCTAGTCACGCACCGGAAGCACCGCAAGATCAATATCAAAAAGTTTTGATATTGATCGATAGATGGCACTTCTTACGAACTGGTTAACTCTACAAACCGATAGCGGAAAGGTTTCACCCGCCTAATCTGTCGTCAAGCGTTGGAAAAACGCCTTCAGATGACTTTCTGTCATTGCCCCGAGGCGTCCGGGTGAGGGAAAATGCTCGCCTTTTTTCCGTTTCATTTTTATCACTCTCGATTCAGAACCCGCAGGAGAACAGCGATGCCTAGCCGTCGTGAGCGTGCCAACGCCATTCGTGCCCTCAGCATGGATGCCGTGCAAAAAGCCAACAGCGGCCATCCCGGTGCCCCCATGGGTATGGCGGATATCGCCGAGGTGCTTTGGCGCGACTACCTCAAGCACAACCCGAGCAATCCATCGTTCGCCGATCGTGACCGCTTCGTGCTGTCCAATGGCCACGGTTCGATGTTGATCTACTCGCTGCTGCACCTCACCGGCTACGATCTGTCGATCGAAGACCTCAAGCAGTTCCGCCAACTGCACAGTCGTACCCCGGGTCACCCGGAATTCGGCTACACGCCGGGCGTCGAGACCACCACCGGCCCGCTGGGCCAGGGCCTGGCCAATGCCGTGGGCTTTGCCTTGGCTGAAAAAGTCATGGCGGCGCAGTTCAACCGTCCTGGCCACAACATCGTCGACCACCATACCTACGTGTTCCTGGGTGATGGCTGCATGATGGAAGGCATCTCCCACGAAGTCAGCTCCCTTGCCGGGACCCTGGGCCTGGGCAAGCTGATCGCGTTCTACGATGACAACGGTATCTCCATCGACGGCGAAGTCGAAGGCTGGTTCACCGATGACACGCCAAAGCGGTTTGAATCGTACAACTGGCAAGTGATCCGCAATGTCGACGGTCATGATCCGGAAGAGATCAAGATCGCGATCGAGACGGCGCGCAAAAGCCCGCAGCCGACGCTCATCTGCTGCAAGACCACCATCGGCTTCGGTTCGCCGAACAAGCAAGGCAAGGAAGACTGCCACGGCGCCCCGCTGGGTGACGCGGAAATCGCCCTGACCCGTGCGGCGCTGAAGTGGAACCACGGCCCGTTCGAAATCCCGGCCGATATTTATGCCGAGTGGGATGCCAAGGAAGCCGGCCGCGCGGTCGAAGCCGAGTGGGATCAGCGTTTCGCTGCCTACTCCGCGGCGTTCCCGACCGAAGCCAATGAACTGATCCGTCGTCTGAGCGGTGAACTGCCGGCCGACTTCAGCGAAAAGGCCGACGCCTACATCGCCGAAGTGGCCGCCAAGGGCGAAACCATCGCCAGCCGTAAAGCCAGCCAGAACGCCCTGAACGCGTTCGGCCCGCTGCTGCCTGAGTTCCTCGGCGGTTCGGCTGACCTGGCCGGTTCCAACCTGACCCTGTGGAAAGGTTGCAAAGGCGTCACCGCCGAAGACGCCAGTGGCAACTACATGTACTACGGCGTGCGCGAGTTCGGCATGACCGCGATCATGAACGGTGTTGCCCTGCACGGCGGCCTGGTGCCTTACGGCGCGACCTTCCTGATGTTCATGGAATACGCGCGCAACGCGGTACGCATGTCGGCCCTGATGAAGCAGCGCGTGATCCACGTCTACACCCACGACTCCATCGGTCTGGGCGAAGACGGCCCGACTCACCAGCCAATCGAGCAACTGGCCAGCCTGCGCTGCACGCCAAACCTCGACACCTGGCGTCCGGCTGATGCCGTTGAATCGGCGGTGTGCTGGAAGTATGCGCTGGAGCGTAAAGATGGTCCTTCGGCCCTGATCTTCTCGCGTCAGAACCTGCAACACCAGACCCGCAATGCCCTGCAGGTCGCCGACATCAGTCGCGGTGGCTACGTGTTGAAGGACTGCGCAGGCGAGCCTGAGCTGATCCTGATCGCTACCGGTTCGGAAGTCGGCCTGGCCGTTCAGGCCTACGACAAGCTGACCGAGCAGGGCCGCAAGGTGCGCGTGGTTTCCATGCCTTGCACCAGCGTGTTCGACGCTCAGGACGCTGGCTACAAGCAATCGGTCCTGCCGCTGCAGGTCAGCGCCCGTATCGCCATCGAAGCTTCCATCGCCGACTACTGGTACAAGTATGTCGGCCTGGAAGGTCGCGTGATCGGCATGACCACCTACGGCGAGTCGGCGCCTGCGCCTGCCTTGTTCGAAGAGTTCGGCTTCACCCTGGAAAACATCCTGGGTCAGGCTGAAGAGCTGCTGGAAGACTAAGCACTACCGCCGCGAACCCTGTAGGAGCGAGCATGCTCGCGATGGTCGTCAACGATAACGCTGGGTGTCTCAATGCCCGCGTTGTCTGGGCTACCATCGCGAGCATGCTCGCTCCTACAGTGGGTGGTGTAGTTAAAGAGAAATTCGTCTGACTGCGTCTATCGAGAACCCCCATGCCTCAACCGCGTCCCTACAAAGTTGCACTCAACGGCTACGGCCGGATTGGTCGTTGCGTATTGCGTGCGTTGTTTGAACGAGGCGATAAGGCCGGGTTCGAGATTGTCGCGATCAACGATCTGGCCGACATGGCCAGCATCGAATACCTGACACGCTTCGACTCCACCCACGGGCGCTTTCCCGGTGAGGTCAGGGTCGATGGCGATTGTCTGCATATTAATGGCGACTGCGTGAAGGTCCTGCGCAGTGCTACTCCCGAAGGCATCGATTGGGCGTCGCTGGGCGTCGATCTGGTGCTGGAATGCTCCGGCGCTTACCACACCCGCGAAGACGGCCAACGGTTCCTCGACGCTGGCGCTCCGCGCGTATTGTTTTCCCAGCCGATGGCCAGCGAGGCGGATGTCGACGCCACTATCGTCTACGGCGTGAACCAGGATTGCCTGACGGGCGATGAGTTGCTGGTGTCCAACGCCTCTTGCACAACCAACTGCGGCGTGCCGTTGTTGCGACTGCTGGATCAGGCCATCGGGCTCGAGTACGTGTCGATCACCACCATCCATTCGGCCATGAACGACCAGCCAGTGATCGACGCCTATCATCACGAAGACCTGCGCCGCACCCGTTCGGCGTTTCAGTCGGTGATTCCGGTGTCCACTGGTCTGGCGCGCGGCATTGAACGCTTGCTGCCGGAACTTGCCGGCCGAATTCAGGCCAAAGCCGTACGCGTGCCGACGGTTAACGTGTCCTGCCTCGACATCACGATGCAGACCGTGAGCGACACCGACGCCACCGAGGTCAACCGGATCCTGCGCGAGGCTGCCACCCGCGGCCCGCTCAAAGGCCTTCTGGCCTACACCGAGTTGCCCCATGCAAGTTGTGATTTCAACCACGACCCACATTCGGCGATCGTCGATGCCAGTCAGACTCGAGTTTCCGGCCCAAGGCTGGTGAACATCCTGGCCTGGTTCGACAACGAATGGGGTTTTGCCAACCGAATGCTGGATGTTGCGGAACACTATCTGCACACAGCCTCAAAAAAACCTGCTCTCTAAGAACAGCTACTCAGGAAATGCGACCCATGACCGTGTTGAAGATGTCCGACCTCGATCTGCAAGGTAAGCGCGTACTGATTCGCGAAGACCTCAACGTCCCAGTCAAGGACGGTGTAGTCACCAGCGATGCGCGAATCCTGGCTTCGCTGCCGACCATCAAGCTGGCCCTGGAAAAAGGCGCGGCCGTGATGGTCTGCTCGCACCTTGGCCGTCCGACCGAAGGCGAATTCTCGGCCGAGAACAGCCTCAAGCCAGTGGCAGACTACCTGAGCAAGGCTCTGGGCCGCGAAGTGCCGCTGGTGGCTGATTACCTCGACGGCGTCGACGTGAAAGCCGGCGACATCGTGCTGTTTGAAAACGTGCGCTTCAACAAAGGCGAAAAGAAAAACGCGGACGAGCTGGCCAAGCAGTACGCGGCTCTGTGCGATGTGTTCGTCATGGACGCCTTCGGCACCGCGCACCGTGCCGAGGGTTCGACCCACGGCGTGGCCAAGTTCGCCAAGGTTGCCGCCGCGGGCCCACTGCTCGCCGCCGAACTGGACGCACTGGGCAAGGCCCTGGGCGCACCGGCCCAGCCGATGGCCGCGATCGTCGCCGGTTCCAAGGTATCGACCAAGCTTGACGTTCTTAACAGCCTGAGCCAGATCTGCGACCAGCTGATTGTCGGCGGCGGTATTGCTAACACTTTCCTGGCGGCGGCTGGTCACCCGGTCGGCAAATCGCTGTACGAGCCGGACCTGCTGGACACTGCTCGCGCGATCGCCGCCAAGGTCAGCGTGCCGCTGCCAGTGGACGTGGTGGTTGCCAAGGAATTCGCTGAAAGCGCGACGGCTACTGTCAAGTTGATCGCCGATGTTGCCGATGACGACATGATTCTCGATATTGGCCCGCAGACCGCGGCGAACTTCGCCGAACTGCTGAAGTCATCCAAGACTATCCTGTGGAACGGTCCGGTGGGCGTGTTTGAATTCGACCAGTTCGGTAACGGCACCAAAGTACTGGCCCAGGCCATCGCTGACAGCGCCGCATTCTCCATTGCTGGCGGCGGCGATACCCTGGCAGCCATCGATAAATATGGCGTTGCCGAGCAAATCTCCTACATTTCTACCGGTGGCGGCGCGTTCCTGGAGTTCGTCGAAGGCAAGGTGTTGCCAGCCGTTGAAGTCCTGGAAAGCCGGGCCAAGGCCTGAGGGTCGCCCGTTTGACCAGGCAAGGGAGTGTTGACATGGTCAAGACCTTAGCGCTGTTGATCGTAGCGGGATTGCTGGCGGCTTGCGGGAGTAATTCCAAGGCTACGTCGGAACCCGCGCCGTCGGCGCCCCAGAACGGTTGCTATCAAGCCGACTGGCAGGCAGAAACCAATCCTGTGCTCAACAAGCGTTCCGGGCCTGATGGCCTGGACAAATACGAGACACAGACTCCCGCCAAGGAACATGGTTGTCCTTGACGGGTCTGACTCTTTACTCAGCGCTGGCGGTGTCTGCCGTCAGTCGAGGGACACGGATGAAAGGCTTTATCGCCATTACGGCGTTGGTATTGCTGGGCGGGTGCGCGAACTGGAACCCGTTCCAGTCGTCCACCCCTGCGGATGACTGGACCACCTGGACCTGCGACAGCCAGGCCAAGGTGGTTTGGCGCTACACCGACGACAGCCGCCAGGAAGTCGACGTGCGCCTGGGCGGAGCCGATCAGGTCCATCGCCTCAAGCAGGAGCCGGGCGCGTCGGGTTCGCTGTACAGCGACAACATGCTGGCGTTTCACATGAAAGGTGAAGAAGGCCTGGTCTACTGGGTCGCCACCAATGATTTGATTGGCCGCGGTTGTAAAGCCGAATAACAACGGCTCACGCAGACCCTGTAGGAGCTGGCTTGCCAGCGATGAGGCCCTTGAGGCGTGTGGTGTTTGTGACGACGCCATCGCCAGCAAGCCGGCTCCTACGGGGAATGTGTTGATAAGTAATGCATTGACCGAATTCGCAGGCCGGGATCAACCCCCGATCTGCAATAACTTGAATAGCCGCCGCCGCTACGGCAGGCTGGCACGATTAACGACCCAAACCGGGAGAGACACACACAATGGCACTTATCAGCATGCGCCAGATGCTGGACCACGCAGCCGAGTTCGGCTACGGCGTTCCAGCCTTCAACGTCAACAACCTTGAGCAGATGCGCGCCATCATGGAAGCCGCTGACAAGACTGACTCCCCGGTGATCGTCCAGGCTTCGGCCGGTGCTCGCAAATACGCCGGCGCACCGTTCCTGCGTCACCTGATCCTGGCGGCCATCGAAGAATTCCCGCACATCCCGGTGTGCATGCACCAGGACCATGGCACCAGCCCTGACGTCTGCCAGCGTTCCATCCAACTGGGCTTCAGCTCGGTGATGATGGATGGCTCCCTTGGCGAAGACGGCAAGACCCCGACCGATTACGACTACAACGTACGCGTTACCCAGCAAACCGTGGCCATGGCTCACGCCTGCGGCGTATCGGTAGAAGGTGAGCTGGGCTGCCTGGGTTCGCTGGAAACCGGCATGGCCGGTGAAGAAGACGGGATCGGCGCCGAAGGCGTTCTGGACCACAGCCAGATGCTGACCGACCCGGAAGAAGCCGCCGACTTCGTCAAGCGCACCCAGGTCGATGCCCTGGCCATCGCCATCGGCACCAGCCACGGCGCCTACAAGTTCACCAAACCGCCGACCGGCGACGTGTTGGCGATCGACCGTATCAAAGAGATCCACAAGCGCATTCCGAACACTCACCTGGTGATGCACGGCTCGTCTTCGGTTCCGCAAGAGTGGCTGGCGATCATCAACCAGTACGGCGGCGACATCAAGGAAACCTACGGCGTACCGGTTGAAGAGATCGTCGAAGGCATCAAGCACGGCGTGCGCAAGGTCAACATCGACACCGACCTGCGCCTGGCGTCCACCGGTGCGATGCGTCGCCTGATGGCCACCAACCCGAGCGAATTTGACCCCCGTAAATTCTTCGGCGCCACCGTGACTGCCATGCGCGACGTGTGCATCGCCCGTTACGAAGCCTTCGGTACCGCAGGCAATGCTTCGAAGATCAAGCCGATCTCCCTGGAAGGGATGTATCAGCGTTATCTGAAAGGCGAGTTGAACGCCAAGGTGAACTGAGCCTGAGCGTTAAGCTGCGCTGAATAAGAAACCCGCCGAGAGGCGGGTTTCTTTTGGGGGGGTGGGGATTTATGCGGCGCTGCTTATGCTTGGCGAATCAAATGTCTTCGATACGGTATTTTCTTGAATCGCCACGTAGATTGCTAGGTTTTCACACCGTCAGGAAAGACGGTTTTTTCGTTTTGATGAGTGATTTGTAAATGGCTTAAGTTTTCTTAAAAATCAAATTATCAACTGTTTTGGTTTGACCTGTTTCTTTATCTTGAAATGTGCCCTGGCCGCGTAGCTGTTCAAAGCTTTTTTTAAAATCATCCCAGGTATTGGCTTCAGAAGTTAATTTGAACTCGCCGCAGGCATCAGGCAGCGGAGCATAATAGTCATCGTCACTTCTTCTCGAAGGAATATTGCCAGAACCAGTTCCACGAAAATAATTCGCATCATACATTTCAAATCGCCTGGCGATTTTTAAGGTTATTTCTGCTGGTGTGTGTTTTCCATCTTTGAAACTATAGCTGCCCTGTACGTCATACATCTTTTTATCAATGGTGAGGCTTCCTTGCAAAAGTCCTTTTAAGTCGTCGGCACGTTCGATTAACAGGTTATATGGGATGCTGTCACTATCGTTTGTCGAATAATTTCCTTTGATTTCCTCTGACATGTCTAAATCCTTTTTTGCTAATTAAGAAGAAAGGCGATAAAAGAAAAAAAGGGAGCGGATTTATTTAAGTATCCTGCTCGTCTTTTTATGCTTCGTAAATAAGGCTAGCTCTGTAGTTATACGGGGTCACCTGTAAAAAATAACAGTTTTTAATATCGTTTTGCTATAGCTTTAAGAAAGATAACTAAGAAGAGAAAGTCGAGGAACTTGTTAGCCGGACTCAAGTCAAGGCTAATGGGCCTTCTTTTGTTCCCTTGCATCAGGGGTATTTAAAGGGTGGGTTAAACGAGCTAGAGCAGCTAAACTGCATTGATAAAAATTCGCCGAAAGGCACCTGGCGTCCACCGGTGCGATGCGTCGCCTGATGGCCACCAACCCGAGCGAATTTGACCCACGTAAATTCTTCGGCGCCACTGTGACTGCCATGCGCGATGTGTGCATCGCCGTTGGCGGCGCGCGTGGTCGATAATTCAGAATGCTAAACGTTCTTCTTTGTCAGAGAGCGGGATTTCTGAAAAATTCTATGTCAAGTATGTAGAGCGACTGGGTATGAGGGTCGCTATATATGCGTTTTCCCTTGAGGGATTCATAACGTCGATTGATGGCTTCGAGGATGAAGTATCCAGAACGCGCGTTGTGGTCACGGGTGTTTGAGCCGGCAAAGTAAATGTCGGTTTGAATGCCGTTCGCGTTTCTGAAGCGATAGTCCCCGACCAGACCGTATTCGATCACACCAATACGTAGAGTACCTGTCATGGCGCCGCTTCTATCCGTGCTGGAAGTGATGTTCAGTTCGTAGGTTGTTCCGGCTTTATCCGTAGCGTTATAAACGGCAGTGATGCGGCCCAGCATGCTGATGTCTTCCTTGGCACTCATTGAGTCTGTTCTCGGTAATCTGCAGAAACGGTAATGGGGGCCAGCCAAGAATAATTTCCGGATGGTGGATTTTCACCTGTCATAAATGACAGGTGCTTATTCGATGTTATTATGCTTATGCAAAGATTTAGAAATAAAAACTTCAGAGCATAAATAAAATGCGCCGATTCGGCTAGATAAACCCTTGCCTGTTAATTTTGACAGTAGACATATGCTTGGCGACGGTGTTTCATGTTCTTACGGTGCTGTATATCCTGAAATGAAATAGCATGATTTTTTTTGTAAGGCACAATTACGAATGCCGGAGTCATTAAAGAGGCTTAAGCATCAGCTATTTAAGAGCGTATTCAATCCCGAGGTTCATTCCCGCGTGAGCGGAAATGAAACAATGGGAAGTGCTTTTTACTTATCGTGATCGATATCGAGTTTGCTGAATGTCACCTTGCCGCCCTCCGTGGTGTATCCCGTGTTGTCCTGCACATACACCCCGGCCTTGAAGTACAGCGGTTTGACGCGCCAGGTCTGGCTGATGTTGGTGTCCCATTGGTAACCCGCGGCGCTGACCCCCAGCGCGCCGCCAGGACTGAGGTGAATGAGGTAGGAAAACTCCTGGTCCAGTTTCACGCCGGAGGCGACAGTGATTACCCGACCTTCGTCGTCATCGGGGTGCATGCGTACTTTGGCGACGATGTTGCCGCTCTTGGTGCTGGTCGTATATTGATACTCGACCTTGACCAGAGGTTTCTGGCTTTGGTAGGCATGGATCTGACCTATGACGATCTTTCCAGAGCTAGGCACCTGGTTCACCGCCAGGGTGGCACGCAGGAAGTTGTCGGCGTCAGGGTAGTACCAGTTTTTCAGGGTGCCGTTGCTGTAGGTTTCCCGCAGTTCGGTACGTGGATATTTAGCATTTTCAGTGCGCGTGCCGGTCACCGGTGACCAGAAAAACAATGTGCCCGTGTCGGAATGGAAATATTGATCCTTGAAGCCGTCAACCAGTTTGGATGTTTCAACGGTATAAGGCGGGCTGCCGACGGGAACGCTGAGGTTCCAGGTTGCGAGATCGATCATATGCAAAAGCTTCCACGAATTCATACTGCACGGGCGTGCCAAACGCTCTGGCACGCACTTTTTGGGCGGCCTTTATAAGCGCAGTGAACTATTTTGTTAACGCCCGTCGGGCAGGTTTCTGGCGTCAACAACCTGTCGAAATGCCATCCCTCCCGGTTTTAGCGGGCTGTAGCGCCGACCGTTAGTCGGCTAAATCTGCTTCGGTCGAATGATGGCGCACTGACACCTACTGCTTTCACTGATCCCGGTCTAGAGTGAAGGCACAGAATCTGTCCGGTTTTCACCCCAAAGCCGGCCTGACATACAGACCTAGAGAAGCAGCATGGAATGCGCGCACCCAATGCCAGCTGAAGGCCATTCAACCCTGTTGATCGTCGATGACTACCCTGAAAACCTGGTCAGCATGCGGGCATTGCTGCAGCGCCAGGATTGGCAGGTCATCACCGCTGCCTCCGGTTTCGAGGCGCTCGGGCTGTTGCTTGAGCACGATATCGACCTGGTGTTGCTGGACGTGCAGATGCCGGGCATGGACGGTTTCGAAGTGGCGCGCCTGATGCGCGGCAGCCAACGGACGCGCCTGACGCCGATCATTTTCCTGACCGCCAATGAACAGTCCCAGGACGCCGTGATCAAGGGTTACGCCAGTGGCGCCGTGGATTACCTGTTCAAACCCTTCGACCCGCAGATTCTCAAACCCAAGGTCCAGGCGCTGCTCGAACATCAGCGTAATCGCCGGGCCTTGCAGCGACTGAGTCATGACCTGGAGGTCGCTCGCGCGTTTAACGCTTCTGTGCTGGACAATGCCGCCGAAGGCATCCTGGTCCTTGGCGAGGATGGCCTGATTCGTTTTGCCAACCCGGCGATGTCGCGTTTGCTCAGTGCTACGGTGCAGGAGCTGGAGGGCAAGGAGTTCCTGGATTTCCTGCAAAAACCACACATACCGGTGTGGGCCGATTCTGACCTGTTGAGTGGCTACAAGCGCGGCGAAACCTTGCGCCTGCACGACGCTTTGCTGCGTACCGCGCCCGGGCAACAGGTGCCGGTGGCACTGTCTTGCGCGCCACTGCCCTCGGACCAGCACGCGATGGTCGTGACAGTGCTGGACATGTCGGTGGTACGTCACCTGCATCAGCAACTTGAATTCCAGGCGGTCACCGATCCGCTGACCGGGCTGCTCAACCGTCGTGGCTTTTACCAGACCGTGGAAAACCTGCTGTTGCGCGGCGAACGCTCGGACAGCGCATGGGTCCTGCTGTACCTGGACCTCGATGGCTTCAAGCGGGTTAACGATTCCCTCGGCCACGATGCTGGCGATCGGGTATTGCGGTGGGTGTCAGAACAGTTGAAGGCCTGTCTGCGCCCGTTCGATATCCTGGCACGCATGGGGGGCGATGAGTTCACCGCGCTGCTGGACCTGGAATTTCCTGAGCAGGCGGCAAAAATTGCGGAAAAACTCATCGAGCGGGTATCGATCTGCCAGCAAATCGACGGTCTGGATATCGTCCTTGGTGCCAGTATTGGTATTGCCACCTTTCCCGACTGTGGTGCCAATCTCGATGGTTTGATGCGTGCGTCCGATATTGCCATGTACGAGGCCAAGCGCGCCGGTCGTCAACAGTATCGGTTTTACGATCACGAAATGAACGGTCGGGCACGCTCGCGCCTGATGCTCGAAGAAAGCGTGCGCACGGCCATCGAAAACCGTGATTTCAATCTCGTGTATCAACCGCAGGTGGCTGTTGCCGATGGGCGAACTCGCGGGTTCGAAGCGTTGCTGCGTTGGCAGCACCCGAGCGTCGGCGACGTTCCACCAGGATTGTTTTTGCCGCTGCTGGAAGAAGCGCGATTGATCAGTCGCCTGGGCAGCTGGATTTACCAGAACAGTGCCGGGCAGCGCAAAGCCTGGGAGACCCTGTTTGGCGAGGATCTGGTGCTGAGCGTCAGTTTGAGCAGCACTCAGTTTGCCATGCCCAATCTGGTCACCGAATTGCGCCAGGTCGTGGAGCGCCATGGCTTGAAGCCGCGTCATCTGGAAGTCGAAGTGACGGAAGCGGCCTTGATGCACAACCCTGATGAAACCCGCAAACAGCTGCGGTTGCTGCGCAATCTGGGGGTGCGGGTGGCGCTGGATGATTTCGGTTCCGGCCCGTGTTCCTTGTCCCACTTGCGCGATCTGGAAATGGATACGCTGAAGCTTGACCGCCATCTGATCAGCCGTATTCCTGAGTCTTCAAGGGATGCGGCCCTGGTGCGTAATGTGATCGACCTGTGCAAAGAGTACGGGATGCTGGTGATTGCCGAAGGGGTCGAAACCATGGCGCAATACCAGTGGCTGCACGCCAATGGTTGTGAATATGTGCAAGGTTTCCTGGTCGCCCGGCCGATGATGGCCGAAGACACCGAAAGCTTTGTGCAGCCCTTCGACTGGGGCGCGCTGACCCGCTGAATTCGCTACACTGGCTACCTTTTGCTGATTTGCGTTGCTGTTCCGATGACCGCGTTGAAATACCTCCAGGCCTATCCGGCTACCTTGCAGGACCAAGTGCGCCAGTTGATCGCCGAAGGCCGGCTGGGCGATTACCTGAACCAACGCTATCCGCAAAAGCATGCGGTGCAGAGCGACAAAGCGCTGTACGCCTATGCGCTGGACCTCAAGCAGGAATACCTGCGTAACGCTCCCTCCATCGACAAAGTACTCTTCGACAACCGTTTGGACCTGACCCATCGTGCACTTGGCCTGCACACCACGATCTCCCGGGTGCAAGGTGGCAAGCTCAAGGCCAAGAAAGAAATCCGCATTGCCTCATTGTTCAAGGAGGCGCCGTCGGAATTTCTTAAAATGATCGTGGTGCATGAACTGGCGCACTTCAAGGAGTCCGACCACAACAAGGCCTTCTACAAACTGTGCGAGCACATGTTGCCCGGGTATCACCAGGTGGAGTTCGATGTTCGGGTGTACCTGACCTGGCGGGATATGCGGGCGCCCACAGGCGTGTAGGATCTGCCGCAGGTTCGGGCCGCGATCGGACGATCTTTTGATCTTAACAGGAGCAAACGTGACAGACGTAAGCAAGACCAAGAGCAGCTTCTACCGCCGCCTGTACGTGGCGTACCTGATCGACAGCGGCCTGGCCAGCAGCGTTCCGGCATTGACCGAAGTCACCGGTATGCCCCGGCGCACAGCCCAGGACACCATTGCCGCCCTGGCGGATCTGGATATCGTTTGCGAGTTCGAACAGGAAGAAGGCGCGCGCAACCACGCCGGGCGCTATCGGATTCGCGGGTGGGGAGCAATCGATCGCGGCTGGATCGAGCGTAACCTTCGGCAGATCAAGGCGGTGCTGGAGTATCCATGAGTTTCTGCGGTGTTTGATCTGACGCCTTCGCGAGCAAGCCCGCTCCCACAGTAGATCTTCGGCATGACAAAGATCTGCGGGCTTGCTCGCGAAGGAGCCCTTACGAACGACGCATACCGATATGTGGAATCCCGTCCTCGACATACACTTCGCCTGCGACTTCAAACCCGTACCGCCCGTAATACCCCTGCAAATGCGCCTGGGCCGAGAGATAGACCGGCATCTCAGGCCAGCGTTTTTCAATCTGCTTCAGCGCCTGGGCCATCATTTCATGGCCCAGCCCGGTGCCTCGGGCCTGTGGCGCAATGATCACGCGGCCGATGACGACATCACCGCCCTGTAGCTCGGGGTCGAGCAGGCGCAGGTAGCCCACCAGCCGATCTTCGTCCCAGGCCATCAAATGACAGGTGTCGCCCTCCAGGTCCTGGCCATCGATGTCCTGATAAATGCATTTCTGCTCCACGACGAACACCTCGGCGCGCAGTTGCAAAATGGCATACAGCTGCTCTTTGCCCAGATCGCTGTGGTGTTTGCAGACCCAGTTGATTGTCATGTGCCGATTCCCTGAAAACGTCCTTGTGATACTAAGCGCCTGGACGATAGATGTCTCGGTGGCGTAGTAATCTGTGACAAAGACCAAAATGCCATCATTCATTTAGCGCGGCACTGTCTTCTTTGTGTAATCTGAAACGCAGCGATGTGCAGTGCTGCAACGAGCTGACATCGAGTGCCTGGGGGTGCCGGTACGGAGTCTTGGCGTTTTCGCTGAAAACATGTCGGGCCGCCGCCCGCTAAGGATTTTCTGGCATGCCGCGATTGCATCGAGCCTTTGCCTTGTTTGGATTGCTGTTGCTGACTGAAGCGGTGGCAGCAGAAAAATTGCGGCTGGTGGCGGACGCCTGGCCTCCTTTCACTGACGCCACGTTGTACAACGGTGGGTTGGCCACGGATATTGTCAGTACCGCCTTGGCTCGAGCCGGCTATGCCAGTGATTTCGAGCAGGTGCCCTGGGCGAGGGCGTTGCTGGGGGTGGGCGAGGGTCGCTATGACGTTCTGGTCAATGCCTGGTTCGATGAGGAGCGCACACGGCTCGGCCAGTTTTCGGGCGAGTACCTGATCAATCGCGTGCGTTTTCTCAAGCGTAAGGATGTACCCATTGAATTCAGCAACTTGCAGCAGCTATATACGTATCCGATCTCGGTGGTGCGTGGCTACGCCTATTCCCCAGCCTTCGATCAAGATGTTTCATTGCAGAAGATTCCGGTACATAGCTTCGCCATGGCCGTACGCATGGTTGCTGCCGACAGGGTCAAGTTGACCCTGGAAGACGAATACGTCGCTCGTTATTACCTGGCCCGCGAATCTCCCAAAGTCCGTAACGCCGTGGAGTTCTTGCCCAAACCGCTGAGCGAGAACGGCCTGCACATTTTGGTCAGCTTGAAGAATCCGCAGCATGAGCAGATTGTCGCCGGTTTTGACCGCGCCATTGCGGCAATGAAGGCCGACGGCAGTTATGCGCGGCTGATGAAGCAACACGGCATGTAGGCGGTGGCTGTTGGTCCGGGCACTACCGTTCTCAATCCTCGCTGGTGTCCTTGATCAAATGCGCCGCCAGCGTACGCAATGGCCCCAACTGCCGGCAGATCAACGCCAGTTGCGTCTGCACCAATCGCTGGCCCTCGTCGATTTCATCGGGCATCTGCTCGAGCGTATTGGCCAACGCTTCCTCCTCATCGCTCTGAATGGCAATGGCGGATTTACTCGCCAGGCCTTGGGCAATTTCATCGATGCTGGCGGCCAGTTTCACTCCCGCGCCTTCGATCAGGTGTTCGCGTACATCCTGCGGTAATTGGGTTTCCCGGTGCGCGCCCAGCCCGGACAAATAACTGAGCAAGGTGTGCGACAACACCAGGAAGCGGAACCCCACATCCGCTTCCTTACGGAAATGCCCTGGCTCCATCAGCATGTTGGCCAGGGTGGTCGACAGCGCCGCATCGGCGTTGTGAGCGTTGCGCCGCGCCAGGCGATACGCCAGGTCGTCGCTTTTGCCGGCGGCGTATTGCTGCATGATCTGGCGCAGGTAGATGCTGTTGCAGGTCAGGGTGTTGGCCAGCACTTTGTTCAGGCGACGACCCTGCCAGTCCGGGAGGAACAGGAACACCGCCAACCCGGCGATCAGGCTGCCGAGCAGGGTATCGAACAGGCGAGGCAGGAACAGTCCGTAGCCGTCGCCCACCTGGTTGAAGCAGAACAGTACCATCAGGGTGATCGCCGCCGTCGCCGAGGTGTAGCGCGTGGTGCGGTTGGTAAAGAACACCACCCCGGCGGCAATCGCGAAACTCGACTGGATCAGCGGGTTCGGGAACAGGTCGAACAGGGCCCAGGCCAGGGTCAGGCCGATCGCGGTGCCGATGATCCGCTGGCCGAGCTTGCGCCGGGTTGCACCGTAGTTCGGTTGGCAAACAAACAGCGTCGTGAGGATAATCCAGTAACCCTGGGACGGGTGGATCAAGTGCACCATGGCGTAGCCGATGCTCAAGGCCAGGGGCAAGCGCAGGGCATGGCGGAACAGCAGCGAGGTCGGCGTCAGCTGTGTGCGCAAGCGTACCCAGACATCCTTTAGATTGCGCGGCGAGCGGTCGAGCAGGCTGCTGTCGGTGGCGTCGGCGAGGGTGTCGGGGTTGCTGGCATCGCTGAGCAGGCGGTCCAGTGTGGCCAGGTTCGCCGCCAGTGCCCGCAGTGAGCGCAACAGCCCGCGCCAGGCGGGATTGCTCTGAATACGCAGGTGTTCGAGGGACGCGTGCAGGTCGCCCAGGGCTTCGGCGAAACTCGCGTCATAGGTGAACGGCTGGCGCATCTGGATCGATTCGGCCAGCGCACGGCAAGCCTTGCCTTGCTGGCGCAACAAGCGCTGGCAGCGGAACAGCACGTCACTGTGGAAGAATGCTTCGGCCAGGGCGTTGTAAGGGTAGTGCGAGGAACTGGCGCGTTCGTGGATGTCCTGGGCCAGGAAGTACAGCTTCAGGTAACGGCTGACTTTCGAGCCAGGTCGACCGTTGCCCACCCGGTGCAGGATGATTTCCTTGGCGGCGTTGAGTGCCGCAACCACGCGGCCGTTCTGCTGGGCCAGCTCCAGTCGCCGCGCCTCCACGTCCATCTGCCGGATCGGCTCGAAAAGCGACGACTTCAACTTCAGGTAATAACCCAGCTCCCGGAACAGTTTCGCCAGGCTCTGCTGCACGGGCTGATTGGAAAACAGTGCCTGCCACAACACCGAGAGCAACCCGTACCAGGCGGCACCCGCCACCAGCAGCACCGGCTCATGCCAGAAATCGGTGACCGCACCGCCGCGCTGATCGACACCGATCATGGTGTAGACCGAAAGAATCAGCGTCGCCGAGGCAATCGCCCCGTAACGCTCGCCAAGGGCGCCGAGCATGGTCAGGCAGAAGGCGGCCAGGGCGAAGGCGATGATAAAGAGTATGGGGTAGGGGAACAGCAGTTCGACCGACAACGCGGCGACGGCAAAACACACCAGTGTCACCGCCAGCGCGTTGAGGCGCCCCTGCCAGCTGTCATCGGTTTCGGCCAGGGCGCTGGCGATAATTCCCAGGAACAACGGGATCAGCAGCCCCATTTCATCCTGATACCAGCACAACGCCATGGTGCCGGTCAGGGCGATGAATACGCGCACGCTGTAGCTGAATTTATCCAGTGCCCAAAGGCGGCGCAGAGACTGACGGAGCGAGGTCGATGACATGAAGTGCGAAGGCCTTCCGAGGCAATGACGCTAAATTGAGCCAGTAATGACGCCGACGCAATGGCGGCGATCACATCTGACAGCAAAATCTGTTCCTTTATCGATCAGCACGCAGTCAGTGTGGGAGCGAGCCTGCTCGCGAAAGCGCTGGGTCAGCCAACATCAATGGGGGCTGACAGATTGCATTCGCGAGCAGGCTCGATCCCACAGTTTTGATTCGTGTTTGTCAGACGTACTGCGCAGCCGCGTAACCCGAGGCCCAGGCCCACTGGAAGTTGAAGCCGCCCAGGTGCCCGGTGACGTCCAGCACTTCACCGATGAAATACAGGCCAGGGCTTTTAAGCGATTCCATGGTCTTGGACGACACCTCGTTGGTGTCGACGCCGCCCAACGTCACCTCGGCAGTGCGATAGCCTTCGGTGCCTGCCGGCACGACTTTCCAGCTCGCCAGTTTTTCGGCGATGGCGGCGATTTCCGCGTGGGTGTACTGCTTCATCGGTTTGGAAACGAACCAGTTGTCCGCCAGCAGGTTGGCCATCTTCTTGGTGAAGATTTCACCGAGTAGGGTTTTCAGTTCACTGTTCGGGCGTTCGGCTTGTTGCTGTTGCAACCAGCTTGGTACGTCGTGGTCGGGTAGCAGGTTGATTTCGACCGTGTCGCCGGATTCCCAAAACGATGAAATCTGCAAAATCGCCGGTCCGCTGAGACCGCGGTGGGTGAACAGGATGTTCTCGCGAAAGCTCTGGTCATTGCAGCTGACCAGGCAATCGACCGAGGTGCCGGACAGCTCGGTGCATAATTCCTTAAGCTGATCGGTGATGGTGAATGGCACCAGCCCGGCGCGCGTCGGCAGCAACTCATGACCGAACTGTTTGGCCACTTGATAGCCGAAGCCGGTGGCGCCCAGGGTCGGGATCGACAAGCCGCCCGTGGCGATCACAAGGGATTGGCAGGTAACCTGCCCCAAGGTGGTGTCCAGCAAATAGCCCTTTTCAAGCTTCTCGATGGTCTGGATCGAGGTGTCCAGGTGCAGGCTGACGCCGACCTGATTGCACTCATCGAGCAACATTTCGAGGATGTCGCTGGACTTGTTATCGCAGAACAGTTGGCCGAGCTTTTTCTCGTGGTACGGCACACCGTGCTTGGCCACCATGCCGATGAAGTCCCACTGGGTGTAGCGTGCCAGTGCGGATTTGCAGAAGTGGGCGTTCTGCGAGAGAAAATTGCCAGGTTCGGTGTACATGTTGGTGAAATTGCAGCGGCCACCGCCCGACATCAGGATTTTCTTGCCAGCCTTGTTGGCGTGGTCGAGCAGCAGCACCTTGCGCCCGCGCCCGGCGGCGGTCAGTGCGCACATCAAACCTGCGGCGCCAGCGCCAATGATCACGACTTCGGTAGAGCGCAAAACGGTGTCCTCTAAATGTGTCACCACAAAGCAAACTGTGGGAGCGAGCCTGCTCGCGAAAGCGGTGTGTCAGGCACCTTAATGTTATCTGACACTCAGTCTTCGCGAGCAGGCTTGCTCCCACAGGGGGGAGATGCGTTGTTGTTACAGGATGCGCACGCGCAACGAGCGGCCCTTGATCTTGCCGTCGTTCAGGCGCTGCAAGGCCTGCTTGGCGACGCCGCGCTCCACGGCCACATAGGCCTGGAAGTCGAAGATCGCGATCTTGCCGACTTGGGCGCCGGGAATGCCAGCTTCACCGGTCAGTGCGCCAAGGATGTCGCCTGGACGAACCTTGTCCTTGCGGCCGGCAGCAATGCACAAGGTGCTCATCTGCGGCAGCAGCGGACCGCCACCCTGGGAGGTGAGGTTGTCCACCTGATCCCAGGTCAATGGGGATTTCTGCAGCTGTTCGATGGCTTGGGCGCGCTGGGCTTCAGACGGTGCGACCAGGCTGATGGCGAGGCCTTTTTCACCGGCGCGGCCAGTACGGCCAACGCGGTGGATGTGGATTTCCGAATCACGGGCCAGCTCGACGTTGATCACCATGTCCAGCGAGTCGATGTCGAGGCCACGGGCGGCGACGTCAGTGGCAACCAGGACGGACGTGCTGCGGTTGGCGAACATCGCCAGCACCTGGTCGCGATCACGCTGTTCAAGATCGCCGTGCAAGCCGACGGCGGAGATGCCTTTGGCCGTCAGGTGATCGACGGTTTCCTGGACCTGCTGCTTGGTGAAGCAGAACGCCACGCAGGACGCCGGGCGGAAATGGCCCAGCACCTTGGTCACGGCGCTCATGCGATCGTCCGGGGAAATTTCGTAGAAGCGCTGTTCGATCTGGGTATCGTCGTGGAACGCCTCGGCCTTCACTTGCTGCGGGTTACGCATGAATTTCGACGCCAGCTGCTTGATGCCCACCGGGTAGGTGGCGGAGAACAACAGGGTCTGGCGGCGCTCGGGGGCCTGCATGATGATTTCTTCGATGGAGTCGTAGAAACCCATGTCGAGCATGCGGTCGGCTTCGTCGAGGATCAGGGTGTTGAGGCCATGCAGGACCAGCGAACCCTTGCGCAGGTGTTGCTGGATGCGTCCCGGGGTGCCGACGATGATGTGCGCGCCGTGTTCCAGCGAAGCGATCTGCGGGCCGAGGGATACGCCGCCGCACAGGGTCAGGACCTTGATGTTGTCTTCGGCACGGGCCAGGCGACGGATTTCCTTGGCGACCTGGTCAGCCAGTTCCCGGGTCGGGCACAGGATCAGTGCCTGGCAACCGAAGTAGCGCGGATTGATCGGGTTCAGCAGGCCGATGCCGAACGCAGCGGTCTTGCCGCTGCCGGTCTTGGCCTGGGCGATCAGGTCCATCCCCTTGAGGATCACCGGCAAGCTTTGCGCCTGGATCGGCGTCATCTGGGCATAACCGAGGGAGTCGAGGTTAGCCAGCATGGCGGCGGACAGCGGCAAAGTATTAAATTCGGTGGCGATGGTGGTCACGGGACTGGCCTGCAAAACAAAATGTCGCGCAGTGTACCAGTCCGATGGCCATTCGCCCTAAGGTTCGATGTGCTCTTCCGGACGCTTGACGCGCCGTCCGTCTTCCTTTGAGAGCTGGGAGAAGATCGCTGCCGCCAGCATGGCCATGATTCCGACGGTCACAAACGTCAGTTGGAACGCGCCCAGCACCGTCTCCACGCCGTCATTGCCGATCCCCGCCGTGAAACCGCCGAGCAATGCGCCGGCGCAGGCCACACCCAGGCTCAGGGACAATTGCGCCACCACCGACAGCAGGCTATTGCCGCTGCTGGCACTGGCGTCGTCGAGATCGATCAGGGTCACGGTGTTCATCGCGGTGAACTGCAAGGAGTTGATCGCCCCCAGGACGGCCAGCAGGCACAACAGCAGCCAGTACGGTGTCTGTTCGCTGACCAGGCCCATGCTCGCCAGCATGATCCCCAGCGCCAGCGTGTTTCCGGTCAGCACGATGCGGTAGCCCAGGCGTTCGATCAGCGGTCGCGCCACCCCCTTGGCGATCATCGCGGCGGCCGCCAGTGGCAGCATGCTCATCCCGGCCTGGGACGGTGAATAACCCAGCGCCACTTGCAGCAGCAGCGGCACGAGGAACGGCAGGGCGCCACTGCCGAGCCGGGCGAAGAGGTTGCCGAGAATGCCGACGGCAAAAGTCCGGGTCTTGAACAGCGACGGCGCAAACAGCGGATTATCAACGTGGCCGGCGCGCAGCCAGTAGGCTGCCAGGCAAGCCATGCCGCCGAACAGCAGCAGCATCACCCGCAGGTGCGGCAGGTGCAGTTCGCCCAGGCCTTCCATGGCGATGGTGATCAGGATCATCGCCGCGCCGAACAGCAGGAAACCCAGGCTGTCGAAGCGGGTACGCTCGGAGCCGCGCAGGTCCGGGATGAATTTCCACACGGCGTAGCAGCCCACCAATCCCACCGGCAGGTTGATCAGGAAGATCCAGTGCCAGGTCAGGTATTCCACCATCCAGCCACCCATGGTCGGGCCGATCAACGGCCCGAGCAGGCCGGGGATGGTGATGAAGCCCATGATCCGCACCAGTTCCGAGCGCGGGTAGGCACGCAGCACCACCAATCGCCCGACCGGCAACATCAGTGCGCCGCCCAACCCCTGGATAACCCGGGCGCCGATCAGCATGCTCAGCGTGTTCGACATTGCACAGAGCAACGAGCCGAGGCTGAACAGCAAGATGGCGCCGAAGAAGATTTTGCGGGTGCCGAAGCGGTCGGCGATCCAGCCCGAGGCGGGGATCAGCAAGGCGACCGTGAGCATGTAGGCAATGATTACGCCCTGCATGCGCAGGGGATCTTCCGCCAGGTCGCGGGCCATGGCGGGCAGGGCGGTGTTGAGGATCGTCCCGTCCAGGGACTGCATGAAGAAGGCAATGGCGACGACCCAGGGCACCCAGCGGGCGGTGGCAGGATCGAGAGGCGGGCGGTTGGGCATGGGACCTCTTGTAGTTGAAGTTGTTAATGCAAGGCCATTGTCGGTCGCAGTCCCTGTGGGAGCGGGCTTGCTCGCGAAGAGGTCATCACGTTCAACATCAATGTTGACTGACCCACCGCCTTCGCGAGCAAGCCCGCTCCCACAGGGTTGCCCTGTGTGCTGGGGATTTGTGTTTACAGGGTCAAGGTCAACCGGCTGACAAGCGCCCCCGGCAACAACGCCGAAGCTGTCGCCCGCTGGCTGTAGGTGCTCGCCGACAGTAGCAATTCGCGCTCCGCGGTCAGCGCTTCCAGTTGTGAGCCCAGCAGACTGTAGGCGCTGTCATCGAAACGCATGGTGCTGACCGGAGCCTGGATCTTGCCATCTTCGACCCAGAAGGTCGCAAACCGCGTCATGCCGGTCAGGCGTGCTGCCGGTTGATCCGAGAAGTTCAGGTACCACAGGTTGCTGATGTACAAGCCGGTACCGAGTTGCTGGAGGATTTGTGCTTCAGGCAAATCCCCGGCCTGCATGTTCAGGGCCGTTGGCGACTCTCCACCACTGGCGCCGTTGGCGGTCAATCCGTATTCCGCGGCGCTGCGTGAACCCACGAGTTGCGCGCCGGCCTTGCCCTCGACGATTAATCCAAGGTCGCTGCGCGGATAACCTTCGTCGGAGAACGCCGGGCTCAGCGAACCGCTGACTTTTTCGTCCAGCGAGACCAACGGGCTGAATGCTTGATCACCCCCGTAGAGCTTTTGCAGCGGACTGCTTTTGCTGGCAATCGACTGCGCCGAAAAACCGCCCCAGCACAGCATGCCCATGATTTCCTCCAGCGCAGCGGGTGCCAGGTAGGCACGGTACTGGCCCGGCGCCAAAGTGCGCAGCGGCCGTCCCAGGTATTCCAGCTGTTCACGTGCCTGCTGAAAGCGTCTGGCAAAGCCTTCGGTGTTCCAGTCGTGCCCGGCATAACTGGCCTTGACCGCTTGGCCGTTTTCATGGAACAGGCTGAAATCGAAGTTGAAACTGTTGGCCTGATGCCAGCCGAAGGCCCCGGCGGAACTGGCGAAACCGCGGCTGATCGGCCCTGCCGCATAGAACCCCACCAGGTCCAGGCCTTCGGCGGCCCGGGTTATTTCGCCGACCACTTGCTCGGTGTCCGGTAGCGGGTGCTCCTGCACGTTCTGGCTTTGCCAACCGTTGTGATTGAGCAGCAGGTACGGGTCCTGGGGCAACAAAGGCAAGGTTTCGCGCAGTTGTTGCAGACCTTCGGCCAGACGCTCATGGTCGACTGCAGGGTCGCCTGCCAAGGTGATTTGCAGGTCGGCGTGGCGGCCATCGTTGATCAATTTCAAACCGATGCTGGCCTGTTGCACCTGTCCGGCCTGACGCACCTTGGCGTGGTTGAAACGCACGAAGGCCGATGATTCGGCGGCGTAGCTCAGTGTGAACTGTTCCGGTTCGCGTAACGCTTCGCGCAATCGGGCGATCAAAGCCTTGAACGAATCGGCCTGGGCTTTCGACGTAGTCATCAGCTGTCTCCCCCAAAAACATCAACGTTGCTGAATACGCAGGCCGGCGAGGCATGGCCGACGCGAATCACCTGGTTTGGTTCGCCCTTGCCGCAGTTGGGCGTACCCAGGACCTTGAAGGTGCTGGCATCGCCGACCGCGCTGAGGCTTTTCCAGAACTGCGCGGAAATCGCCCGGTAATTCGGGTTCTTCACCACGCCCTTTAATTCGCCGTTTTCGATCAACTGACCCCATTCGCAACCGAACTGGAATTTGTTGCGCGCATCATCAATGGACCACGAGCGGTTGGTGCTCATCAGGATGCCGTGCTCGATGTTGCCGATCAGTTGCGCAAGCGGCTGGTCGCCAGGCTCGATATTGAGGTTGGCCATGCGGTCGATCGGCGGGCGGTTCCAACCGCAGGCACGGCTGTTGGCGACACCGTCCAGGCCCGCGCGAAATTGCGAGAGTGCACCGCCCAAGGGGCGCAGCAACAGGCCTTCGCGAATCAGGAACTGTTTGCTGGCGGCCGTGCCGTCGTCGTCATGGCCATAGCTGGCGAGCTGTTCGGGTATGTCGGGATCGAAGGTCACGTTGAGAAGTTTGGAGCCGTATTGCAGGCGGCCAAAGTCTTCTGCCTTGACGAAACTGGTGCCAGCGTAATTGCGTTCGTCGCCGAGGATGCGGTCCAGTTCCAACGGATGGCCGATGGATTCGTGGATTTGCAGCATCATCTGGTCGGGCATCAGCAGCAGATCGCGTGGGCCTTGCGGCGTGTTCGGTGCCAGCAGCAGTTGCAGCGCCTGGTCGGCGACCAGCGGGCCAGCACCGACCAGGCCGCAGCGACTGATCACATCCGCGCCACCCTGCTGGCCGAAATTCTCGCGACCCAGGCTGCGGGTCTGGCTGTCGTTACCGTCGTAGGCGGTGACATCGAGACCCGGGTAGACGAATCGCTGGGCCTGGCGCAGTTCGGCGCCGGCGCTGTTGAGGTAGATCTGCTCGACGTGGGTGATGCCGAGGCTGACCTGCCAGCTCACCAGGCGCTCGTCCTTGGGCACGGCGGCGGATTCGGCACCCAGCAACTGGTAGCAGTCTCCCAGGGGCGGGAAGGGCTGGTCGAGATTCGGCGAGAAATAATCGGCGCGGTCGCTGGAGACGGCTTGTTCACGAAGGTCCAGCAACGCGTGCGGCTTGAGTCGGCGCGCCTGATGTTCGGCGCGTTCGAGGGCGGCTTGCAGGCCCTGTTGCGACAGGTCATTGGTGGCTGCATAGGCTTCGACGCCATTGACACGCACGGTCAGCATCGCGCCTTCGTCGCGGCTCAGGCTTGGCGGTTCGGCGACGTTCTTGCGCACCGACAGGTACTGGCCGGACTCGCGCACATAACGCAGGGAAAAGAATTCGGCGCCCGTGCGCAAGGCAGCAAAGCGCTGCTTGAGCTGAGGGTGGAAATCGAACATTCGGGAACCTCCTTGGTATGGAGTGGCGGTGCAGCGGTGCAGCGAGGGGATGAAACGATTGCGCGGCACTAGAGTAGGCCTGCATGGGGGATGGATCAAGGGAAGGGTTGGAAGGATGTGTTGTTTCATCAGGCCCCTTCGCGAGCAAGCCCGCTCCCACATTTGATCGTGGTGTACACAAAATCTGTGTCCGCTGGAGATCAATGTGGGAGCGGGCTTGCTCGCGAATAGCCGTGACGCGGTGTTATGCCTTACGCGGGCTGGCTGACTTCCCGCACTGGCTTGCCCTTCACCGGCGCATCGCCTGCTACGTAGTACTTGGCGTTGCTGCGCGGCAATGGCTTGCGACCACGGATCTTGTCGGCGATTTTCTCGGCCATCATGATCGTTGGCGCGTTCAGGTTGCCGGTGGTGATGATCGGCATGATCGAGGCATCGACCACGCGCAGGCCTTGCATGCCATGCACACGACCCTCGCCATCGACCACGGCCATCTCGTCGGTGCCCATCTTGCACGAGCAAGACGGGTGGAACGCGGTTTCGGCGTGCTCGCGGATGAACTTGTCCAGCTGCTCATCGGTTTGCACTTCGATGCCCGGGCTGATTTCGCGCCCGCGGAAGGCGTCCAGTGCCGGTTGCTGCATGATTTCACGGGTCAGGCGGATGCCGTCGCGGAACTCCTGCCAGTCCTGCTCGGTGGCCATGTAGTTGAACAGGATGCTCGGGTGCTGGCGCGGGTCCTTGGACTTGGCCTGGATGCGCCCGCGGCTTGGCGAACGCATGGAGCCCATGTGTGCCTGGAAACCGTGTTCTTTCACACCGTTGCTGCCGTTGTAGTTAATCGCTACCGGCAGGAAGTGATACTGAATGTTCGGCCATTCGAATTCCGGACGGGTACGGATGAAACCGCCGGCTTCAAACTGGTTGCTGGCACCGATGCCGGTGCCGTTGAACAGCCATTCGGCACCGATCGCCGGCTGGTTGTACCAGAGCAGCGACGGGTACAGCGAGACGGGTTGAGTGCACGCGTACTGCAAGTACAACTCAAGGTGATCCTGCAGGTTTTCACCGACGCCCGGCAGGTCGTGGACCACTGGAATGTCGAGCTTTTTCAGCAGTTCGGCCGGGCCAACGCCGGAGCGTTGCAGGATCTGCGGCGAAGCGATGGCGCCGGAGCACAGCAGCACTTCCTTGCGGGCCTTGGCTTCAACACGCTCTTCGGCGGAGCCAACCAGGTAGCGCACGCCGACCGCACGCTTGCCTTCGAACAGGATCTTGTCGGTCAGGGCGTGGGTGACGATGGTCAGGGTCGAACGCTTCTTGGCGATGTCCAGGTAACCGCGGGCGGTGGAGGCACGACGGCCTTTGGGCGTCACGGTGCGGTCCATCGGGCCGAAGCCTTCTTGCTGGTAGCCGTTCAAGTCTTCGGTGCGTGGATAACCGGCCTGTACGCCCGCTTCGACCATGGCGTGGAACAGCGGGTTGTTGCCGGCTTTCGGCGTGGTCACGCTGACCGGGCCGTCGCCACCGTGGTAGTCGTTCGGGCCGATGTCGCGGGTTTCCGCCTTGCGGAAATACGGCAGGCAGTCCAGGTACGACCAGTCCTCAAGACCTGGCAGTTTTGCCCAGCCGTCGTAATCCATGGCGTTGCCACGGATGTAGCACATGCCGTTGATCAGCGAGGAGCCGCCGAGGCCCTTGCCGCGGCCGCATTCCATCCGGCGACCGTCCATGTGCGGTTCTGGATCGGTTTCGTAGGCCCAGTTGTAGCGACGGCCTTGCAGCGGGAACGCCAGGGCGGCCGGCATCTGCGTACGGAAGTCCATGCGGTAGTCCGGGCCGCCGGCTTCGAGCAGCAGGACGGTGACGCCTTCGTCTTCAGTCAGACGGGTCGCCAGGGTGTTACCGGCCGAGCCGGCACCGATGATGATGTAATCGAATTCTTGGGACATTGAATGCACCCTCTTGGAAGTTGGTCAGGTCAGGCCACGGCAAGTGCTGCGCACTCGATTCGCGAGAAAGCCCGCTCCCACATTTGATCTGTGGTGTACACAGGATCTGTGTCCACCTCTGGCCCCTTGTGGGAGCGGGCTTGCTCGCGAAGAGGCCCTCGCGAGCAATACAGGTCTCGGGTCTTAGAACACCGAGACGTAATCGCCCAGCTCGACCTGTACCGATTTGATGCGGGTGAAGTTGTTCAGCGAGCTGATGCCGTTCTCACGGCCAACACCCGACTGCTTGTAGCCGCCGACCGGCATCTTCGCGTCGGACTCGCCCCAGGCGTTGATCCAGCAGATACCGGCTTCCAACTGGTGAATCACGCGGTGAGCGCGGTTCAGGTCCCGGGTGACGATACCGGCGGCCAGGCCGAAGTCGGTGTCGTTGGCGCGGCGGATCACTTCTTCTTCGGTCTCGTAGGTGAGGATCGCCATCACCGGGCCAAAGATTTCTTCGCGCACGATGGTCATGTCATCGGTGCAGTCGGTGAACACGGTCGGTGCGACGAACGCGCCCTTGGCGAATTCGACTTCAGTCAGGCGCTCGCCGCCGCACAGCAGGCGGGCACCTTCTTCCTTGCCCTTGGCGATATAGCCCAGCACGCTTTCCATGTGGGCGAAGCTGACCAGCGGGCCGAAGTTGGTGTTTTCATCTTCCGGATTGCCGACGCGGATGCGCGCAACACGTTCAACGATCTTGGCTTCGAAGGCGGCTTTGAGGTGCGCCGGTACGAACACGCGAGTCCCGTTGGTGCAGACCTGGCCGGAGCTGTAGAAGTTGGCCATCATCGCGGTATCGGCAGCGCGGTCAAGGTCGGCGTCGTCGCAGATGATCAGCGGCGACTTGCCACCCAGTTCCATGGTCACGTCCTTGAGCGAAGAGCTCGAAGCGCTGGCCATGACTTTCTTGCCGGTGTCGGTGCCGCCGGTGAAGGAGACTTTCTCGATGCGCGGGTGCTCGGTCAGCCAGGTGCCGACTTCACGGCCGCTGCCGGTCAGGACGTTGAATACACCCGCTGGCAGGCCGGCTTCGGTGTAGATCTCGGCCAGCTTCAGGGTGGTCAGCGAGGTGACTTCGCTTGGCTTGAAGATCATCGCGTTACCGGCGGCCAGGGCCGGTGCGGATTTCCACAGGGCGATCTGGATCGGGTAGTTCCACGCGCCGATACCGGCCACGACGCCCAGTGGCTCGCGACGGGTGTAGACGAACGAAGTTGTACGCAAAGGGATCTGCTCGCCTTCGATGGCGGGTACCAGGCCTGCGTAGTATTCCAGCACGTCGGCGCCGGTGACGATGTCGACGTAGCGGGTTTCGGAGTACGCCTTGCCGGTGTCCAGGGTTTCCAGGGCGGCCAGTTCATCGTTGCGCTCGCGCAGGATGTCCACGGCGCGACGCAGGATGCGCGAGCGCTCCATGGCGGTCATCGCGGCCCAGATTTTCTGGCCCTTTTCGGCGCTGACCACGGCGCGCTCGACGTCTTCCTTGGTCGCACGTTGTACTTTTGCGAGGACTTCACCGTTAGCCGGGTTGATGGCTTCAAACGTGGCATCGCTGCCAGCGTCACTGTAGCCGCCATCGATGTAGAGTTTTTGCAGTTCGAAACGGGCCATAAAGTCCTCGCAAGTGCATTGGTTATTGGCACGGTGCAGGTGTCGAGCGTTCTATGTGTGCTCTAACTCACCTGCTTGGCCAGTTGGATATCCATGTATTCGTAAGCGATCTGTTGCGCCTGCTCGGTGTCGAAAGCGTCTCCCGACAGCGCACCGCGCAACCACAAGCCGTCGATCAACGCTGCCAGGCCTCGGGCTGCACTGCGCGCATCATGGAGCGGCAGCACACGGCGGAACTGGCAGCACAGGTTGGAATACAGGCGGTGATCGTTGATCCGCTGCAACCTGTGCAAAGACGGCTGGTGCATGCTGGTTGCCCAGAAGGCCAACCAGGTTTTCATTGCCGGGCCGTT
The DNA here is from genome assembly GCF_014596605.1 of Pseudomonas sp. PSB11. Lineage (NCBI taxonomy): Bacteria > Pseudomonadati > Pseudomonadota > Gammaproteobacteria > Pseudomonadales > Pseudomonadaceae > Pseudomonas > Pseudomonas sp. PSB11. Next base: position 578,086 of record NZ_NOIO01000001.1, read on the forward strand.
GACCTGGCTGGCGTCGAAGTTGCCTTCGATGATCACCTGCAGATGCGCCCGCGGGCTGTCATCTGTCAGCGCCAATCGGCGCGCGGTGACGTTCTCGCTCAGGACGGTCATCAGGTACCCCATGGTGGCGGCGATCAGGCCGTTTTTGTCCTGAAAGTAATGACTGATGATGCCGTTCGAGACACCGGCCAAACGGGCGATCAGCGCAATGCTGGCGTCCCCCATTCCGACCTGGTCGACCGCCAGCAAGGTGGCTTCGATCAACTGCTGGCGACGGATGGGTTGCATACCGACCTTGGGCATCTTGCACATCTCCTTAGGCCTTCCGGCAGACGCAAGACGTCTATCGGTTTGAGGGCCAGTCTATTTTGTTTTGATTGAACGTTCAATCAACAAAGAATAAGATCTGCGACAAATCGTCGCTGCCTACAGATTTTTCCTACGCGTAGCGGCGAAAAAAACGACTTCCGAAATTGCTCGAAACCCACGCGCCACGGCGTTAAGGGGGGTCGAGCTTTATCGGGTTGTCTTTATATCACCCGCTGGTCGGCTGCCCACTAAGCGATTGGTCGGGTACCTCGTTTGTCTTGCGTTCTTCTCTCGCACTGCCCGGAGCACCTGTGCCATGAGTTCTGCCTCGCTAATAAAGACCCCACCCGAGAAGGTGACGGTCAACGGTTGGGTGTTCTACACCTCTACCGCGTTGATTCTGTTGTTGACCGCCATTCTGATCATCGCCCCGCAAGAGGCCGGCAGACTGCTCGGTACGGCGCAAGCCTGGTTGTCCCGCAGCTTCGGCTGGTACTACATGGTGGTGATTGCCGCCTACCTGATCTTCGTCGTCGGCCTGGCATTTTCGTCCTACGGCAAATTGAAACTGGGCAGCAAGGACGATACCCCGGATTTCAGCTACGGCGCCTGGGCGGGGATGCTGTTCTCCTCGGGTATCGGCATCTCGCTGCTGTACTTCGGTGCGTCCGAGCCGCTGGATCACTATTTCAACCCACCCGAAGGCGTGGCCGGCAGCAACCTGGCCGCCCGTCAGGCGGTTCAGCTGACGTTCCTGCACTGGGGCCTGCACGGCTGGGCGATCTACGCCTTGGTTGGCCTGGCGGTGGCTTACTTTGCCTACCGGCACAACCAGCCGCTGGCGCTGCGTTCGGCGCTGTATCCGCTGGTGGGTGAGCGCTGGGTCAAGGGTGCGGCCGGTCATGCGGTAGACGGCTTTGGCATGTTCGTGACCCTGCTGGGCCTGGTGACCAACCTGGGGATTGGTTCGCTGCAGGTGTCGTCGGGGCTTGAAAACCTGTTCGGCATGGAGCACAGCAACACCAACCTGCTGATCGTGATCATCGTGATGAGCACCGTGGCGACCATCGCTGCCGTGTCGGGCGTGGAAAACGGCATCCGCCGCCTGTCCAACCTCAACATCGTGTTGTTTAGCGGCCTGTTGATTTTCGTGCTGCTGTTCGGCCCGACCCTGCACCTGCTCAACGGCTTCGTGCAGAACGTCGGTGATTACCTGAACGGTGTGGTGCTGAAGACTTTCGACCTTTATGTGTACGAAGGCGACAGTGAGAAGTCTGACCGCTGGCTGGGCCTGTGGACCCTGTTCTACTGGGCCTGGTGGATTTCCTGGGCCCCATTCGTAGGCATGTTCGTCGCGCGTATTTCCCGTGGTCGCACGGTGCGTGAAATGGTTGCTGGCGTGCTCCTGATTCCGCTGGGTTTCACCCTGGCGTGGCTGTCGATCTTCGGCAACTCGGCGCTGGACCTGGTGATGAACCACGGCGCGGTGGAGCTCGGCAAGACGGCGCTGGAGCAGCCGTCCATGGCGATCTACCAGTTGCTGGAGCATTACCCGGCCTCGAAAGTGGTGATCGGTGTCTCGATTTTCGTGGGCTTCGTGTTGTTCCTGACGCCGGCGGATTCGGGTGCGGTGATGATGGCCAACCTGTCGTGCAAGGGCGGTAACGTCGACGAAGATGCGCCGCACTGGCTGCGAATCTTCTGGTCGGTGGTGATCACCCTGGTGACCATCGGCCTGCTGTTCGCGGGTAACTTCGAAGCCATGCAAACCATGGTGGTTCTGGCCGGCTTGCCGTTCTCGGTGGTGTTGGTGTTCTTCATGTTCGGCTTGCACAAGGCCATGCGCCAGGACGTGCAGATCGAACAGGAGCAGGCGGAGTTGGCAGCGCGCGGTCGTCGTGGCTTCAGCGAGCGCTTGACGCAGCTGGACCTGCAGCCGAGCCAGTCGGTGGTCCAACGCTTCATGGATAAACATGTGAGCCCGGCATTGCAGGATGCGACAACGCAAATGCGTGCTCAAGGCCTCGAAGTGCAGACGCTGCTGGGCAAGTCCAAGCGCTGCATGGGCGTGCGGGTCGAGATGGAAGAGGGTAACCCTTTTGTCTACGAAGTCAGCCTGGACGGGTATCTGGCTACGCCAACCGAGTCAGCCCAGTCCGATGAGGCGCGCCAGCGTTACTACCGCGCCGAGGTGTACTTGCACAACGGCAGCCAGGACTACGACTTGATGGGCTTCACCCAGGATCAGATCACCCGTGACGTGCTCGATCAGTTTGAAAGCCATCGCCAGCTCCTTGGCCGGGTGTATAGCTGAGTTGTGAAGTGATGCGGTGTTTCAGTGACACCGCGTCGCCTTCTTCGCGAGCAAGCCCGCTCCCACATTTGGAATGCATTCCCCTGTGGGAGCGGGCTTGCTCGCGAAGGGGTCATCAGCCGCAATGCTGCATTAGCCGATTTCCCACAAATAAAAACGCCGCGATCTCTCGCGGCGTTTTTGCGTGTGTGGCCTTAGCCCAGGTTCTTGCCGAGCAGCGCGTGGTACAGCTCGCTGTCGCCGAGAATCCCGACCACTTTGTTGTTGTCGTGCAACACCAGTTTGTTGCCGGTCTGATAACGAATCTGCAGTGCGTCGCGCATGCCGATGTTGGAATCCACCAGCGTCGGCCGGCGGCCCAGGCCTTCGACCGCCTGACCTGGAATCCAGTTCTGCAGGTCCAGGCTCGCACCGTTCTGGCGTGCGCCCTTGATGGTGTTGCCTTCGGCGAGGTCAAGCCACGAATCGCCGCCCGGATCGAGGCACACCGAGCCGTTGATGCGCTTGCAGTTGTCCAGGGTGCGCATCAAGCTGCGCCCGCACAGTACGTTCAGCGGGTTGGTGTGGGCGACGAAGGTCCGCACGTAGTCGTCCGCAGGGTTGAGGACGATTTCTTCAGGCTTGCTGTACTGGATGATCCGGCCGTCTTTCATGATTGCGATACGGCTGCCGAGCTTCAGGGCTTCATCGAGGTCGTGGCTGACGAACACAATGGTCTTGCTCAGCTTGCGTTGCAGCTCCAGCAGTTCGTCCTGCAGGCCCTGGCGGATCAGCGGGTCGAGTGCCGAGAACGGTTCGTCCATCAGCAGGATGTCGGCGTCCATCGCCAGCGCACGGGCCAGGCCCACACGTTGCTGCATGCCACCGGACAGCTCATCGGGTTTCTTGTTGCGCCATTGGGTCAGGCCCACCAGCTCAAGTTTTTCATCGACCAGTTTCCGGCGTTCCTTCTCCGGACGGCCCTGCATTTCCAGGCCGAAGCTGATGTTCTCGCGCACCGTCAGCCAAGGCATCAGGGCGAACTTCTGGAACACCATCGCAATGCGCTTGGTGCGCATCATTTTCAGCTCGGCAGCGGAGCAGGACGCGATGTTGATCTGCTTGCCTTCGTGCTCGACGAACAGCTTGCCACGGCTGACAGTGTTGAGACCGTTGATGCAACGCAGCAGGCTGGACTTACCGGAGCCTGACAGGCCCATCAGCACGCAGATTTCACCTTTTTCGATATCCAGGCTGGCCTTTTCGACGCCAACGATTTGCCCGGTCTTTTTCAGGATCTCGCTACGGGTCAAGCCTTGATCGAGAAGTTTCAGTGCTTCGCGTGGATCCTTGGTGAAGATCACGTCGACGTCTTCGAAGCGAATTATGCTCATGCGTCACCCCCTACTTTCGCGTCGGGTTGTTTGCAGATACGGTCGAGCATGATCGCCAGCAGTACGATCGCCAGGCCCGCTTCGAAGCCCAGGGCGATATCAGCAGTGTTCAGTGCGTTGACCACCGGTTTACCTAGTCCGTCGGCGCCCACCAGTGCCGCAATCACCACCATCGACAGCGACAGCATGATGCACTGGGTGATGCCGGCCGCGATGCTCGGCATGGCGTGGGGCAGTTCGATCCGTGTCAGTAGCTGGCGACGCGAGCAGCCAAAGGCCTTGCCGGCGTCCATCAGTTCTTGCGGGACATCGCGGATGCCCAGGTAGGTCAGGCGGATCGGCGCGGCGATGGCGAATACCACCGTGGAGATCAGGCCTGGCACCACACCCAGCCCGAAGAGGGTCAGGGTAGGAATGAGGTAAACGAAGGTCGGTACGGTCTGCATCAGATCGAGTACCGGACGCATAAAAGTGTAGAACATTGGCTTGTGCGCCGCGACGATGCCCAGTGGCACGCCGATGACCACGCAAACCAAAGTGGCAAACAGCACCTGGGCCAGGGTCTCCATGGTTTCCTGCCAGTACCCCAGGTTGAGGATCAGCAGAAAGGAGGCGATGACGAAAGCGGTCAGCCCCCATTTGCGCTGGATGAAATGGGCCAGGAGGGCGATGAGGCCGATCAGTGCCAGCGGGTTGAACCAGGTCAGCGCGAAAGTCACGCCGTGGATCATCGTTTCCAGCGTCACGGCAATGGCGTCGAAGGTGTTGGCGCCGTGTTGCGTCAACCATTCGACAAAGCTCGCGATGTGCTGGCCTAAAGGGATTTTCTGATCAATCAGCATGGTAGTGAACGTCCGCATGCAAGGAAATTAACAGCCCGGACGGCGTGAGCCGCCCGGCATAAGCGATGCTCCCCGATTCAAGGCGCGAGTTTGGCTTTCACGGCCTCCAGGCCTGGTTTACCGTCAATGGTGGTCACGCCAGCGAGCCAGGTATCGAGCACCTGTGGATTCTTTTTCAACCAGGCCTTGGCGGCCGCGTCAGGCTTCATCTTGTCGTCCAGGATGTTGCCCATCAGTTCGCTCTCCATGTCGACAGTGAACTCCAGGTTTTTCAGCAGTTGGCCCACGTTGCTGCACTCCTCGGCGTAACCCTTGCGGGTGTTGGTCGCCACGGTGGCAGCACCGAAATCCGGGCCAAAGAAATCGTCGCCGCCGGTCAGGTATTGAATCTTGAAGCGCTTGTTCATAGGGTGCGGCGCCCAGCCGAGGAAAACCACGGCGGTGTCGCGTTTCTGTGCGCGGTCGACCTGGGAGAGCATCCCCGCTTCGCTGGATTCGACGACCTTGAAGCCTGCGTCCTTGAGGCCGAAGGCGTTCTTGTCGATCATGCTCTGGATCAGGCGGTTGCCGTCGTTGCCGGGCTCGATGCCGTAGATCTTGCCGTCCAGTTCCTTCTTGAACTTGGCGATGTCGGCAAAATCATGCAGCCCTTTGTCGTACAGGGCTTGTGGCACGGCGAGGGTGTATTTGGCGCCCTTGAGGTTGGTGCGCACGGTTTCCACGGTGCCGGCATCGCGGTAGGCCTTGATGTCGTTTTCCATGGTCGGCATCCAGTTACCGAGGAACACGTCCATGTTCTTGCCGTCGGCCAGGGACTTGTAGGTCACGGGCACGGAAATCATGGTGGTCTTGGTCTTGTAGCCGAGGGCGTTGAGCACGACGCTGGTGGTGGCGGTCGTTGCGGTGATGTCGGTCCAGCCGACATCGGAGAAGTTTACGGTGCTGCATTGAGCCGGTTCGGCGGCTTGCGCCATAACCGGCAGACTAAGCAGGGCGGCCAACAACAACGACGGGGAACCTTTCATGGATGGACTCCTTGGTGTTTTTTTTGGCAGTAGTTTCCGACTGGAACCACCGCACTTATAGGTTGCGGTTGGATGGCGTTCTGGAGACATCTCTACCACGGCGCCTTGCAATCGAGTCGTTACGATCATGTACCAGTGAAAATCTGACGCCTACAGGGTGCGTCGTAACCAGTACAGGGATGGTCGCATCCAGTGTCGGTGACGTCGTTTACAGCTTTTTTCAGCCTCTTTTGTCCGTCTGAGCCGCAAAAAAACGGCGAAAACACGACGTGAAAGACACGCGGCGTTCGTGGACATGAGTGCGTCGGTGTGAGACGTCGAACGACAGGATAAAAGCCTGATGATGCGGCCATCACGACGGATTGCAGCTTGAGCGTAGCAGCTCCGTCACCGGGCGCTTCTGCGCCTGGAGTTGGCACATCCAGGAGTCCGGCAGTAATGGCTATCAGTGTTTTCGACCTGTTCAAAATCGGCATCGGCCCTTCCAGTTCACACACCGTGGGGCCTATGCGGGCCGCGGCGCTGTTCGTGCAGGGCTTGCGCGAACGCGGGCAGCTTGAGCAGGTTCGGCGTGTCGAAGTACAGCTTTTTGGTTCGCTGTCGGCCACCGGCATCGGCCACGGCAGCGACAACGCGGTGATCATGGGCTTGATGGGGGAGTGGCCGGACGCGATCGATCCGTCGCAAATCGGCATCCGCATTGCCACCCTGCGCGAAACCGACACGCTGTTACTCGATGGCCGCCTGCCGGTGCCGTTCATCTGGGCTCGGGACATGCGCCTGATCGACGAAAACCTGCCATTCCATCCCAATGCCATGACCCTGATTGTCGAGGGCGATGACGGCGAGTTGCATCGCGACACCTACTATTCGGTGGGTGGCGGTTTTGTCGTCGATGAGGCGCAAGCCAGCAGCGGGGTGGTCGACATGGATCGCACCGAACTGCCGTACGATTTTTCCAGCGCCGCCGAGCTGCTGGAATTGTGTAAAAAGCACAACCTGCGCGTGGCCGAACTGATGATGGCCAACGAGAAGGTGTGGCGCAGCGAAGAGGAAATCCGCAGTGGCCTGATGCACCTGTGGCGCGCCATGCAGGATTGCGTCGAGCAAGGCCTCAAGCACGAGGGCATCCTGCCCGGCGGGCTGAACGTGCGCCGTCGCGCGGCGAAATTGCATCGCAGCTTGCAGGAGCTGAACAAGCCCAACGTGATCGGCTCGACGCTGAGCGCCATGGAGTGGGTCAACCTGTTCGCCCTGGCGGTCAACGAAGAGAACGCCGCCGGCGGGCGCATGGTCACGGCACCGACCAATGGCGCGGCCGGGATCATCCCGGCGGTGCTGCACTACTTCATGAAGTTCAGCGAGGACGTGACCGACGCCAATGTCGTCGACTACATGCTCGGCGCAGCTTCGGTCGGGATTCTGTGCAAGAAGAACGCCTCGATCTCCGGTGCCGAAGTCGGTTGCCAGGGCGAAGTCGGCTCGGCCTGCGCCATGGCGGCGGCAGGCTTGGCAGAAATCCTGGGCGCCACACCGGAACAACTGTGCAACGCGGCGGAAATCGGCCTGGAGCACAACCTGGGGCTCACGTGTGACCCGGTGGGCGGCCTGGTACAGGTGCCGTGCATCGAGCGCAATGCGATTGCCGCGGTGAAGGCGATCAATGCGGCCCAGATGGCATTGCGCGGCGATGGCCAGCACTTTATCTCCCTGGACCGGGTGATCCGCACGATGCGCGATACCGGTGCCGATATGCATGACAAGTATAAAGAGACGTCGCGAGGTGGGTTGGCTGTCAGCGCGGTTGAGTGCTGAGTGTAGGAGCCGGCTTGCTGGCGATTCAGGCGACGCGGTGAATCAGTCAAGCCGCGTAATCGTTTATCGCCAGCAAGCCGGCTCCTACACACGAGGCTCTACCAGTCAAAATTGCGCGTAAAGTGATCATCCGATTTAAAACGCGCCACCTTTTGGCGCGTCGCTAACAGATAAGTACCTGACCTCAAAATCAGGTCCGCCCCGTCCCGGACCGCCCGTCACCCCGTGCCTGCGGTGACACTCTTACAGAGCTCCCTGTAGCCCTGTTCCCACAAGTGCTACCGATTTGCTCACACGCAACGGGGCAGAGCGCTTGCCGCCATTGATGGCACTTATAACCCTTACTCCCTGCGCGTCATATATAGACACATTCCGACGTCGTTTTTAGGAGTTATTGAACGCGCATTCAAATTTAGGCATGGCATTTGCTCTGTCATTACAAAGCCCGTCTCCCACGCGAGAACGATGGCAATAACAAGAGCCTCCGCCTGAGGCCATCACCCGCTTTGTGTGAGGAGATACCGCGATGACGACGTTCAACTCCGGGGCCCAACCCCAGAACCGTGCGCCACAATCCATCGGCTTTTTGTTACTGGACAATTTCACGCTGATTTCCCTGGCATCCGCAGTCGAGCCACTGCGTATGGCCAACCAGCTGTCCGGTCGCGAGCTGTATCGTTGGACCACCCTCACCGTCGATGGCGGGCAAGTCTGGGCCAGTGACGGTCTGCAAATCACCCCCGATGCCTCCATGCACAAAGCCCCGCCAATGGACACCGTGATTGTCTGCGGCGGTATCGGTATTCAACGCACTGTTACCCGCGAACACGTGTCATGGTTGCAGAGCCAGGCGCGGCAGTCCCGTCGCCTGGGTGCGGTGTGCACCGGCAGCTGGGCCCTGGCGTGCGCCGGCCTGCTCGATGGTTTCGATTGCAGTGTGCACTGGGAATGCCTGGCGGCGATGCAGGAAGCGTTTCCACGGGTGGCCATGAGTACCCGCCTGTTCACCCTCGACCGTAACCGTTTCACCAGCTCCGGCGGCACCGCGCCGCTGGACATGATGCTGCACCTGATCAGCCGCGATCACGGGCGCGAACTGTCGGCCGCGATCTCGGAGATGTTCGTCTACGAGCGCATCCGCAACGAACAGGATCACCAGCGCGTACCGCTCAAGCACATGCTCGGCACCAACCAGCCGAAACTGCAGGAAATCGTCGCACTGATGGAAGCCAACCTCGAAGAGCCGATCGACCTCGACGAACTGGCGGTGTACGTCGCCGTGTCCCGTCGTCAGCTGGAGCGGCTGTTCCAGAAGTACCTGCATTGCTCGCCTTCGCGGTACTACCTGAAGCTGCGCTTGATCCGCGCTCGGCAACTGCTCAAGCAAACGCCAATGTCGATCATCGAAGTGGCGTCGGTCTGTGGCTTCGTGTCCACGCCGCACTTCTCCAAGTGCTACCGCGAATACTTCGGCATTCCGCCACGCGACGAGCGCGTAGGGTCCAACACCACGCAGCAAGTGGCAATGATGCCGCTGCCACAGGCATTGGTGCTTTCACCGTTGTCCGGGCCGTTGTCGGCGTTGAGTCAGGCGCGTAATGAGTCGACTTTCGCTAGCGTAAGGCTCTAATAGCGAGTCGCTTCATTCGCGAGCAGGCTCGCTCCCACATTGACCGAGTTCCAACATTGGGATGTGGTCGAATGTGGGAGCGGGCTTGCTCGCGAAGGCGTTTTAGCGGGTGGTGTGGCTCTGTTGGTATTGCGCCAAGGCTGGCAGCAATTGCTTGTCGATGGCCTGGCGCACAGCCGGCAGGATTGTCGCGCTGCTGGTGTACATCTGCTTGACCATGGTGCGCAGCACGATGGCCCGTTCGTTGTTCAAACCTCGCACGGCAAACTCGCAAGCCTGCTCGGCGGTGGCGCCGCTCGGCACTTGAAAACCCAATGACTTGAGCTGGCCCAACAGGTCTTCCTGGTCTATCAAATCGGCGTGCATCATGACGCAAATCCTTCTTCTGGGAATGATGTCGTGGGTCGATTCTGGTAGTGGCACGCAGTGGCGGCAAGGGCGATTTGTCGTTATGGCAGCATTGACTATGAACAGGTCGTTTTCGTGCTATTTACCTGCGCTGAGAGTCGGCACACTGGACCCAGCTTGCTTCACGAGGGTTTGGTCACCCTCCCACGGCAGCTCCTCAACAGTACCCTCTGCCTCGATCCTGTCACGGCTTGATCGGGGCTTTTTTTTGCCTGTGGTTTCTGTGTGGTCTGTACAGTCGCCTTCGCGAGCAGGCTCGCTCCCACATTTGATCTGCGTCATGCGCAAATCCCCTGTGGGAGCGGGCTTGCTCGCGAAGAACGATGACGCGGTTTAACGCTGTAGCACGAGGATGCGCGACAACAACTCATCCCGATCCACATAACAACCCTGGAAATGCCGTGCTCCAGTGGCAGGATCGAAGGCGTTGCGCGCGTGCAGGGTGCGGCGGTTGTCGAAGCACCAGAGTTCGCCAGGGTTGAGTCTTTGCATAAGCCTGAATCGAGGCTCGCGAGTCATCGCTATGAAGCGGCGATAGGCGTGATAGAGCCTGGGCATCTGCTCCACCGATGCATCGAACGGTCCTCGCAGAAAGTTCGCCATGCGGATTTCCGAGACCCGCCCCAAGGTATCCAGCGCGATGATCGGCGCCAGGCAACGATAGTCACTGTGGCGGTCTTTATTGCGGAATTCCACGGGGATTTCGCACAGGCTACGGAACGACTCGGGGTCCTCCTGGCGTAACGCCTCGGCGATGGCAAAACCGTCGACGAAAATACTCTCGCCACCCTCGGCATCGTTGACCAGGCAATGCAGGAACTGCAGCCCCGGTTGCAACTCGCGCGTCGGCAAGTCGCTGTGTAGTGGCAAGTTGAAAGCGGTGTAGGCGTTGCTGTCGGCGTCGGCCTTGGATTGCACATTGAACAGCACGCCGAAATTGCTCTCGCGGATGAAGGAAATGCGCTGGGCGACGAGCTTCAGCGAGCCAGGCTCGGTGGGTACGCCACGGACCTGGGTCAGGCCGGTGTCACGCACGGCCAACAGCCATTGCAATAGCACCTGGTTGTCGTTCATCAGTGCTTGATAATCAAACACCGGCAACTGCATATCACTGTGCCAAAGCCTGGCCCTGGGCTTGCTTGCCAGACGCTCGGCCCGGGACTGGTCGTCATAGGCGTGGGCCCGCAGCCAGCCAGGGTCGAAGCGGCTGAGGTGGCCATCCTGCCACTGCACGTTCAGGCAACCATCAGGGTCGACACTGGTTTGGACAGGCGCCAGGTTGTCTGGCACATCGACGATTTCCAGCACCTGTTCGCGCGTCACCGTGTAGACGCACTGCGGACACGGGCAATTGTCCCGCAGCCATGGGTGGTGGAAGGGACTGACGCGGTTGTCGGCCCACGTCACCAGGATACGATCGGCCATGGCCTGCACGCCTGTCAGCGCGCTGATCAGCGGATAAGTACGGAAATCGGCAAAAGCGGCGGCGGTGTTCATGGGATCTCCTTGTTATTTTTTTGGCGGCAATGCGATCACTCGGCCGATGCAGGCGGGGGCGGGCAGGTCGCTCTGTTCGGCGACCATGGCTTGCAGCCGGCCCAGGGTCTGCTCGCTGAATGGCGTGGAGCGTGGTCCGGCGAGGTCGACGTGCAACAGCATTTGCTCGTTGCCCGCCAGCTCCTTGTCGTCGCCCACCAAGTGCAGGCTGTGGTAGAGGTGCAGGCGTTTACTGTCGTGGCCGATGATTTGCGTGTGCACCTCGACCTCGGCGTCGAGCTTCACTTCGTGCAGGTAGTTGAGGTGCAGTTCCAGGGTAAACAGCGAGTTGCCGCTGGCTTCGCGGTTGCTGCTGTCCATGCCGAGGCGGTCCATCAGGGCGTCGGTGGCGTAGCTGAAGATCAGCAGGTAGAACGCGTCGCGCAGGTGACCGTTGTAGTCGACCCAGTCGGGGATGATGCGGGTTTGATAGGTAGTGAGGGTGGGCATAGTGACTGATCCGAGTGATTAGATACCTGGACTACCGCATTCGCGAGCAAGCCCGCTCCCACAGGGTGGATGCATTCCAATGTGGGAGCGGGCTTGCTCGCGAAGAGGCCGGTACTACAGGCCTCATAATTTAAGGTTTATTCGCTGAACGCCATCCCATGCTTCTCTTTGGTGGTCTTCACCGCTTCCAGCACCGCCAGCAGGCAATCATCACGATAGCGCTCCAGCGCCGAAATGCTGTGTTTACCCAACTGATCGCTGGTGCCATCCACCACGTCGTCGATCAGTTTCTCCGTCAGTTCCGGCGCCGGCAGGTAGGTCCAGGGCAACTGCAGGGCCGGGCCGAACTGTGCCATGAAGTGACGCATCCCGGCGTCGCCACCGGCCAGGGTATAGGTCAGGAATGTGCCCATGAACGACCAGCGCAGACCGGCGCCAAAACGAATCGCGTCGTCGATTTCGCCGGTCGTCGCCACACCGTCGTTGACCAGGTGCAGCGCCTCGCGCCACAGCGCTTCGAGCAAGCGGTCGGCGATGAATCCCGGCACTTCCTTACGTACATGCAGCGGGCGCATGCCAAGCGATTCGTAGACTTTCATTGCCGCCTGCACGGCTTCGGGGGCGGTATTCTTGCCGCCGACCACTTCCACCAATGGCAACAGGTAAACCGGGTTGAACGGGTGCCCGACCACACAGCGCTCCGGGTGGGTCGAACTCTCGTAGAACTCGCTCGGCAACAGGCCGGAGGTGCTGGAGCCGATCAAGGCATCGGGCTTGGCCGCAGCGCTGATCTTGCTGTGCAGCTCCAGTTTCAGTTCCAGGCGCTCAGGAGCGCTTTCCTGGATGAAATCGGCGTCTCGCACGCATTCTTCGATGGTTGCGACAAAGCGCAGGCGATCCTGCGAGGCTCCGGGCGCCAGGCCTTGTTTCTCAAGGGCGCCCCAGGCATTGGCGACGCGTTGGCGCAGGGCGGCTTCGGCACCGGGGGCCGGGTCCCAGGCCACCACGTCGAGGCCGTGGGCGAGGGCGCGGGATACCCAGCCGCTGCCGATGACACCGCTGCCCAGTGCGGCGAAGGTTTTGATTTCGGTAATGAAGGTCATTGTCACATCCTGGAGAGTTCGGTGAATCCCTGTAGGAGCCGGCTTGCTGGCGAGGCGGCATTCCTGTCACAGAATAGGTGGTGGCTATACCGGCGCCATCGCCAGCAAGCCGGCTCCTACAGGGTTGGGTGTGGGGGATTAACCGCGCTGTTTCAGGCCCATTTTCTTGCGGCCCTCAGCAGGCGTGAGTACACGGGCGCCGAGGCGGCTGAGGATTTCGCCGGCGCGTTCGACCAGTTGGCCGTTGGTTGCCAAAACACCCTTGTCCAGCCACAAGTTGTCTTCCAGCCCGACTCGCACGTTGCCCCCCAGCAGCACGGCTTGCGCGGCCATCGGCATTTGCATGCGGCCGATGCCGAAACCGGCCCACACGGCGTCTGCCGGCAGGTTGTCGACCATGGCTTTCATGGTTGTGGTGTCGGCCGGTGCGCCCCACGGGATGCCCAGGCACAGCTGGAACAGCGGATTGTCGAGCAGGCCTTCCTTGATCATCTGCTTGGCGAACCACAGGTGACCGGTGTCGAAAATCTCCAGTTCGGCCTTCACGCCCAATTCCTGGATGCGTTTGGCGCCCGCACGCAGCTGTGCCGGGGTAGAGACGTAAATAGTGTCGCCATCGCCGAAGTTCAGTGTGCCGCAATCAAGGGTGCAGATTTCCGGCAGCAGTTCTTCGACATGCGCCAGGCGGGTCAGTGGACCGACCAGGTCAGTGTTCGGGCCGAACGCCATCGGGTTCTCGCCCGCGCCGATTTCCAGGTCGCCGCCCATGCCGGCAGTGAGGTTGACGATGATGTCGACGTCGGATTCGCGGATGCGCTCCATCACTTCGCGGTACAGCGCCACGTCACGGCTGAACTTGCCGGTTTCGGGATCGCGAACGTGGCAGTGAACCACGGTAGCGCCGGCCTTGGCGGCCTCCACGGCAGCGGCTGCAATCTGTTTCGGAGTGACCGGCACATGTGGGCTCTTGGCGGTCGTGTCGCCAGCACCGGTGAGTGCGCAGGTGATGATGACGTCGTGGTTCATTTGGCGGTTTCCTTCAGGCGTGGTGGTCCCGTTCGCAGCCCTGTCGGGCTGCGAATCGGTGGTTCGATTAAGGGTTACTTGCTGGTCAGCTTGAGGTTTTCAGCCGCAGGCTTGCCGTCGAAGGTGGTCACGCCTTCGAGCCAGCGCTGCTTGTCTTGCGGGTGATCCTTAAGCCACTGTCTGGCGGACTCGAAGGCGTCCTTGTGATCCAGCAGCGGCTGCATCATCCGGCTCTCGTCTTCGGCGGTGAACGTCAGGTTGCTCAGCAGGCGACCGACGTTGGGGCACTGTTCGGCATATTTCGGCGCGGTCACGGTCCAGACCGTGGCCATGCCTTCGTTCGGGCCTAGGGCGTCATCGCTTCCGGTAAGGTAGGTCATCTGTACGTTGACGTTCATGGGGTGCGGTGCCCAGCCGAAGAACACCACGGCTTCCTTGCGGCGCACGGCGCGATCCACCGCTGCGAGCATGCCGGCCTCGCTGGACTCGACCAGCTGGAACTTGCCGAGGCCGAACTGGTTCTTGGCGATCATCGCCTTGATCTGGGTGTTGGCGCCTGAGCCTGGCTCGATGCCGTAGATCTTGCCGCCCAGCTCTTTTTCGAACTTGGCGATGTCGGCGAAGGTTTTCAGACCCTTGTCGGCGAGATAGGTCGGAACGGCGAGGGTGGCGCGGGCGTCCTTCAGGCTGGGCGCTTCAAGCACCTTGACCTGGTTGGCGTCGACGAACGGGGTGATGGTCTGGGTCATCAGCGGGTTCCAGTAACCCAGGAACAGGTCCAGGCGCTGATCGCGAATCCCGGCGAAGATGATTTGCTGGGAAGCGCTGGTTTGTTTGGTGCTGTAGCCGAGGCCGTCGAGCAATACCTGGGTCATCGCACTGGTGGCGATCACGTCGGTCCAGTTCACCACGCCCATGCGCACGTTCTGGCACGACGCCGGTTCGGCTGCCATGACACTGGCGCTCAGCAAAGCGGTACCACTGAGTGCAAGAACACAGCTGCTGATCAGTCGTTTCATTCTCAGGTTCCTCGGCAGTTTCATTATTGTGGGTCCGGTCGTCTGTGCGCCGGTGATGTCACGTTACGCAGCTAATCTGCCACGAAAGCGCACTGCGGCGACCGACTCTTGCACTGCAGCGACCTGTGCTCTTGAATGCCTGTTGCAAGTGGCGTATCAACGTCTTCACGCTACCCGCCCTCTCGCTACCCGCCAATCGAGTGCGCTCCATGTCCCAGGATTTCTATTTCTTGTTGATGCCAGGTTTCTCGGCGATTGGATTTATCTCGGCCATCGAGCCATTGCGGGTTGCCAATCGCTTTCGCGGCGAGCTCTATCGCTGGCATGTATTGAGCGCCGATGGTGGGGCGGTGCTGGCCAGTAACGGCATGTCGGTCAACGCCGACGCGGCGCTGGAGCCGTTGAAAAAAGGCGCGACGTTATGGGTGGTCGCCGGCTTCGAACCGCTGAAATTCGCCACACCGGCGCTGGAGCACTGGCTGCGTCGCCTCGACAACGAAGGCGTGACGCTCGGCGCCATTGACACCGGCAGCTTCATCCTCGCTGAGGCAGGTTTGCTCGACGGCCATCGCCTGACCCTGCACTGGGAGGCCATCGACGCCTTCAAGGAGTCCTATCCGCAGCTCAGCGTCACCCAAGAGTTATTCGAGATCGACCGTCGACGCATCACCAGCGCTGGCGGCACCGCGTCGATCGATTTAATGCTGGATCTGATCGCCCAGTCCCATGGCCCGGAACTGGCAATCCAGGTCAGCGAGCAATTCGTGCTCGGGCGCATCCGTCCGCGTAAAGACCACCAGCGCATGGAAGTCGCGACGCGTTATGGCATCAGCAACAAGAAGCTTGTTCACGTGATTGGCGAGATGGAGCAGCACAGCGAGCCGCCGCTGAGTACGTTGGAATTGGCGGAATCGATCAAAGTCACCCGGCGTCAGCTGGAGCGCCTGTTCCGCCTGCACCTGAACGACACACCGAGCAATTTCTACCTGCGCCTGAGGCTGGAGAAAGCCCGGCAACTGCTGCGCCAGACCAATATGAGTGTGTTGGAGGTGAGTATTGCCTGCGGGTTTGAATCGCCGTCGTATTTCACCCGCAGTTATCGGGCAAGGTTCGAGCGGTGCCCACGGGAGGATCGGCGTACCGCCAAAGCCTGATGGCGCTGACTGAATCGGGTTTCCAGAATCGACATATAACTCAATGTGGGAGCGGGCTTGCTCGCGAAAACGGTGTATCAGGCGAAATATTTATCGAATGACACACCGCTTTCGCGAGCAAGCCCGCTCCCACATTTGATCGTCATTGTCTGGAGGTTCTGTTACTTCTTCAGTAATGCCGAGCAGGCAGTCTTGTATGCCTCATGCTGATACTTGTTCAGCGTCTCTGGCGGCTCAAAACCATGTTTCTTGGCCTGCGCATTGATCGTCTGCGGCGACAGCAGCGTCACCTCGCAATTCTCCAGCATCTGGAAAACGCCCTCGATCTTGAACGTGGTCGGCCCACCGGCGAACTCACCTTTCTTGCTGCGCTTCTTGATCACGATTCGATCTATCGAGTTCTCGCGAACAAAGGATGCGACCTGAGCGGCAAACACTTTGACATTGGCGGCTTCGTCGTCATCCTCCAGGGCGATTTTCTTGGTCGCAAGCGCGACATGGCCCAGCGTGGAACCGTCGAGAGCTGCCACGGCGATGATCGCTTCGCTGCCTTTGATTTCGATGCCGCAGACTTTCATGGTGAATCCCTTTTCTGGCTGAAGGCGTGAA
The DNA here is from genome assembly GCF_014596605.1 of Pseudomonas sp. PSB11. NCBI lineage: Bacteria > Pseudomonadati > Pseudomonadota > Gammaproteobacteria > Pseudomonadales > Pseudomonadaceae > Pseudomonas > Pseudomonas sp. PSB11. The sequence goes on from NZ_NOIO01000001.1 coordinate 594,699, forward strand.
GCTTACAGCTCCAGTTGATTGGCGGTGATGCCAAACGCCGCGGCAATTTTTTCGCGGGTGGCCTTGCGCGGCTTCGCGACGTTTTCCTGCTGGGCGAAGGCCGGTTGGGAGATGCCCATGCGTTTGGCCACTTCATCCTGCGTAAGGTTCAAGTGTTCGCGCCAGGCGCGAATCGGCGTCGCGCCATCGACAATGCGGCTGACGACTTCATGGGGAATCAGATCGGGCTCAATCTTCTGCGCGACATATTGCGCGTAGGGAATGACCACGAAAGCAGGATTTCCGTCTGCGTCGTTGATGATTTGAACGTCAGTAGGTGCGTTCATCGCGTTTTTTGACCTCTTGAACTTTGACTGTGCCATCCCAATCGAACATGACCCGATAGTTACCTACTCGAAGTCGGTAGGCGTAGTCATGACCGGCCAGTGCTTTGACGTTGCCTGTATCAGGCATGTCAGTCAGCGCCGAAACGGCATCACGAACCTGGATCTGGTGAACGGAATGCAATTTCAAAAGCTGCTTAACGGCCTTTCGAGTCCAGTGAATACTGTTCATGAGAGAATATAAGTCTTTTATAAGATTTGCCAATCTTTACTTATATTTCTCTTTTGGCCAATAAACTAAGCATGTCGGGATGTTGCTCGGCGTTACTCCTGCCCAATCGTCTCCAAAAACTCCGACCGCTCGTCACTCATCCGCGCCACGCAATCATTCTGCGCAATAGTGAACGCCTTGCTGCCGGCGGTGGCCGGGAAGGCTTCGATGGCGCAGTCGGCGTCGCGGGTTTTCAGCCATTGTTGCTGGGCGGCCTTGATCTTGGCGGTGATGTCGGCCAGTTGCGACGGGTTCTTGCCGTAGAGCGACTGCATGCGTTCGTTCAGGCTTTTGTAGTTTTCGCTCAGCAAGTCTTCAGCAGTGGTTTTGCTGAAGGCGGAGCATTCCAGGGTCTGGACGTCGTTTTCGACTTTGTCGCAGGGGGTGTCTTCAGACTCCTCGGCGGCGTGTACGCCGGTCGCAATCAGTGCCAAGGCCAGGACGATGAATTTCATGTGGTTGCCGCTCCCATCCAGTGAAGCATCAAGAGATGTGGCGAATTCTGGCCCAAGCGGATTGCCTTGAACAGGTCGGCAATTGTGCCTTGCGACGACCCTTTGTCGCGGATTGACGCTTTCGGCAATTCCCCTGTCGTTTTTGCACCCGGCTACCAATGCACCGAGGCATATGCTGGCCCCAAAGCGCCGACAGACGATTCGGCGCATGAATCGCTAACAAGGGGACAGCCTGATGAGCCCAGCCGAATTGCACGCCGACAGCATCGTTATCGACGGGCTGATTATTGCCAAGTGGAACCGTGAACTGTTCGAAGACATGCGCAAGGGCGGTTTGACCGCAGCCAACTGCACCGTGTCGGTATGGGAGGGCTTCCAGGCCACTGTCAACAACATCGCCGCCAGCCAGAAACTGATCCGCGAGAACAGCGACCTGGTGATTCCGGTGCGCACCACCGCCGACATCCGCAAGGCCAAGGAGCAGGGCAAGACCGGCATCCTCTTCGGTTTCCAGAATGCCCATGCGTTTGAAGACCAGATCGGCTATGTCGAAGTGTTCAAGCAGCTGGGCGTCGGTATTGTGCAGATGTGCTACAACACCCAGAACCTGGTCGGTACCGGTTGCTACGAGCGTGACGGCGGCCTGTCGGGCTTCGGTCGTGAAATCGTTGCCGAGATGAACCGCGTAGGCGTCATGTGCGACCTGTCCCACGTCGGTTCCAAGACGTCCGAAGAAGTCATCCTCGAATCGAAAAAGCCGGTGTGCTACTCCCACTGCCTGCCGTCGGGCCTCAAGGAGCATCCGCGCAACAAGTCCGATGAAGAACTGAAGTTCATTGCCGACCACGGCGGTTTCGTCGGTGTGACCATGTTCGCACCATTCCTGGCCAAGGGCATCGATTCGACCATCGACGACTACGCCGAAGCCATCGAATACACCCTGAACATCGTCGGTGAAGATTCGATCGGTATCGGTACCGACTTCACCCAGGGTCACGGCCAGGACTTCTTCGAGTACCTGACCCACGACAAGGGCTACGCCCGCCGCCTGACCAGCTTCGGCAAGATCATCAACCCGCTGGGCATCCGCACCGTCGGCGAGTTCCCGAACCTCACCGAAACCTTGCTCAAGCGCGGCCATTCCGAGCGCGTAGTGCGCAAGATCATGGGCGAGAACTGGGTGAATGTCTTGAAAGACGTCTGGGGCGAATAAGCCACCGCTCTTCTGAATCCTTTCCTGCGGCCGTCCGCGCCGCAGGCGACAACAAAATTTTTCTGGAGTTAAGTTTCCATGGCCAAGATCGCCCCGCAATTGCCTATCGAAGTCGACAGCGAAACCGGTGTCTGGACGTCCGACGCCCTGCCGATGCTGTATGTGCCGCGTCATTTCTTCGTCAATAACCACATGGGCATCGAGGAAGTGCTGGGCGCCGAAGCTTACGCCGAGATTCTCTACAAGGCCGGCTACAAGTCCGCCTGGCACTGGTGTGAAAAAGAAGCCGAATGCCATGGCCTCGAAGGCGTTGCGGTGTTCGAGCACTACATGAAGCGCCTGTCGCAACGCGGCTGGGGGCTGTTCAAGATCCAGGACATCGACCTCGACAAAGGCACCTGCAGCGTCAAGCTCGAACACTCGGCATTCGTCTACGTGTACGGCAAGGTCGGGCGCAAGGTCGACTACATGTTCACTGGCTGGTTTGCCGGCGCGATGGACCAGATCCTTGCCGCTCGCGGCAGCAAGATCCGCACCGTGGCCGAACAAGTCTACGGTGGCTCCGAAGAGGGCCACGAAGACGGCTTGTTCACCGTCAAGCCGTTGTAAGTCGAGGAACCCGCCATGGCTTTCGAAGCAATGTTCCAGCCGATCCAGATCGGCAAACTGACCATCCGCAACCGCGTGCTCAGCACCGCGCACGCCGAGGTCTATGCCACCGACGGCGGCATGACCACCGACCGGTACGTCAAGTATTACGAAGAGAAGGCCAAGGGCGGGATCGGCCTGGCGATCTGCGGCGGTTCGTCTGTCGTCGCCATCGATAGCCCGCAAGAGTGGTGGAGCTCGGTGAACCTGTCCACCGACCGCATCATCCCGCACTTCCAGAATCTTGCGGACGCCATGCACAAGCACGGCGCCAAGATCATGATCCAGATTACCCACATGGGCCGTCGCTCGCGCTGGGACGGCTTCAACTGGCCGACGCTGATGTCGCCGTCGGGCGTGCGCGAGCCGGTGCACCGCGCTACCTGCAAGACCATTGAGCCGGAAGAGATCTGGCGGGTGATCGGCAACTACGCACAGGCGGCACGCCGCGCCAAGGCCGGTGGCCTGGACGGTGTCGAACTGTCGGCGGTGCACCAGCACATGATCGACCAGTTCTGGAGCCCGCGGGTCAACAAGCGTACCGACGAATGGGGCGGCACCTTCGAAGGCCGCATGAAATTCGGCCTGGAAGTGTTGAAAGCGGTGCGCGCGGAGGTCGGTGACGATTTCTGCGTGGGCATGCGTATCTGCGGTGACGAGTTCCACCCGGACGGCCTGTCCCATGAAGACATGAAGCAGATCGCCAAGTATTACGACGACACCGGCATGCTCGATTTCATCGGCGTCGTGGGCTCGGGTTGCGACACCCACAACACCTTGGCCAACGTGATTCCGAACATGAGTTATCCACCGGAGCCGTTCCTGCATTTGGCCGCAGGTATCAAGGAAGTGGTCAAGGTGCCGGTGCTGCACGCGCAGAACATCAAGGACCCGAACCAGGCCACCCGTATCCTGGAAGGCGGTTACGTCGACATGGTCGGCATGACCCGCGCGCACATTGCCGACCCGCACCTGATCGCCAAGATCAAGATGGGCCAGGTCGACCAGATCAAGCAGTGTGTCGGTGCCAACTACTGCATCGACCGTCAGTACCAGGGCCTGGACGTGCTGTGCATCCAGAACGCCGCGACTTCCCGTGAATACATGGGCCTGCCGCACATCATCGAAAAAACCACCGGCGTTAAACGCAAAGTGGTGGTGGTCGGTGCCGGTCCTGCCGGGATGGAAGCCGCCCGTGTGGCTGCCGAGCGGGGCCACGACGTAACCCTGTTCGAGAAAAAGGACTTTATCGGTGGCCAGATCACCACGGCGTCGAAAGCGCCGCAGCGTGACCAGATCGCCGGTATCACCCGCTGGTATCAGCTGGAGCTGGCGCGGTTGAAAGTCGACCTGCGCCTGGGCACCGCGGCGGATGCGCCGACCATCATGGACCTGCGTCCGGATGTAGTGGTGCTGGCCGTCGGTGGTCATCCGTTCATCGAGCAGAACGAGCACTGGGGCGCGGCTGAAGGCCTGGTGGTCAGCAGCTGGGACATTCTCGATGGCAAAGTTGCACCCGCCAAGAACGTGCTGGTCTACGACACCATTTGCGAGTTCACCGGCATGTCGACGGCCGACTTCCTCGCCGACAAGGGCAGCCAGGTCGAGATCGTCACCGACGACATCAAGCCAGGCGTGGCCATTGGCGGTACGTCGTTCCCGACCTACTACCGCAGCATGTATCCGAAAGAAGTGATCATGACCGGCGACATGATGCTGGAGAAGGTCTACCGCGAAGGCGACAAGCTGATAGCAGTGCTGGAAAACGAATACACCGGCGCCAAGGAGGAGCGGGTGGTGGACCAGGTGGTCATCGAGAACGGCGTGCGTCCGGACGAGGAGATCTACTACGCAATGAAGGAAGGCTCGCGCAACAAAGGCCAGATCGACGTCGAAGCCTTGTTCGCGATCAAGCCGCAGCCATGCCTGGAACAGAGCGGCGACGGCTACCTGCTGTTCCGCATCGGCGACTGTGTGGCCCAGCGCAACGTGCATGCGGCGATCTATGACGCGCTGCGGCTGTGCAAGGACTTCTAAAATCACACCGAACCAATGTGGGAGCGGGCTTGCTCGCGAAGAACGATAACGCGGTACACCTGATACACCGCGTCGCCGGATTCGCGAGCAAGCCCGCTCCCACATGAGACCCCGCGGTCTTTGGGAGCTTCACCATGCTCAACACCCTACTTCCCATCCTGATCTTTGCTGCCCTGGGCCTCGCGGCTCTCGGCGCATTGCGACGGGTAAACATGTGGCGCCGAGGCCGGGCCTCGAAGGTCGATCTGATCGGCGGCCTGTTCGCCATGCCCAAGCGTTACATGGTCGATCTGCACCATGTAGTGGCGCGGGACAAATACATTGCCAACACCCACGTCGCGACGGCCGGCGGCGCAGTGGCGTCCATCGTGCTGGCGATTCTGGTGCATGGGTTCGGATTGCATAACCGCTTCCTCGGTTATGCGTTGTTGTTGATGTCGGCGGTGATGTTCGTCGGTGCGGTCTTTGTTTACCTGCGTCGGCGCAATCCACCTTCGCGCCTGTCGAAGGGCCCGTGGATGCGCCTGCCGAAAAGCCTGATGGCATTTTCGGTGTCGTTCTTCCTGGTGACCCTGCCGGTGGCCGGTATCCTGCCGGAAAACTTCGGCGGCTGGCTGTTGGTGGTGATCCTCGGGATTGGCGTGCTGTGGGGCGTGTCCGAGCTGTTCTTCGGCATGACCTGGGGCGGGCCGATGAAGCATGCCTTCGCCGGTGCCCTGCACCTGGCCTGGCACCGTCGCGCGGAGCGCTTTGGCGGCGGTCGTTCCACCGGTCTGAAGCCCTTGGATCTGAACGACCCAAGCGCACCACTGGGCGTGGAAAAACCCAAGGATTTCACCTGGAACCAATTGCTCGGCTTCGATGCCTGTGTGCAGTGCGGTAAATGTGAAGCCGCGTGCCCGGCCTTCGCCGCCGGCCAGCCGTTGAACCCGAAAAAATTGATCCAGGACATGGTCGTCGGCCTGGCTGGCGGCACCGATGCCAAATTTGCCGGCAGTCCGTATCCGGGCAAGCCCATCGGTGAACACGCCGGTAATCCGCATCAACCGATCGTCAACGGTCTGGTGGACGCCGAAACCCTGTGGTCGTGCACCACCTGCCGCGCCTGTGTCGAGGAATGCCCGATGATGATCGAGCACGTCGATGCCATCGTCGACATGCGTCGCCATCTGACCCTGGAAAAAGGCGCGACCCCGAACAAGGGCGCTGAAGTTCTGGAAAACCTGATCGCCACCGACAACCCGGGCGGTTTTGCGCCAGGCGGTCGGATGAACTGGGCGGCGGACTTGAACCTCAATCTGCTCAGCGAAAAGAAATCCACCGACGTGCTGTTCTGGGTGGGCGATGGCGCCTTCGACATGCGCAACCAGCGCACCTTGCGCGCGTTCGTCAAAGTGCTGAAAGCGGCAAAAATCGACTTCGCGGTCCTTGGCCTCGAAGAGCGCGACAGCGGTGACGTGGCCCGACGCCTGGGCGACGAGGCGACCTTCCAGTTGCTAGCCAAGCGCAATATCCAGACCTTGGCCAAGTACAGCTTCAATCGCATCGTCACCTGCGATCCACACAGCTTCCACGTGCTGAAAAACGAATACGGCGCTTTCGATGGCAACTACCTGGTGCAGCACCACAGCACCTACATGGCGGAAATCATCGACGCCGGCGCGCTGAACCTTGGCCAGCACAAAGGCGACAGCGTGACCTATCACGACCCGTGCTACCTCGGCCGCTACAACGGCGAATACGAGGCGCCGCGTCAGGTTCTGCGTGCGCTGGGCATCGAGGTCAAGGAAATGCAACGCTCCGGTTTCCGCTCGCGCTGCTGCGGCGGTGGCGGCGGTGCGCCGATCACCGACATTCCGGGCAAGCAGCGTATCCCCGACATGCGCATGGAAGACATCCGTGAGACGGGCGCCGAACTGGTGGCCGTGGGCTGCCCCCAGTGCACCGCGATGCTTGAAGGTGTGGTCGAACCACGACCGTTGATCAAGGACATTGCCGAACTGGTGGCCGACGCGCTCCTGGAAGATCAAGCCCCAAAGTCGGCTACGCCGGCCAAACGTGAACCCGCGGAGGTGCACTGATGAGCGACATTATCCGCCGCGACCCCCGTGCCGAATGGATCGCCCGTAACCGCCTGCACCCTCTGCACGCCGCCATGCAACCGGCGCAGCACAGTTGGATGGGGCCTAACGGCGTCATTCGCAAGAACCCGCACGGCATTGGTTTCATTGGACCTAACGGCATCAAGCGGATCGACCGCAGCGGCGCTCAACAGGGCGGGGCGATTAAACGCTCGGCCGCCGTTGAAGTGCAATTGCCGCTGCATCAGGTGCCTGCACCGGCGTTCTACATCTGCGTGGTGCCGGACATGGTCGGCGGCCGCTTGAGCAGCCACGACAAGGACTTGCTGGGCCTGGCCCATCAACTGGCCGGCAGCGACGGTGCGGTATTGGCCGTGGTCTTCGGCGAACACAAGGAAAACGCGTTTTCCACAGCCGGCGTCGATCGCCTGCTGGTGCTCGAAGGCGAAGAGTTCAGCGGTTATGCACCGGAACAACGCGTCCAGGGCTTGCGGGCTGTGGATAACCAGTTCAACCCACGTCACTGGCTGCTGCCGGACAGTCGCAGCGGCGGTGGCGAATTGGGTCGGCGCTTTGCCGCTGCCCTGGGCGAACGCCCGGCCACGCGGGTCTGGCAGGTCAAGGATCAGGAGTGCATTGGTCGCGCCGGTGCCGGTTTGCAAGATCTGGCGCGTCCGGTTGCACGGTTGATCCTGGCTGCCGTCGAATGCGCCGAGCCGGTCAGCGAAACCCGTCACGAAGTATTGCCGGTGGAGTTATCCACAGCCGTCGCCCGCAGTCTCTCGCGCATCGAGGACCTGGGGGCTGTGGCGGTGGACCCGGCGGCGATTCCCATGGCCGAGGCCGAGTTCATTTTCTCCGGCGGCAACGGGGTCAAGGATTGGGACTTGTTCCACCAGACCGCCGCAGCACTGGGAGCAACCGAAGGCGCGTCGCGGGTGGCGGTGGACGATGGTTTCATGGCCCGCGACCGTCAGGTCGGCGCGTCCGGCACCTGGGTCACCGCGCGGGTCTATGTGGCGGTGGGGATTTCCGGGGCGATCCAGCACCTGCAGGGCATCGGTGCCTGCGACAAGGTGGTGGCGATCAACCTCGACCCGGGTTGCGACATGATCAAACGGGCCGACCTGTCGGTAATCGGCGAGAGTGCCGAGGTTCTTCGGGCCTTGATCGCGGCGGTAGAAGCCTACCGCAACGACGCCAAGCGCGATGCGGCTTAAGGGAAGGAAAGGGTTATGAGCACGAAAATCATCAGCCTGGTGTCCATCGGCGCCCACCCGACTTCCGGTCGACCACGTCGCGCGGAACAGGATGCACGGGCGGTGGAGCTGGGCTTGCAGCTGGCTGGGGATAACTTGCAGGTGCTGCACGCCGGCGACGTTGGCGAACCGGCCTTGCGCGCCTACCTGGGCATGGGGCTGGAACAATTGCATGTGCTTGAACAACCGCAAGGCGCCGATGCGCTGCCGGCGTTGACCGCTTATTTGCGCGATGCCGGGGCACAGGTGGTCCTGACCGGCAGCCAGGCGGAGACCGGCGAGGGCTCGGGCATGCTGCCGTTCCTGCTGGCCGAAGGCCTTGGTTGGCCGCTGGTGGTGGGGTTGGCGCAGGTCGAGTCCATCGATGGCGGTTCGGCGCTGGTGTTGCAAGCCTTGCCGCGCGGTCAGCGGCGTCGCTTGAAGGTGCGGTTGCCGTTTCTCGCTACAGTGGATAACGCCGCGCCCAAGCCTCGGCAGAGCGCCTACGGCCCGGCCCGGCGCGGGGTACTGCAGGCCAATGATGTGGAAGTCATCGACGACGAATTGCTGGCAGTCGCTACCCTGCAACCGGCCAAGCCACGGCCGAAGCGCTTGAAGGTAATCAAGGCCAAGAGCGGCGCCGATCGCATGAAGGCCGCAACGGCGAAAGCCAGTGGTGGTGGCGGGCAAGTGCTCAAGGGCGTGACGGCGCAGGCGGGGGCTGAAGCCATCCTTAAGTTGCTGATCGAAGAAGGTGTGGTCCGCTAGCGGTCCATTTGGGGGCAGGTCAATGGCAGTTGAATTTCGTTCGGCAGTGCGCGCGGATGCGCGCGAGATTGCGCGTTTGTTCCAGATTTCATCGGAAGGTGCTGCAGATTATATCTGGAGCCAGATAGCAGAACCTGGGCAGGATCTGCTGGATGTAGGGGCGCTGCGTTACGCCCGTGACGATGTGGATTTTTCCTGGCAGAACTGCCTGATCGCCGAAGCCGAAGGTAAAGTCATTGGCATGCTGCACAGCTACGTGATGCGTCACGATCCGTTCGCAGCCCCGGTGACCGACCCGGTGCTGGCGCCGTACGCCAGGATGGAAATCCCCGACACCCTTTATATTTCCAGCCTGGCGCTGCATGAAGGCTGGCGCAACCAGGGACTGGGCAAGCAGTTCCTTGCCTACGCCTACGACCGCGCGAACCGGCTTGGGCTCAATGGCTTGAGCTTGATCGACTACGCGGCGAACACCGGCGCCCGTCGGTTTTACGAGCGTCATGGCTTCCGTATTGTCGATACTTGCCAGATCACGCCGCATCCGATGATTCGGGTCACCGGGGAAGCCTATTTGATGTATCGGCCTTAGTGGGCTCCTGCTGGCGGATAAAACTAGCAGAGCTGCTAGTGTTGGCGGAACGGGCAGTTTGGTAGGGTATTTAATAGTTAATACCCACTTTCTCCGCAGGGTTGGGCTGTGGTTCCGACTTCGAATCAGGCATGTCGCTGCGGGTTAATAACGCCTTTCTGAGGACGCAGCGGAAAATGCACATTTCACGCCAGCCCCAGCCCTTAGCTCGCTCCCCAGCAGCCAATCCGCGGTCTTCCCAAACGTTTTTGCTGGCGACTGACCTGCAACAAAGCGTACTCGCCGAGTTGGACCGCAGCAGTCCGAACCACTTCTTGTATTCCCCGTATGGCCTGCAAAGTGGCGAGAGTCTTGCCAGAGGGCGCTTGGGTTTCAACGGGCAACTCAAAGAAAACCCTACCTGTTGGTATCACTTGGGCAATGGGTATCGGGTCTATAACCCAGTGGTGATGCGGTTTCACAGTCCTGATAGGTTAAGCCCGTTTGATAAGGGAGGGTTGAACGCCTATGTCTATTGCATGGGGGACCCGGTCAACTACACGGATCCGACGGGTCAATATCTATCGGCTATTTTTCAGGTTGTTCAGCGAGGCCTGCTTATAGCGCTGCATACCGTCATCCCGGCGGGCATGGTGTTCGGGCCCAAAGTTTCCGGTGTCGCGTTGCATGCCACGCGATTCAGCCTGCTTGGTTCTGTCGGCACTGCTGCCGGGGCGGCCATCAGTGTGGCTGGAAACCCAGTCGGAACGTACATCTCCGCCGCAGGTACCACAGCTCTGTTAGCCGGCGCTGTGACGCGTGGCGCTGTTGCGGTGAAGACGGCCTATCAGAATAACGTACTGTGGAAAACCGTCAGGGATAACGTCAAAAACATTGTGGGCTGGTCTGATTCGGCGAAGGTCGTTAAACCGCCTGCTCAGCCGAATGTGGTCCTGAATGTGGACCTCCCGATTACGATCAATATTCCTACACCGGAAATGCCCGCCCCGCCAGCGGTTGACGCTCGGAAGATCAGAGAATAATCGAGCTTCGTTGAGCTACATTTCATTGAGCGCTGTTAGGGTAGACACGGCTCTACGGAGTTTTCTGAGGTCCCGCCATTCCACCTTCGTTTTTGCTGGGCTGGCGTGCGGTCAATCCGCATCAATAAGGATTGACCTGTTTACCCACAATCCCTGTTAGCGCTTCTGTGGATAACATGTTCGCCCCTTGCTCCGCCCCATAAAAACCGTGGCCTTGAAGTCTTAGATCAAAAAATAACCAGGATAAGTAGCGATTTTCCAACGATTTTTTATCAGGTGCAGGTCCATACTTGCCCCCAATCTCTGTTGGCGCTTCTGTGGATAAGATGTTCGCTTACTGCTGAGGGCCTTATAAATAGCGGCTTTCAGGATTCTGGTTAAAAATTGATCAAAGAGAGGTTTTTAACGGTTATCCCCTGCGCAAACCCGCGAAAATCGTGGCTTTCAGCGCTTTTCCACAGAGGCGCAAGAGTTGCCCCCAAAGTCTGTTGGCGCTTCTGTGGATAAGGTGTTCGCGATCCGCTGCAGGCCACGTGTATCGTGCGTTTCAGAAGTTTGATTAATAATTGATCAGCTGCCATGGAAAACCCGTGTTCTGGATAAGTCACGGATTTTCTTTGGCTTTTGTGGAAAAAATTTTCAACAATTCCACAGTTGTCCCCATTTGCTGTGGGTGGAGTTGTGGATAACTTGTTTGCGGAAGGCTGGGAGGCACGCGCGGTATAGCTCTGAACGAAATAGATCATATTTCGTACAGTGCTAAATAGGTGGTTTGGATATGAGTTCGTGAGCGAACCCGCCCTTGTAGGAGCGAGCATGCTCGCGATGAACGTCAACGATAACGTTGGCAACCTGACACCCAGCGGCGTTCTCAGGTTCATCGCGAGCATGCTCGCTCCTACAGGGGGGGCGTGGGCGTTAGCCCTGGACAGGGACGCCTTTGAGGTACGACGCAGGTTCGGCGCCCAAGTTGCTCAGCAGGCGCTCACTGTACCAATCCACGAAGTTCACCACGCCGAACTCGTAAGTCTTGGAGTACGGGCCTGGCTGGTATGCCGTGGAGTTGATGCCGCGCTGGTTCTCTTCGGCCAGGCGACGGTCCTGGTCGTTGGTGGCGTCCCAGACCTGGCGCATGCGGTCCACGTCGTAATCCACACCTTCAACGGCGTCCTTGTGCACGATCCACTTGGTGGTGACCATGGTTTCCTGCGCGCTGATCGGCCACACGGTGAACACGATGATGTGGTCGCCCATGCAGTGGTTCCACGAGTGTGGCAGGTGCAGGATGCGCATCGAGCCCAGGTCCGGGTTCTTGATGCGGCCCATGAGTTTGGCGCAGCCTTGTTTGCCGTCCAGGGTCATCGACACCGTGCCCTTGAGCAACGGCATGCGCACGATACGGTTACGCAGGCCGAAGCTGGCGTGGGCGTAAGGGATCTTCTCGGCTTCCCAGGCAGCGGCGGAGGCGGCCACGTGGTCCTTGAACGCCTGGTCGGCGCGTGGGTCGGTGACGTCGTCCCATTCCAGCAGGGTTTTCAGCAGCTCCGGGTGCGAGGCATTGCAGTGGTAGCACTCGCGGTTGTTCTCTAGCACAAGCTTCCAGTTAGCCTTTTCCATCAAGGTGGTGGTAATCGCCACCTTGGTGTTTTCCATGTCGTACGGTTCCATGTAATGGCTGAGCGTCGACAGGAAGTCATCAATGGCTGGCGGATTCTCCGACAGGCTGATGAAGATGTAACCACCGGCGGTCTTCACGTTCACCGGCTTCAGGCCGTACTGCTTCATGTCGAAATCGGCGCCCATTTCGGTGCCGGCGAACAGCAGGCGACCGTCGAGTTCGTAGGTCCACTGGTGGTAATGGCAGACCAGTTTGGCGACCTTGCCTTTTTCGCTGGTGCACAGGCGCGAACCACGGTGGCGGCAGACGTTATGGAAGGCATGCACCACGCCCTCCGCACCGCGAATCACGATAATCGGGTTTTTGCCCACTTGCAGGGTCAGGTAGTTGCCCTTGGCTGGGATTTCGCAGGTCATACCGGCGATCAACCACTCTTTCTGGAAGATTTCCTGCATGTCGATATCAAACAGGCGCTCGTCAGAGTAGAAAGGCTGCGGCAGCGAGAACGTGCGCTCGCGCTCTTGCAGCATCTGCGCGGTGGCCTTGCGTGCGGGTTCCAGCGGATCGCCCAGGCTCAGGGTAGTAGTGACGTCCATCGTTTAATCCTCAAAGGCCATCTGCGTGGCCGGCGAAAGTGGCTGATCAGGTGTACTGCTAAGGGTGCTACGCAAGGTGTAGAGATTGTGTCTTGGTATGGGGCGAGTGTGGGGCCGGCGCTGGCCAGAACCTTATCCATGGGCGACATGGTGCAATCTGTTCCCGACGCGCAAGCCCCGGTCGTTGGGGGCTGGTCGCGATAAGCATGTGAATGTCGCAGATAGGTAAATGGCTATTTCGCGCTATACGCAGAATCGCCAACATGAAGGCCGACAGTCGGCCGTGGAGATCAGCATGTCCAACAGCTTCCTGAACCCGGTAACCACCCAGACCTGGGCCAATGGTCGGCACATCGTCCGTTGTGTCAAAGTCATCCAGGAAACCTGGGATGTGCGCACCTTCTGCTTCATGGCCGACCAGCCGATCATGTTCTTCTTCAAGCCGGGGCAGTTCGTCACCCTGGAGCTGGAAATCGAAGGCCAGCAGATCATGCGTTCGTACACCATTTCCAGCTCGCCGTCGGTGCCGTACAGCTTTTCGGTGACCATCAAGCGAGTGCCGGGCGGCAAGGTTTCCAACTGGCTGCACGATACCTTGCACGAAGGCCAGGAGCTGGCGGTACACGGGCCGGTCGGCCTGTTCAACGCCATGGATTTCACTGCGCCAAAGGTGCTTTACCTCAGCGGCGGCGTTGGTATCACGCCGGTCATGTCCATGGCGCGCTGGTTCTACGACACCAACGGCAATGTCGACATGGTGTTTATCCACAGCGCCCGTTCGCCCAAGGACATCATTTACCACCGCGAGCTGGAGCACATGGCGTCGCGGATCGACAACTTCAGCCTGCACCTGATCTGCGAGAAGCACGGTATGGGTGAGCCTTGGGCCGGCTATCGCGGTTACCTCAACCACAGAATGCTTGAATTGATGGCGCCGGACTTCCTGGAGCGGGAAGTGTTTTGCTGCGGTCCGACACCGTATATGAATGCGGTCAAGCGTCTGCTGGAAGCCGCCGGATTCGACATGAAGCGTTATCACGAGGAATCCTTCGGCGCGACGCCGCCAGAGGCGCGTGCCGACGCTGTGGAACACGCTGAACAAGCGGCCGAAGCACCGGAAGTCGATGCGGCCGATCTGCATCAAGTGGAGTTCATCACTTCGGGCAAAAGCATTCGCGTGGCGCCTGGCGAGACCGTGCATGCGGCGGCGGCCAAGGTCGGTTTGCTGATTCCCAAAGCCTGCGGCATGGGCATCTGCGGCACATGCAAGGTGCTGAAGCTGGGAGGTGAAGTGGAGATGGAGCACAACGGCGGGATCACCGAGGAAGACGAAGCCGAAGGGTACATTCTGTCGTGCTGTAGCGTGCCGAAGGGGGATGTGCGGATTGAGTTTTGATCGCGCCGCCAATATTGGCGTGTAAGGCATGAAATTCCGCACACGGGTTAAGAGCCTGTGTGCGGAAGTCGCGCGGGTTACTTGTCGGCAGGAATGTCTTCCCATTCAATTTCAATTCCGAACTGTGTCCCACCCGGAAGGATATCAAAGGTCTTTTTGACGATGCGGTGCGTCTTGTCTTTCTCTTTGAAGTGATCCCCCACCTGAACGAGCTCATAGAATTTTTGAATGTCGGATATTTCGTTGGAATGTTTGGTTTCCATTTTTTTGCAATCTCCTGTTGGATTACTCTCCAGCCTTGACATCGGCAGGAGATGGGCCCGAAAGACTGCAAGGATCTCTTTTCAGGTCGAAAGAACGTAACCTTGAAAAGTCAGGTGGCGGTACTGTCAGAAATATCAGGCCTGACGAGCGGTCAGGCGCGCATTCCAACGCGCCCGGCCTCGCCAGTTATCAGTGCGACATCACTTCGCGAATATCCGCCGCCAATTCCCGTACGCGTTCTTCTTCGGTATCCCACGAGCACATGAAGCGTGCGCCGCCGTTGCCGATGAAGGTGTAGAACCGCCAGCCCTTGGCGGTCAGCGCGGCGATGGCCGGTTCCGACAGTTGCAGGAACACGCCGTTGGCCTGCACCGGGAACATCAGTTCCACTCCGGGAATGTCGCTCACCAGTTCAGCCAGCAATTGCGCGCAGCTGTTGGCGTGGCGCGCGTATTTGAGCCAGGCATCGTTTTCCAGGATGCCGACCCAGGGTGCCGAGAGGAAGCGCATTTTCGACGCCAGTTGCCCAGCCTGTTTGCAGCGGTAATCGAAGTCTTCAGCCAGCTTATGGTTGAAGAACAGAATCGCTTCTCCCACCGCCATGCCGTTTTTAGTACCGCCGAAACACAGCACATCAACACCGGCCTTCCAGGTCAGATCCGCTGGCGTACACCCGAGAAACGCGCAGGCGTTGGAGAACCGTGCGCCGTCCATGTGCAGGTTCAAGCCCAGCTCCTTGCAGGTGGCACTGATGGCACGGATTTCGTTCGGGGTGTAGACGCTGCCGACCTCGGTGGCCTGGGTCAGGGTCACGACGCGGGGTTTGGGGTAGTGAATGTCTTGGCGCTTGAGGGCGACTTCACGGATCGATTCCGGCGTCAGTTTGCCGTTTTCGGTGCGGGCGATCAGCAACTTGGAGCCGTTGGAGAAGAATTCCGGGGCGCCACATTCGTCGGTTTCGACGTGGGCTGTTTCCGAGCAGATCACGCTGTGGTAACTCTGGCACAACGACGACAAGGCCAGCGAGTTGGCGGCGGTGCCGTTGAAGGCGAAGAACACTTCGCAGTCGGTTTCGAACAATTTGCGGAAACCGTCGGACGCGCGGGCGGTCCATTCGTCGTCGCCGTAAGCGCGCTGGTGGCCATGGTTGGCCTGCTCCATGGCAGCCCAGGCTTCAGGGCAAATGCCAGAGTAGTTGTCGCTGGCGAATTGTTGGCTCTTATCGGTCATGGCCTGCTTCCGTGGTCGGGGCGCTTATGGTGAAGCGCCTCGTGGTCGATGATGGTGCGCACTGTACCGAAGATCGTTCGGGAGGCGCACGGGATGTCACTGTCAGAACATTACAAGGATGTCGGGCAATTATGCACACGGCTACACACTTAAAGCAGCGCGACCGTGCACTGGATTTACTCAAGTGGCTGGCGCTTTTGAGCATGGTGCTCGATCACCTGCGATATATCGGTTACTCCGCCGATTGGCTGTATGTGCCGGGGCGCTTGGCGTTCCCGTGGTTTTGCCTGGCGATGGCGATCAATCTGGCGCGCAAGCCGGCGGTGGAGACCAGCGGACAGTGGCGCTATCTGGGTTGGTTACTGATGTTTAGCGCAGTGAGTGAAATTCCCTACCGAATGTTCATTCCCGGCCCCGACACGTTGAATGTGATGCCCACGCTGGCACTCGGTCTGCTGGTGGTGCGCGGCTGGCAGGACCGGACCCTGCAGGCGCGTCTGGTGGCGGCCGGCGCCGTCGTGCTGGCGGCACTGTTTGCGCCCCAACTGATGTTCGGATTCTTCGGCGTGATGTTGCCGCTGGCGCTGCTGCTGGTGATCCGCCGTCCCTGGTATTTCGCGCTGTTGCCGGGAGTGGTGTGCCTGGCGGCCAACCAATGGCAGGTGCTTTATTACTCCGTTCGACAGGGTAATGAGGTGGCGATGGCGGCCATTGCCACTTGCCTGATTGCGCCATGGCTGGGGCTGTTCCTGTTGCGACACGCCAGTGACGTAAAACCACCGCCGATGCGGCGCTGGGCGTATGCGTTGTATCCCGTGCATTTCCTGGTGTTGCTAATTGTCCGTCAGATCGCCGCATAACCCTGTGGGAGCGAGCTTGCTCGCGAAGAGGGCGTGTCAGGCGACATCCATGTTGCTGGCCCACCGCTTTCGCGAGCAAGCCCGCTCCCACAGGGGGGCGTATCGGTCTTGCGACTGTGTTCGGCATGTCCATTTCCCGCCATGTCGTAAACGCACCTTTGCGTGGCGCGCGTAGGCATTTGACGACTCGAAGCCGGTCATACCATCGCTATCAAAGGGCACTGCCGAAAAGCCAGTGCCTCACCGAGACGAATGGCGCAGTGCCGCCGCTGGGAGAGACGCGATGTTCAGCAAGCAAGACCAGATCCAGGGTTACGACGATGCACTGCTGGCGGCGATGAATGCCGAGGAGCAACGCCAGGAAGATCACATCGAGCTGATCGCGTCAGAGAACTACACCAGCAAACGCGTGATGGAAGCGCAAGGCAGCGGCCTGACCAACAAATACGCCGAAGGCTATCCGGGCAAGCGCTACTACGGTGGCTGCGAGCACGTGGACAAGGTTGAAGCCCTGGCCATCGAACGCGCCAAGCAGCTGTTCGGTGCCGACTACGCCAACGTGCAGCCGCACTCCGGTTCCTCGGCCAACAGCGCCGTGTACCTGGCCCTGCTGAACGCCGGCGACACCATTCTCGGCATGAGCCTGGCCCACGGTGGTCACCTCACCCACGGTGCGAAAGTGTCGTCCTCGGGCAAGCTGTACAACGCCGTGCAGTACGGCATCGACACCAAGACCGGCCTGATCGACTACGACGAAGTCGAGCGCCTGGCCGTCGAGTGCAAGCCGAAGATGATCGTCGCCGGCTTCTCGGCCTACTCCAAGACCCTCGACTTCCCACGTTTCCGTCAGATCGCTGACAAAGTCGGTGCGCTGCTGTTCGTCGACATGGCCCACGTTGCCGGCCTGGTCGCCGCAGGCCTCTACCCGAACCCGCTGCCTTATGCCGACGTGGTCACCACCACCACCCACAAGACCCTGCGCGGTCCACGTGGCGGGTTGATCCTGGCCAAGTCCAACGAAGAAATCGAGAAGAAGCTCAACGCTGCAGTGTTCCCCGGTGCCCAGGGTGGCCCGCTGATGCACGTGATCGCCGGTAAGGCGGTGTGCTTCAAGGAAGCGCTGGAACCAGGCTTCAAGGCCTACCAGCAACAAGTGATCGACAACGCCCAGGCCATGGCCGGCGTGTTTATCAAACGCGGCTACGATGTAGTGTCCGGCGGCACCGACAACCACCTGTTCCTGGTCAGCCTGATCCGTCAGGGCCTCACCGGCAAAGAGGCGGATGCAGCCCTCGGTCGCGCCCACATCACCGTGAACAAGAACGCTGTCCCGAACGATCCACAGTCGCCGTTCGTGACCTCCGGCCTGCGTATCGGCACCCCGGCGGTGACCACTCGCGGCTTCAAGGTGACCCAGTGCGTGACGCTGGCCGGCTGGATCTGCGACATCCTCGACAACCTCGGCGATGCCGACGTCGAGGCCAATGTTGCGCAGCAAGTGTCGGCTCTGTGCGCGGACTTCCCGGTTTATCGCTGAGTGCGGTTTTGGAGTAAATGACTATGCAACGCTACTCGGGCTTCGGCCTCTTCAAACACTCTCTCAGCCACCATGAAAACTGGCAGCGCATGTGGCGCACGCCGACCCCGAAAAAGGTCTACGACGTGGTCATCGTCGGCGGTGGCGGTCATGGCCTGGCAACGGCCTACTACCTGGCCAAGGAACACGGCATCACTAACGTGGCCGTGGTCGAGAAAGGCTGGCTGGGCGGCGGTAACACCGCGCGCAACACCACCATCGTTCGCTCCAACTACCTGTGGGACGAGTCGGCGCACCTGTACGAACACGCAATGAAACTGTGGGAAGGCCTGTCCCAGGACCTGAACTACAACGTGATGTTCTCCCAGCGCGGCGTCTACAACCTGTGCCACACCCTGCAGGACATCCGTGATTCCGAGCGTCGGGTCAGCGCCAACCGCCTCAACGGCGTGGACGGCGAGCTGCTCGATGCCAAGCAAGTGGCCGATGAGATCCCGTACCTCGACTGCTCGAAAAACACCCGCTACCCGGTGATGGGCGCAACCGTCCAGCGTCGCGGCGGCGTGGCCCGTCACGATGCCGTGGCCTGGGGCTTTGCCCGTGCCGCCGACGCACTGGGCGTGGACCTGATCCAGCAGACCGAAGTGATTGGCTTTCGCAAGGAAAACGGCGTGTGCATCGGCGTGGAAACCAACAAGGGCTTCATCGGTGCCAAGCGCGTCGGCGTAGTGACCGCCGGTAACTCCGGGCACATGGCCAAGCTGGCCGGTTTCCGTCTGCCGATCGAATCCCACCCGCTGCAAGCACTGGTGTCCGAGCCGATCAAGCCGATTATCGACAGCGTGATCATGTCCAACGCCGTACACGGCTACATCAGCCAGTCCGACAAAGGCGACCTGGTGATCGGCGCCGGTATCGATGGTTACAACGGCTATGGCCAGCGTGGTTCGTACCCGGTGATCGAGCACACCATCCAGGCCATCGTCGAGATGTTCCCGGTCTTGTCCCGCGTACGCATGAACCGTCAGTGGGGCGGCATCGTCGACACCACGCCGGATGCGTGCCCGATCATTTCGAAAACCCCGGTCCCGAACATGTTCTTCAACTGCGGTTGGGGTACCGGTGGCTTCAAGGCAACACCTGGCTCGGGCAACGTGTTTGCCGCAAGCCTGGCCAAGGGTGAAATGCACCCGTTGGCCGCACCTTTCTCCATCGACCGTTTCCACAACGGTGCGTTGATCGATGAACACGGCGCTGCTGCGGTTGCCCACTAACAGGAGAAATCCCCATGTTGCATATCTTCTGTCCTCACTGCGGCGAACTGCGCTCCGAAGAGGAATTCCACGCATCCGGCCAGGCGCACATCCCGCGCCCACTGGACCCCAACAGCTGCACCGACGAGGAGTGGGGCGACTACATGTTCTTCCGCGATAACCCTCGCGGTTTGCACCACGAGCTGTGGGATCACGTTGCCGGTTGCCGCCAGTACTTCAACGTCACCCGCGACACCGTGACCTACGAGATTCTCGAAACCTACAAGATCGGCACCAAGCCACAATTCACTGACAAGACCGATAGCCCGAAAGCGGCCACCACGGCTCTGGGAGAGAAGGTATGAGCCAGATCAATCGCCTGTCCAGCGGCGGACGGATCGACCGCAACAAAGTCCTGACATTCACCTTCAACGGTCAGAGCTACAAAGGCTTTGAAGGCGACTCCCTGGCCGCAGCACTGCTGGCTAACGGCGTCGACATCATCGGTCGCAGCTTCAAGTATTCCCGTCCGCGCGGCATCTTCGCCGCCGGTGCCGAAGAGCCGAACGCGGTGCTGCAGATCGGTGCCACCGAAGCCACGCAAATCCCGAACGTGCGCGCCACGCAACAAGCGCTGTACCAGGGCCTGGTCGCCACCAGCACCAACGGCTGGCCAAGCGTGAACAACGACATGATGGGGATTCTCGGCAAGGTCGGCGGCAAGCTGATGCCACCGGGTTTCTACTACAAAACCTTCATGTACCCGCAATCGTTCTGGATGACCTACGAGAAGTACATCCGCAAGGCAGCCGGTCTTGGTCGCTCGCCGACCGAGAACGATCCGGACACCTACGACTACATGAACCAGCACTGCGACGTGCTGATCGTCGGCGCCGGCCCTGCAGGCCTGGCCGCTGCCCTGGCGGCTGCGCGTAGCGGTGCCCGGGTGATCCTGGCGGACGAACAGGAAGAGTTCGGCGGCAGCCTGCTCGACTCCCGCGAAAGCCTCGACGGCAAGCCTGCGACCGAGTGGGTCGCCAGCGTCATCGCCGAGCTGAAGAACACCCCGGACGTGCTGCTGTTGCCGCGCGCCACGGTCAACGGCTACCACGACCACAACTTCCTGACCATTCACGAACGCCTCACCGATCACCTCGGCGACCGCGCGCCGATTGGCCAGGTACGTCAGCGCATCCACCGTGTTCGCGCCAAGCGTGTCGTGCTGGCGACCGGCGCTCACGAGCGTCCATTGGTCTACGGCAACAACGACGTGCCGGGCAACATGCTGGCCGGTGCCGTCTCGACTTATGTGCGCCGCTACGGTGTAGCACCGGGCAAGAAGCTGGTGCTGTCGACCAATAACGACCACGCCTATCGCGTGGCCCTGGACTGGCTCGATGCCGGCCTGCAAGTGGTGGCCGTCGCCGACGCCCGCAGCAACCCGCGCGGTGCGCTGGTGGAAGAAGCACGCGCCAAGGGCATCCGCATCCTCACCGGCAGCGCCGTGATCGAGGCCCGTGGCACCAAGCACGTGACCGCAGCCCGCGTGGCCGCGATCGATGTCAAAGGCCACAAAGTCACCAGCCCTGGTGAATGGCTCGACTGCGACATCGTCGCCAGTTCCGGCGGTTACAGCCCGGTGGTTCACCTGGCCTCGCACCTGGGCGGCAAGCCGATCTGGCGCGAAGATATCCTTGGTTTCGTACCGGGCGAAGCACCGCAGAAACGTGTATGCGTCGGTGGCATCAACGGCGTCTACGGCCTCGGCGATTCCCTGGCTGACGGTTTTGAAGGCGGTGTTCGCGCTGCCAGCGAAGCCGGTTTCGGTGCGGTCGAAGCGACCTTGCCAAAAGCCCTGACCCGTCTGGAAGAGCCGACCCTGGCACTGTTCCAGGTGCCGCACGAAAAGAACACCGCACGGGCGCCGAAGCAATTCGTCGACCTGCAGAACGACGTCACCGCCGCCGCCATCGAACTGGCGACCCGCGAGGGCTTCGAGTCGGTCGAGCACGTCAAGCGCTATACCGCGCTGGGCTTCGGCACCGATCAGGGCAAGCTCGGCAACGTCAACGGCCTGGCCATTGCTGCCCGTTCGCTGAACGTGACCATCCCGCAGATGGGCACCACCATGTTCCGTCCAAACTACACGCCGGTGACCTTCGGCGCGGTAGCGGGTCGTCACTGTGGGCACATCTTCGAGCCAGTGCGCTACACCGCACTGCATCAGTGGCACCTGAAAAATGGCGCCGAGTTCGAAGATGTTGGCCAGTGGAAACGTCCATGGTACTTCCCGAAATCCGGTGAAGACATGCACGCGGCAGTCAAGCGCGAATGCAAAGCCGTGCGCGACAGCGTCGGCCTGCTGGACGCTTCGACCCTGGGCAAGATCGACATCCAGGGCCCGGATTCACGCGAGTTCCTCAACCGCATCTACACCAACGCCTGGACCAAGCTCGACGTGGGCAAGGCCCGCTACGGCCTGATGTGCAAAGAAGACGGCATGGTCTTCGACGACGGCGTAACCGCCTGCCTCGCCGACAACCATTTCGTGATGACCACCACCACTGGCGGCGCTGCACGCGTGCTGCAATGGCTGGAGATCTACCACCAGACCGAATGGCCGGACCTGAAGGTGTACTTCACTTCCGTGACCGATCACTGGGCAACCATGACCCTGTCCGGGCCGAACAGCCGCAAGCTGCTCAGCGAAGTCACCGACGCCGACCTGAGCAACGAAGCCTTCCCGTTCATGACCTGGAAAGAAGCCCTGGTCGGTGGCGTGCCGGCGCGGATTTTCCGGATTTCGTTTACCGGTGAGCTGTCGTACGAAGTCAACGTGCAAGCCGACTACGCCATGGGCGTGCTGGAAAAAATCGTCGACGCGGGCAAGAAGTACAACCTGACGCCGTACGGCACCGAAACCATGCACGTACTGCGGGCCGAGAAGGGCTTCATCATCGTCGGCCAGGACACTGACAGTTCGATGACCCCCGACGACTTGAACATGGGCTGGTGTGTCGGTCGCAACAAACCGTTCTCGTGGATCGGCTGGCGCGGGATGAACCGTGAAGACTGCGTGCGTGATCAGCGCAAGCAGTTGGTCGGCCTCAAGCCGATCGATCCGAACAAGTGGCTGCCGGAAGGTGCGCAACTGGTGTTCAACACCAAGCAAGCCATCCCGATGACCATGGTCGGTCACGTGACCTCCAGCTACTTGCACAACTCCCTGGGCTATTCGTTTGCCATGGGCGTGGTCAAGGGCGGCCTGAACCGCATGGGCGAACGTGTGTTCGCGCCACTGGCGGATGGCAGCGTGATCGAGGCGGAAATCGTTTCCTCGGTGTTCTTCGATCCGAAAGGCGAACGCCAGAACGTGTAAGCGGCTTCGGGGCCTGTGGGCGGGCAATTGCTGCGAGTCGTCTGATCGATTCGCGAGCAAGCCCGCTCCCACAGGGGAACGCGGTCAAATGTGGGAGCGGGCTTGCTCGCGAAGGCGACGGTAATGCCACCACAAGGGCCGGAACCAACAGAATTCAAGACAGGTGCTTTATGACCGCAGCCAATGTTTACCAACAACGCCCAACCAATGGGGCCAAGGCCGAGTCGTCGCTGCATCACGCCGACCTCGCCAGCCTGGTGGGCAAGGGTCGCAAGAACGCCGGCGTGACCGTGCGTGAGAAAAAACTCCTCGGTCACCTGACCATCCGTGGTGATGGCCACGACGCCGCATTTGCCGCGGGTGTGCACAAGGCCCTGGGCATCGAATTGCCGGGCGCGCTGACCGTTATCGTCAAAGGCGAGACCAGCCTGCAATGGATGGGGCCGGATGAGTGGCTGCTGATCGTGCCGACCGGCGAAGAATTCGCCGCCGAGCAAAAACTGCGCAAAGCGCTGGGCGACCTGCACATCCAGATCGTCAACGTCAGCGGTGGCCAGCAGATTCTCGAACTGAGCGGCCCGAACGTGCGCCAGGTATTGATGAAGTCCACCAGCTACGACGTGCACCCCAACAACTTCCCGGTGGGCAAGGCTGTCGGCACGGTGTTCGCCAAATCGCAACTGGTGATCCGTCACACCGCTGAAGACACCTGGGAGCTGCTGATTCGTCGCAGTTTCTCGGACTACTGGTGGTTGTGGTTGCAGGATGCGTCTGCCGAATACGGCCTTAGCGTTCAGGCTTGATTAGAGCCAGTCATGGAGGCGATCAACTGTGGGAGCGAGCCTGCTCGCGATGAACTTGAGGGCAACGCGTTGATTCAGTCAATACGCGTTATCGTTAACGTTCATCGCGAGCAGGCTCGCTCCCACAAGATGCAGCTTTCGTTTATCGATGCCTCAGGAGTCACCGCACTATGAGCCGCGCCCCAGACACATGGATTTTGACCGCCGACTGCCCCAGCGTGCTCGGCACGGTGGACGCGGTGACCCGCTTTTTGTTCGAGCAGGGCTGCTATGTCACCGAACACCACTCCTTCGATGATCGCCTCTCGGGGCGTTTCTTCATTCGTGTGGAATTCCGTCAGCCGGAGGGTTTCGACGAACAGTCGTTTCGCGCAGGCCTGGCCGAACGCGGTGAATCCTTCGGCATGGTCTTCGAACTGACGCCGCCGCATTACCGGCCGAAAGTGGTGATCATGGTCTCCAAGGCCGATCACTGCCTCAACGATTTGCTCTACCGCCAACGCATCGGCCAATTATCGATGGACGTGGTCGCCGTGGTCTCCAACCACCCGGACCTCAAGCCGCTGGCCGACTGGCACCAGATCCCGTACTACCATTTCCCGCTGGACCCGAACGACAAACCGTCCCAGGAGCGTCAGGTCTTGCAGGTGATCGAGGAGTCCGGTGCCGAGTTGGTGATTCTTGCCCGCTACATGCAGGTGCTGTCGCCGGAGCTGTGCCGCAAACTCGACGGCAGGGCGATCAACATCCACCACTCCCTGCTGCCGGGTTTCAAGGGTGCCAAACCCTATCACCAGGCCTACAACAAAGGCGTGAAGCTGGTCGGTGCCACGGCGCACTACATCAACAACGACCTGGACGAAGGGCCGATCATCGCCCAGGGCGTCGAGGTGGTGGATCACAGTCATTACCCGGAAGACCTGATCGCCAAGGGGCGCGATATCGAAGGGCTGACATTGGCCCGGGCGGTGGGTTATCACATTGAGAGAAGAGTGTTCTTGAACGCCAATCGTACGGTCGTTCTTTAGATCGCCTTCGCTGGCAAGCCAGCTCCTACAGTTGACCGCGATCTCCTGTAGGAGCTGGCTTGCCAGCGAAGAGGCCATAACAGGCAACACAAGAAACAGCATCTGTACCCGAGCACTTAACGCGCTGCCTGATTGGGCAGTGCGGTTCCATAAAAACAACAGCGAGGTGAAAGCATGTCTGGCAATCGTGGTGTGGTGTATCTCGGCGCTGGCAAGGTCGAAGTACAGAAAATCGACTATCCGAAAATGCAGGACCCGCGCGGCAGGAAAATCAACCACGCCGTCATCCTGCGCGTGGTTTCCACCAATATCTGTGGTTCCGACCAGCACATGGTGCGCGGCCGTACCACTGCGCAAACCGGCCTGGTCCTGGGTCACGAGATCACCGGTGAAGTAATCGAGAAGGGCAGCGACGTCGAGAACCTGCAGATCGGCGACCTGGTGTCCGTGCCGTTCAACGTGGCTTGCGGGCGCTGCCGTTCCTGCAAGGAAATGCACACCGGCGTGTGCCTGAGCGTTAACCCGGCACGTCCCGGTGGTGCTTATGGTTACGTCGACATGGGTGACTGGACCGGTGGCCAGGCTGAATACGCGATGGTGCCTTACGCCGACTTCAACCTGCTGAAACTGCCGGATCGCGATCGCGCGATGGAAAAAATCCGCGACCTGACCTGCCTCTCCGACATCCTGCCGACCGGCTACCACGGCGCAGTGACCGCCGGTGTTGGCCCAGGCAGCACCGTATACATTGCCGGTGCCGGCCCGGTCGGCCTGGCAGCCGCCGCTTCCGCTCGCCTGCTGGGCGCGGCCGTGGTGATCGTCGGTGACGTCAATACCGTGCGCCTGGCCCACGCCAAGGCCCAGGGTTTCGAAATCGCCGACCTGTCCCTGGACACCCCGCTGCACGAGCAAATCGCCGCACTGTTGGGCGAGCCAGAAGTGGATTGCGCCATCGACGCCGTAGGTTTCGAAGCCCGCGGCCACGGCCATGACGGCGTGAAGCACGAAGCTCCGGCCACCGTGCTCAACTCGCTGATGGGCGTAGTACGCGTAGCTGGCAAGATCGGCATCCCAGGTCTTTACGTCACCGAAGACCCGGGCGCCGTGGACGCCGCCGCGAAAATGGGCAGCCTGAGCATCCGCTTCGGTCTGGGCTGGGCCAAATCCCACAGTTTCCACACCGGTCAGACCCCGGTGATGAAGTACAACCGCCAGTTGATGCAGGCGATCATGTGGGATCGCATCAACATTGCCGAAGTGGTGGGTGTGCAGGTGATCAGCCTGGATCAGGCGCCTGAAGGGTATGGCGAGTTTGATGCGGGCGTGCCGAAGAAGTTTGTGATTGATCCGCATAAGTTGTTCAGTGCGGCGTAAACGCTGTATAGGTAAAAAAGGGCGATCTTGGATCGCCCTTTTTTTGTAAGTTGCATTTGCTCAATGCGCGTTTTTTAGAGCTGCGTGTGCACATCACTTTTTCGTTTGAAAATCTGATATTGCCGCAGGCTTCAGGGCTCCTTTGTGACGAACGGATGAGAAATGGATGCAGGCCTGAGGAACATGCCCGCGGCTGCCCGGTCAAACCGGCAGCTTTGCGCCCGAAAGCTGGGTGTTTTTTCTCGACGCAAGAGGATGTCTGAATGAAGATTTCACGCGGTTTTGTCCTGGCATCGCTTATGACCCTGGTGGTCAGCCCGGCTTTTGCACAATTCAGCCTGAGCGATGCAGCCAGTGTCATTTCCGGCATGAAGGGCAACGAGGCCACGGAGGCGGCGCCGACCTCTGAGACAGCAGACCTGCTGGGCGCGCTGACCCAATTGAACATCACGCCAGAGCAAGCCGTCGGCGGCGCCGGGGCGATGCTTGGGTTGGCGAAGAATCAGCTGAGTTCGACCGATTATTCGGAGCTGGCCAAAAGCGTGCCGGGCATCGACATTCTCTCGGGTGGGGGAGAGCTGGGGGCGCTCGCCGGTTTGCTCGGTTCGAGCGGCAAGGCCGCAGGGCTGGATAACGCCCTGGGCAACGTCAAGGACACCAATGACCTGAACAACGCCTTCAGCGCCCTGGGCATGGACACCGGCATGATCGGGATGTTTACCCCGGTGATCCTGCAGTACCTAGGTCAACAAGGCGTCGGCGGTTCCCTGCTAAGTAGCTTGGGCAGCATCTGGGGCACAGGCACAGGCACAGGCACAGGCTTCGGCACCAGCACCGGTAGCTGACTCAGCGACTCTCGGCGCGCAAATCGTCGATACGCCGGTCCTTCTCGATCCAGAGCTGGTTGACCCAGTTCTGGATTTTTTCGCGAAACAGCGGATCGTTTTCGTAATCGCCCTGGCACAGCTCCGGGTCGAGTTCGCGGGTCTTGATGTCGACGATGACCCTCGGCACCTTACCGCTGATCAAGTCCCAGAACCCCGGGATCGCCTGCTGCGGATACACCACAGTCACGTCCAGCACCGCATCCAGTTGTTCACCCATCGCCGCCAGCACAAACGCCACGCCACCGGCCTTGGGCTTGAGCAAGTGAGTGAACGGCGACTGCTGCTGAACGCTTTTGGCGGTGGTAAAGCGGGTGCCTTCCAGATAATTGACCACCGTCACCGGTTGGCGCTTGAACAACTCGCAAGCTTGCCGGGTAATCTGCAGATCCTTGCCAGCCAGTTCCGGGTGTTTCGCCAGGAACGCCTTGCTGTAGCGCTTCATGAACGGGTAATCCAGCGCCCACCACGCCAGGCCGAGGAACGGCACCCAGATCAGTTCTTTCTTGAGAAAGAATTTGAAGAAGGGTGTGCGTCGGTTCAGCGTCTGGATCAGCGCCGGGATATCGACCCAGGACTGATGATTGCTGATCACCAGATACGAAGTGTCACGGCGCAGATCGTCGCCGCCGCGAATATCCCATCGCGTGGGGATGCACAGGCGAAAGATCAGCTTGTCGATTTCCGACCAGGTCTCGGCAATCCACATCACCACCCAGGACGCGTAATCGCGCAAACGGCCGGGCAGGACCAGCTTGAGCAGGGCAAACACCATCAAGGGGCCGATCAGGACCAGGGTGTTGAGCAACAGCAGCAATGTAACGAAACAGCCGGTGAGCAGGCGGCGCATAAAGAACTCTTGGAAGCGTTTGGGCGCGCCATGATAAGCAGCTTCGGGCGGCAGGCCAAATCGCCGGTGACGAATGTTTCACCTTTGACGCGCTAACCTCCTGACACCGATCGTTCCCGCGCTCTGCGTGGGAATGCAGCCCGGGACGCTCTGCGTCCCAAATCAGGGGCCGAACGCGAAGCGTACGTTGAGGCAATCCTTTGCGGCGCGTGGGAACGATCTATTCAACAACGGTCTAAAATTGCGCTGCCCACCCTCAAGGACTCCCAGTACGTGAAATCCCTTCTTGCACTGCTTTCACTCATCGCCCTACCGGTCATGGCTGCCGAGCCGACCCTGTACGGTCGCTACGAATACATCGCGCTACCGGAAATCGGCGGCGAAGTCCTCAAGGCCAAGATGGACACCGGCGCCCTGACCGCGTCGCTGTCGGCCAAGGACATCGAAACCTTCACCCGCGACGGCGAAGACTGGGTGCGCTTCCGCCTCGCCACGAAGGATGCGAGCAATAAGGTTTACGAACACAAGGTCGCGCGCATCAGCAAGATCAAGACCCGTTCCGAAGAGGACGAGGATGACAGCGAAGTGATCGCGCCCACCAAGCGACCGGTGGTCGATCTGGAATTGTGCCTGGGCAATGTGAAACGCACGGTCGAGGTCAATTTGACAGATCGCAGTAGCTTCAATTACCCATTGTTGATCGGCGCCAAGGCGTTGCGCGAGTTTGGCGCGGCGGTGAATCCGGCTCGCAGGTTTACGGCGGACAAGCCGGACTGTTGATTGACAATGTTCATTTATTCTCTTGAGTCTTTTAAGGCGATCTTATAGTTGATGGTATTTATGTGAGTTGTCTTATGGATGAGTTTGCGATTGCTGGTCGTTGCCTTCTTTGAATTTTCTGGAGGTGTTCTATATGGTTTTTTTGTGTTTGGAAGTACATTGCTTGTGAATGGAGTTCCACGACTGCACGATCTTTATGCGAGGTGGGATTTATGACGGTTGGAAATTGAATGAAATGATCCCGAAAGTTTTTAACTGCTGTCGCCTTTTCCTGGGAGTCTGGCATTTGATCAAGTAATTGTTTTGTTTTGTCTTTTAATATATCGTTGTTTTCCTTGATAATGTTGGTGTATTTATTGATTTTTTCAACGCTTTTGCCGTTCAGATCCAGCCTGGAGGCTTTGTCGCCGAGTTGATAGCCTAGCGTTTGTTTTTTGTAGAGCATCCCCTGTTGCATATTCGCAATTCTGGCAGCGGTGTCTATTGTTTTTTTACTGATAGTAGGAACTTTTGCTAAAGATTTTGACGGTCGGACGAAGGGTAAAAGTGCCCAAAATGAATGCCCTGTTGGATCTACTCTATTAATGGGATCTCCAGAACAATAAGCATACGCATTGATCCCTCCCTCCCCAAACGGACTCCAACTATCCGGACTGTTAAATCGCATCAACACCGGATTGAACTGCCGATACCCTTTCCCCAGATGATAATGCCCGGTGAATCGGTCCGGAAGTTCGCCATTGAACCCAAGTAGGCTGAGAAAACCGTTATCCCATGGACGGTGGCCATAGGGTGAGTAGGCGAGGGGATGGGCTTGATTCGTTGCGTGGGCGTTCAGCACCGACCGCTGTTGATCGGTTGCCAACAGTATCGTTTTACGTGAAGGATTAGTCATTGATTGAGCTCCGAGCAATGTCCAAAAGCTGTTCCTTGAGCATCGATCCTTTTTCAGCCATTGCCTACTTGCAGAACAGATAGGCCATGGTGCAACAATCAATAGCCCAATGCTGCCGAATCAAAGTACATCTGTCCCCTTGTTTCTACTTATTCTAAGACGCTTCAGCGGCGAATCTCCCTTACGCCGCCAGCAACTTTTTTGAACATCACGTTTTCACGAGTGCTTGTACTTTCCTGATTTAGAGACATCTGAAATTTTTTCTGCAAAGCTGAAAACTCAGGTGAGGATTGGTCGAATCTACCGGAGACGGTCTCCATAAGTCGACGCTCCAAAGCAGCCGGCTCTCCAATATTCTTACCTTTTGTGCTCGAACGCAGTTTGTGAAAATCAGACAGTGTCAGATTAGGAAGAGTGCTTTCGGGGCGTCGTGCGGCTGCCTTGATTTTGATATTGTCATAGCCTTTGGAGCTCTTAAAAGGTTTTATATAGATGTTATAATCAATGCCCCCTAACCGCTGATAAGCCTGGCCGGGCTTATAGGTTCCTACAAGATTTGAACCGCTGCCGATTAGGGTGCCAGCGTTCGATACCTCAGATACTTGACTTGCTATTGAGGCACCCGCGCGACTGGCCACTGTCTGCGATATGTTTTGTGCACCTTTAGCCGCGGACTGTTTCATAAGCCCGAGTCCCCTCAGGGCGGATTTGATAAAGACAGGTGTGTGTCCTGTGGAGTCGCTGCCAGTTATCGGATTCCCGAAGCAGTACCCATACGCATTCAACCCCCCCTCCTCAAACGGGCTCCAACTATCCGGGCAATGAAACCGCATCAACACCGGATTGAACTGCCGATACCCATTGCCCAAATGATAATGTCCAGTCTCCGGATCTGGCGGTTGGCCATTGAAGCCGGGCAGGCTGAGCAAACAGCTTACGAGTGGGCGATGGCCGTAGGGGGTGTAGGAGAGGGGATGGGCTCGCCCCGAGTCGCGTGCATTCAACACCGATTGCTGTTGATCGGTTGCCAGCAGAATCGTAATGCGTGACTGTGTGGGCATGGCTCGAACTCCGCTCAAGGTCCATATGGCTGGACCTTAAGCATCGGCGCTTTATCCATTCTTGACCACTATTAGAACTACTAGGGTGGTTATCTGGATAGGGATCACACTTTAGGCATCGTCGCCAACATCGAAGGCCTTTGACTCACCTCGAAATACCACGCCGCCAACTGCGGATTCGCTTCGCGCCAGTCCAGATCCGGATGGCGCAAATCCAGATACCCCAACGCACAGGCCACACCGATCGCGGCGATGTCGAAATGGCTGGCCAGCTCGGCCATCGCGTCTTTTTCCAGCAACGCCAGGGCACGGCGGATTTTGTCGCGCTGGCCGTCGAGCCATTGGTCCCAGTGTTTTTCCGGGGCGCGCAGGGCGATTTCGTAGCGCACCAGTACCGCGGCGTCCATGATGCCGTCGGCCAGGGAGGCGAGTGTCAGGCGCCGCCAGCGGGCCGAGCCTTCGCGGGGGATCAGCGGGTTGCCGACGTGCTGGTGATCCAGATAGTCGAGGATCACCCGGCTGTCGTGGATGATGCTGCCATCGGCCAGGCGCAGGGCGGGGATCTTGCTCAAGGGGTTGTCGTCGATCAGGGTCTGGTCCGGATCAACCGGTGTGAGCACGCAATTCTGTAGGGCAACGCGGTCCTGTTGACCTGTTTCGTGCAAGAGCACCATGACTTTGCGGACGAAGGGGGAGAGGGGGTTGTGGTACAGGGTCATGCTCGGGGTAGACATGGCAGTGACTCGGTTGATGGTGGCGGTGTCACGCAGCATAACGTGTGGCGGCGAGAGCTCAAGATCACATTCAATGGTGGGAGCGAGCCTGCTCGCGAAGAGGCCGTGTCAGTTGACATCAATGCTGTCTGACACACCGCTTTCGCGAGCAGGCTCGCTCCCACCCGGGGGGTGGTTAGCCCGCCGGTTGCAATGTGCCCTCCGGGCCCGCAACAGCCTGCTGAGGCTTAAGCTCGCGGGCAACGGTCCAGACGATGAACGCGGCGACGATGTCGAAGATCGCCAGGGTCACGAACAGTGGGCTGTAGCCGATCTTGGTCACCATCACGCCGAATACCAGGGTGAAAGCGGCCGCGCCGAGGTAGCCGAACATGCCACCCATGCCGGTAGCCGTGGCCACTTCGTTTTTGCCGAACGAGTCAGAGGTGATCGCATACAGCGCCCCCGACAATGTCTGGTGCGCGAAGCCGCCGATGCATAGCAGCGCAATCGCCGTGTACGGGCTGGCGACCAGGCCGATGCACGCCGGGCCGATCATGCACGAGGCACCGAACAGCAGGACCATTTTGCGCGAGGTGAACAGCGAAACTTTGCAGTGCTTATGGAAGAACGGGCTCAGATAACCGCCGAGCACGCAGCCAAGGTCGGCGGCGAGGAACGGCAGCCAGGCGAACATTGCGATCTCCTTGATGTTCATGTGCCGCTCGGTCATCAGGTACAGCGGAATCCACGCGTTGAAGGTCTGCCAGGCTGGTTCGGAGAGAATCCGTGCACTGGCGATGGCGTAGAAATTACGGCTGCCGATGATTTTCTTCCAGCTGCCTTTTTGAGTGGCCGGTTCCTTGAAATGCTCTTCCTGGCCGCTGAGGATGTAATTGCGCTCTTCATCGCCCAAGCGCTTTTGATCCCGAGGATGTTTGTAGAGGATTACCCACAGGAAGCTCCAGAGCACTCCAAGGCCGCCGACGATCAGGAAGGCCAGTTCCCAGCCACTGTGCAGGATTGCCCAGACCACCAAGGGTGGCGCCAGCAGTGCGCCAATCGACGAACCGATATTGAACCAACCGATCGCCACCGAACGTTCCTTGGCCGGAAACCATTCGGTAGTGGCTTTTACGGCCGCCGGCAAGCCCGCTGCTTCCGTGAGCCCGAGTAGGCCTCGAACGAATGCCAGGCCCTGCCAGCCACTCGCCAGCGCAGCCAGTGCGCAGGCAATCGACCAGGCGAAAGCGAAAATGGCAAAGCCCATTTTGGTGCCAATGGCATCGATGATGTAGCCGGCCACCGGTTGCATCAGCGCATAGCAAACCTGCCACGCGACGACGATGTGCGAGTACTGTTCGGTGGAGATGTTCATTTCGCTCATCAGGGTCGGCGCGGCCACTGAGAGGGTATTGCGAGCCAGGTAGTTGACTATGAGGCCGGCCGTTACCAAACCGACCATCCACCAGCGGATGCCTTTGACTTTCATCTCTTCACCATCATTTTATTTTTGGAGTTATGGGCGCTGCCATTGTTGTAGGTTGTCGTACAACATGCGCATTTATAGGAGTGCAAGGATGAATGTGTCAACAAATATGTCAGGGATTTTGCAGGGTGAGTCGACGGGCGGGACAGAGTGTCATCGTATAACCTGTAGGGGCGAGTGCGCTCGCGATGGTCGTCAACGATGACGAGGGCAGCCTGAATGAACGCGGCGTTCTCAGGTTTTTCGCGAGCATGCTCGCTCCTACAGGGGGATGCACGTTACCGGCGATGCAGGAGGCCGCGCAGGGCGAGGACGGCAGGGATGCCTAATCCAAGCCAGCTCAGGGCATCCCAAACGCCATCGCCGAGCAACGCGGCAAACAACCCGCCCGCGCTGAACAAGGCGATTACGGTCGGGGTGGCGAACACCTTCCAGAAACTCGACTGCCGGGGCCTCATGCCACGCTCTCCGCTTTTTCCAGTACGGGTTTCATCGCCTTGCGCCGCACCACCCACAGGTAAACGCCACTGCCAAGCACAATGATCGTCAGCACATCCAGGGTGGCCCAGAGGATTTGCATCGGCATGCCGCCGTAGTCACCGAAATGCAAAGGCTGCGACATGCCCATGGCGTCCATGTACCAGGGGCGCTCGGCCACGGCGGTGACTTCCAGGGTGCTGGCGTCGATCAGCACCGGTGTCAGCAAGTGCGAGGTCAGGTGCGTGCTGCCTTTCATGAACACCGCGTAATGGTGTTCGCTGGAGAACCGCGTGCCGGGGAAGGCAATGAAATCCGGTTGCATGCCGGGTGCGACTTCCTTGGCGATGTCGAGCAAACGTGTAGCCGGCGCCAGTTGCGTCAGCGGGGGCGCATCGCGATACGGCGCAACCATCGCGCTCAGGCTGTCGTGGCGCCACGCGGCAATCAACAGGTCGGCGCAGGCACTGATCACGCCGGTTACGCCGACCACCAGGGCCCAGGTCAGGGTCACCACGCCGATCAGGTTGTGCAGGTCGAGCCAGCGCAGGCGGGTGGATTTGTCCTGGCGCACGGTGGCGAATTTCAGGCGGCGCATGAACGGCAGGTACAGCACGGTGCCGGACACGATCGCGACGACGAACAGCAAACCCATGAACGCCAGCAACAATTTGCCCGGCAGCCCGGCGAACATGTCTACATGCAAGCGCAGCATGACCATCATGAAGCCGCCATTGGCCGACGGCATCTCCAGCGCTTCGCCGGTGCGGGTGTCGAGCATGAAGGTGTGGGACGAGTTCGGCTCGGTGCCGGCGGTGGCCGCCATGATCGCGATTGCGCCGTTGGGCTCATCTTCGTCGAAACCGAAATACTGCATGACGTCACCGGGACGATGCTTTTCAGCTGCCTGCACAAGCTGCTGCAGATTCAGTTGCTGCGTATCTGCCGGCATTTGCTTCAACTCGGCGGCATCGCCCAGCAAATGGTCGATCTCATGGTGAAAAATCAACGGCAGGCCAGTCAATGCCAGCATCAGCAGGAACACCGTGCAGATCAGGCTGGTCCAGGTGTGGACAAAGGACCAGCGGCGAATTGTTTTACTTTTCATTTCGTGGCCTCCAGAAATACCCAGGCCGTCCTCGAAGGACGGCCTGGGTACCGGGCGTGTCAAATCAAGTCGTTACCACTTGTAGTCAAGGCTGGCCATGACGTTGCGGCGGTCGCCGTAGTAGCAGTAGAAACCGTCACAGGTCGAGATGTATTCCTTGTCGAATACGTTGTTGGCATTGACGCTGACACTGACGCCCTTGAGTGCATTGTCCAGGCGGCCAAGGTCGTAATGAACGGCCGCGTCATAGACGGTATAGGCATCGCTGTGGCCGTCTGACGGATCGCGAACAAAGGCCATGCTGCCGATGGCGATGTTGTCGGTTTCGCCGATATAGCGCACACCAAAGCCGATTCCAAAGCCGTCCAGGAAACCGGTATGCCAGGTGTAGTCAGCCCATGCAGCGGCCTGGTTTTCCGGGGTCAGTGGCAGAGGGCGGTTTTTGTCCAGCGGATCGGTGACTTTGGTCATCTTGCTGTTGGCGTAGGTGTACGAAGCCGTCAGGTTCAGGTTTTCGTTGACGTTGCCGGTTGCCTCCAGCTCGAAGCCTCGGACTTTCGCTTCACCCAAAGGGCGAGACACGCCCAGGGTGTCGCTGAGTACGATGTCCTTGCGGGTCAGGTCATAGGCGGCGGCTGTGAACAGCATGTCGATGCCCGGTGGTTGGTACTTGAGTCCGATTTCATATTGCTTGCCGGTTCCGGGGCGGAATGCCTCGCCGTTGGCGCCACCCGCTTCTGCCTGGAAGGATTCGGCATAGGAGATGTAGGGAGTGAAGCCGGAGTCGAACACATAGCTGATGGCCGCGTTGCCGCTGAAGTGGGTGTCGTCGCGGGTGTCCTTGGCATTGTTCATGTTGTAGAACGTCGAATCCGTGTGCAGCCAGTCCTGACGACCGCCCAGGGTCAGGCGCCAGTTGTCGAGGGCCATCTGGTCCTGGACGTAGAGGCCTGTGTCATGGGTCTTCTGGTTGTAGTCATTGAACGCGGTGTATTGGACGTTACTGAAGTCCTGGCCGTAGATGGGGTGGGTGATGTTGCTGGTTGGCGCGTTGCCGAACAGCCATTTGTAGTTGGTGTTGACGCGTTGGTGATCCAGCCCCAGCAACAGTGTGTGCCTGATGGCAGCGGTGTCGAAATCGGCCTGGAAATTGTTATCCACGGCAAACTGGCTGAGGTCTTCGTCAACTACGTTGGCACCCCGGGACAGGGTGCCGTCGTCTTCGACCGAACCATAGAAACCGCCCGCGGTAATGCTCTGGAAGGACAGATCGCTCTTGGTATAGCGAAGGTTCTGACGGAACTGCCAAACGTCGTTCATCCGATGCTCAAAGGCATATCCCAACGCGTAATAGGTCTTGTCGTAGAACTCCCATTCCGGATCGCCAAGATTCTTGTGGAACTTCACTTCTCCAGCGGGCGAGGACAGTTTGGTGCCCTGTAGCGGAAGGAACTGGCTGGTGGTGCCGGTATCGTCACGGTTGTACTGGCTAAGGAAAGTGAGTTTGGTATCGGGATCGATGTTCCAGGTCAGGCTGGGAGCGATGTTGTAACGCTTGTCGTCGATGTGCTCGATGGTGGTGTTGCTATCGCGCACCACACCGCTGACACGGTACAAAAAACGCCCTTCGTCATCGACCGGACCGGTACTGTCGAAACTGATCTGCTTACGCTCATAGCTGCCAACTTGCAATTGCACTTCGTTGCTGGCCAACGCATCAGGGCGTCGGCTGACCATGTCGAGCAGGCCGCCAGGCGGTGTCTGGCCGTAAAGCGAGGAGGCAGGGCCGCGCAGCAGGGCTACTCGCTCCAGGTCCCAAGTCTCTATTTTCGGCATGGTGTAAGTGCCCTTTGGCAGCGGCAATCCATCGAGAAACTGAGTGGGCTCAAATCCACGAACTTTCAGCCACTCGGCACGGCTATCGCTGCCGTAGCTGCTGGCAATGACCCCGGGCATGTAGCGTACGGCGTCATCGAGATTCTGTACGGCGCGGTCTTGCATCTGCTCGCGGGTGGCAACAGAGATCGAGCGCGGTACTTCGGCCAGTGCCGTGTCGGTCTTGGTGCCGGCAGCGGTGCGCTTGGCCAGGTAGCCTTGCACCGGACCCCAGGCGTTTTCAGTCTCTGCTTCTACACCGATGACGCTGGTTGCCGGCAAAGCCATCACGCCCTCAGGCACGGCCACCAGGGTGTAGGTGCCGCCGCTTTGCTCCAGTTGCAGCTCGGTGCCGCGCAGGGCTTCGCGCAGGGCGCCGGCAGCGTCGAACTGGCCCTGGACCGGGGCCGAACGCTTGCCGGCGGCCAGCGACGGGTTCAACGACAACGCCAGGCCGGCCTGGCTGGCAATCTGGTTCAGGGTACTGGCCAGTGGTGCGGCCGGCAGGTTGTAGGCACGAACGCTGGACGCCTGCTCAGCGGCGACCAGTTGGCTGCTGGCCAAAGGCGTGCAAAGAGCAATGGCAAGCGCCAGCAAACCGGGGCGCAACAAGGCGTCTAACGAACGGGACATACGGCGGCTCCTGAAAGTGAATACTTCTCAATTGCCTAAGTACCGAACGAAAATCAAAAAGTGATAGGGCTGGATGGAAATAATTTAGATTCAGTCAATAAAGTTGGGTTTTGTGGCGGATCTGATGGCCTCATCGCGGGCAAGCCCGCTGCCACAGGTTCTGCACTGACCGGTAATTTTGTGACCGTGGCTTGCCCGCGAAGGCGGCTTCACTGACGCAGCACCTTTTAGGGCCTGGCCTCGGTCTTCGCCGCCACCGTCACCCACCATTGCGTACGATGCTCAATCTGCACCGGCAGCGTTGGCAACAGCGCGCTCAGGGCGAGGTCGGTGTTTTGCAACGGGAAGCTACCGGTGATCCGCAGGTCGGCCACTTCCGGCGCCACACCCAGTAGACCCGGGCGATAGCGACCGATTTCATGCACCAGATCTTCCAGTCGCGCGTTGTCCACCACCAGCATGCCGCGGGTCCAGGCATCGGCGCCGAGGTTGAGCGCGACAATCGGGCCCAGGCCGTCGCTGCGAATCAGCATTTGCTGGCCTTCGCGCAGGACCTGCTCCTCAGGACTTGATTGCGGATGGGCGGCCACCGCCGATTGCAACACGCTCAGGCGCGTACCTTGCTCTTCACGCTTGACCAGGAACCTTGTGCCCAAGGCGCGCATGCGGCCTTCGCGGGTTTCAACGATGAACGGCCGTGCGTCGCCGTGGCCGGTTTCGATCAGTATTTCGCCTTCCTGGAGGATGACCCGCCGCTGCTTGTCATCGAAGCGCACGTCCACGGCACTGTGGGTGTTGAGGTTGATCAGGGTGCCGTCGTCCAGGCGAATCGTGCGTTGTTCGCCGGTGGCGGTGCGCTGGTCGGCCAGCCAATAATCGATCGGCAGATAGCGCTCACCGGCGTATAGCGCCAGGCCGAACACCGCAACGATGCTGGCCAGGCCGCTGCCGAGCTTGCGCACCCGGCGGCGAATGCCTTCGCGCGATTGCAGCAGGGCGGTGCGGGCCGGGCCGCTGGCGACGCTGAAACGCTGGTCGAGCATGCCCAATTGACGCCAGGCGCGGGCATGTTCTTCGTGGGCGGCGTGCCATTTGGCGAACTCTTCGCGTTCCACAGGGCTGCCGGAGTCCAGGGACAGTTGCCAGGCGATGGCCGCGTCGAGCACCTGTGCCGACACCGGTTTGGAACTGACCGGGTTCATGTCGGCTCCCCGTACAAGGCGATGTAGCACTGACGGATGCCTTGGGCCAGGTACTGGCGCACTCGCGGCACCGATACACCAAGGCGCTCGGCGATTTGCGCGTGGCCGAGGCCATCGAGTCGATTGTAGAGGAACGCCGCGCGGGCCTTGCTCGACAGCTTGCCGAGCAGGCGATCGATGTTTTTCAGGTCTTCGAGGATCATTTGCTGTTCTTCCACCGACGGTTGTTCGGCTTCTGGAATCAGCATCAGTTCGGTGAGATAAGCCTGCTCCAGCGCGGCGCGGCGGAAGTAGTCGAACAGCAGCCCCTTGGCAATCGCCACCAGCAATGCCCGCGGCTCGCGCGGCTCTTTCAGTTCTTCGCGCCCGAGCAAGCGCACGAAAGTGTCCTGGCTCAGGTCCTCGGCCCGTTGCGGGCAGGCGACATTGCGCCGTAGCCAGGCCAGTAGCCAACCGCGGTGGTCGCGATATAGCGCACCGACGAGCTCACTTTGGGGGCTTGGAACTGACGACACGCAGCATCACCGATTGGGAAATATTAACTAACGAGAATTGTTCGCGATTGTGTCAGAGGCGGGGGAGTGAAAGCAATTGGCGTTGGTCGGGTAGGAGATTGTCGGATGACCCTGTAGGAGCTGCCGCAGGCTGCGATCTTTTGATTTTGATTTCCAAGATCAAAAGATCGCAGCCTGCGGCAGCTCCTACACGGAACGGCGTGACCGTTAGAAAGATGGCGTTTGCTGCCGCCGCTTCCACTGGTTCAACCGCTGTTGCAGGTTCAGCGGGCTGTGAATCTGCTGCTGTCGTGCGCGACTGAACAGGATCAGCGCCAGTTCGGCGGTCGCCAGGGCGTCGGCGCTGGCGTTATGGCGCTCGAAGACTTCCAGCTTGAACCAATCGATCCATTCGTCCAGGCCGGCCTCGCGGATATTGGCCTGCGGGCACAGCAGCGGGGCGATGTCCGCAACATCCATAAAGGGATGTTGCAACTTGTAGCCCAGGTGCTCTTTCAATGCGCGTCCGAGCATGTGCTGGTCAAAAGGCGCATGAAAGGCCAGCACCGGGCTGTCGCCGACAAACTCCATGAACTCGAGCAACGCCTCAGCCGGGTCACTGCCGGCGGCGATTGCACTGGGCCCCAAGCCGTGAATCAGCACACTGGGGCCGAGTTTGAGTTCGTCGCATTGCAAGGTGCGCTCGAACTGCCGGCTGAAATCGATCGCGCCATCCTCGATCACCACGGCGCCGATAGACAGTACCCGGTCCTTGTTCATGTTCAGTCCCGTGGTTTCCAGGTCGAGCACTACCCAGCGCTGTTCGCGCAGGCTGCATTCACTTAATCCCTGGACCACAGGCAGGCGTTGAAGGCGTTGTTGCAGGTCCGCGGACAAGCTCGGGCCGGCGGGGCGCAACCATGAAAAAAGGCTCATAGTTGGTAGCTCATAATTGGTATCGCAGGGACAGGCTGCTTTGCAGGCGTTGGGCCTGGCGCAGGGATTCGCGCAGGATGCGTCGATCCAGATGATTGAGGCTGTCGGGGTCGACCCGGTTGGAGTAAGGCAAATTCTCCCGGGTCTGTAGCTGATGTTGCTGCATGCGGGTTTGCTGGATGAAGTGATAGGCCTCTTCATACGCTGCGCCATCCAGTGGCTCGATGACCTCTTTGGCCACCAGTTGGCGAAAGCGCTCCAGGGTATTGTTCGCTTCGATGCCGTGGGCGAGGGCGAGTAACCGCGCCCCGTCGACAAAGGGGGTCAGGCCCTGGATCTTCAGGTCCAGCGTGGCTTTTTCGCCATTTTTACGCGCCAGCACGAACTCACGGAAACGTCCTACGGGCGGACGATTGCGCAACGCGTTTTCAGCCATCATGCGCTGGAACAGTCGGTTGTCGGCCACCTGGTCGAGAATCGCGCGGCGCAGTTGTTCGCAGCCTTGCTCGCTGCCCCAGACCACGCGCAAATCGAAATAGATGCTCGACCCCAACAGATTCTCCGGCGTGGCTTCGCGAATGAACGCACCAAATCGTCGGGCCCATTCGACCCGCGACAGGCAGAGTTCCGGGTTGCTGGCCATGATATTGCCTTTGCACAGCGTGAAACCGCAAAGCGCCAGGCTTTGGTTGATCTGATGGGCAATGGGCAGCAATTTCCCGCGAATCTCGGCGGCGTGGGCCGCGTCCCGCGCTTCGAACAGAATGCCGTTGTCTTGATCGGTGTGCAGTGTCTGTTCGCGGCGTCCTTCGCTGCCGAAACACAGCCAGCTGAACGGAATGCCCGGATCGCCTTTCTCAGCCAGGGTCAGCTCTATCACCCGGCACACGGTGTGGTCGTTGAGCAGGGTGATGATGTGGGTGATCTGGGTCGAAGACGCACCGTGGGCCAGCATGCGTTCCACCAGTTGACCAATTTCGCCACGCAGCAGCACCAGGTTTTCCACACGCTGGGCGCTGCGGATGGTGCGCGCCAGGTGAACCAGGTCGACCCGTTGCAGGGAAAACAGATCGCGTTCCGAGACCACACCGCACAGGCGCTGATCCTTGACCAGGCAGACATGGGCGATATGCCGCTCGGTCATCGCAATCGCGGCATCGAAGGCACTATGGTCTGGAGACAGGTAAAACGGCGACGGGGTCATGTGCCGCTCGATCGCCTCGCTGAAATCGCCGATGCCGTTGGCCACGACATGGCGCAAATCGCGCAGGGTGAAAATGCCCAGCGGCGCTTTATGTTCATTGACGATCACGATGCTGCCGACCTGCTGCTCGTGCATTTGGGTCACGGCTTCGCGCAAGGGTGTGGTTGGGGTGCATGTCACCGGATGGCGCATGGCCAATTCGCCCAGGCGGGTATTAAGCGAGTATTGGGTGCCGAGGGTTTCCACGGCTTTTTGCTGGACCTGTTGATTGACCTGATCCAGCAGGCTGCTAACGCCCCGTAAGGCAAAATCGCGAAAGATGCCGGAAATGGCGAACAACTTGATGAATGCAAGTTTGTTCAGCTGTAGGCAAAAGGTATCTTCGGCGGCCAGGTGTTCGGTGCGTGTCGCCCGCTCCCCCAGCAGCGCGGCGAGGGGGAAGCACTCGCCTGTGGTGATTTCGAAGGTGGTTTCGGTCCCGCCCTTGGCCGAGTGCGGACGCTCGCCGACCACCCGGCCTTGCTTGACGATGTAGAAGTGTTCAACCGGACCGTCCGCGGGCTTGATGATGCTCTCGCCGGGGGCGTAGAAACGCAGCTGGCATTGTTCTACCAGGTACGCCAGGTGGGCGTGTTCCATCTGGTTGAAGGGCGGGAAGCGTTGAAGAAATTGCAAAGTACCCTGGATGTTCTGCAACACCGCGGTTTTCCCTGCCTGTGTGAAGGCGTCCGCTTTACTCATAACCATTACCGCAGTCTTTTTGAATTGTTGTTGTCGGATGACTCATTCATGGTCCACCCCTACGGTCGGGGTGCCCATTGGACGTAAGTCTAGGTAGGACGCAGTTGTAATGCTGATACAGAAAAACCCTACGCAAATGTAGGAAAAACCTCACCTTGTCCCTCTTGGAAAATTTTCCGACGGAGTGCACATTGAAGGTCTGCTTAGCGATGTCTCACCACTGTGCTAGGGAATTGAATTGAACATGTAGAGAATGCCATGTCCGACCACGATATTTTGAGTGACGACGAGCGCCAGGCGCTCAGTGACGTCATGCTGGAACCTGACCTGCCGTCCCAGCGGGTGCTGATCGTCGACGACGACAAGGATGCCCGGGAGTTGCTCTCGGAGATTCTGGCAATGGACGGCATTCGTTGCTTGACGGCCGCCAGTGGCGAAACCGCACTCAAGATGCTGGAAGAGAAACCCTCGATTGGCCTGGTGATCACCGACCTGCGCATGGGACATGTCGATGGCCTGGAGCTGATCCGCCAAGTGCGCGAATCGGTGCGGGCGGCGATGCCGATCATCATCGTCTCCGGCGACGCCGACGTGAAGGACGCCATCGCCGCGATGCACCTGAGCGTGGTGGACTTCCTGCTCAAGCCCATTGATAGCGGCAAGTTGCTTGAGTTGGTCAAGCATGAGTTGGGGATGGAGCCTTAGCAGGGATTGTTCCCACGCTCTGCGTGGGAATGCAGCCCGGGACGCTCCGCGTCCCGTTAAGAGCCGAACGCGGAGCGTCCGTAGAGGCATTCCCACGCGGAGCGTGGGCACGATCAATTCGAAGTGTCTAGTCCTGAAATAGGTTTACATCTATTTCACCCAGCGCCCGATGCACCGCATCGGGCGTTTTGTATTTTAAAGACAGGTGCGGGCGCTCCTGGTTGTAGATCAAGATTGCCTCCCGCACCATC